>JAKAXM010000029.1 GCA_021816625.1 Pseudomonadota bacterium | reverse complement strand
GGGTGCGATACTCCGTCGTATAGATGGCTTATTGGTGATTCTGTGGCTTCTGTTTCCGACTCATGTGAACCTCCGATAGGGTAATTATCCCTGAACGGAAGGTGTCTGTGAAACTGGGGCAAGGTCAGTGCGACACCAGATTCTGGCACTCACAGGCCAGGTCCGGCTCAGTGGCTATGCCAACACCCAGGCGGAATACTTAGGCCTCATGCAGGCGGGTGTGGCCTTTGCCAAGGCCTATGGCATCGCCCCGGGCGTGTCGCTTTCGGCCCGGCAGATGGCGCTGGTCACGACCGACATGGTGATGTTGACCACAGACACCGTGCGGCTGCCCGATGGCCGTACCGAGAAGGTCTTGGTACCCCAGGTCTATCTCGCGCACCCGCAGGGCCAGGACTTGACCGCGGGCGGGGCGCTCATCGCCGGGGGCACGGTGCAGATCACCACCGCGCAGGATGTGGTCAATGGCGGCACCATCGGCGGGACAAACATACAGGTCAACGCCGGTCACGATCTCACCAACACCGGGACCATCGCCGGATACCAGGTGGGGTTGTCGGCTGGCCAAGACTTACAGGACCTCTCTGGTCTTATCGCAGGCTCTGCCAGCACAAGCCTCAGCGCCGGGCGTGACCTTTTGCTCGCGACTCAGACCACGGCCGCGACCGGGGCCACCGGCCGCACCACAAGCGTAAGTCACATCGCCACCGTGCAGGGCGGCACGATCACCCTGCAGGCCGCCCGCGACCTGATCGCACAGGGTGCCACGATTGCCGCGAGCGGCGGTCTCACGGCCGTGGCCGGCCGGAACCTCTCCTTAGGTGCTGCCACCACCACGTATCAGTTCGCGAGCGGCGGTCCCCTCATTCTGGCGCGCAACAACGTCCTCCAGACGACCACGACCACCGAGCACGGCACCACCCTCACAGCCGGCGGCAACGTCGCGCTCGTGGCTCAGGGCGGTGATCTCACCATCAACGCAAGCACTGTCGCCGCCGGCGGAAATGCCACCCTTGTCGGCCAGAACGTGACTATCGCCTCTGGCGTCAACAGCCGCACGTCCACCGCTCAGCTTGTGGGGAATGGGGGTTATGGCGATAACACCAGCAGCACCCAAAGCGCTGCGGGGGCCGCTGTCCGCGCCGGGCAGGCTCTGAGTCTCCTGGCCATCGGGAATGGCCAGGCCGGAACCGGAGATATTACCCTCACGGGCGCCGATCTGACCGCAAAGAGCGGGGCTGTGACCCTGCAAGCCGCCCACGATTTGAGCGTCAACACACTCGCCTTGAACGACAGCGCCAACTACCAAAGCCACAGCCAGAGCAGCGGGTTCTTTGGGAGCAGCACGAACAGCGCGCAGGCCAGCACTACGAGTACTACCCAGCGGGCGAGCGTGATTGCAGGAAAGAGCGTGGCCCTGACCGCCGGTCATGATCTGACCGTCACGGGCTCAGACCTCACCGGCACCGGGACGGCCCCGGGCACCGGGCAAGTGGCGCTTACTGCCGGCGGGGCGATGACGATCCAGGCCGCCGCCGTGAGCGATACGGCCAACAGCAGTTCGCATCACAATGGCGGGGTCTTTGGTCGCAAGAGCCACAGCACGAGCCAGTTCTCGCAGACCACGGCGCAGGCGTCCCGCATCGCAGGCCGCAGCCTTCTCCTCCAGTCGGGCGCCGACATGACCTTCCAGGCCGCCCAATTCACGGGGACCCGCCTCTTAGCTGAGGCCGGCACCGTCAACGGTCAGACGGTCGATCCCACCGCGCAGTTGCACGTGAACGCCGCGATCAATGATCTCAGTCAAAGCAGTAGCCATTCCGGCAACACGCTCTTCACGCAGTCCAAGTCCGGCCAGGGCACGATCCAACAGACTTTGCAGTACACCACCATCACGGTGCCCGGGGCGAGCCAACCGGGCGGCCCGGTGCAGCTTAAAGCTACGGGCGGCATCGCCGTCGGGGCGACTAATCTCCCGACGGCGGCAAGTGGTGCCACGCAGGGCGGTAGCACCATTCCCACCCTCACCGTCAATCTGAAGCAGCAGGCCGAACAGCTTGCGAGTCAGCCAGGTCTGGGCTACCTAGCGCCCTTGATCCAGCGCCACGATGTCGCTTGGCAGCAAGTGCAGCTCGCGAGCCAGCACTGGAATTACCATGAAGCGGGTCTATCGAAAGCGGGCGCCGCCATCGTTGCTATTGTTGTAGCCATAGTCACCTACGGCGCCGCTTCGGGTTTTAGCGCATCGCTGGCGGCCGGAGCCGGCATGACAACCACTGCCGGGGCCGCGGGGGCCAGCACAGTGGCCGTGGCCGGGGCTGGTGTCGCGGGCAGTGGGGTGGCGGCCGGCGCGGTGCTGACCACCACCGGCGCTGCGCTCTCGGGCGCTGTGGCCGCCGGGATGAGCAGTTTGGCGAGCGAAGCCGCCGTGAGCTTGGCGGACAATGGCGGCAATATTGGTAAGACCCTGCAGGATCTGGGCAGCCGCCAGTCGGTGCACAACATCCTAGCCAGTATGCTCACAGCCGGTGTGGGACAGGTGCTGGCCGGCTACAGCGTGGGGACTCTGGCCACAAAAACCGTCACGGGCTGTGCGGCCGGCGCCATCAGCGGCATCGGTTGTCAAAATGGGGCGGAGACGGCCTCCCTGACCAACGCCGCCGCGTGGACCTATCACTCCGTCATTGGCTATAACGCGAACGCAGGGCCGGGGAAAACGCCGCCACCGAGTAAAAATTATCCGTTCTATCTTCCTCAGCCCAACGGCCAGCAGCCACCGGGCTCACGGGGTGACAACGTGATCGGTTTGAACGATAGTGCCGATCCGGGCTCGTTCTTTGCCCAGGGCTCACCCTTGAGCGATACTCTGAATCACGTGCCCTTTATCAATGCCACCGCCGGTGTGCATGATTTCATTTTTAACGCAAAATGGCTGCCATTCGATGCTTGGACCAACCCCCTCATGATGCCTCCGGCGGCCCTCTTCGCCATACCGGCTGCACTCGGCAACAATAATATCAACTGGATAACGGTGATGAAATGGTCAGGAGGACAGCCATGAGCTCTAACAGGAAAGGGGTCTTTGGGATGATCGCAGTACTCTGCTTACCCCTGTTATTGAGTGCTTGTGTTCTGATGACATCCGCCACCCCACACCAGGCATTTGTAGGTAAGTACGGATGGTTTGTGGGAAAACATATTGCGTGGATTGATGATGGGTTCCCTCCAAAATATGGCTTTAACGTGTCCTCAAAGCGCACAGCACATGGCAACATAGAAATCGAGATCGCCAACCCGCTCGCCAACCGCCAATGCAAGATCTTCTACACCTATAATCCCCAGACAAAAATTATTGTGAGCTGGCGTTACGAAGGCACGAACAATCAGTGCGCCATCAACCCGTATACGTAACGGTCTCTTTGGCGATCTCGGTTAGGCTTTGCCTGACCGAGACAGTGGCCTCTCGATGGGGGCGGGCTGTAGTGAACGCCGGGGTGAGCACGGCGCTTGACGGCACGATCTCCGTTGTCGGCTTGTTCTTCGCCCAGGGCTCACCCTTGAGCAATATTCTGAATCACGTGCCCTTTATCAATGCCACCGCCGGTGTGCATGATTTCATTTTTAATGCCAAATGGCTGCCATTCGATGCTTGGACCAACCCCCTCATGATGTCTCCGGCGGCCCTCTTCGCCATACCGGCCGCGCTCGGCAATAATAATATCAATTGGATAACGGCGATGAAATGGTCAGGGGGACAGCCATGAGCTCTAACAGGAAAGGGGTCTTTGGGATTCTCGCCGCGCTCTGCTTACCCCTGTTATTGAGTGGCTGTGTTCTGATGATATCCGCCACCCCACACCAAGCCTTTGTAGAAAGCTATGGATGGTATGTAGGGAAACCATTGAATGAATTTATAGAAGACGCTGGTAAGAGGGCATTTTATAACACAAAAAAGATCATTCTCGAAGGTGGATTTGTTGAGTTCATGTGGGGTCTCGCCAACCGCCAATGCAAGATCTTCTACACCTATAATCCCCAGACAAAAATTATTGTGAGCTGGCGTTACGAAGGCACGAACAATCAGTGCGCCATCAACCCTTATACGTAAGGGTAGCTTGGGTGATCTCGGTTAGGCTTTGCCTGACCGAGACAGTGGCCTCTCGATGGGGGCGGGCTGTAGTGAACGCCGGGGTGAGCACGGCGCTTGACGGCACGAGAAAACTCCCCTGGAGGAGGCCATGAATATCTCTAAATTTGAGGGCATTGCGGGTACGCGTGCGTTTGGCGCTGGTTTCGGCTTGATATTGATCTTGGCGTTAAGCGGTTGTTGCGGGCCCGAAGGCTGCGATAACTTGTTCACTGCCAATTGGGGCAATAGACACCGAGCGTTTGTCTATGACCTCCATTATGCCATAGGGAAATCGTTCCCAACGTATTTCTGCGGAGCCCATTATCTTATCAAACGTCAAGGCACCAGCCATATCACCGTCTATAATTATAGGTATCGCTCTGGGTGTACGTATGCTTGCGTTGTTAACCAAGCCAACATCATTGAGTCCGTGTCAATACACGAGGCCCATAAAAACGCGTGTTGGACCACTTTAAATTGAGTGGGCGTCGGTTGATACGGGTGCGATAGTAAGCAGCTCATCCTATAGGCCTGCAGTGAGGCCGACCACTGTGAGCGATGTGTGAGAAGCGCTGGAGCTCGGTACTGCCGGCAAAGATGTCACCGTGTTATCGATTTAAACAATTCCAAGGATGCCGTCCCGTTCTTTGCGCAGGGCTCGCCGTTCAGCGATGGTCTTCATCACGTTACCTTGATCATTATCAAGGCGACGGCTGGTGTCAATGACTATATCGTTTTGCATTTATCGGCGCAACGATAATATTGTCTCGAGAGCAACTGCTTGACGCTCTATCATCGCACGGAATCGCGCCCGATCACAACGACCCTATCGTCAAGATATTACTTTGGTTTGGGTTTATTGGGATTATCCGGACAGATAATAGTTTTCGCTATATTGACTCATTCCACTACAATATGAACGTTCTAAACGGAACACATAACCAGCTATTGGCGAGCGGGAAAGCACAATATGTTATCAGCCCTGCTTTTGCGCCCGCTTTCGGTCCAACCTACGATCGACAGGGAGATACGGGTTCGCCAGGGGGCAGACCCATTAAGGCAGAAGCTGGGACCAGAGGGCGCGCCAGGGTGTGTCACCGTTCAGGTCAATCCGCGTCTCTGTGCCAGAAAGACGCGGATCTTGGTGATCACCTACCAGTGGCCTATGTGGTGGTAATGCAACCGCCTACCCCAACATCTCCACCAGATCTTCCGCCCACAAGTGCGTATACCGCTTCAGCATCTGTAAGGGCTTGTGGCCCGTAATCCTAAATTCGGCAGTTGAATGGGCTGCTACCCGAGGATGGCTTGATTCATAAGGCTGTGTGCCACAACATGCGTTCACCCATTTGGTGAACGACAGGACCGTTGAAATCCTTTAGAAACCTGTGAGTTAGGGCACATTTCCTGCACCGACTGCCGAATCTAGGGTAATAGCGGCCACCTCCATAGGGTTCAGCCCCTTCTCATGGGGCGTGCCGTTCTTGGTCTCCGGAATCAGGAGCGTCCGCGTTTCCCAGTCGATATGTTCCCATTTCATAGCGGCGATCTCGGATCGACGCATCACGGCTTCGATGGCGACGGTGATCATGGCACCTATATCGCCACCGTAGACATCCGCAGCGGCCAGCAGGCGGGCTTGCTCATCACCTACGAAGCGACGGTCACGGCCTTGTGGGAGTTTTTGGGGCGTTGACCCTTCACGAGCTCGACGGGGTTGCCCAGAGACTCCATGCCCCAGGCGGTACGGGCGACATTAAACAGGTGAGAGAGTAAGGCAAGATCCAGTCGGATGGTATTGGCACTCAAGCCCTCCCTCTCGCCCTGACGGATGAAGGTCATAATATCCTTCCCGTTGACCGCGGCCAGCGGGGCGAAACGGAAGGGGAGGTGCTTTTGTAGGAACCGCACGCGGTTCGCTTCTCGGCGCTGGCAGGTCGCCTTTTTACGCGGGACTGGCCTTTACGGCGAATGATCGCTTGCCAGCCAGCGGATTCTCCAGATCGGTCAAAGCGTGCGCGGATTATTGCCATAGACCACCCCCCCCCAAAAAAATATGAGTGTGACGCATTTTTGTGACGCAATGACAATATAGGGAGGGCTTTGTATCGTAAGTCGTTGTTTTTATTGGCTCCCCGGGAAGGACTTGAACCTCCGACCCGGTGATTAACAGTCACCTGCTCTACCGACTGAGCTACCGGGGAACGCAAGGCTCGCTATGCTACGAAGGTGTGGTCCTCCCGTCAAGGACTAATCCGCGCCCCGGCCCGTCAGGGGATGCCCGATCGCAGTCCCGCGCCCACTTCCCCGCTGAGAAACCGGCGTAGCCGCGCGATCGCCTCCGCCAGGATCTGGTCGCTTGCGGCATAGGAAAACCGGAGATAACCCGGGGCCCCAAACGCCGATCCCGGTACGGCCGCTATGCCGGTCTGCTCGAGCAGGTGTTCAGCCAGGACCTGGTCGTCGGGTAGCCCCAGATTCTTAAGCGCCCCCTTCATTTCCGGGAACAGGTAAAACGTACCGTCGCCGGCCCGGCAGCGGACCCCTGGCAGGCTCGTCAAGGCTTGGTGCATCCAGTCATGCCGGGCCTTGAAGGCGCGACACATTGGGGTCACGAACGTAGTTCCGCTGCGTAACGCCGCCTCCGCCGCTACCTGGGCGATCGACGTCGGGTTCGACGTGCTTTGCGACTGGACCTTGGTCATGGCGTTGATCAGTGCGGCGGGGCCGGCCGCATAGCCGATCCGCCAGCCGGTCATGGCGTATGCCTTGGAGACACCGTTTAGAACGATGGTGCGGTCGGCAAGATCGGGGCAGACATTGACGATATTGGTGAAGGGTTCGTCCCCCCAGGCGATGTGTTCATACATGTCATCGCTTGCGATGAGCACCTGCGGGTAGCGACGCAATACATCGCCCAAGGCCGCGAGTTCGGCGCGGGTATAACTCGCCCCCGTGGGGTTCGAGGGGCTGTTTAAGACGAAGAGCTTCGTCTTAAAGGCCAGCGCGGCGTCGAGGGCCTCGGGGCTTACCTTGAAATTCTGCTCGATGGTCGTCGGTATGATGACGGGGGTCGCGTCCGCCATGAGCGCTATGTCGACGTAGGAAACCCAGTAGGGCGCCGGAATGACGACCTCGTCACCGGTATCAAGGAGCGCCTGGGCGAGATTGTAGAAGCTCTGCTTGCCGCCCACGGACACGAGGATCTGGGACGTGGTAAAATCGAGGCCGTTCTCGCGGGCGAACTTTTCGCATACGGCCTCTTTAAGGCTCGCAATGCCGTCAGTCGCGGTATACTTGGTAAATCCGTTCCGGATGGCGCCGATCGCGGCGTCCTTTATGGCCTCGGGCGTGTCGAAATCCGGTTCGCCGACACCGAGATCCAGGATGTCGCGCCCTTCGGCCTTCAAGGCCTTGGCACGGGCGCTGACGGCAAGCGTTGACGAAGGCTTGATTCGGCCCACACGGGCCGAGAGTGTCAGTTTGAACAAGCGAGGACCTTTCTCGGGCGTTTAGTCGGCGGTATCTTACATTGGATGGCGATGCAACCAAAGCGGCACGCAGAGCGATTTGAGATCGCAAGCCCCTACGGGCCGGCCGGCGATCAGCCAGAGGCCATCAAGGCCCTCGTGGAGGGGTTGCGGGCCGGGCTGGCCTTTCAAACCCTCCTGGGCGTAACGGGGTCGGGCAAGACCTTTACGGTCGCGAACGTGATTGCCGAGCTGCAGCGCCCGGCCCTGATTCTGGCCCCCAATAAGACGCTCGCGGCCCAGCTCTACTCGGAGATGCGCGACTTTTTCCCCGACAATGCCGTCGAGTATTTCGTATCGTACTACGACTACTACCAGCCTGAGGCCTACGTCCCGGCCTCCGATACCTTCATCGAAAAGGACGCCGCTATCAATGAGCATATCGAGCAGATGCGGCTGTCGGCAACCAAGGCGCTCCTCGAGCGGCCCGACGCGATCATCGTGGGCACCGTATCGGCTATCTACGGTCTAGGGGATCCCGGGGCCTATCACGCCATGATCCTGCATTTGAAGAAGGGGGGCGAGTTCGATCAGCGGGCGATCCTAAAGCGTCTGTCCGAGATGCAATATACCCGCAACGACATGGAGCTCAGGCGCGGTACGTTCCGGGTCCATGGGGACGTCATCGATATATTCCCAGCCGAGTCCGAGAAGCTCGCCGTCCGGGTGAGCTTGTTCGATGATCTGATCGAAGACCTCACGGAGTTCGATCCGTTGACTGGGGATGTGGTAAACCGGCTGGGGCGCGCCACCATCTATCCCAAATCCCATTATGTGACCCCGCGTGACACAATCTCCGGCGCAGTCGACCTCATCCGGGAGGAGTTGCGGTTGCGTCTGGCGGAGCTCAATGACGCCGGCAAGCTTGTCGAGGCCCAGCGGTTGGCGGAACGCACCCGTTTTGACCTGGAGATGATGAAAGAGCTTGGTTATTGCTCGGGGATCGAGAATTATTCCCGCTACCTCTCTGGGCGCAAGCCCGGCGAGCCGCCACCGACGCTCATCGATTATCTGCCCAAGAATGCGCTTTTGATCGTCGATGAGAGCCATGTCACCATGCCGCAATTGGGTGGCATGTATCGCGGTGACCGTTCACGCAAGGAGACGCTCGTGGAATACGGTTTCCGGCTCCCATCGGCCCTTGATAATCGGCCGCTGAGACTCGAGGAATTCGAGGCCATGATGCCGCAGACGATCTTCGTGTCGGCAACGCCCGGCCCTTACGAGGCGGCGCGGGCGGCGACGGTCGTCGAGCAAGTCGTGCGGCCCACGGGACTTGTCGATCCCGAGGTCGAGATCCGCCCGGTGGGCCGCCAGGTGGATGATCTCCTGGCCGAGGTCCGGATCCGCCACGAGCGTGACGAACGGGTCCTGGTCACCACGCTCACCAAGCGCATGGCCGAGGATCTGACGGAGTATTTTCATGAGCATGGCGTGCGCGTGCGCTACCTCCATTCGGATATCGATACCGTGGAGCGCGTCGAGATCATCCGGGATCTGCGGGCCGGGGCCTTCGATGTCCTAGTGGGCATCAATCTCTTGCGCGAAGGGCTCGATATCCCGGAGGTGTCGCTTGTCGCGATACTCGATGCCGACAAGGAGGGGTTTCTGCGCTCCACGCGCTCGCTGATCCAAACCATCGGGCGGGCGGCCCGTAACCTCCATGGGCGCGCCATCCTCTATGCCGACCGCGTGACGGATTCCATGCGGGCGGCCCTCGAGGAAACCGATCGGCGTCGCGAAAAACAACTGCGTTTCAACGCCGAGCATGGGATTACCCCGCTTGGGGTCGTCAAGGCGGTGAAGGAGTTGATCGACGGGGTGCCGGGCCGGGTGGCCCCGGGCATGGCTCGCGGGCGTGAGGAAGAGGTCGGCCCATTGTCCCCCGAGGCGCTCGGTAAGCTCTTGAAGAAACTGGAAAAGGAGATGTATCGGCATGCCAAAGGCATGGAGTTCGAGCAGGCCGCGAAGCTCCGTGACCGCATCCAGGCGCTCCGGCGCAGCGCCTTGAAGCCCGGGTCGCCGGAACGCTTGGCGCAGACGTAAGCAAATCCCGGTCCGGCCCGGTTGTTTGCCGCCGTTCGTCTATGGTAAGGTTCGCAGCCCGAAGGCGCGTAGCTCAGTGGTAGAGCACTACCTTGACATGGTAGTGGTCGGTGGTTCGATCCCACTCGCGCCTACCACTTTTTGAACCGGCCGTCGCCGCCGGCGAGCGAGAACCCGCACAAGCCCATGCCTGTCATCACCCTGCCTGACGGAAGTCAGCGCACATACGATCACCCCGTGACGGTGGCCCAGGTGGCGGCTGACATAGGGACGGGTCTCGCCCGCGCGGCGCTTGCCGGCCGTGTCGACGACCGGCTCGTGGACACATCGTTTCGTGTGGACCGCGACGCGCGGGTGGCGATCGTCACTGATCGGGATGCCGAGGGACTCGAGGTCTTGCGGCACTCGACGGCGCACCTCCTCGCGCACGCCGTCAAGGAGCTCTATCCGAGTGCACAGGTCACGATCGGCCCGGTGGTGGGGGATCGCTTCTATTACGATTTTGCCTATGACCCAGGCTTTGGTCCGGATGATTTGAAGCGCATCGAGGACCGGATGCGCGAGATTGCGCGGCAGGACCTCCCGGTAGCCCGGGAGGTCGTCGCCCGCGATCAGGCGGTGGCCTATTTCGAAGGGATCGGCGAGGCCTACAAGACCGAGATCATACGCAGCCTGCCGGAAGGGGAGGTCATATCGCTCTACCGGCAAGGGGATTTCGTGGATCTCTGCCGGGGACCGCATGTGCCGGCCACCGGGCGGCTCAAGCACTTCAAGCTCATGACCGTGGCCGGCGCCTTTTGGCGCGGCGACCCGCGCAACCCGATGTTGCAGCGGATCTATGGGACCGCCTTTGGGAGCCGCGAGGGACTAGATGAGTATCTGCGCCGCCTCGAAGAGGCGGAGCGTCGCGATCACCGGCGTTTAGGGCGGGCGCTTGACCTATTCCATGTCCAGGAAGAGGCCCCGGGGATGATCTTCTGGCACGACCGCGGCCTGCGCATCTACCAGGCGGTCGAGCAGTACATCAGGCGGCTCTTGCGGGCCCATGGCTATCAGGAGGTCCGGACGCCGCTCATCATGGACAAGAGTCTGTGGGAGCGCTCCGGGCACTGGGACAAGTTTGCCGACGGGATGTTCACGACCTCGTCTGAGAAGCGCGAATATGCCGTAAAGCCGATGAACTGCCCGGGGCATGTGCAGATCTTCAATCAGGGCGTCCGCAGTTACCGAGACCTGCCCTTGCGGCTCGCGGAATTTGGATCCTGTCATCGCAATGAGCCCTCGGGTACGCTCCACGGCTTGTTGCGGCTACGCAATTTCGTGCAGGATGACGCCCATATCTTTTGTGCGGAGACCGATATTCAGGCGGAGGTGAGCGCCTTTATTGATCTCCTGTATAGGGTTTACGCGGACTTCGGGTTTCGGGAGGTCCTGGTCAAGCTATCGACCCGCCCCGCGCAGCGGGTCGGTGACGAGGCGCTGTGGGATAAGGCCGAGGCCGCCCTCGAGCAGGCGCTGGTGACCAAGAGGCTTAGCTTCGAGCTGCAGCCGGGCGAAGGGGCCTTTTATGGACCGAAGATCGAATTTTCATTGAAGGACAGTCTGGGTCGCGTCTGGCAGTGCGGAACGATACAGGTGGATTTCGCCATGCCCAAGCGCCTGGGCGCAACCTATGTTGGGCCCGATGGCCAGAAGGCGGTGCCGGTGATGCTCCACCGGGCGATCCTGGGGTCCCTGGAGCGTTTCATCGGCATCCTGATCGAGGAGCACGCCGGGGCCCTGCCGCTTTGGTTGGCCCCGGTCCAGGCCGTGGTCCTGCCCATCTCGGAACGTCATGCCGATGTCGTCCGGCGCGTGGAGCAGGAATTGCGCGCCGCGGGCTGGCGGGCCGAATCGGACTTGAGAAACGAGAAGATAGGTTTTAAAATCCGCGAGCATACTATGCAGAAGGTCCCGTATTTGCTCGTCGTGGGTGACCGCGAAGCCGAGCAGGGGACTGTTTCGGTGAGAACCCGCGAAGGAGCGGATCTCGGCGGAATGCGGTTGGAGGCCCTCACCGCGCAAGTGGGCGCGGGGTTGGTCGGTCCTGGACGTGTGGAGGAGTAGATTATCGCTTCGGAACGTGAGACGCGGCTCAATGGGCAGATAACAGCCCCGCGGGTAAGATTGATAGGCGCCGATGGATCGCAGGTCGGAATCGTGTCGAGTGCGGATGCGCTGAAAAGCGCAGAGCAGGCAGGCCTGGATCTGGTCGAGATCTCGCCAAATGTGTCGCCTCCCGTATGCCGGATCATGGATTACGGGAAGTTTCAGTACGAGGAGAGCAAGCGGCGTCACGTCGCCAAGAAGAAGCAGAAGCAGATTCAGGTGAAGGAGGTGAAGTTCCGCCCCGGCACCGACGTGGGGGACTACGAGGTCAAGGTCCGGAATCTGATCCGCTTTTTGGAGAATGGTGATAAGGCTAAGATCACTCTGAGATTCCGGGGGCGCGAGATGGCCCATCAGGATCTGGGGATGGAGTTATTGAAACGGGTTGAAGGCGACCTGTCGGAGTACGGTACCGTCGAACAGCGGCCACGGCTCGAAGGGCGTCAGATGGTGATGGTTGTAAACCCCAAGAAGTAGCGGGGGCGGTAGGGTGTAGTGGTACGAGAGACCGACTCAAGCCGGGAAAAAGGCCCGAGTGGCTGCTTGAGCGGGACTATGACAAGAGCACAGAGTGCAGAGGGTATCATGCCAAAGTTGAAATCAAATCGCGGAGCCGCGAAGCGCTTCAAGAAGGGTGCTGGCGGCTTTAAGTGTCGCCATTCGCATCTGCGTCACATCTTGACGAGCAAGAGCACGAAACGTAAACGCCATCTGCGGGCTGATCGCCTGGTCCATCCTTCGGATGTGGCCGGTGTCGCGCGCATGTTGCCCTACGCATAAGGGGGCTAAACCATGCCACGTGTAAAACGCGGAGTTACGGCCCGGGCCCGCCACAAAAAGGTAACCGCGCTTGCCAAGGGTTATCGCGGTGCTCGCAAGAACGTCTTTCGGGTTGCCAAGCAGGCCGTCGCTAAGGCCGGACAGTACGCCTACCGGGATAGGCGCGATCGCAAGCGTCAGTTCCGGGCCCTTTGGATCGTCCGCATCAACGCGGCGGCGCGTGAGTGCGGCCTGAGCTACAGCCGCCTGATGGATGGGCTGCGCAAGGCCTCGGTCGTCATCGATCGCAAGGTGCTCGCCGACATCGCTGTCGCTGACAAGGCGGCGTTCGCGGCGCTGGCTGAGAAGGCCAAGGCCAACTTGTCTGTCGCCTAAGGCGGGCCGGTATGGTAGAGCCGTTCGTAGAGGGGATCGAGCGGCTCGAGCGCGAGGCCGCGTCGGAGTTGGCGGCGGCGGCGAGCGTCGCGGCCCTTGAGGCGTGGCGCGTCCGATTTCTCGGTAAGAACGGCATCCTCACGGAGCAATTGAAACGGATCGGGACGCTCGGAACCGATGAGCGTCCGCGCGCCGGTCAACTCGTAAACCAGGTCAAAAAGCGGCTCGAGGATGCCCAGGCCCTGCGGCGTGCGGCGCTCGCTTTGGCTGAGGAAGAGGCGCGCGCCGCGGCCGAGGCGGTGGATGTGACCTTGCCCGGGCGTGGGGCGGGCGTGGCGGCCCTGCACCCCTTGAGCGTCGCGTTACGGCGTATCGAGGACATCTTTACCGGTCTTGGCTTTTTGCTCGCCGATGGCCCCGAGGTGGAAGACGAGTTCCACAATTTCGAGGCCTTGAACATCCCCGCGCACCACCCGGCGCGCGCCATGCACGACACCTTTTACCTGGAAACGGGCGGCTTACTGCGGACCCATACGTCGACGGTCCAGATCCGGTTCATGGAGCAGCACCGGCCGCCGTTTCAGATCATAGCCCCAGGCCGAGTCTATCGCTCCGACGCCCCGGACCCTACGCATAGCCCGGTCTTTCACCAAGTGGAAGGCTTGGTGGTCGGCGAGGAGGTGCATATGGGGCATCTCAAGGCGACGCTCACGGCCTTCCTGGAGGCGTTCTTCGGGCGCCGCTTGGCGGTGCGGCTGCGGCCGTCGTACTTCCCGTTTACGGAGCCTTCGGCAGAGGTGGACATCGGCTGTCTGCTGTGTCAGGGGGTGGGCTGTCGCGTCTGTAAGGGTACCGGGTATGTGGAGGTACTTGGCTGTGGGCTTGTGCATCCAGCGGTGTTGACGCGGGTCGACATCGATCCCGAGCGCTATAGCGGGTTTGCCTTCGGCATGGGGGTCGAGCGGCTCTTGATGTTGAAAGAAGGGGTGGCCGACGTTCGGCTGTTCTATGAAAACGATGTGCGCTTTTTGAGCAGTATCCGGTGAGCCTGTGCGTATAGCAAAAGGATGGCTGGCCGACTGGCTCGATACGACGACCCCGTTTGAGGATTTTGCCGGGCTTTTGACGCGGGGCGGTTTTGAGGTGGAGGGCGCGGGGACAGTGGGGCCGCCACTGGCAGAGGTAGTGGTCGCGCGCATCGTAGGCGTGCGTCCGCACCCGAACGCCGAACGCCTGCGGGTTTGCGAGGTCGATTGCGGGGAGGCAGAGCCGCGTATCGTGGTATGCGGGGCGCCCAATGCGCGGGCCGGCATCGCCGTGCCGCTGGCCTTGCCCGGGGCGGTCGCGGGCGGTCGCGTGATCGAGGTCGCGGAGCTGCGTGGCGTGCGCTCCCAGGGCATGCTTTGCTCCGGCGCGGAACTGGGGCTCGGTGCGACCGAGGGGCTCTGGGAGCTGCCCGCGGACGTTAAGCCCGGGCGGCCGCTGGCCGCCTATTTGGGTCTGACGGAGCCCTATCTCGATGTCGCTGTTACCCCCAACCGCGGTGACTGTCTCAGCGTCAAGGGCATGGCGCGCGAACTCGCCGCCCTGTGCGGTGGGCGGTTCCGGCCGCCCCGCCCCCGCGCCCTGAAGACCCGTGGGGTGACGCCGCGCGTGACCGTGCGCGAGCCCGCGCGCTGTCCCCGTTATTGCGCGCGCACCATAAGCGGCATCCGAACCAACGCCCAGAGCCCGGCTTGGCTCGTCGAGCGTCTCCGGCTGTGTGGCGTGACGGCCCGCCATCTGGCAGTGGATGTCAGCAACTACATCATGTTCGATCTCGGCCAACCGCTGCATGCCTTCGACGCAGCCCTGGTACGCGGCGAGCTCGTGGTAAGGCTTGCGGCCGACGGCGAGCCGATCACCTTGTTAGACGGTAGCACCCGCCAACTCACGGCCGCAGACCTCGTGATCGCCGATGACGAGGGGCCTCTGGCCATCGCCGGGGTTATGGGAGGGGCACGGGCCGCGGTCCATGCGCACACGCAGAGCCTGTTGTTGGAGGCCGCCTACTTCGCGCCCGCCGGGTTGTCCCAGACGGCGCGGCGCCTGGGTCTGCCGACCGATGCCGCCTTGCGGTTTGAGCGGGGCGTCGATCCGGCACTCGCGGGGCTCGCGCTCGAGCGGGCCACGGCCCTCATCCAAAAGCTGGGCGGGGGTGATGCAAGTCCGGCCGCTGAACACAGCGTACCGGCGTTGTGGCCAACCCTCCCGGCGATCCGGTTGCGTCTCGACCATGTCCGGCGATTGTTGGGGGTCAGCATCCCGCGCGCCCAGGCCGCCCGTTTTCTGAAGGCCTTGGGGATGACGGTCGCGGCCTCGCACGGCGATCTTATGGTGACACCGCCCAGTTTCCGTTTCGATGTGCGCGAGGAGATCGATCTCGTCGAGGAGCTTGCGCGGCTTTGGGGCTACGACGAGATACCGGCCGTGGGGCTCGCGCCGAGTCTCACGGCCGCGCCCCGCCCGCCCTCCGGCTTACGGCGCGCTGCGGATTTCCTCGTGGATCGGGATTATCAAGAGGCCCTCTGTTTTAGCCTGGGTGATCCCGCGGAACAGGCCGCGTTTCAGGACGCGCCCGCCGTGCGGCTGCGCAACCCCTTGGCGGCGCCCTGGTCGGTGCTGCGCGTGAGCCTGATCCCGGGTTTATTGGCGGCGGCATTGCACAACCGTCGGCGCCAGCAGTCGCGGGTACGGCTCTTTGAGATCGGGGTCTGTTTCGAGGGGTGCGGCCCAAAGGACGGGAGGGTGCACGAGGAGCGGCGTATCGCGGGCGTGGCCCTCGGATCCACCGTGCCCGAGCAGTGGGGCCGTGATCGCCGGTCGGTGGATTTTTTCGACGTCAAGGGTGACCTCGAGGCCTTGGCCACGCTCGTGGGACGTGAATTGCACACCCGTCCCTGGGAAGCGCCCTTTCTTCAGAAAGGGGTCGGGGCCTCGGTCTGGGTCGATGGCGAGCGGATCGGATTCCTAGGCGCACTGGCGCTTGCCGAGCGCCGCCGCCTCGGGTTCGACGAACCGGTCTTCGTTTTTGAGGTCCAGGCAGCGGCCTTCGCCGGGGCGCGGGCGCGGCCGGCCGCCGAGCCTCCCCGCTTCCCCGCCGTGCGTCGCGATCTGGCGCTCGTCGTGCCCGCCACGGTCGCCGCCGGGGCGGTCCTGGAGACCGCTCGTCGGAGCGCCGGCACGCTTTTGCAAGACCTGGTTCTCTTTGATGTTTATCAGGGCGAAGGTCTTGATTTTGGAAAGAAAAGCCTGGCCATGGGCTTGACCTTCCAGGACTTCTCGCGCACTCTTACAGATGAGGTTATTGACGAAGTGGTGGCGCGCACGGTGGCCGCCCTGTCAGCGGCCTACGGAGCGCGACTCCGACAATAACGAGAAGCGGTGACATCAAGGGAAGGAGCCATGGCACTCACAAAGGCAGACCTCGCCGAGGCCCTGTTCGTACAGCTTGGGCTGAATAAGCGCGAGGCCAAGGATTTTGTCGAGCTGTTCTTCGAGAAGATATGCGAGGCGCTGGGTCAGGGAGAGACCGTTAAATTGTCGGGGTTTGGGAACTTCGGTATTCGCGCGAAGGGCCGTAGGCCGGGCCGCAATCCCAAGACCGGTGAGGAGATCCCGATAGCGGAGCGCCGTGTGGTAACGTTCCGCGCGAGCCACAAGCTAAAGGAGCAGGTCGACCATCATGCTCGATCCGGGGGATAACAACGAACTGCCCCCGATCCCGGGGAAGCGCTATTTCACGATCAGTGAGGTAAGCGAGCTGTGCGGCGTCAAACCGCACGTGCTGCGGTACTGGGAGCAGGAGTTCCCGAAGCTGCGGTCCGTGAAACGCCGCGGCAATCGCCGATACTATCAACACCACGACGTCCTGCTCGTTCGCGAGATCCGTTCACTTCTCTACATCGAAGGGTTTACGATTAGTGGTGCCCGTAACCGGCTGATGCACGAGCCGGCTGTGGCCGAGGACCAGCGCGCGCAGGCGCTCGCGCTTCTGGCCCAAGGACTCGAGGAGGTCCGCCTCCTTTTGATGACGTCGGATGCCAATCCGCTGTTGTAAGTGAGGCCCCCTATCGATGGCCTGTTATAGTGAGATCGTCTCGGCCACGGATTTGGCGGCGTGCGGCGATGCCCCAGACGTGGTGATCGTGGATTGCCGGTTTAGCCTAAGCGCCCCCGAGGATGGGGCGACAGCCTATGCCCGGGGCCATATCCCGGGTGCGCGTTACGCCCATCTAGAGCGGGATTTGTCGGGGCCGCGGGACGGCGTATCGGGCCGTCATCCCCTGCCGTCGCGTGCGGCCTTCCAAGAGACCTTGCACACCCTCGGGATCACACCGCGCAGTCAGGTCATCGCCTACGATGACGGCAGTGGCGTGTACGCGAGCCGCTTGTGGTGGCTGTTGCGGGGGTTTTGGGGACATCGGGCGGTAGCGGTGCTTGATCGGGGGCTCGCGGGATGGGTGGCGGAGGGCCGTGCGCTCACGGCCGATCCCCCGGTGCCGTGCGCCGCCGCGCCCGCCTATCCGCCCCCGGCGGAGCATGAGGGGGTCTGGTTCGATACCGGCGCGGTCTGGGATGAGTTGCATCGGCCGCAGCACCGTTTGCTATTGGACGCCCGGGGCGCGGCGCGATACCAGGGGACGGTCGAGCCCATCGACCCGGTCGCGGGCCACATACCCGGGGCCCGTAATCGCCCGTTCGAGGATAATCTGGCGGCCCATCGGGGTTTCCGGCCCGCGGCGGAGTTGCGCCAGGACTTTGCGGCCCTTTTGGGGGACCGTGAACCTCACGAGGTGATCCATTATTGTGGGTCTGGGGTATCGGCCTGCCACAATATCCTGGCCATGGCGATCGCCGGTTACGGGGTCACCCCCCTGTACCCAGGCTCGTGGAGTGCCTGGGTGAGCGATCCGGCGCGTCCGGTGGCGCGGGGCGCTGATCGGGCTTAGGCCAGGCCTTAAGCCGGTTGCATGCTACGCGGACAGCGCGGGGACGAGTGAGGCGATATGATGAAGCTCTATGATTTGGAACGATCGGGTAACTGTTACAAGATCCGGCTGTTGCTGGCCTTGCTGGGCCTGCCGTACGAACGGGTCCCGGTGGCACTCGATACGGGCATGCAGCACAGCCCCGAGTTTCGGCGCCTCAACCCGCGTGGCCAGATCCCGGTCCTTGTGACCGACGAAGGCGTGGCGGTGTGGGATTCGACAGCGATCCTGGTTTACCTGGCGCAGCGCTATGGGGGTGGACGGTGGCTTCCGCTCGACCCCCTGGCCATGGCCGGCGTCATGCAGTGGCTCGCGCTCGAACAAAACGAGGGGCGATACGGCACGGCCCGGGCTCGGGTGATTGCCATCGGCGCCAAGAGCAGTCTCGGGCAGACGGGGAGTCTCGCGGAATCGTGGCGTTTGGCAGAGATCGCTCTTACGACGCTCGAGGGACGCCTGAAAGGCCACCCCTGGCTCGCCAGCGATCATGCCACGATCGCCGACATCGCCTGTTATCCCTACACGGCCTTGTTTCCGGAAAGCGGGCGGGGTCTCGACGATTACCCGGCCGTGCAGGCCTGGTTTCAGAGGATAGAGGCGCTACCGGGCTATATCCCGTTGCCGCGCCGGCCCGCGGCTTAACGGCGGGGGGTCCGGGGCGCGGCCGGGTCACGAAGTCCTGTCGCGCCCGCAGAGGGCACCACTCCGGCCTCCGCGAGCTTCTGGGCGGGTATCGACTGTAAGGCCAAGGCGGCTATGGTATCGGCCAGGATCCGGGCGTCGACATAGGCCTTGTGATCGGTGTAGCGGGCCACGGCGCGGCGCAGGCTGTGCATCTCCTCCTGGACCTGACGCAAGGCCCAGACGAGCTGTGCCGAGAGCAACAGGTAGACGAGACCATCTGTGATCAGGCGCCATGCGACCGGCGCGGCGCCCGTGAGATAACCGATGGCCAAGGCCCCGCAGACCGTCATACCCAGTTCCCCGCCCACGGTCACCCCCGTGCGTAACCAGAAGCGATGCCGCCACTCCCGCGTCCCGGGATAGCGGGCGGCCATGGTCGCCCGGCAGGTCGTGAATTCGTACCGGACGTGGCGAATGGCGGCATCACGACGGCGGCGCATGGTCTGGCCTCCGTCCATGCCGCCGTGCCCCCTCGATCGTGGCGGTCGGTCCTGGGTTCCTTGTTCCCTTATCGCGCATGGCTCTCCTCGTCTTCCCTGACAGCGTCCCGGCTGGCCTATCGCCCGTCTGCCGTATCCGGACAGGCCGTCATCACAGGGCCGCCGGGTGCGGTGGTCCGCCCGACCCTGATAGACCCGGCCGGGAGGCGCGGGGCCAGACGGGCGCCCCTCCTCATCCCGCGCGAACCTTCGGTGTGGGCCGGCCCGTACCGGACGCCGCCTGGCGCCGCCCCGACTTTGATAGCATAGTCCCTGCGCGGCGGAGTCTTAAAGCCAGGGGGGATGTGTGAAGCTATTGGTGACAGGCGGCACGGGCTATATCGGTTCGCATACCGCCGTCTTGCTCATGCAGGCGGGGCATGAGGTCGTATTGTGGGACAACCTTTCCAATAGCAGCGCGCGCGTCGTGGACCGAATGGCCATGATTCTGCGGGAACGCCCGCTTTTGGTGATAGGCGATGTCCGCGATCGGGCCGCCCTCGATGCCCTATTTGCCCACCAGGGCTTCGACGCCGTCATCCATTTTGCGGGTCTGAAAGCGGTCGGTGAATCCGTTGAAAGGCCGCTCCTTTATTACGAACACAATGTGCAGGGCACGCTCACGCTGCTCCAGGCGATGGCGGCCGCCGGGGTCCGCCTATTCGTCTTCTCGTCGTCCGCTACGGTCTATGGGGACCCGGCATCGGTACCGATCCGGGAGGATTTCCCGCGCGCGGCCACCAATCCCTATGGCCGCTCGAAGATTATCGTCGAGGACATCCTGGCCGACCTAATCACAGCCGATCCCACGTGGCGCATCGCGCGTCTGCGCTACTTCAACCCCGTCGGGGCCCACGAAAGCGGCCTCATAGGGGAGGACCCGCGCGGCACCCCGAGCAATCTGATGCCCTATATCTGCCAAGTGGCGGTCGGCCGTCGCCCCCAGCTCCGCGTCTTTGGCGACGATTACGAGACGCCGGATGGGACCGGGGTCCGCGATTACATCCATGTGGTCGATTTGGCCGCGGGCCACGTGCAGGCCCTGGACTATCTGGTGGGGAAGGCGGGCTTGCTGACCGTTAATCTCGGCACAGGGCGCGGTTACTCGGTGCGGGACCTGATCGCATCGTTTGCGCGCGCCGCGGGCCGGCCGATCCCGTATGTGATCGAGCCGCGCCGGCCCGGCGACATCGCGACCTGTTATGCCGATGCGCAGGCGGCCCAGCGCTTACTTGGCTTTAGGGCCCTGCGGGATCTCGATCGCATGTGCGCCGATGCCTGGCGGTGGCAGCAGCAAAATCCGCACGGTTACGACGGCTAGGCCGGCCCCGCCGGAGGTGTGGGGTGGGGCGATTCCGGCGGTTCCAGATCACAACAAAAGACCCGCAGTTGCCCATAGGCGGAGTAAGTGCACGCCCAGGTTACGCACAGCGCCGCGTCTGGCATGGACATATAGGGACGGGTGATCTGGGGGTGTCCCGGGGTTTCGAGGGCCCGTCGGAAATACGGACGCCAGAACCACTGGGTGTCTTGGTTGTCAGCGAGCGGCGCATAACGGCCGTCCCGGCCCAGGACGGGCGCGGCCCCGGCGTGATGCTCGATCTGCCGGCCCTCACTATCGAGGATGTAGCAACGCAAGATGCGTTGCTGCGGGCCGGTGCGACAGAGGGCGCTCGCGACTTCGGCGAGGGGGGAGTCCGGGAGGCGGGTCAGGGCCTCCCGCAAGGCGGTATGGAGGGCGGCGGCCAGAGGGGGCGAGGGCGCGAGGGCGGCACGAAAGCGTAGGCCAACCGCCGCGAGGCTAGGCGGCGGTTCTTCGCACGGTGTGGGCGCGGGCCGCCCGAAGAGGAAGCCTTGGATCAAGTCGACACCGCAGTCGAGTGCGAGCAGCGCCTCATCTTCCGTCTCCACGCCTTCCATGATCACAAGCGCCCCGATCTCATGCAAGAGCGTGACCAGATGGAACAGGAGCCGGCCCGCCTTGCGGTCTTGGCAGCCGTGGCGAATGAGGGAGCGGTCGAGTTTCACGAAGTCGGGGCCTAGGCGGTAGAGGCGGTCGAAGTTGGAATGGCCGGCGCCGAAATCGTCGATCGCCGTGAGGCAGCCGCGGCTCCGGAAATATTCGACGGCTTCCGTAAGGCGCTCAGGATCTCTTATCGCCCCCTCGAGAACCTCGATTACGATCTGCTGCCCCGGGATTTGAAAGTAATCCAAGAGGTGTCCGATAAAGGGGCTATGCGCCGCACGGGCCGCGATGGCGCGGGTATCGACGTTCAAAAACAGCCAATTGGAGCGTAAGGGGAAGCGCAGGTAGTTGCGCACATGCAGGAAGCGGCACAGCCGGTCCAGATGTACGGCCTCCGCGTCGCCGCGCGCGGCCTGGAAGGCATCGAGCGGTGATACGGGCGCCCCCGTGCGGCGTGAGACACGCAGCAAGGCCTCGTAGGCCACGGG
>JAKAXM010000028.1 GCA_021816625.1 Pseudomonadota bacterium | reverse complement strand
ATAACAGGCCGTCCCTGGCCCCTATCCACGGCTTTCCTTATGTGCGTGCCCCACTAGCTGAAACAGCCTAACCGAAACTGCTACCGAAACCGCCGGAGCTCGTGTTGTTAAGGATTGTGGACGTGAAACTGCTACCGAAACCGCCGGAGCTCGTGTTGTTAAGGATTGTGGACGTGAAGCTGCTACCGAAACCGCCGGAGCTCGTGTTGTTAAGGATTGTGGACGTGAAGGTGCTATCGAAACCGCCGGAGCTCGTGTTGTTGCCGAAGACGTTAGCGATAAAGCTGCTGCCAAAAGAGGCTCCATAACTGGAGTTCCCAAAGGCGCTGGACATGAAACTATTTCCAAAGGAACCTCCATAACTGTTGTTGGCAAGGATGTCAGACGTAGAACTGCCGCCGAATCCTCCAAGGAACGGGTTGGTATAACCGGCCGATGCCGAGCCGGACGCCGTAGGAGTTGGTCCAAAATACGGCAACGACTCCCCGAATTGTGTGACCGCTGACCCAAAGGGACGCCCCAGGAGAGCCCCAGCAACGGCAGTCACAAAGCCGCCCCCGAAAGGATCGATTGCTTCCCCTAGAGCAAAATCGGCCAACAGACCACCGCCAATCCCACCCACCACACCAAATGCACCTTCCTCAAACCCACCCAGCGTGCCCTGCGCAAAATCCGGAGCGCCCCCCAAGGCTCCGTACGCAGCAACAAATGGGGCTGCTACTTCCGGAAAGCCATCTGCAAGGCTGACGAACGCCTCCCCAACATAGGCCCCGGCACCTGCAGCCAGATTCGCGAAAAACTCATCCGCGCTCATACCCGCGTTGATCGTGTTCTGAATGGCCGTTTGCAGGGTTTCGAAGACCGTGTCCCCGGTCGACGGATTTGTCGTACCAACCACTGGAACACCTACGATTGCTGTTGTCATTACTGCCTCCCTGGGTTGTGATACCCGTTGCGATTTGTATGTCTGTTACGAAGTCTTCCGTCCCCGACCTATCACCCCCTTTTCCTCACACCTTTTTCCCGCCCACCCCAGCGGGCGTACAGGGCGTTCAGAGTCTCCTCGTCAGATTTGGTCGTTCGCCGCACATGGCGATAATGCCGAAGGATCGTCGCGAACAAACCGAACATGGCGCTGAAACCTACAAGCATCACGTCGTTGTACACAAACGCCGCCAAAAGCCCAGCGCGGGAATGGTTGGCGAGGTAATAAAAAGGCTGGCTGACATAGTCCCAGCCGCTGAAGACTCCCACGGCCGCATAAGTCTTCGGATGGGCGATTAGGACCAGGGCCGCCGATCCGTAACGGTCCCAAAGCTCGTAGCCGCGGATGTCGCCATTGAGGGCGACAGCTAGGCCGAGTACACCAATAAGAGCTATGAACTGGATCGTATGGCGCATACTGGTACCGGAGAGAGGTCGGGTCCGCCAGACGACGAGCCGCACCAGAGAATAGTCACAATCCCGCAATCTCCGAGGGAACGTCTGCCATCCCACCGGCAGGAACACGGTAAAGAGCAAAGGAAGATTCACCGCCCATAAGAGGGCCGCCAACCCCGGCAGCGGACTAACGGCATAGGCCACGCGTATTACCGGAAAGACCGACCCCAGGTCCCGCAGAATCAGCTGACGCCACAGCGGGTATCGCGCAAAGCCATGCAGTGGCGCCAGAAAGGCGGTGAGCGCCAGGAGTGCGACTGCGCCAGCAAGAGCCGCCATAGCGCGTCTGTGCGACCGACGATAATGCGCACAAGCCGTGTCACTCAAGCCCCAGAATCGCGGAAACGGCAAGGTCTCTCCCTGGTATTCGGACAGGGGACGGGAATTTCGAGTCTGCGGGGCAATGTTTTGCCTTAGGGAGTCCATCGCTTTTGGATCATCTATTTGCGTCATAGCCTTAGCGCTCCTCCACCCCATTATGCAAATACTTGGTGATCGGATCTAAGAAGAAATCGATCACGCGCCGCTCTCCGGTATGGATGTCGACTGTGACCGTCATCCCCGGGCGCATGCGCCGTTTGCGTCCCTGGACCCAGAGCACGGTCTTCAAGGGTTTGACATGCAAACGATAATAGAGGGTAGGCGGGGCGAGCGATCCGGAGTGAGAGCGAGATTTGCTAGGGGTCGTGGGGGCCGGGGTGCTGGTGGCCTGCGGATTCTCGCCGGCCGGGGGTGCAGCGACCGTATCGGTGGTGGCGGCCGTGGGACTCACCCAGGTCACGATCCCGGGGATCATGCCGTATTGCTCGAAGGGGTAACTCGCGACCTTGATCTCGGTTTTGTCGCCGACACGGATAAAGCCGATGTCGCGGCTCGGGACATCGGCCGTCACGGTGAGTGCTTTGGTCGGCGGTTCGATGGTCGCGAGCGTCTCGCCCGGTTGGACGACGGTGCCTATGCTCGCGACCTTCAGGCTCTGGAGGGTGCCCGTCAAAGGCGCACGCAGCCAGTCGGAGCGGTAATGGCGGTGGGCATGTACCACCTTGCGGCGCAGACTATAGGTCTCACCGAGTGTCTGTTCGAGATCCTGTAGGAGGGTGTCTGTGAATTTCGCCTGATCCTTCGTTTGATTGGCCTCGGCCGCCTTCAAGGCCTGGAGGCGCGCGGTGATACGGCGCTTGGCGCGGCGGGCCTTGCCTTGGGCGCGCAGGGCCTGATCCAGGAGTTGGGCATAATGGGCACCCGAGAGTGCGCCGTCGGCCACTAGGGGGCTTGCCTCGGTGACCAAATGATGGTCGAGACGCGCCCGGACCCAAGCCGTCTGCGCCCGGCCTTCGGCGCTCTGCCATTGGGCGCGGGCCTCGCGCACGGCGGCACGATCGGCGGTGAGCCGCGCCTGCTCATGGGCGAGGTCGGCGCGGGCGAGGGTCGCCTCTAAGAGTGCCGCGCTCTTCGTCTCGTAGGCACTGCGGGAGACTTCTGCGTGCCCGTTCAGCTCATCTTCGATGCGTGCGCGTTCGGCACGGTTCAAGGCCAAGGCCCGGAGATGGTCTTGCAGGCTTTGATAATCGACATGCGGATTCAATTGAAGCAGCGCCTGGCCGCGGCGTACGGTCATCCCCGGATGAACCAGGATTTGCTGCACCGCGCCGCTATAGAGGGTTTGCACGATCTGGGTATGCTGACCGGCCGTGAACTTGCCGGGGGCGCTCGTCAAGATCGGGATGCGGCTCACCGTGGCCCAGACCAAGAGGGCCGTCACCAGGGCGACGAGCACCCAGAGAAGCCCGCGCAGAAAGAGCGCGGGCGCGGTCTCCTGGAGCGCAAGCGCCTGCGGCTGGAACGATTGGGTCAGCGCCTGCACGCGGGCGGGAGTCCGGGCCCGCCATGTCGCGCGCGGGTGACGCCAAGAAGATCGGGGCCCGGTGGGGGCCGATGATTGAGCAGGCGGTGTCGGCACCGCACTCATGCCGCCAAGCCCTGTTGCGTACAGAGATGGTGATAAAGGCCTTGGGCGTCGACCAAATCGCGATGCCCACCCTCTTCCACGAGCCGCCCCCCATCCAGGACATAGATGCGATCGGCGGCGCGCAGGAACGAAAACCGATGCGAGATGATGATCACCGTGCGGCCGGCGCAGATGCGCTGGAGGTTGTCCTGGATGATGCGCTCCGACTCGTAGTCCAAGGCGCTGGTCGCCTCGTCGAGGACCAGGAGACGGGGATCGGTGACCAAGGCCCGGGCGATGGCGATGCGCTGGCGCTGGCCGCCCGAGAGGGCCGCCCCGCGCTCGCCGACCGGGGTGTCGTAACCCTGCGGGAGGGTCCCGATAAAGTCGTGCGCCCCGGCCAAGGTCGCGGCCTCAATGATGCGCGCCATGGGCAGGCCCGGGGCACGCACCGCGATGTTGTCGCGGATCGTCCCGCCAAAAAGAAAGCTCTCTTGGGGGACGACTGCGATCTGACGGCGCAGCCACCCGGGATCGACTTGGGCCAAGTCCTGACCGTCGACGAGGATCCGTCCACTCTCCGGGGTATAGAGGCGGGCCAGGAGCTTGGCGAGCGTGCTCTTGCCCGACCCACTGCGGCCGACGATACCAACCACGGTCCCCGGGGCAATCGTCAAACTCACCTGATCTAGGACCCGCGGCCCCTCCGGTTGATACCGAAAGGTCACAGCCTCGCATTGCACGGCGCCCTGGAGGGCCGGGAGGCTCGACCGGGTCGGATCGAGCACCGGTTCTGCCGGGACGTTCATCAAATCCCCTAAGCGCTGCACCCCGACCCCCACCTGCTGGAAGTGCTGCCAGAGGAGGCTTACCCGCAGCACCGGGCTCACCGCCCGGCGCGCCAGCATCTGAAAGGCGATCAAGGCGCCCACCGTAAGATCGCCGTGCAACACGAGCCCCGCGCCCACCCACAAGATGGCAAGCGTCGTCAGGTTCTGCAGAGCCCGACTGATGCCACCGGCGATGCCCTGGAGGCGGTCGGCCTGGTAGCTCGCCGTCACCTGGTGAGCGAGGAGCCCATCCCAGCGGCGGCTCATCTGCGGCTCCAGGGCCATGGCCTTCAGAGTCCCCATGCCGGTGATGGATTCGACCAGAAAGGCTTGGCTGTGGGCATCGGCGTCGAACGAGGCCTCCATGCGCCGGCGCAAGGGCCCCCGAAAGGCCGCGGTCACCCCGGCGATCGCCGCCATCGCAAGCAGCACGATGCCGGTCAAGCGCAGGCTATAGAGCAGCAGTATCCCCACATAGACAAACACGAAGAGGCCGTCGACCACCGAGAGCAGCGCATGG
This sequence comes from Pseudomonadota bacterium, assembly GCA_021816625.1. Classification (GTDB taxonomy): domain Bacteria; phylum Pseudomonadota; class Gammaproteobacteria; order Acidiferrobacterales; family Acidiferrobacteraceae; genus Acidiferrobacter. The sequence goes on along the minus strand of JAKAXM010000028.1, from coordinate 17,314 downwards.
CCGGTCAGAAACTGCCGGATACGCTCCACTTCGCGCACGCGCGCGGTGGTGTCCCCGACCCGGCGGTTCTCGAAGTACCGCAAGGGCACGCGTACCAGATGACGGTAGATGGCGCTCCCCAGGGTGGTGTCTACGCGATTGCCGACATGCGCCAACAGGATGCTCTGGACAATACCAAAGAGCCCCTCGAAAACGATCACGACCAGCATGCCGACCGCGACCACAAGCAAAGTCGCGTGATTCTGAAAGACGAACACCCGGTCGATCATGACCTGGATAAAAAGCGGCAGACCGATGCCCAGCAACTGAAAGAAGAAGGCCGCGAGCAGGACCTCGCCCAAGGCCTTACGGTATTTATGCAGGACCGGGACGAACCAGCCCAGGCCGAAGGGGCGATTGGGGTTATCAAAGCGCAGGCGTTCGGTGACCAACACGAAGGTCCCGGTGGCGCGTGCCGTCCATTCGGCCTCCGTCACCCACGTGGGACGGCCCACTCCCGGTTCGGTGATCGGCAATTGATCGCCGCGCCTACGACCCACGATCACAAAGCCGCCGTCTTGAAGGGCGCCTAGGGCCGGTTGTTTGAGTGTCGCGAGATCCGCCCAGGCCAGCGAGACCGAAGCCGCCTTGAGCGGGATCTCGGCGCAGGCGAGTAGGATCTCCGGGATGCCGATAGGGCGGCCTTCCAGGCCTAAGGCGCGGATCAATTGTCCGGGGTCGATCGATTTTTGGTGAAAGGCGGCGAGTTGGGCAAGAGCCCAGAAACCGGAGGGGGGAAGCGAACTGCGGGCGGGGTTTTCCGTATGGTCCGTCACATCCGTGCCCCTACGCGCCGAGTCAGTCGCGCGTGACCACTGGGCGACCTAATCGTGCCGTACCCGCTGACGACTTGGCCACGCCGTTTCCTTTTCATCGCCTTGCCCGTACCGAAGTCACTTACGACACCGGACCGGCCTCCCTGTTCATGTTTTTACGAGAACTGTGCGCGCCGTTAACGACACATCGCGTTTGCGTTTCTTATATGACCCTCATACTGCCATGGCTTTCGCGATAGCGTCAACTTGTCCCCAAGTCAAAACAATGCGTCACAATTGCATCACACTCAGCTTGGGAATCTCCGGGGGCGCCGCGGGAATCTCGCGGTCCGTTGGCGCGGATATAAGCCCTTCAGTGCCCAAGGGAAACGCGCAGGGATGGCGTCATTCCGTGCCATTCAAAATCCGCGACCGATTGACGTAAAATCCCTCGGGGGCAACCCCATACCGGTTCGAGTCCGGCTTCGGGCACCACGAAAACGAGCATTTACGGACTTTTCCTGCCCTCGATTCACTTTTCATTGTAGTCTCCGTGAAACCTTAGCCTTTAGATCGAGGAAGTCGGGAGACGGTTTTCAGTTCGCCTCCGTTAAAGTTCAGTGCCGGTCTCATTGTGGGCCGAATGGCCTATTTCCGGCGGTCGGCCCGTAAGGGCCTTGTGACACGGATGTTTCCACTCACCCCCTCGGGAATGCCTGCAACCGGACGGGGGCCGTCACGGCCCACGGTTCATTGGGTCCAGGCGCTAATCTTCTGGCCCTGGGTCTCTGAGGGACTCCCCGATCGTGGCCTCATCCCGTCTGACTGGGGAGACGACATGCCCTCGGGCCCAGAAGGGCAATCCCGGGGGGGTTCGTTTCCGCTGCCCGTGCCGGCGTGCCCAATGAATGGCGCTCTTTCCCTTGATGTAGCCCCCCTATGAGACTGCGTACCTGGGTGGAATGGATATCATCATGGGCCCATGATCCGACATCAGCGGGCCCTCCTCGATCCGGACTCCTTACGTTCTGCCAGATTGCAGACTATGTGGCCTAAGCGCTGCTACCCTTGTGCCGATAGCGTTTTTCGGCGAGGCTTCGGGATAAACACCCCTGATAGGAGCACCCCCGCTTTAAGCGCCTTTAGGTCTTCGGTTCTTGTCCCGCGTGACATTGCCTCGTCGTGAGCCGGGCCGCTTGCGCATGGGGGTTTCGTCGATAGACTCCCCTATTTGTCACACGGTTAGGGCCTCGCGGCAGAGCCTAAGACCTCCCTTGGGAGGCTCGTATGCAACGGACACAATATAATACAAATAAACGCTTGACGTCCTGTCTTTCGGCATGGGATTTTGCCGGCGCACGGATCTTTGGCGAGTGTCTTTGCTCGCCCCCTTTTAGGCGATCCGGTATCCGTGCGGTCAGCGTGAGGCGAAATCCGCGCGACAATATGGTTGTCGATAGGAAGTATCACGAGCATGCATATGGGGGGCTACCCATGAAACGTCGCATCGCCGTTTTTGTAATTTTAGTCTGCACACTGTGGGGTCTCGCGTGGCGGCCCGCGCAGGCCTATGTTGGTGTCTCGATCAATGTGGGCGCACCGGGGTTTGCGTTCTCCTTTGGCGAAAATTTGAACGTCTTCTATGCACCCCGCTACAGCGCCTATGTGTATGCGGACAACGGTCTTTATTATCGTTGGGTCGATAATGGGTGGGTCTACTCGCGGGTGATCGTCGGTCCCTGGTGGCCCTTGGTGCCTGCGGTTTTCCTGCCGCCTTTGCTCGCCTATGGGCCGCCACCCCCGGTCGTGGCGTATCGTCCCTACTTCGTGTGGTGGCGTATGCGAATCGCGCCCTGGTATGCGCAGGTCCATCCTATCTGGTGGATGCATCATCGCCCGTTTCTTGCCCGGTATGCCATCTGGCGGGCGCGCGTCATCCCCTTCTATCGGGCTCATCCCGGCATACTCTGGCGTCGGCCTGTCGGCCGCATGATCTTTACGCATCGCTTCGTGCAACGCCAGATGTGGCGCTACACACTCCATCATCCCGTGTTCGCGGCACACCATCCCGTGCTGCGACAGCGCGCCATGCGGTATGCCCGGTTTCATCGGGGCTTCGTGCGGCGCGGGCCACTCATGCCACCCCGTTACCGGCGCTTCCGCCGGTGAGGTTCCCACGAGGGGCGGTATGGAGCGCTGTTCGCCGACACGCGATAGAATGAGTCGGCTACCGCCGGGGTTGAGGGGGTCTTGTGCAGAGAGATAGCCGCCTTGGCCAAAGTTGTGTACAGGACTGCCGCGCGACCTCGGAAAACAGCCGCGGTAATGCGGCACGCCCCTGATAAAGCACCAATTGATGGCCGCTGATGGGAGGGCGCCGGCACCCAAGCAGCGCCAACACCGGGGTGCTGATGCCGTCCAGGTCCAGACGTTCTAAGCTCGGGCTTTTCAGGTGAGGCAATGGCGGGCGCCGGGTAAGGCTGCACCATCGCCCCCCCGTGCACGCCTACCTGGGAGCTGCAGCCATGCCTACACCGGCCTTGATACTCTGCATCAACAGCGGGTCCTCGTCTCTTAAGTTTGCGCTCTACGCCCTCGATGATGCACGCGAAGAAGTGCTTGCGCGCGGTGCCGTGGAGAATCTCGGCAACCCGGAGGGCCACATCTCTTTGCAGGTGGGCGCGCAGGCCATGCGCCGGCCGACCGGTCACGCCTGGGATCACCATGCCGCGATTGGTGCCATGTTCGAGCTGCTCGCCGCCCATCGGATCGGGGCACCGCAGGCGGTCGGTCACCGCCTCGTCTCCGGAGGTCCGCGGCACCTGCGACACGCGCGTATTGACCCCGCATTCCTGCGCGATCTGCAAGCCGCCATCCCGTTTGCGCCTTTGCACCTGCCTGCTGCCCTTGACGCCATAGAGGCTGTCGGTCATCACTACCGGCAGCTCCCGCAAATCGCCTGCCTGGACACCGCCTTTCATGCCGTCATTCCGGAGATTGCGGCCCGGTTTGCGTTGCCGCGTCCGCTGTGGGATGAAGGCCTGCGCAAATACGGCTTTCATGGCCTGTCCTACGAATACATCATGAGCGTCTTGCCGCCCGCTATGCATAAGGGGCGGGTCATCATGGCCCATCTGGGCAATGGCGCGAGCATGGCGGCCGTGGTCAATGGCAGGCCCATCGACACAACCATGGGCTTGACTCCCGCCGGAGGATTTATGATGGGGACGCGCAGCGGCGACCTCGATCCCGGTGTACTACTCTACCTCCTTGCCCATAAGGGCTGCGACGTAAGCACCATAGAAGATCTCGTCAATCACCGCGCCGGTTTATACGGCGTATCAGGGGGTATCGCCGACATGGAGACCCTACTTGCAGAGCCTGCCATAAACACTTACGCATCCCAGGCGGTCGACATGTTTTGCTATCAAGCACGCAAGGCGGTGGGCGCGCTCGCGGCGGCCATGAACGGCATCGATACCCTTATCTTTACCGGCGGTATCGGCGAGCATGCCGCGCCCGTGCGCGCCTCGATCGCAGAAGGGTTGACCCATCTGGGTGTACTGCTGGATGTCGACGCCAATATCCGCAATGCGGCTGTCATCTCCACGGCCGCGAGCCCGGTCGCGGTGCGTGTCATACCCACCCACGAAGACCTCATGATCGCCCGCCACAGTCACCGCCTGCTCGGCGGTCTTTAAGGAAAACCCGCCGCAACTGCCGGATAGGGCCATTTCCAGTTCGCGGTATCGGTTTTATCCGTGCCCTCCTCTCTCGCGTATTGAAGATGTTCGAGTATCTGGTCTTTCATATGGTCTTTTACGTGCGCCCCGCGGGTCATGAGACGCGGCACCCGATCGATTACATCGATGACCAAATTGAAGCGATCGACTTGGTTGTTGATCGCAAGCTGCATCGGCGTATTGATGCTACCCTTCTCCTTGTAGCCGCGAACGTGGATATTGGCCTCGTTTGTTCGGCGGTAGGTCAGTTTGTGAATCAGTTGGGGATAGCCATGAAAATTGAATATGACCGGTTTGTCGCGCGTAAACAGGCTATCGAAATCCCGATCAGAAAGCCCGTGATCGTGCTCAGTCTCCGGCTCCAGTTTAAACAGATCGACCACGTTGACAAAGCGGATACGCAGATCCGGAAACGCCTCGCGAAGGATAGCTGTAGCGCCGAGCGCCTCGGCGGTAACGATATCACCGGCGCACGCGATGACCACGTCAGGATCCCCTCCGGCATCGGTCGACGCCCACGGCCATATGCCTATACCTTTTGCGCAGTGATGCGCCGCCGCCTCTATGTCCAGAAACTGTAGGTGCGGCTCCTTGTCGGCGACGATGACGTTCACATAATCCACGCTTTCTAGACAATGGCAGACCACATGCAGAAGACAGTTGGCGTCCGGCGGCAGGTATATGCGCGTCACGATCGCTTGTTTATTGGTAATGACGTCCAGAAATCCGGGATCCTGGTGCGTAAACCCGTTGTGATCTTGGCGCCATACGGTCGAGCTCAAGAGGATATTGAGTGACGACACGGGGGCGCGCCAACTTACTTCGGTCTTGGCCTTCTCAAGCCACTTGGCATGCTGGTTTACCATAGAATCGATGATGTGGGCAAAGGCTTCGTAGGTACTCAAAAAACCATGGCGACCCGTGAGCAAATAGCCTTCGAGCCATCCCTCCAGGGTGTGCTCGCTCAGCATCTCCATTACGTGTCCATCGACCGCCAACTCCCCACCGTCGCGGTCTTCAGGCCGCATATCCGCCATCCATACCTTCTTTGAGACTTCGTAGATCGCCTGCAGCCGATTCGAGGCATTTTCGTCGGGACTGAAAACACGAAAGCGCCCTTTATTATCGCGTATCACATCGCGCAGGAATTGCCCCAGGACATAGGTGCTCTCAAGATAGCTGTGGCCCGGATCGGTTATCGCGACGGCATAGGAGCGCACGTCCGGAAGGCGTAAAGGTACGCGCAGCAGACCGCCATTGGTATGCGGGTTGGCGCTGATACGATGAGTGCCAACAGGGGCAAGGGCGCGCAGGCGTGGTACGAGCCGCCCGTGGTCATCGAAGAGGTTTTGCGGTTTATAACTTCTCATCCACGCCTCAAGGATAGCCAGATGTTCCGGGTTATCGGCAACATCCAAGAGGGGAACCTGATGGGCGCGCCAGAACCCCTCGATATGGTGTCCGTCGACGTCTTTTGGCGCCGTCCATCCTTTGGGCGTACGCAATATGATCATCGGCCAACGGGGCCGCGTGGCCGCGCCGCCAGACCGGGCCTTCTCTTGAACCTCATGGATCATGTCGAGGCAGGTATCGAGGGTCTGCGCCATCACTTGATGCATGGTGACAGGATCGTGGCCCTCGACTAGGTAAGGGGCGTAGCCATAACCGCGAAACAGATCGAGGAGTTCATCCGGAGAGATTCTCGCGAGAACGGTGGGGTTGGCGATCTTGTAGCCGTTGAGATGCAAGATGGGAAACACGGCGCCATCCCGCGCCGGGTTAAGAAACTTGTTGCTATGCCACGAGGTGGCCATCGGGCCGGTCTCGGCCTCACCGTCGCCAATCACAGGGACTACCAGCAGATCCGGATTGTCGAAGGCCGCGCCAAAGGCGTGTGACAGACTGTAGCCGAGCTCCCCTCCTTCATTGATCGATCCTGGCGTTTCCGGCGTGCAATGACTGCCGATACCCGCCGGATGGGAAAATTGGCTAAAGAAGCGTTTCATGCCCGGCTCGTCCAAGCTGCGGTCGGGGTACACCTCCGCGTAAGTTTCCTCCAGGTAGGCGTTGGCGAGTGTCGCCGGCGCGCCGTGTCCCGGTCCACTTATGTAGACGACATTGAGCCCGCGCTTGCGGATCATCCGGTTCAGATGCAGCCACACGAAATTTTGCCCGGGATCGGATCCCCAGTGGCCGAGCAGTCGGCGCTTGATGTGCCGCGCCTGCAGCGGTTCACGTAATAGCGGGTTGTCCCGGAGATACAGCATGCCGACACAAAGATAGTTGGCCGCACACCAGTAATCGTTGATGTCCTTCAGTTCCTTTTCCGAAAGCGGTCCGGTCTTCTGTGAGGTTGTGACGGTCGGGATCATCATCATCTCCTTTGATTGAAAAACCCCCGGACATGATCCCACTATTGGTATGGTAAAGCGATTGCGAGCCGGACTGATCCAGACGATATAGACAATAATGTGTAAACGACACGTCATTCCTGGCGATGCCATGCGCTCTCGTCAGAAAGGCCGCGCGACGTGCCGGAAAGGCGATCTGTAGGACAGAGCCGGATCGCTTGCCAGAGCCCGGTGTTGAGGCGTGAAAGGCCATGGCGATGTCCCGTTCAGATTTTTCCTAAAGGATTGCACCCGCATCGAGCGCCGGCGCCCGTGTGCCCCTGGAGAGTTGTACGGCGGTGGATTAAACGGCTGGGGCAGGTTGCGTGGGCGTGTGGTTCTTTTTTATTGACGCCTTCGTCCTCCTGAAGGGCGCCGACTCCTACCGCGCCCAGTCAGAGGGGCGCTGCGGGCCTTGAAACCTCAAGCGCTGGCCGCCCAAAATAATAACCCTGCCCCCAATCCATCCCGTGATCACGGGCCATGACGGCTTGCGTCTCGTCTTCGATGTCTACGACGATGGTGCGGATATTGAGTTCCTTAGCGATACCCTGGATGGCCGCGACGACCGGGCGCGCGCGGCTATTCATGTGCGCGGTCTGCAGGAGATCGATCCTGATCTTCACAAAGGATACGGGTAGTGATGTAAGATGCAAGATCGAGCCGTATCCGCACCCGAAATCGTGGATCGCAAGCCGCGCACCGAGGCTAAGCAATGGCTGGAGCGCCGCGCGCGCGGCGGCCCCAGCACTCAATAGTTCGCGTTCGGAAATCTCGATTACGAGGGGATTATCGGTTCCCACGAGGCTTGGCACGGCCTCGCACCCGACGAATCGGCGCGCGATATCCGCGATCAGCCCGGGTTCCTGCAGCAATGCCGCCGAGACCGGTATGAAGCGCAAGCGCCGATCACCGTAGCGGATCTGCTGCCGGCAGCGCTCCAGGGTTTGATTCATGAGGTGCTCGTCGATGCGGCTTGCAAGCCGCCCATCGGTGGCGGCGTCCATGAATGGGGTGGCGGTCAAGGCGGGAGCGCGCGGCACGACGATACGGGCTAGGACCTCCTCTGCCACCGGGCGGCCGGTACGCAGGTCGATAATCGGCTGGTAGGCGGCCACCACTCGGTTTTCACCAAGCGCCTTCTCTACAACCGCCGCAAGCCTATAGTGACCGGCAGGGTCCGCGTGTGCCGCGACTACGATATCGCGCCCCTGCTCTTGGGCCTGCCGCAAGGCTGTCGTAACGTGGTTTAGGATCTCGCGCAGGGTATTGCCGCGATCCGGGTAAGAGGCGACCCCGGCCGCAAGGCGGATAGGGACGGCAGGCCCCGCGGCGTTCACACCGCGGGTCGCGATCTCCGGTAAGACCCTTTGGGCCTCACGATAGGCGTCGTCTGCGCCGACACCGGGCAAGGACGCCAGGAATTCGCCAGCACCAAAACGCACCAGGGCCGCATCCCGGGGCAGCGTCGCCCGTAGGCGCTGCTCAACGCACCAGAGGATCGCAGTGCCTGTCTCGGCCCCGTAGCGATCGTTCAGGGCGTGGAAGCCGTCAATAGCAAAGAGGATGAGGCTGTAAGGCTGCTCCTCGTGCGCGGTGATGCGCGGCCCGAGGGCGCGCTGGAAGGCCGTCCGCGGCACCTTAACGGCGGCGAGGCCCGCCGGGGCCTGGCCATGGGCACGCCGCCGCCCGCGCCACTCCCGTGCAGCCCATGCCGTCCCGACCGCAACCGGGACCACAAACGCCTGCCAAAAGGCGACGGGCGCCCCCAGGACGGCCGCCGCCTCCTGCCAAAAATAGACCTCCATAATCCCCCATGCCCTGCGGCTCTGTGCATGCCCGGGGTACGTCGACCGTCACGCTATGCCGACCCACCCCCTGAGGCCTCATGTATCTGGCCCGCTCAGGGATGACGGTATAAGGGCGGATTTTGTTCCCAATTCTGACTGGTCGTCGCGACAGCGCAGGTGGCAAGGCTTGCCGCGACCGATTAGGAGCCTTTCAGGAAGTGTTCCAGGGCTTCGCTGAGCTGCCGGGCGCCGAAGACGGTCAGGCCCTGATCGCCCCCGCGTTTGGGGGCATTGGCGATCGGGACGATGGCGCGCTTGAAGCCGAGTTTCGCCGCCTCGCGCAGACGTTCTTGCCCGCGTGGCACGGGGCGCATCTCCCCGGCAAGGCCGACCTCGCCAAACACCACGAGGTCGCGGCCCACCGGGCGGTTTAGGAGGCTGGACGTACAGGCCAGCAGGACCGCGAGGTCGGAGGCGGTTTCGGTGACGCGCACACCGCCTGCGACGTTGACAAAGACATCGTGACGGCCCGTGGCGTGCCCGCCATGGCGGTGCAGGAGGGCTAGGAGCATACCGAGCCGCTGTCCGTCGAGACCCAGTGCCACCCGCCGCGGATTGGCCGCCGCGCTTTCGTCGATCAGGGCTTGGACTTCGACCAGCAGCGGCCGGGTGCCCTCTTGCGTCGCCAATATGACGCTTCCGGGAGCGGTCTCGGCGTCTTGGCGCAAAAACAAGGCCGAGGGGTTGGTCACCTCACGCAGGCCACCCTCGGTCATCACGAACACCCCGATCTCATTGACGGCCCCAAAGCGATTTTTGATGGCGCGGATCAGGCGGTAGCGGCTGCCGCTGTCGCCTTCGAAATACAAGACCGCGTCCACCATGTGCTCGAGGACCCGGGGGCCGGCGAGCTGGCCTTCTTTGGTCACATGACCGACCAGAAAGAGCGCCGTATTCGATTCCTTGGCGAAACGCACCAGGGCGGCCGCCGACTCACGGACTTGCGCGACGCTGCCCGGGGCCTGCGACAGGGTCGGCACATAGACGGTCTGGATCGAGTCGATCACCAGCACGCGCGGGGCCTCGCGGCGTGCCAAGGCGATGATGGCCTCGACATCGGTCTCGGCGAGGAGCTTCATGTGCGGGGCGGAGAGCCCGAGCCGGCGGCCACGCAGGGCGACTTGCGCCGCGGATTCCTCGCCGGTCACATAGAGCGCACTGAGCTCTGCGCTCATGGCCGCCAGCGTCTGAATGAGGATGGTCGATTTCCCGATGCCCGGATCACCGCCGAGGAGGATCACCGATCCGGGTACCACGCCCCCGCCCAGCACTCGGTCGAGTTCGGCAAGCCCCGCGGGGAATCGCTGCACGCTCTCACAACTCACATCGGAGAGGCTAAGGGCCCGCGCCGCTTGCCGCGTGGCGGCCGCTGGGCTGCCGACCTGGATCAAGGTGTTCCAGGCCCCGCAGGCGTCGCAACGGCCGGCCCATTGCGCGGCGCGCGCATGACAGTCGCGGCACTCGAACTGTACGCGCGTCTTCATGGGTGCGCGCGCCGGGGCAGGCGTTGGGTCAGTCCGCACAGCAAGGTGTAGGGGATGGTGCCGGCATCGCGGGCCACCTCCTCCACGGGCAATCCTGCCCCCCATAAAACGACCTCATCGCCGATCGCGGCGCCGGGCACGCCACGCAGATCGACGCTTAACATGTCCATGGAGACGCGGCCCACCAGGGGCGCCCGTTGGCCGCGCACCAGCACAGAGGGCGTCGTCTTGAATTCGCGAGGATAGCCATCCCCGTAACCCACACCCACCACCCCCACCGTCATGTCCTCGGGACAGCGATAGTCGCCCCCGTAACCGATGGCCGCGCCCCGCTCTCGGCGCCGCACGCTGATCAGGCGGCTACGCAGGGTCATGACCGGTTTGAGCGGCGCGTCTCCCACGGGCGCGCCGACCGGGGAGACGCCATAGAGCATGAGCCCGGGCCGGACCCAGTCCCCATGGGTCGCCGGCCATAACAAGATTCCGGCGGAGTTGGCGAAGCTGCGCGGCAGCTCCGGATAGGGGAGCCTCGCAAAGCAGGCGACTTGGGCTATCGTGGCCTCCGAGCCGGGGTCCTCGGCACAGGCCAGATGGGACAAGAACCCGATCCGGCGCACCGTGGCAAGCGTTCGCAAGGCACCGACGGCCGCCTCGACCTCGGTGGGGGCAAATCCCAGGCGATGCATGCCGGTATCGACCTTAAGCCAGACATCGCAGCGCCCTGCCCCTCGATAGGCGTGCAAGGCTGCGATCTGATGGTGTTCATGGATCACGGGGGTGAGGCCTTCGGCCATGATCATGGGGATCTCGCCGGCCTCGAAGAATCCCTCCAGCAGGCAAATATCCTGGCGGATCCCCGCGGCACGTAGGGTCAGGGCCTCCTCGAGGCTTGCGACCCCAAACGCGTCGGCCTGATCGAGGGTTTGTGCGACCCATGGGAGCCCGTGGCCATAGCCATTGGCCTTGATGACGGCCATGACGCGCGCCCGCGTCCGCCGGCGCACCTGTTCGAGGTTATGCCGCAACGCCCCCGCGTCAAGCGACGCGCAGGCCGGCCTCATGCATAGGACCCATCGTAAGCGTGGGCGTCGGCATGGTTCTCAAAGCGCGTGTATTCGCCCAGATAGGTAAGCCGCGCCTTTCCGATCGGCCCATTACGTTGCTTACCGATGATGATCTCGGCCGTGCCCTTGTCCTCGCTGTCTTCGTTATAGACCTCGTCGCGATAGATAAAAAATATCACGTCGGCGTCCTGCTCGATGGCCCCGGACTCGCGGAGATCGGACATGACCGGCCGCTTGTTCGGGCGTTGTTCGAGCGACCGATTGAGCTGCGACAAAGCGACAAGCGGTACATTAAGTTCCTTGGCTAACCCTTTCAAAGACCGCGTAATTCCTGATATCTCGGTGGCGCGGTTCTCGGTCCCCTCGGCGCCCTGCATCAACTGCAGATAGTCGACTACGATGAGCCCGAGCCCATGCTCGCGTTTGAGTCGCCGGCTGCGCGCGCGCAGCTCGAGCGGGGTAAGACTTGGGGTATCGTCGATATAGATCGCAGTCTCTGCGAGCATGCCGACCGCAGACGAGAGCCGCGGCCAGTCCTCGTCTTCGAGCTTGCCGGTCCGCAGCCTGTGCGCATTGATGCGCCCAAGCGATGACATGAGACGCATGGCGAGCTGTTCGCCGGGCATTTCGAGACTGAAGATCGCGACCGGCAGGTTCAATCCGACGGCGGCATTCTCGGCAATGTTGAGGGCAAAGGCGGTCTTGCCCATGGAGGGGCGCCCGGCGACGATGACGAGGTCGCCCGGCTGCAGCCCGGAGGTCATGGCATCGAGATCGCTAAACCCGGTTGCCACACCCGTAATGCTGGAATTGGAACGAAAGAGCGCATCGATCCGGTCGACGGCCTTGCTCACCAGGGATTTGATCGGCTGGAAGCCGCCCCGGCGGGCCCCGCCCTCGGTCACCGCAAAGACCCCGCGCTCGGCGTAGTCGAGCAACTCGACGGCGCTGCGGCCTTCGGGTTGATAGGCCTTCTCGCCGATGTCGTTTACGGTATCGATCAGCCGCCGCACCAGCGCCCGCTCGCGCACGATGTCGGCGTAGGCCTGGATATTATTCGCGCTGGGCGTGTTTTCGGCCAACTGGCCGAGGTAACTCAAGCCTCCGACCTGGTCCAGGGCCGCACCGCCCAATTGCTCGCTCACGGTCACGATGTCAGCCGGCCGGCCCTCGGCGTTCAAGGCCGCGATCGCCGCGAAGATCAGCTGATGCTCGCGGCGGTAGAAATCCGCCTCGGTCAGACGGTCGGCGATCCGATCCCACGCCCCGGAGTCGAGCAGCAGGCCGCCGAGGACCGCCTGTTCGGCCTCTAGGGATTGCGGGGCGAGCCGCAGGCGCCCCGCCCCCGCCGCCCCCCGGCCGCGCGCGGCGCCTGCGGTCTTATCCACCATGGACAGACGACCGGGTGCGCGTACGGAGCCTTAGGCTTCCGCAACCACCGACACGATGATGGTCGCCGTGACCTCCGGGTGCAGACTCACCTGGATCGGGTGATCACCGACGGTCTTCAGCGGCCCCTCCGGCAGGTCGATCTCGGATTTGGCGAGTTCGAAACCCGCGGCCGTCATGGCCTCGGCGATATCGCTCGTACCGACCGAACCAAAGATGCGCCCCTCTTCGCTCGCCTTGCGCACGAGTTGCACCGTAGCGCCCTGCAGTTGCGCGCCGCGTGCCTGAGCGGCCTTGAGCTGGTCTTGCTGGCGGCGCTCGCGCTCGGCCCGCTCCGCCTCGAAGCGGGTCTTGTTTTCGGGCGTGGCGCGCACGGCCTTGCCCTTTGGTATGAGGAAGTTACGGCCGAAACCCGGCTTGACCGTCACCTGGTCGCCCAGGTCACCCAGATTCCGGATCTTCTCGAGGAGTATGATCTGCATACGGCCCTTCCTTAATTATGCGAGTCGCTGTAGGGCAAGAGCGCCAGGTGGCGGGCCAACTTCACCGCGCGCGCCAACTGCCGCTGATAGCGGGCCTTGGTACCGGTATTACGGCTCGGGATGATCTTGCCGGTCTCGGTGATATAGGCCTTCAGGGTAGCGAGATCCTTGTAATCAATCTCGACCGTGCCTTCGGCGGTGAAACGGCAAAACTTCTTGCGACGAAAGAAACGTGACATCGGGGCGCCTCCTTAGGCCAGGTTCTCGGCGGCATCCCGCTCGAGTCCCTCTTCGTCGGCGCGCGGACGGGCCTTGACAGCCCCGGCGGCCTCTTGGTTTTCCTTGGCGAGCGGTGACGGCGTGGTCACAGCGGCATCGCGGGCGAGCGTGAGGGTACGGATCACGGCGTCGCTGAACTTGAAGGCGGTCTCGAGCTCTTGCAGGGTCTCGGCGCTGCACTCGATATTCATGAGTACATAGTGGGCCTTATGGACCTTGCTGATGGGATAGGCAAGCTGGCGGCGGCCCCAATCCTCGAGTCTATGGATATGGCCGTTACCGCCTTCGATGAGGGAGCGGTAGCGCTCGATCATCGCCGGCACTTGCTCGCTCTGGTCTGGATGGACCAGGAATACGATTTCGTAATGACGCATTATGGCCCCTTATGGCTGTATAGCCTGTGACCCGTTGCCACAGGCAAGGTGCGGGCGCCATTCTAGTGACTTACGGGCGCTAACGCAATTTGTGTGGCCCGCTTGCAAGCCCGCACGCCTGTCCGCCCATGAGGCCCAAAAAGGGATCCCCGCCCCCGCTCGGGCGGGGACGGGATGCCGTGACGGCCCTTTAGGATCAAAAGCCTCCTTTAAAGGCACGGGCTCCTTAAAGCCGTCTCCCAGGAGGCCACACGGCTCGGGATGGACCTAGAGCAGCATGCCCGCACTATGGTAGCGGCAGGCCTTGGGGAAGTCCGCTGCGGTCGCGCCATGCCCTCCCGCCGCTCGGCAGCGCAGCACGCCGTCTTGGACGACGGCCGTGAGGCGGGCCCCGACCAGGGGCGCCGGCACACCGCGGCCGGACGGCCATAGGATGCGTGCCGTGCAGCCGGGGGCAAGGTCTACGATACGCGCGACGCGGCCCCCGTGTGTCACGGTGCCCGCCTGGCAGTGGGGTCCGGCCTCCCGCAAGGCGCGGCGCGCAAGCCGCCAGGCCGCGGCCGTCTCGGTATGAATGGCGCGCGTCTGCGCCGCGGGGATCGCCACCGATAAGTCGATCGACAGCACCGTAAGGCCCCCTAAGGCCAGCAGGCCTGCTATCAGGGACTTAGACTTATTCATACCGCCTCCTCGCCGCCGGGGCCAATGTCCCACCGGCCGGTAGAGTTGCAGACCGGCCATACAGGACCTTCAGTTTTTTGAGGATGTCGATGGCGAGCAGCACGGCGCCGGCCGAGAACACGATGTCCCCGGGCATGCGCAGCCATTGATACGTCGTGGTGCCCGCATAGAACTGCAGGCTGCGCGCATAGGCGTAGCCATGCTCATAGACAGCGGCCAGCTGCCGAAACCCTATGGGCCAGAAGTTCAAGGTGAGCCACAGTCCCATGCCGGCATTGAAAAGCCAGAAGGCCGTGGTGCCCAAGGTCTCATTCCAGACCGCGTCGCGATTGATGTAGCGCAGCGCGAAATACATAAGACCTATGGCGATGAGGCCAAAGGCGCCGAACAAGGCGGTATGCGCGTGGGCCAGGGTCAAGAAGGTTCCATGCTCGTAATAATTGACGAGTGGCGCGTTGATCAATCCGCCGCCAAAGACCCCGGCACCGACGAAGTTCCAGAAGGCCGAGCCGATGACATACTTGTAGGCCAGCGCGTGCGGAAAGCCCTTCTGGGCCCGGATAAGCGCCCGTTGTTCGATCAGCGCCTCGATCACGAGCAAGATAAGCGGCAGGACCTCCACATAGGAAAAGAGGCTGCCGACCGACAGCCACATCCCGGGGTCGCCGACCCAGTACATATGGTGCCCGATGCCGTCATCGCCGCCTAGGAACACGAGGATGGTCTCAAACAGGATCGCGATGAGTGTGGCGCGCCGCGATACGAGCCCCAGGGCCATGAGGAAATAGCCGGTGACGGCCACCACGAACAATTCAAAGGCCTGCTCCACCCACAGGTGCACGACCCACCAGCGCCAGAAGTCGGTGATGGTAAACGAGCTTGCGATCGAGGTGACCGGTATCATGCCGAACACATAGAGCAGGGCAATATTGACGGTGCTATAGAACAGGATATGTTCCACGCTCAGGAAACCCTTGCGCGCCTTGAGCGCAGGCCACATGGCCCGACCCACGAGCAGGCTCCACAAGGACAGCCCGATGAAGAGCCCGATCTGGTAGGCGCGCCCGAGTTCGAGATAGGACAGGCCCTGGTTACCGAACCAGAACCATGATCCATGGGTGAACCAGCCCTTGATGCCGGCGTAATCGCCAAACAAGCCGCCCACGACGATGGCCACCGTCGCGATATATAAAAGATCCACCAGCCGTCCTTGACCCTTGGGCTCCCCGCCCCCGATCAAGGGGGCCACGAAGAGCCCCGCACCCATCCAGGCAAGCCCGATCCAGAGTATGGGTAACTGGATATGCACGCTGCGCAGAAAGGCAAACGGGAGGATCGCATTCAAAGTCAGGCCATAGAAGTCGGCGCGCTCCGCGTAATCGTGCGCCATGAGCGTGCCCGCGGCGATCTGGACGAGGAACAAGGCCGCGACGGTCGCAAAGTATTTGCCCGTTTTGCGCTGGCTGTGTGTAAGGGGCGGGAAGCCCGGAATGAGCACCGTGCGGGGCGAGCGGTCCTCGGTATGGATATAGCGATAGAAGAGGTAGATCACAGCACCTGTGGCGAACATGACCCAGGCAAACGACACCCACGTCCACAGGAAGGTGGCGGGTGTCGGGGTATTGCCCTCGGTCGGCGCATAGGGCCAGTTGTTCGTGTAGGAAAACGTCTGACCGGGGCGCCGGGCGATGGTCGTCATGGCGCTATACAGCAAGAAGTCTGCGAGCCGCCGGGCCTTGGCCGGACCCATATCGCCGGGCTTGGTCCAACCGTGCGCGAAGTGATTATGGAGCAGCTCCTGTACGGCTTGCGCCTGGATGTACTGAAAGGCCTGCGCCACCGCCGGCCGCAGCACGACCTGGTTTTTAGTGAGGGCTAGACCCTGCAGCTCGTGGCGCATCCGCGCGCGCACCGTCGCCCGTTCCCCGATAGCGAGGGAGCGTAGCGGCTTGCCGTAGCGCGCCCGGGCCAAGGCCCGCTCGGTCTGGTGCCCCAGGGCATGCAGGAACTCCGCGGTATAGTCCTCCCCAAAATACGAGCCCATGCCATAGAGGCTGCCATAATCCATGAGATCGGCCTCCTGAAAGGCGGCCTTCCCGGAGACGATATCCGGGCGCGTCATGAGCACCTGCCCCTGTATATCGGTGAATTGTGCCGGCATGGGCGGTGCTTCGCGGTAGGTGACCACCGTCCCATAGATCAGGATGGCGACGGTGATCACGAGGGTCAGCAAGAGGACGATCTTTAGGTTACGGATGGCGGGGTCCTGGGCGCCATCATCATCCGATCCCGACAGGGTCTGGGCCTTACCATGATTCATGATGCCTCCTTATGTGAACGGCCGCGGGCCGAGCAGCGGGGGGCTGCGAGCCATATTATTAAAAGCTGTTAGAGGCCCTCCGCTTGACGGCGGTCAAGAGTAGTTGATTTATTTACTAAGGTTTTGGGGCGCGCCCTGGCCCGGGTGCGTGCGCCCGCCCTCGTATGGCAAGGGTGCAAGGCCGTCCTACGCTCCCTGGCCCTGCCGTGCCGAGCCCACCGCGCCCAAGACAAGGGCGCGCGGCCGCCGCGGGATCTCTCTTAAGGGATAGCGCCGCGCAAGTCGCGCCAAAATTAAGGACTTAGGGATGGCCGGGGGCAATAACCTGTTATACCGATAAGTTCTTATATTAGGATTTTGATATATATCAGCGTATCGCGTCCGACCCCCTCCTATCCTCCCCGCCACATCAGGCCGGTTTGCCTCTTTTTATGGTCCCAACCGGGATCCAGGCGACCGGACAT
>JAKAXM010000006.1:98092-105225 GCA_021816625.1 Pseudomonadota bacterium | reverse complement strand
TGGTGCCCAGGGGCGGAATCGAACCACCGACACGAGGATTTTCAGTCCTCTGCTCTACCGACTGAGCTACCTGGGCGAAGGGCGCATTAAAGCCGCTCGGCACGGCGGCGTCAAGACGCCTTTAACCGACGGAGGTCGCCGGGGGCCGCGGGGCAGGCTAGCTTGCGCCTCAAGAACGGGGCCGTAACGGGTGCGCTCGGCGGAAGGCGGGGACCGCCGACACCTGGCCAGAATTGCCGTATCATAAACCCCCATGAAGGTTCTCTTGCTCAGCCCCTACGAGCTCGGCCGCCAGCCGTTTTCGCTAGCCCATCCGGCCGCCTTGCTACGCGCGCGCGGCCACGAGGTCGAATTGATCGATCTATCGCTCGGCGCACTGCCGCGTACCGGACTCGAGGACTTCGGGCTCATCGGGATCGCGCTTGGGATGCACACGGCGACACGGATCGCAGCGAGTCTGTTACCGGAATTGCGCCGCGCGGCCCCGACGGCACGGCTCGTCGGCTACGGGGTATACGGGCCGCCCAACCGGGAGCTGCTCGAAGGTCTCGGGGTCGATGTCGTTTTAGGCCCGGAATGTGAGCCAGACCTTGTGGCGATGGCGCAAGGCGAGGCGCCGAGACCATCGCAAGCGAGAGTGGTGTTTCAGGTTCCCGACCGCAGCGGGCTACCTACGCTCGCGCGCTACGCCCATCTGCTGACTGCGGATGGATCGCGCAAGATCGTGGGGTTCGTGGAGGCGAGCCGGGGCTGCAAATATCTCTGCCGCCATTGCCCGCTGGTGCCCGTCTATGAGGGGGGTTTCCGGGCCATACCCCGCGAGGTGGTTTTGGCCGACGCCGAGCAACAGGTCCGGGCCGGGGCCGAGCACTTATCCTTTGGGGATCCTGACTTTCTGAATGGGCCTACACACGCCCTGCGTATACTGGAGAGCTTGCACGGGCGCTGGCCCGCGCTCACGTTTGACGCAACGATCAAGATATCCCACATCCTGCACTACCAGGACATATTGCCCCGGCTGCGCGAGTATGGGTGTCTGTTCATTACGACCGCCGCGGAGTCATTCGACGACGCGGTGCTGGCCTATCTAGATAAGGGCCATACAGGCGCCGACATCGGCCAAGCGGCGGCGCTTACGCGCGGCGCCGGAATAGCGTTCGCGCCAACCTTCGTGCCCTTTACGCCCTGGACCCAGCTCGAGGATTATGTGCAACTGCTGAGGGGTGTGTACGATCTGGGGCTTGTAAACAGCGTGGCGCCCATACAGCTTGCCATACGCCTGCTGGTACCGGAGGGTTCCTACCTACTACGGCTACCGGGCTTCCGGGACTATCTCGGACCCTTCGCCGGGGACATCCTGGGCTACCCGTGGCGCAGTCCGGATCCCCGGGTAGACCGCCTTCAGGCCGAGGTCCAGGCCTGGGTGGAAAAGGCTGACAGCGAAGGCAGAAGGCGGCCGGAGAGTTTTGCGGGACTGTGGGCCCTCGCCCATGCGGCGGTCGGACGCTCGGCGCCGGAGCTCGATTTGAGTCGGGAAGGGCCAGCGGGCCCCCGCCTCTCCGAGCCCTGGTATTGTTGTGCCGAGCCGACCGCAAAGCAGCTGAGCCGGTGGGCGGCGGGACCTTGATTCATAGGTATTTTCAACAACAAGGAGCTGACATGGAAGGTGAGAAGCTGGGAGCGTTTCTGCAAGAATCCGGCGTGCGCGGTTACCTCGCGAAGCCGCGTGGGAAGGCCGCGCCGCTTGTGATGGTGTTTATGGAGATCTGGGGCATCAATGAGCATATGCAACACGTGTGTGAGAATCTCGCTCGCCTAGGCTATGCAGCCTTCGCGCTCGACTTTTACGACGGCGCCCTCTACCCCCCGACCGACCTGCAAGGGGCGGTGACGAAACTTAAGTCCCTGGGTGATGCCACGATAATGGACGCGTTTGGGCGGGCGCTTGCGTTTTTTAAGGGGCGCCGGGACGTTCTCGCCGACCAGGTTGGCGTGATCGGTTTCTGTAATGGGGGCCGGCTGACTTTCCTGGCCGCGACGACCTATCCAGAAGCCGTAAAGGCCGCTATTTGTTTCTATGGCGGCGGAATCGACAACCCGAAAGACATGTTGGGCCGGGCCTCCGTGCTCGGACGGGTCGGGGAACTCAAGGGGCCGGTTTTGTTATGTTACGGCGCCAAGGATCAGTCCATTACGCCCGATGAGCATGGCCGAATCGCAGAAGCCCTTAGCAAGGCCAACAAACGCTACACGCTGAGCGTGTTTCCCGACGTGGGCCATGCGTTCATGGATAAGCCGGGCGGCCCCGAGGCCAAGGCCACCGAGATCGGCTGGCGCATGACCGAACATTTCCTGGCCGGGAACCTCAAGTCCGGCGCCTAGCGGCCCCGCATTACTTCGAACCCGGGGGCTTGTAGCCCTCGGGGATTGCGGAGCCCTCGCCAAAAAAATAGGACTCCATCTCCTTTTCAAGGAATTTGCGGGCCTTGGGGTCCATAGGGCTCAAGCGATACTCGTTTATGAGCATGGTCTGATGGGCGAGCCACTGGGCCCAGGCCTCTTTGGACACGTTTGCGAAGATGCGCTTGCCGAGTTCCCCCGGGTAAGTGGGGTAATCGAGTCCCTCGGCTTCTTTTTTTAGCCTAGCACAGACGACTTTCCGGCTCATGAAGCCTCCGTTTTCGTAAGTTGATCCAATAAGCGTCGCACAGGGGCCGGCATGCCGGGGCGGTGCTGCACGCCGCGTTTATACCACATCATATCGCGGGTCTCGCCCACGGTGGTACGAATGGTCACGGCACGCAGTCGCACCGGCGTAATCGACAGGGCAAAGTGCGTAAAGAGGTGGCGCACCGGCGGCAAGCCCGCGACGGCGCCCCCTTCGACCCCGAGGACGCGCAAGGTGGCCGGTAACTCGTCGAGAGAGGCGCACTCGGGGAGACTCCAGAGTCCGCCCCATACCCCATGGGGGGGCCGGCGCACCAAGAGCGCGGCGCCTTCCGCGTCCTCTATGATGGCAAAGACCGCGTGGCGCTCGGGACGCGCGGGCTTGGGCTGGGTGATCGTCTGGCCGTCATGGGCGCAATCGCCTGCCAGCGGACAGGAATGGCAGTCGGGGGTGCGGCGGCAGACGAGGGCACCGAGATCCATGATGGCCTGGGTGTAGGTGGCGACATCGGTCCCCGGCGTGTGATGCTCGGCATAGGCCCACAGGCGTCGGAGAGTGGCGGCATCGCGACCCGTGAGGCCGTGATAGCGGGACAATACGCGACGCACATTAGCATCGAGGATTGGGGCGCGCACATCGAAGGCGAAGGCGACGATAGCGGCGGCGGTCGAGGGGCCTACGCCCGGCAATGTAGCCCAGGTGCTGGCGGTGCGTGGGAATTCGCCTCGCCCGGGACCCGCGATCCACTGCGCGGCAGCATGGAGATTGCGGGCGCGGGCGTAATAGCCCAACCCCGACCACGCGGCCAGCACGTCGTCCAGACTCGCCTGGGCCAGCGCCTGTACGGTCGGAAAGTCCGCAATGAACCGGTGAAAATACGGGATGACGGTGGTTACGGTGGTCTGTTGGAGCATGATCTCGGAGATCCACCGGCGATAGGGATCTGAGACCTGCCAGGGGAGATCGTGCCGCCCGTGGAGTCGGTGCCAAGCGAGGACCCGGGATGCGATAGAGGGCGCTTCAGTGGCCACCGAAAAGGTGCTCTAGGCGATTACCGAGACTCTTGACGGCGGAGCCTAGGGCCCGAGGGGAAGAGCCGCCCAAGAGGCGGTTTAGGGAGACACCGAAACTCATATGGCCGGGCGATCCGTGCACGCGTACCGGGACCACGAGACCGCTTGGTAATGCCACGTTGAGGAGCAGATTCACAGCGCGCGTGACCAGGGTCACGTCGCCCTGACCGCGGATGACGGCGCGCGAGGTGCGCAGGCTCAGGGCATGGAGGTGCACTATCCCCTGGGCGACCGTAGCGCTCGCGTGCAAGTGGGAAAATGTGGTCCCCGCGACCTTCTTGGCCTTGTGATTACCGACCGCGGCGCGGGGGTCGCGAGCAATGAAATCGAGATCGAGACCGCGCAGGGAGCCCTGCGGTATGGCGGCGTAGATCTGGCCGGAGGCCGTACGCTCAGCCTCGGCAAGGGTCAGTCCACGGCCCGTCAGGTGGGTATCGGCATCGAGCCGGCCTGCGAACTCCGGGAAGAGGTGGAGGGCGCGGAGCAGGGCGGTGATATCGACGTTCTGGAGCTGGGCATGTAGGCGCCAGGGGCGCTGATGGCCACCGAGGCGGGCGCGCAGTCCGCCGACGAAGGTCCCGCCATAAAGGCCAAGGGTAAGCGGTTGAGCATCGACAGTGCCGCCGGAGGCCTGAATGCGGGCATGGACCTGCGTCGCCGTGAGGCCGTGTACACGCAGGCTTTGGATAAGGAGGCTCGCTTGCAGGGGCAGTTGGGCGGCCCCGGATGTCGCCCCGGACGCAGGGATGGGTGCGGGGACTGCGGCAGATGACGCGGACGGCGCGGGTAGATAGGGAAGCGGCCGCAGGGCGCCGATCACGAGATGGGCCTTGTAGAGCAACGGGTGGGCGGTACGCGCGATATGGCCCGATACCGCCGTGCCATCCACCGTGAGATGCAGCGGTGCAAGCTGCAGCGAGCGCGGGGTGAGCGCAAAACTAAAGGCACCGGCGACTCGTGTCAGGACCTTGGGGTCGCGGGGCACATACGCCACGTGGAGAGCGGCAAGTACGGGCCGGGGCGCGAAGGGCGGGATCGTGAGGGCGCCGGTTGCGTGGAAGCCGTCGGCCGCGTGGGTGGCGGTCAGGTGACCGGTAACCACGAGACCTGCGACATCGACATGAAGGGGCGCAAGCGTAAGGGTCGGGGCACGATAGACGGCCCGCACCCGGACCCGGAATGGGATAGGCGGCCGCACGCCGAGGTGCAGGCGCCCCGAAAGGCGCAAGGCCACAGGGGCGCCGGGCCGGACTACACCACTGCGGATCGAAAACCGCGATACCTCGTAATCGCTGCCGGTCTGGAGATTGCGGTAGCGGACCGTGGCCCCCGTAACGGCGATCCCGGCGGCGCGGACCAGGGCCAAGGCTGGTGGTTCATGGGGATGGGGAGCAGGCACGGGGCGTCTGGGGGGCTTACCGGCGTGGTGGGTGAGCGAGGCCCAGTTGCTAAGGCCCGATCGGGCCTTCTCAAGGTTCAGGCGTAGGCCGGTAAGGACGATACGGCGCAACACGATATGGCGTGCGAAAAGAGGGAGCACGCGGACCTCGAGCAAAACGTCATCGACCTGCGCGAACGGTTTCCGGCCGAAACCCGGGGCGTTGCCGAGGGTGGCGCCGTCTAAACGAATCCCGAGCCACGGATAGAGGGCGAGACTCATACGCTTTATCGTGACCGAGCGTCCGGTCGCCTGGCTCAGGCGCTCGGCGATCTCCGCTTTAACCTGGTTGAGGGCGACAAGCGCGGGCAGCAGGGCGATACCAGCACCCAGCAAAGCGGCGAAAAGACCCGCGGCGATAATAATGACGCGCGTACGCTTCTTCACAAAAGACCTTATATATTAGGCTGGTGGGACCGAGTACGCGCCCCAACGGTCCAGCCCTCGAAGATCGGCAGGGATCGGGGCGTGGCCTGGGGCTACGCCGCCTCCTGCGCCGCCTGGGGGCGGAACCACCGCTCCCTGTTCGCTACGCACGAGCAGGGCCTCATTATGGACTGCCCCCCTGGGGCCGGACAAGGGACGCGCAAGCTCGCCGGCCGTCGATCCGGTAACGCGCCCTCGCGGGAACGAGACGTGGGCCGCCGAAACCTTTTTCCAGAACGCACTTCGATAGGCGCGGTCTGGGGCGCAATGTGGTGGCGCCCTGGTTGCCCGCGTCGCCGCCCGAGCAGGCTCGGGGACCGGCGAGCCAGGTAGGGGCGGGACGACCCGCCTTGCCGCCGCTAGGTGTCTGACTTGCCCACCTATCTCCCCGATTCCGGCTAGGACAGGCTGGGCATCCATCGGAAGAGCGAAGGTTCGGGCGGGCGGGTTGTCGAGAACATGCAGAGATGCGTGATGGGCTCGACGTTATTGATCTTGCGGGCCTCGACCATAGTATAAATGGCCGTCCCGTTCACGGCCGGCATCATTGCCCATGACGGGAAGGCCCTTCCGGTTAGGCAAGGGTGTGCCTGACGCAAACACTGGGTCGCTCCCGCGTGCATCACATCGTAGCCGCCGTCAAATGGGGTTGGAATCGTCCCGGGCGCTATCGAGACCGGGCGGCGCAATTTTGTGGTCCCATAGGCCCCGCTCGCCTGGATCATTCCCTTAAAGAAAGCCACGTAGTCGAGAGACGCCAGTGGGCACGGACGCAGGCTCAGGCGGCCGGCTGCCTTTCATAGACAGCGCGAACCGGCCCGCCTGTGACAGCAGTTTGGAGATGCTGGCCGTGCGGTCGTAGCGCCACACGAGGTCGCGTCGTTCGGCGCGGGCCCAGCCCGTAGGGGGTGAAAGCCGCCGCGCTTTACGTCTGCGCAGTCCGGCGTGATTGCGGGGGTGGTGGTCGATGTTCGTTACGGCCGTAGGGAAGACCATCCGGCGCAATAGCTAGGCACAAGCGGCTCGAGCCTGTCGGGCCACCGCCCAAAAGTTGTCGGCCACGGCGGGGTGGGGCCAGCGATCCTTGTCCACATGACTATCGCTGCAGTCGAGCGCGGTCGGGGTGCTGACCAGGCCCAAGCGAGGATAGTGGCGCTCCGCGTACCTGCGATTAAAACGCGCCAGCATGAGCGCGTCGCGGTGGCCGACCGACGGCGGCCGCCTTAGTGCCCCGCGTCTACGCGATGCCGACGGGACCTGGCACAGGACGATCACGAAAGATCGATTTAACACACCGCCATTGGACGAGCTGGGGCGCATCTATTAGGCCAGCCGTGCCGTCGAACGCGGGCAGGAACAGGTAGCCCTCGCGGGCGCATACATCTGGCCCAGTGGTAGCGGAGATCATGAGACGGATCGGGGGCGGCGGCAGAGACATGCGAACGTTTCACAGGTTGCCCCTCGATCAGTGCCCAGCACAGCCTCTTGGGCAACGCGGTGGGTAGTCGACGGCTCGATCGACGGCTCG
>JAKAXM010000006.1:0-97992 GCA_021816625.1 Pseudomonadota bacterium | reverse complement strand
TCGACGGCTCGATCGACGGCTCGGCGGAGACGAAGGGGGAGAGGCCGTCGAAATCGGAGGCGGTGTACGGCTTGCCGGTGGCCTAGCCGACTGGCATGTCGGTGGGCATGCGTCCAACCCCTAAAATCGAGCCGGACGCCTTGCTCGTTACCGGGCCCACGCTTCTCGCGCAACGAGGCGGAGCGGACGCTCTTTACATTGACGTACCCCGTAAACGTACGGGTTGGGGCGGGACCGACTGTCAACGGATGTTGCTGGAATGTTGAAGTGGAGCGGGTGAAGGGAATCGAACCCTCGCTATCAGCTTGGGAAGCTGAAGTTCTACCATTGAACTACACCCGCGTAGCGCATGGCCGTGAGAGACCATACAATATACCGCCTAGCGAGGATTTGCACAATTGGCGATGGACATTTACGTTAACGGGCAGCGGCGCGCACTGCCGGAAGACTCGGTCCTGGGCACGGTGCTCGAGGAGATGGGCTTAACCGGCAAACGCGTAGCCGTGGAGGTCAACCGGGAGATCGTTCCCCGCGCGCATCATGCGCAGTACGCGCTGCACGCAGGCGATCATGTCGAGATTGTTGAGGCCATTGGAGGCGGATGAGAGATGGATAACAGAGATGACCAATGGCATGTGGGGGAGCGGGTCTTTCGTTCACGCCTGCTCGTTGGCACGGGAAAATACAAAGACATGGAGCAGACGCGGCGCGCCGTTGAGGCAAGTGGCGCGGAGATCGTGACGGTCGCGGTGCGCCGGACCAATATCGGCCAAAACCCTGGGGAACCAAACCTGCTCGAGGTCCTGTCCCCCAATCGCTACACCATATTGCCGAATACGGCGGGTTGCTATACGGCCGACGAGGCCGTTCGGACATGCCGGCTTGCGCGGGAACTCCTCGATGGCCATAACCTCGTGAAGCTCGAGGTGATCGGCGACAAGAAAAGCCTGTTTCCGGATGTGATTGAGACAGTCAGGGCGGCGGAGATCCTGGTAAAAGAGGGTTTTCAGGTGATGGTCTATACGACCGACGACCCGGTAGCGGCGCAGCGGCTCGAGGCGATCGGGTGCGTCGCCGTGATGCCGCTTGCGGCGCCGATCGGGTCTGGGCTCGGCATTCGTAATCCGCTCAATATCCGGCTTATCGTCGAGAACGCGCGGGTGCCCGTATTGGTCGACGCAGGGGTCGGGACGGCCTCCGATGCCGCTCGCGCCATGGAGCTTGGCTGCGATGGCGTACTGATGAATACGGCGATCGCGGCCGCCCAAGATCCGGTCTTGATGGCGGAGGCCATGCGTAAGGGCGTAGAGGCCGGGCGCGCAGCCTACCGGGCGGGTCGCATGCGACCGCAGGAAGCGAGCCCGTCATCGCCGCTTGTGGGCTTGATCGCGTGAGCCTCGCGTTTCCACGGCTCATCCGGAGCTACACGCGGCGGGAGCGACCCCTGACGCCGGGTGCCCAGGGCGCGTATGAACGCCTATGGGGACGGTTCGGGATCGCCGAGCGCGATTGGGATAAATTGGGGTGCGCCGAACGCGAAACGGTTTTGGATATTGGTTTTGGCGACGGTGAGTCTTTACTTAACATTGCTACACAGGACAGCGACCGCGAATATGTGGGGGTCGAGGTCTATCACACGGGCATCGTAAAGGTCTTGCGGGGCCTGGAGGAGCGGGGCCTCGTAAACGTCAAACTGATCGAGGGGGATGCCCAGCTGGTGTTGGGGGCTGTGGGGGCAGGGCGATTGGCGGGGGTACAGGTATTTTTCCCAGACCCCTGGCCGAAGAAGCGGCATCACAAGCGGCGGCTGGTCCAACGGCCATTTCTTATGGAGGTGGTGCGGGTCCTTAAGGCCGGCGGCACCTTCCATATGGCGACCGACTGGCAGGCCTACGCGGAGGCCGTAGTAGAAAGCGTGCGATCGATCCCGGAATTGGAGGTTGTGGCCGCCGAACGTGGCGGTCGCCCCATCACGCGATTCGAGCGCCGGGGCACACGGGCGGGACGCCCACCCTTTGATATCCGTTACCGGAAGGTCTCTTAGGCGACGAGAGTGACCCGATCGAGACGCACACGGTGGTGCGCGCCCCGGCTGTCTTCGAAGGAGACGAACTCGGTGCCGTGCGCGGTCTCGAGCGCCTGGATGCGGACCGTGTCCTCGCAGGGGCGCTCCGATTCCAGCCAACGCACGGTAAGGGGTGTGCGGCTCAGGATGGCGCGCTCGTAGCGGTCATAGATCGCACAGGCGATGGGCCGGTAGGGTGCGTCCATAAGATCAGATATCGAGATTGGAGACCTGCAGGGCGTTGCGTTCGATAAATTCGCGCCGCGGTTCGACCTGATCGCCCATAAGGGTCGTAAAGACGAGATCGGCGGCGACGCCGTCTTCCACGTTCACCTTAAGAAGCCGCCGTACCTCCGGGTCCATGGTTGTTTCCCACAGCTGATCCGGGTTCATTTCGCCAAGACCCTTGTAACGTTGGATCGCGTGGCCACGCCGGGCCTCGGCGAGCAACCAGTCGTAGGCCTCCTCGAAATTCGTCACGGCCTGTTGACGTCCCTGCCTTTCGACCAAGGCCCCGTCCTTGACCAAGCCGCTGAGGCGATGGCCGAGGGCCCGCAGACCCTTGTATTCGGCGGATTGCGCGAAACCGTGGTCGAGGCGGGATGCGCGCACGGCGCCGTGTTCGGTGCGCACGACATGGATCTCGTAATGGTCTTGGGGAGCGGCGTGGACCGCACTGACCTCGTAGTGAATGGTGGCGCTACGCAGACCGGCGAGCCGGTCGCTCAAGGCGGCGGCAAAGTCCGCTGCGGCCCGGCCGTCCTTCAGGATGTCGGTGGTCAAGCTCGGCAGATGCATGAGCTCCTTCAGCATCGTACGGTCATGCCGGCGGGCGAGGCGGCGCAGATAAAGGTCCCCTTTGACGTAATCGTGAAAGAGGTCGGCCAGGGCATCACCGACGAGGGCCGGCTCGCCCGGGCCGCAGAGAAGGCTTGCCCCATCGAGCGCGTTTTGGGCCAGATAGGTCGTGAGTTCGTTGTCATCTTTGATATAGCGCTCGACCTTACCTTGTTTCACTTTATACAAAGGTGGTTGGGCGATATAGATATGGCCGCGGGCCAGAAGCTCGGGCATCTGGCGGTAAAAGAAGGTAAGAAGCAGGGTGCGGATATGGGACCCGTCGACATCCGCGTCGGTCATGATGATGATGCGGTGATAGCGAAGCTTGTCGGCGTTGAAGTCGTCACGGCCTATGCCTGTCCCAAGCGCGGTAATAAGGGTGCCGACCTCGGCGGAGGAAAGCATCTTATCGAAGCGGGCGCGCTCGACGTTTAGAATCTTGCCCTTGAGGGGCAAGATGGCCTGGAAGCGGCGGTCGCGAGCCTGTTTGGCCGAGCCGCCGGCGGAGTCGCCCTCGACGAGATAGAGCTCGCAGAGCGAGGGGTCGCGCTCCTGACAATCGGCGAGTTTACCGGGGAGACCTGCAATATCGAGGGCGCCTTTGCGGCGGGTCATCTCGCGGGCCCGGCGGGCGGCCTCACGGGCCCGGGCGGCTTCGACCACCTTATCGGCGACGGCACGGGCCACGGCCGGGTTTTCTTGAAGATAACAGCTGAACTGTTCGCTCACGACGGATTCGACGGCCGCCTTAACCTCAGATGAGACGAGCTTATCCTTCGTTTGGGAAGAGAATTTGGGGTCAGCGACCTTAACGGATAGCACGGCGGTCAGGCCTTCGCGAGCGTCGTCGCCCGTGAGCGTCACCTTGGCGCGCTTGGCGAGACCCGATTCCTCAATATATTGGTTCAGGGTGCGGGTAAGCCCGGCCCGGAAACCGGCAAGGTGCGTGCCGCCATCGCGTTGCGGGATGTTATTGGTATAACAGAAGACGTTCTCCTGGTAGGAGTCGTTCCATTGCAGGGCCATTTCGACGAGGACGCGGTCACGCTCCCCCTGAAAAGCGATAACCTGCGGGTGGAGGGGATCCTTGTTGCGATTGAGGTCGGTGACAAACGCGGATATACCCCCCTGATATTCGAAGGAGTCTTCCTTCCCGGAGCGCTCATCGACGAGAACGATGCGGGCGCCGGAGTTGAGGAAGGAAAGCTCGCGCAGACGTTTAGCGAGCAGATCGTAATGAAGGATGCAGTCCGAGAATATCGTGGGACTGGGCTTGAATCGAACGATGGTACCTGTGCGGTCAGCAGGGCCGACGGTGGCCAAGGGCGCATCGGGTTCACCCATATGGTAACGCTGGTGATACTCGTAGCCGTCGCGGTAGATGGTGAGGTCAAGGGAATCGGATAGGGCGTTGACAACGGAGATACCCACGCCGTGCAAACCGCCCGAGACCTTGTAAGAGTTTTGATCGAACTTACCGCCGGCATGGAGGACGGTCATAATCACCTCTGCTGCTGAACGGCCTTCGGAGGCGATGATGCCCGTAGGTATCCCGCGGCCGTTATCAGCGACACTGACGGATTCGTCGGCATGGATAGTAACGCGGACCTCAGAGCAGTAGCCGGCGAGGATTTCATCGATGGCGTTATCAACCGCCTCGAAAACCATATGATGGAGACCGGTCCCGTCCTCGGTGTCGCCGATGTACATGCCGGGACGCTTGCGAACCGCGTCCAAGCCTTTAAGTACTTGAATACTGTCCTGGTCGTAAACCGGCCGGGTCTCCATGGGTTGATCTCCTGAGGAATTAACTCATGTTACCACGACAGGGGGTTTAGGGCTTAGAAAGAACACCGTGTTCCACGTGGAACATATCGCACGGGAAAGGGAAATCTCCCCCATCGGTGGCTGTCACGAACACCTGCACATCCTTGAGCGCCTCAGTCAGCATCGTATAAAACGCCTCCCGGCGGCGGCGATCGAGTTCTGCCGCAAGGTCATCGACTAGCAGCAGCGCCGGACGGCCGCGCGCGGCGGCGGCCCCTAACAGCGCGAGCCGCCAAGCGCTCACGATCACTTTCTGTTGACCGTGCGAGGCCACCTCTTGGATGGGTTTGCCATCCAATAACAAGCCCACGTCCATTCGGTGCACCCCGGCGTGCGTGTATCCCAAGCGCTCATCGGTCTCGCGGGTCTCTTCCAGGGCCTCCTCGAGTGTCTTGGCCCCCCAACCCCATTTAACGACGAGTTCGGGTTCCCGTCCTAACCCTAAGTCTGTCGCTATGGCCGCCACTCGCCCTTGCAGTGACTCGTGGAGGCGCTCCCACATCCGCGCCAATACACTGGCCGTCTGCACCAGTCCGGGGTCGAAGGCCCGGTAGTTTGCGTTGCGTTGTCGCAAGGCCGTATTACGCTGCCGCAACACGCGCTGGTAACGCTGCCAGCTCTCCAAAAACAAAGGTTCCACGTGGAACATTAGCCAATAAACCGCCGCCCGCCGGGCCTGGGCGTCCTGCAATATCGCGTAATGCGTTTCCGGACTGATCACCAATACCGGCAGCCGTTCGTACACCGCTATTGCTGACTTGACCGTCTCCCCATCCAAACTCCACACCCGGTCCGACACGCTCCGCTCGTAACATACGACGCCTTGCTCAAGTCCTGTCCCGAAGCGCGCCCGTACCGCGAGCCGCTCACTCCCGTGCTGAATCGCCCCGCGCGCGCTACCCGGTTTCAGAACCCTGCCAGTTGCCGCCAGGTGTATGGCCTCTAACAGGCTCGTCTTCCCCGCCCCGTTAGCGCCTACTACGATATTGACCCCTTCGCCGGGCTCCCATACCGCTCGCTCCACACAGCGTAAGCGCTCTACTTCTAAGGTCCGCAGCCTCATCGACCCCACTCAACCCTCACCCGGCCCTGTCCTATAACCGAACCGGCATCACCACGTATACCTGTTCCCTTGTACCGTCCACATCCTTTATCCGCCAACCGCCTTTTTCATCTGCCCAGGCCGCCACGACCTTCTGGCCCTCGAGCGCCCCCAGCACTTCCATCAAGTAGCTCACATTGAACCCTATCTCGAACTCCGCGACGTCCTCATCCAGCTCCAACTCTTCCCATGCCTCATCGTGCTCACTATTCGTCGCGCTCGCCGCCAAGCTACGATCCTTAAACCAGAGTCGTATCCCCCGAAATTTTTCGGTCGACACCACACCCACCCGACCCAACATTTCTCGCAACCCTTCACGGGGCAGCGTTACCCCACCCTTAACTACCCCCGGGATCACCCGCTGATAGTCCGGAAAACGCCCATCGACGAGCTTTGACACAAACACCAATTGGTCCTGTTTGATGCGTATATGATTCGCCGACACCGACACATCCACCGGGCTTATGTCATGCCCCAGGAACCTCATCATCTCCACTACCGCCTTTCTCGGCACGATAATCTGGCGATCCCCCACTACCTGATCCCCGAGACTCGTCCCGCACAAGGCCAGTCGATGCCCATCGGCTGCTACAGCCTTCAGGCTGCCGCCCAAGGTCTCCAGCATCAAACCATTCAAGTAATAGCGCACATCCTGTTGCGCCATACAAAACTGCGTCTTCTCGATGATCTTCCGCAGCTCACCACCCGCCACCCGGAACTCGTTATCCCACACCGCCGTCGTTACGTTCGGGAATTCCTCTGCCGGCAGAGTCGCCAAATGGAACCGCGACCGACCCACGCTCAACCGAAATCGCCCCCCTTCGATCTGACATCGCACCGAGGCCCCGGCCGGCAAGGCCCGCACGATCTCCAACAACTTCCGTCCAGGCACTGTGGTTGCCCCCTCGATCCGGCCCTCCGCGGGACAACTCATCACCATCTCGACCTCCTGGTCGGTGCCCGTCACGACCAACACACCGGCCGCGACTTTCACTAACACGTGCCCCAGGATCGGCTTCGCTTGCCGCCGCTCTACGACCGCGCTGACGACACCCACCACCTTTAGCAACTCATCGCGACCGACCAGAAATTCCATAATATTCCCCTCTTATCCATCGCCCTATAACTAGGTTTTATGATTTATCTCTTTCTTGTTATGGTAATTATTACGCCACCACCCCCTTGTGCATAACCCGCTTTTTCCGCGTCTTTTAAGGTCCTATGACACTTATAAGGTCGGTATAAAAGGGCGCACCCCCTGTGGGTAAGGCTGTGGACAGATGTGCATAAAAATCGCGATCCAACGGAAGTCCTGTCTTATCCTTTTTTACCCACAGCTTATGTCGTCAGTATCCGCGTGAGGTTCGCGTAATCCTCTTTGAACCGCGGATCCTCCTCCAATAATTCGCTTACCTTCCGGCAAGCATGGATAACCGTAGAGTGGTCCCGGCCCCCGAATTCCTTGCCGATCTCAGGCAGACTGTGGTGTGTCAATTCCTTGGCGAGTGCCATCGCGATCTGCCGGGGCCGGGTCACCTGCCGCGACCGGCTCTTTGCACTCAAATCCGATACCCGTATCTTGAAGTACTCGGCGACCATCTTCTGGATGTTGGAGATCGTTACGAGCCGCTCCTGAAAGGCGAGGAGGTCTTTTAGGCTTTCCGCCGCCAGCGTAAGGTCAATAGGACGCCCTGTAAAATTCGCGCTCGCCATAACCCGACGCAGCGCCCCCTCCAGTTCCCGGACGTTGGACCGCACCCGTTTGGCGATAAAGAACGCCACCTCATCGCGCAGGGGTATCCCTTCCTGTTGGGCCTTCTTAATCAAGATAGCGACACGGGTCTCCAGTTCCGGCGGCTCGATCGATACCGTAAGTCCCGACCCAAATCGCGATACCAAGCGTTCTTCCACCCCTACAAATTCCTTAGGGAAGCGGTCCGCGGTAATGATTACCTGCTTCTGTCCTTCCAATAACGCATTGAAAGTATGAAAGAATTCTTCCTGTGACCGCTCTTTCCCGGCAAAAAACTGGATGTCGTCAATCAATAAGGCGTCCAGTGACCGGTAATACTTTTTAAACTCGTTGATCGCGTTATGTTGCAAGGCCTTCACCATATCCGCCACGAAGCGCTCGGAATGGACATAGGACACCTTGGCTTCGCGTTTATGTGTTATGAGCAGATTTCCCGCCGCCTGCATGAGATGGGTCTTACCAAGACCCACGCCACCGTAGATAAAAAGCGGGTTATAGGCACCGCCCGGGTTTTCCCCGATCTGCCGCGCCGCCGCGCGCGCCAATTGATTCGATTTCCCCTCGATATGCGTCTCAAAGGTGAAATCTGGGTTTAGGCGCGAACTGTATAAGGGCTCGCGCTTGGCGGTGGCACTCGGTGTCTTCACCGCCCCTTGCGTTTTATGGCCCGTACTGCCGACCTGCACGGTGACGGTCACGGCCCCTTGGCCCCCTTGATACTGGGCCACCAGCTCGGCTATGCGTTCGGCAAAGCGGTCTTTAACCCACTCCGTCACAAAACGGTTAGGGGCGAGTAGTCGCAAACAATTGCGCTCCCATTCCGCTTGCAGCGGCCGAATCCATGTATTGAATTGTTGCGCGGACAGCTCTTCCTCGAGCCGGTCCATACACTTTTTCCAAATGGCAGGCTGACTCACGGGACGATGACCTGGAGAGAAGGGGGATCCGCCCATAGTCTAGGGCCGGGGCCACTTATCCACAAGCTCCCGCCGCGGCCTGTCCTGCCCCTTACGCATTGACAAAATGCCGCAGACCTCGTAGTGTTCCCGCCCTTTGGTAGCCCTTTCCCTTTAAGGAATTTACGCATGAAGAGAACCTTCCAGCCGAGTGTTTTGAAGCGCAAACGCACCCATGGATTTCGGGCCCGCATGAGCACCCCCGGTGGACGCGCCGTCATCAACGCCCGTCGTGCCAAGGGTCGCGTGCGCCTCAGTGCCTAAAAGCGGTGGCAGCCCGCGGTCCCGAAGGCTTTCCGCGCCGCGTGCGGCTGACTGATCCCAAGCGCTACCAAGAGGTTTTTAAAAGCGGCAAGCGCGTCCGCCACGCGTCCGTCGGTATCATTGCGGCGCCCAACGGCCTCACCTACGCACGGCTCGGGCTCGCCGTTTCCCGGAAGGTCTCGCGGCGGGCCGTTATGCGCAACACGATCAAGCGCCGTATCCGGGAGTTTTTTCGACACCAACAGGGCCGATTGCCGGCCCTCGACTTCGTCGTCATAGCCTACCCGGATGCCGCCACGGCCGCGTCCGGCGAATTTGCCGCGACCTTGCTCCGTTTGCTCCAAAAGATATCGCCCTTATGCGCCAGCTCCTGATCTTCCTGATCCGCGCTTACCGTTTTTTCGTAAGCCCGTGGCTGGGCGCGCGCTGCCGCTATTACCCCACATGTTCGGCCTATGCCCAGGAGGCCATCGCCGTTCATGGTGCTGGCCGCGGTCTGTGGTTGTCGATTAAACGTATCGGCCGTTGTCATCCCTGGCATGAGGGCGGACACGACCCCGTTCCCTTGAGGTCCCTGAAATCCCGACATGACTAACTACCGCCCCATCCTCTACATCCTACTTACCGTCATCCTCTTCACCTTGTGGACGGATTGGGAACACTGGCGTCCGGCCGCTGCTTCGGCCCCCACGCAAGCACGGACCCTACCGACCCTACCCGGAACCCCCGGGACGTCGCTTAAGGCCCCCGGCACGCGCGCCCGTCCGCAAAAGGCAGACACGACCATCTCCGGACAACGGGTTACTGTCGCCACCGACACCTATACCGCCGTCTTGAATACGCACGGCGCCGATTTCAGCCGCCTGAGCCTGGATCATTATTTCGCCGACGACAGTGGGCGCCAACATCATTACGCGCTCCTAACCCAAGACCCAAAAGCGGTCTTTTTAAACCAAAACGGCCTGCTCGGTTACGGGCATTACCCCAACCAAACGAGCCTCTACAGCGTAAGCCACCGGCACTACGCCTTTAAGCCCGGTCAGGCCCGGCTGCACGTCCGCTTCCATTGGGCGCACGGTTCACTCGCCGTCACCAAGGTCTACACCTTCACCCGCAACAGCTACACGGTCCCCCTGCGGTACATCATCCACAACAAGGGCTCTCAGCCCGTCCGAGTTTATCTGTATAACCAGTTCCTCCACGGGCCGCCGCCCAAGACCCACTTCTATCATTCGGCGCCGATCTACATCGGGGGCGCCTTCTATAGCCCCACGGGCAAATACCAGAAAGTGCCCTTCCCGCACCTCGTAAAGCACCCGCTGCACCGGCGTGTGACCGGCGGCTGGGTCGCGGTCTCGCAGCACTATTTTTTGGGGGCCGCTATCCCGACCCCCTCGCAAACGGCCATTTTCTACAGTTCCGTCCTGCCGGGACCGCACTACCTTTTGGGCTATAAAACCGCCCAGCCGCTTCTCATAGCGCCCGGCGCGACGGCGAGCCTCGAGACGCGGCTCTTTCTCGGCCCCAAACAGCCGTCCCTTTTGAAGGCGGTCGCCCCCGGCCTCGATCTCACGGTCGATTACGGTTGGCTCACGGTCTTAGCCCAGCCCCTTTACTGGGTCCTTGCGCACATCGAGCACGTGCTTGGCAACTGGGGCGCCTCCATCATTTTGTTGACCGTGCTTATAAAGGTCATCTTCTTCCCCTTATCGGCAGCAAGCTTCAAATCCATGGCCAAGATGCGCAAGCTCCAGCCGCGCATGGCCGCGCTAAAGGAGCGGCATGGGGCGGACAAGACCGCTTTGCAGCAGGCGATGATGGAGCTCTATAAACAAGAAAAGATGAACCCGCTCGGCGGCTGTTTGCCCATGATCGTCCAAATCCCGGTATTTATCGCCCTCTACTGGGTCCTGTTAAACAGCGTCGCCTTGCGTGATGCGCCCTTTATTTTGTGGATCCACAACCTAGCTGCGCCCGATCCCTATTTCGTGCTGCCTATCCTCATGGGGATATCGATGTTGGTCCAGCAGCTACTGAATCCGGCCATGATGGATCCGACACAACGTAAGGTCATGATGATCATGCCGGTCATCTTCACCGTATTTTTCCTGTTCTTTCCGGCCGGTCTCGTCTTGTACTGGGTGACCAACAACGTGTTATCCATTCTCCAGCAACAGTGGGTCATGAGTCGCGTCGATAAAGGCTAGGGGCCCGTGGCCACGGCCGACACTATTTGCGCGGTCGCAACCCCTCCCGGGGCGGGGGGCATCGGTATTGTCCGGGTCTCGGGGCCCCTTGCTATGACGCTCGCCCGGGCCGTCTTGCGGAAGTTACCCAAGGCGCGCATGGCGACGCTCGCTGTCTTTCATGACGAGGCGGGCGCGCCCGTCGACCAAGGCGTCGCCTTGTTCTTCCCGGCCCCTGCCTCGTTCACGGGCGAGGACGTCCTCGAATTGCAGGGCCATGGCAGTCCGGTCGTCCTCGATCGCCTCGTGGCAGCCCTGGTTGCGCAGGGCGCGCGCTGCGCGCGTCCGGGCGAATTCACGGAGCGTGCCTTTTTGAATGGCAAGATCGATCTGATCCAGGCCGAGGCCGTGGCCGATTTGATTGCCAGTGCCCACGAAACGGCGGCGCGCGCGGCCCTGAATACCCTGCAAGGCACCTTTTCGGGGATGATCGCCGCTTTAAACGAGCGCCTCGTCGCCGTGCGTACACGGATAGAGGCGGCGCTGGATTTTCCCGAAGAGGTCGAGGACCTGGCCACCGACCCTCTCCTGGCGGCGACCCTGCGCGATCTCGCGGCAACCCTTCAGACCACGATCCGGCAGGGCCACGAAGGCCGGGTTCTGAACGAGGGGGCGCGGCTTGTCATCGCAGGCCCTCCCAATGCCGGAAAATCCACGCTCCTCAATACGCTTGCAGGCCACGACGCCGCTATCGTCGGCCCCATCCCCGGCACGACCCGCGACATCATTCGCGAGCGCGTGGTCATGGACGGCTTGAGTCTCGATATCTGTGACACCGCGGGTCTGCGGCCGACGACCGACCCCGTCGAACAGGAGGGCGTGCGCCGGGCCCAGGCGGCCGCCATGGCTGCCGACTGCATACTCTGGCTTATCGACGATACCGCCGGCCCCGAGCCGGAGGCCCCGCCTTGGCCGGAAGATCGCGTCCTGCGGGTCTATACGAAGATCGACCGCTCCGGCCGTGCCGCGGGTCCGTGCCCCGGGGGTTGCGCCATCTCCGCGCAGACAGGCGCGGGTCTTGCGTCTTTGCGTGCGGCCATCGGCAATCGGCTGCTCGGACCCGGGGGCACGCCAGCAGGTGGCCTGTTCGCGGCCCGCCGGCGGCATATCGTAGCCCTCGAGCAGGCCACCGCGGCGGTAGTCCGCGCCCAGGCGCAGCAAGCGCTAGGGGACGCCTTGCTGCTCGCCGAAGAGTTGCGGCTCGCGAGCGACGCCTTAGGCGAGCTCACGGGCCGCCTTACGAGCGATGACCTTTTGGGTCGCATATTCGCCGACTTTTGTATCGGCAAATGAACCGGGGAGGGCCGCGCGCCCCGAACCCCTAACAACGGTCCCGTGCGCCAGACTATACTCGCCCCGCAAGGCCGGCCCCAGACCCACTGCGCGCCGGCCCAGGGAGCAAGCGCTGTCATCCTCGCACGAGCCTCATAGCCCCCGTCTTTGGGGGGCGCCGCCGCCCCGGACCATGGTCTTCCCGTTCGCCGCCGGGGCCCTGCCGCTCTTTGTGCTCGCCAACGCCGGACTCAGGCTTTCGGTCGGCGCCTTCACCGCACGCGGCGCCGCCCTGCTCGGGGTCCTGCCGGGTCTTTTGTGTGCCACGTTTTCCGACGTCGGCGAAAGTCCTGGCTCGTCTTGCGATTGCGGCTTGCGAAGCCACCGCGCGGACCGACCTTTGCCCCCATCCTCGGTTGCGCCTGCTTGAGCGACATCGGTTTCACGATGGTGCCTTTCATCACCATCCTGGCGTTCGAGCCGGGTCTCAATCAGGTGGCCCGCAAGCCCCCACTCGGCTCGCGGCGCTCGGCGCCGGGGTCCTCGGTACGATGTGGCTTGGCGTCATGCACGGCCGCGTGGCCGAAAGCGGGCCACCTGCCGCTTGAGTCGGACTGCGGCTTGCGGCTCATGGGCGTAACGGGCGGCGATATAGCTTGCGGTAATCGCTTCCATGGTGGTCTTCAGGTCGGGCCGCTGTTGCCCCGCGCGCCGGCAGTAAGTCTGCGGACCCTCAGCCGGGTCTCGGCCGAGCCCAATCCGTCCCAGCTTGCGGCAATAGCGGTCGTACGCATCCCGCGCCGCATCCCGCGCCGTTTGCGACCGGCGTCCGTAGGCCCTGATCGCGGCCGCGATTGCGATGCCCGCAACCAGCGCGAGCAGGGCGAGTGCCGCGGGTTGCGCCGCCTCGCCGCCCAGGCGTGTCAGTAGCGCCCGCTGCCGTTGCCGGCTGTAATCGACGACCCAGTTGTCCCAGCCCGTGGTTACCGCGTCATGCCACAGTTGCAGACGGTGGGAGAGGGCGCGCCACCAAGGACGGCCTACCAGGCGCCCATGCCCCTCCGCCATGAGCCGCCAGGTAGCGAGTCGCTCTCGAAGGGCGCCCGGTGCGACGGCCGCCGTCGGGTCGACGCGCCGCCATCGCCCCCGCACCCAGATCTCATCCCAAGAGTGCGCATCGTAATTGCGGATGATGACGTCCCCGCCGTCAGGGTTGTATTCGCCGCCCAAGAAGCCGACCACGACCCGCGTCGGTACGCCCGCTGCGCGCATGAGGACCGCAAAGGCCGCCGCATAGTCCTCGCAGTAACCTGCGCGCACCTGAAACAGGAAGCGCGTCACAGGATGACGGCCCATGGGCGGGGGGTTCAGGGTGTAGACAAAGCCGTGCCCCCGGAAATAGTCGAGCACGCGCGCCGCGATGGCGCCACCGGTCGCAGCACCGCCCGCAAGCCGCCGCGCGAGCGCGCGAATGCGAGGGTCGAGGGTCGTCGGCAGGGCCAGGTCGACGCGCCGCTCCCGGGCGCCTAGCCGCGCCGCGCGCTCGGCGCCGGCCGTCAGGCGATAGCGCGTCACGCCGGCCGGCACGGTATGGGACCTGAGTAGGCCGCCGGCCACGAGCGTCGTGCGAGGGGGCGCGGCCATGGGCCAATCCAGGGCCGGCAGGACGCGCGTCCCTGCGGGGTTCAAAAGGACCGTGTAGGTTGCGCGCCTAGGTCCCCGGGTAAGCCCGATTGCCCCCATGGGGCCCCGCTGCCAGACCCGGCCGTTGGTCTTTGTCAACACATAGGCCCGAAAGTAGCGCCGGTCGCGCGCGGGGCGGCGGCCATGAAAGATCACGCGCATCGCGACTGCCCGCGACGAGAGGAGGGCGCTTAGCGAGCCGGGACGCAACTCGGGGGTGAGCCCGGTCTGACCGATGGGGCGGGGATCCCGGTGCCACAAGCCGCCCGCCACGCGCGGGAACACAACGTAGGCGGCGAACGCCAAAGGTAGGGCTTGAAGGGTCAGGATCACGCTTTGGCGGATCCGTTGGCGCAGGGACAATCCGCGCGGTTGGGCGATCTGCGACAGCGCCACAAACGAGGCCGTCACAAACCCCAGGGCCAAAAGCCCCATGCTCAAGGAAGGCTTAAACAGGAGGTCCCCGAGCAGGGCCACATAGCTCAAAAGGACCAGCACCACCGCATCGCGCGCCGATCGTGCCTCAAGACACTTGAGCCCCATCAGCATGACCAGGAACGCGAGCCCTGGGTGCTCTCCCACAAAGGTATGGAAGCGGGCATAGATGAGGAGGGCCACCGCCATCACCAAAATCCAGCGCATGGGTCGCGCGGGAGCGGGCACATAGCGGCCCTGCGCATAGCGCCAGACCGTGAACGCGGCCGCCGCGCAGACCGTCCACCACGGCAGGTGAAAATAGAGCGGCAGCCATGCCACCCCCATCAACGCCCCGACCAGGACCGGCGGAGGCGGAGGCTGGCGCTCAGGACGCGGCGTGGCCATGGAGCGCGAGCGCCGTCAGCACCCGCTCTCTTTGGGCGGGTCCGGCCCCTGCGGGGATGCGCAGGGGCCCAAGCGCGAGCCCGTAGCGATAACCGCCTTTCTCGGCGTCCAAGGTCTGCCGCGCCATGCGCTGCAAGTCATCTTCCGACACGCCATCCCCACCCGTGATCCAGACCTCACGGTCGGATAGGCCGGCAAAGCGTTTGACGAGTAGCCCCTTGCCGGCCGCCGCCGCCTTCCAGTGGATATGCCGCGGGCTCTCGCCGACCCGGAAGGGTGCGAGATCCGCAAAATCACCGCCGCCGTCGGCCCCGGCCACGGCCACATCACGATCGGCGCGCCTACCGGATCGCCCGGCCGGCAGCGGCGCAAAGGGCGCCGGCCGGGGATAGACGATCGCGGGGTTTGCAAGGGGTATCCGCCGTGACCATACGCGCAACAAACCGAGCGGGTAATGGCTGCTGATGCGCAGGCTTGGCGCCGGGACAATGCCGCGCCGGACCGTGGGCCACGGGATCTCCACACGTCTTTGTTCACCGGGCGCGAGATCCACACGGATCGTGGGTCCGTGGGTTGCGGTCACGGATAGGCCGAGACGAGCGGTAGCGCCGGTATTGTGGAGAACGACCCGAAACGCGACCGGCCGCCCGGCAAAGTCCGGACGGGGCAGGCCCTCGTGGACGACCAGGCCCATCAGATTACGCTGGCTTGCCAGCGCCGAGACGGTGGCCAGGGCCGCCAGCAGGAACGTGACGGCGTAGGCGAGCCCGTTGCCGTAGTTGACCGCCGCCAGCAATAAGACGAAGACCGTCCCAGCAAACCACAAGCCTTCCCGGGTCGGCAACAGATACACGGACCGGCGCCCGAGGGTCTGCGCCGGCAGCGTCATGGCACGGGCACCGTCCCGAGCAACCCACGCACCTCGTGCTCCGCATCCGCCATCGGCAGGCGATGGGCAAGCACCGCGACCGCCACCGCGCGCACGTCCTCCGGCAGTACGTAATCGCGGCCGGCACAGAGGGCATGGGCGCGCGCGGCGTCGCGCAGGGCCAGACCCGCCCGGGGGGAGAAGCCGCCGCCCCAATCGGCCCGTTCTCGGCTTGCCCCGAGCAGGTCCTGGATGTAATCAAGCAAGGCCGGAGCGCAGCGTACCCGCCCCGTCGCGGCGCGTAGGGCGATGAGCCCGGCCGGTGTGAGTAAGGCCTCCTGGCGGCGCGCCAATTCCTGGCGGTCTCCTCCGCTCAAGATCTCCCGTTCTGCTGCCCGGTCGGGATAGCCGAGGGTAAGGCGCATCAGAAACCGATCCAACTGGGACTCGGGTAAGGGGAAGGTCCCTATCTGGTGGTGCGGGTTCTGGGTGGCGATGACCACGAAGGGCTGGGGTAGGATGTGCCGGACGCCGTCCACCGTGACCTGTCCCTCGGCCAGGGCCTCGAGCAGGGCGCTCTGGGTTTTGGGGGTGGCGCGGTTGATCTCGTCGGCCAGCAGCAGCTGGGTAAAGATGGGGCCCTTGTGAAACCGAAAGCTGCGGGTCTCCGAGTCGAAGATCGACACCCCCAGTACGTCCGCCGGCAGTAGGTCGGCCGTAAATTGCACCCGCTTGAAGTCCAGTCCGAGGACCGCCTGGAGTCCGAAGGCGAGCGTCGTCTTGCCTACGCCCGGCACATCCTCGAGGAGCAGATGACCCCCGGCCAGCATACAGCACAAAGCCAGCCGGATGGGCGTGCTCTTGCCGATCAGGATCTTCTCGAGGGCCTCCTGGAGGGGGGCAAGTGCAGCGGCAGGCGATATAGGGGCATCCACACCGGGAGTATAGCCGCGGCCGCGGGGCCTGCCTACGTGCCGGCCTGCCCGCAAGCGAGCTCGGCTGTAAGGGGCGAATCGCCATCCATGGTCTATACTCAACTCTTGGATCGAGTCCGCTTTATGGTCGAGGGCGCACCATCCCAGCGCCCGGGCTCGAGGTCCCGGGGGTCTGTCTTATTGAATGAGGATGGCGGTATGACATGGGGTCCACTGACATGAAGGTACGGCGCGGGACCGCGGGGCGGATACGTGAGCGAGGGTTCACTCTCGTAGAAGTGATGGTAGTGGTCGCCATCCTGGCCATCATCGCGGCCATCGCGATCCCCATCTATTCGAGTTATGTGAAGGACGCCAAGCTCGCGCGCGCCAAAAGCAACCTGGTCTTGCTCTCCACCCTCATGGAGCGCTACTACCAGAACAATAATGCCTATCCAGCGAGCAACCCAGCGCTCGCCCCGAACGCGATACCGGGCTGGAACCCCGGCAACAACCCCAACCCACTTTTCACCTACGCCATCCAGGATCCGGATCCCGGAGCCTGCAATGTAGCAGCGCCTGCCGGCCCGAGTTACCTGCTGACCGCCACGCCCACGGCGACATCGGCCCTGCCCACGACCGAGGTCTTTTATCTCGACAGCCTGAACGACCGTTGTGAAAAACTCCCCAACGGCACGATCGTGGCGGGTTGGCAATGATATGACAAGGTCACGCCCGTTGGCCCCGCGCATCGCGCGCGGCCTGACCCTGGTCGAGTTGGTCGTGACCCTCGCCATCATCGCCATCCTGACCGGCGCGGGTTTTCTCGGGCTCCTGTCCTGGCTCGGGACCGATAACGCCCATGTCGCCCAGATGCGAGTCCGCAGCGCCCTTCAGATGGTCATGGCCGAGGCCCTGACCGCGCCCCCGGCATCGACCACCCCCTATCGTAACTGGTCGCTCCAGGTGGTCACCCAGGGGACCTCGCAATACCTCTACGTGTGCACGGGGGCGCACGGCGGCTGCGCCGGCAACACCAGCCCGACGGCGGGTCCCGTCCAGGTAAGGGTGAGCCGCATCCCTCTGAACGTCCACCTGAGCATTACGGGTCAGGCCACAACCGCGCTTACCTGTCTCGCCTTCAGTCCGCTCGGGACGCCGCTCCTCGCGGCCACCACACCGCCCAGTGCCTCGGGCCAGCCGTGTTACTGGCCCGCCCCCGGCGCCAACGGGCAGTGGACCTTCAATGCCAGCGTGACCGGGGGCGGCGCCGTGACCGACAGCTATGTCTTCTAAGGGTTTTACTCTGATCGAGACCCTGGTCTCGCTCGTTATTTTCCTGCTGATCGCAGCCGGCGTAGGTTTCGGTCTCGAGCACACGGTCGACGGGAACGTCTATGACAGCCAGCGCCAGGATGTCTTGAATACGACGCTCGCGCTGCTCGACAAGGGTCCGCCCAATCAGCTGTGCCCGCCGGCCAATGGCACCTCTACCATACCGGCGACCACCCCTACGGGCCTTGCCTTTACGATCACCGTAAGCTGCGTGGTGGCCAATGTGCCGACACCCCCCGGCCAGACGGCCGTCACCGTCCCGGTCACCGAGCTCACGGCGGTTGCGAACTGGTCCACCTTCGGAGTCGCGCGCAGTGTCACCATCCAGAAATAGCGGCTTTACCCTAGTCGAGCTCATGGTCGCCATGGCCGTGGGGGCGCTATTGGTGCTCACCGCCATGATCCTGTATGTCCCGGTCTCGCGATCGCTCGTCGATCAGGGCGTCGTGAGCCAGCAGACGCTTGGAGAGGCCGTGAATTATGACTTCGATGTCATGAACATGGCCAACGCGGGCTACGGCCTCACCAACCCCCAGCTCAACACGGCCGTAATCCTGGTCACGGGCACGGGGATCGGCAACGAGACCCCCGTCGCCATACCCCCCAAGGGCAGCGCTGCGGGTAATGGTCTTTTCTGGTATTGGGTCTCCCCGGTGGGCGGCACGGTCCAGAGTTGCGCCGGCCTGCAGGTGGTCGCGAGCGCCAATCCCCCGGCCGGCCAGGCGCCGACCAACGAACGCCTCGTGTATTACCAGGAGGCGGCCGGCGGGTCCTGTGCGGCCGGCACCTTCAACCAGGTCGGCAACTGGGACGTGGAGACCATCTTACCGAGCGTGGCCAGCAGTAATGCGACCCCCATCACCGTCCTGGATGGCCAGAACTGCGATCTACGTGGCTCGCAAATCCCGAACAACCCGGTCTTGCATGCCCTGGTGAGCCTAAGCCTGCCGATTCCAAAGACCCTGACGGGCGGTTTCTACGGACACTTGGCGGATCAGGTCCCCCTGAACGTCTGTCTTCGCAATCTTCCGTAAGAGGAGGCCCCCATGCCCTCATCCTTCCCAAAACAGCGCGGCGTATCGACCCTGATCATGATCCTGGCCATCGGCGCGGCCATGGCCGCCTCCCTCTACGGGGCCTATAGCCACATGGGCGCTACCG
This sequence comes from Pseudomonadota bacterium, assembly GCA_021816625.1. GTDB lineage: Bacteria > Pseudomonadota > Gammaproteobacteria > Acidiferrobacterales > Acidiferrobacteraceae > Acidiferrobacter. The sequence goes on along the minus strand of JAKAXM010000006.1, from coordinate 78,884 downwards.
CCAAATCACAGGACACGAGTGGTGCGCGGGTGCAGGCCCGCGCCTACGCCGAAGACGCCCTCGCCGCTTCGGCAGAATATCTAAACGAGATATTCTGCGGCTCGCCGAGCAGCACCTGCGCGAGCGGCAACGCCGCGGGTCTCAGCACCACCGCCATACCCGCGGGCCTCCAGATCGTCAATTACTCGCCCGCCGGCGGCAGCCTACCCAATATGACGGCGACCGTGCTCGCCAATACCTTTGCGCAAAACGGCGATATCGAGGTCGATGCGGTGGGAACGACCGCGAGCGGCTCGACCGCGATCCGCGCTTATCTCCATGCGGCTACGATCTTCACCTTTACGCCCTTGAATTACGCCTTCCTGATCAACGGCAGCCAAGTCCTGACCGGCAATGTCAGCATCAATACCGGTAGTAGCTCGCTCACCGTCATCGGCAATCTAGGCCTGCAGGGCAGCGCGAGCGTGACAGGCGCCGCCCAGGCCACCGGTACGATCACCGACAGCGCGGGGAGTTGCGGGACCACGGCCACTTGCACCCAAAATATATCGGCCGGCACGGTCGTCTCCCCCAGCATCAATGCCTACAACCTCCCCAACGAGGCCAATGCGGTCTTATCGGTCAACGCAAGCGGCCAGCCACAGGTCACCTTCCAGAACGACCCCGCCTTGACCCCGGCTGGGACCGTCCTCCTGTCGGCCCTGCCAGCGAGCGACGATTCCCTCTGCGCCGGTGGGGGCGGTGGCTGCATTACCGGCCCGAACGCCTATAACGGGGCTTGGGACATCACAGGCACGCCCACTCCGGGTGTCCTCTTCTTTTATGGCGACGTCACTACCGCCGCCAAGATCATCGGGTCTGCGGGCGCCAACCCCGTGCCGGGCTATGCCACTATCCTCGCCACCGGAAACGTCTACGTTGGTAAGAACAACGATATCGTCGCCTATGGCCAGATGCCTAACGTCTGCAACCAGGCCGTGATACCCACCAATGTCTGCCCCAACGGCGTCAACACCACGAACCCCGGTGAGGGTACGGGCGCGGTCGCCAACGCCGTCTTGATCAGCGGCGGCAGCGTGACCTATCCCTATCTGGGCGGCGGCACCGTGTACGAGGGGGGCCAGGCCTCCACCACCATACCCGCGATCAACGCCAGCACCGAGACCGCGCCCAGTGGCCCGACCCAGCCGAGCGGTACGGTGACCGGTTACTTTTGTTCCAGTAGCGGCACCGCGACCGGCACCGCGAGCGCCTGTGGAACGGGCACTACGACCACCGGCATCATCACCGGCGGCGACGTGACCGTGGACGGTAATTCGGATCTCACGGGGGTCGTGGCCGCCGGGGAATCGCTCACCGCCACCGGCACCGGCACGATCCTCGGCATGATCGACACCGCCAACACCAACAACACCTCGACCTCCACCCTCGGCGATAACACGAGCACCAATGACCTGAAGGGCAATCTGAAGATCAATTATTCCCCGGGGGTGTCGAACGCGACCAACTTTGGCGGCGGTGGCAACACGCCCGAGCTTGCCTTCGCACCGCTCTGGCAGCGCTTTCTCTACTGACGGGCGCACCCCCGGTCCGGGGTGTCCGCGCCCCGGCGCGCCCCGGTCATGCTATGATGGCCCAGCACGGGAGGGCTCGGCTTGGAGTACGAAGAGCGTTACGAGGTCATAGTGGTGGGGGGTGGGCACGCCGGTACGGAGGCCGCGCTCGCCGCCGCGCGCATGGGGCGCAAGACCCTGTTGCTGACCCACAACATCGAGACCTTGGGCCAGATGTCCTGCAATCCCGCCATAGGGGGCATCGGCAAGGGCCATCTGGTGCGCGAGATCGACGCCCTGGGGGGCGCCATGGGCTATGCCGCCGATTGCGCCGCCATCCAGTGTCGCACCCTGAACGCCCGCAAGGGCCCGGCCGTGCAAGCGACCCGGGTCCAGGCCGACCGCGCGCTCTATAAGGCGGCCATCCGCAAGATCCTAGAGGGCCAGGACCACCTGCACATCCTGCAGCAGGCCGTCGACGATCTCGTGGTCAGCGGCCGCGCCGTGCAGGGCGTCGTGACGCAGATGGGCCTCGTCATCCGGGCCCGGGCGGTAGTATTAACCACCGGGACCTTTCTCGCAGGCCTCATTCATGTGGGCGAGACCCGGCATGCGGCAGGCCGCGCCGGTGAGCCCCCTGCCCAGGCCCTGGCCGCGCGTCTGCGCGCCCTGCCGTTCCGGGTCGGGCGCCTGAAGACCGGGACCCCGCCCCGTATCGACGGGCGCACCATCGATTTCGCGGCCCTGGTCCCCCAATTCGGCGACGAGCCGGCGCCGTTTTTCTCCCTGGAGGCCCCGCCGCGCCCGCGTCAGGTGGCCTGCCATATCACCCAGACCACCGCCGAGACCCACGCGATCGTGCGGGCGGCCCTCGATCGATCCCCGCTCTACACCGGAGCGATCGAGGGTATCGGCCCCCGGTATTGCCCCTCGCTCGAAGATAAGGTGGTCCGTTTCGCCGACAAGGCCGCGCACCAGATCTTTCTCGAGCCCGAAGGGCTGGAGAGCGCCGAGATCTACCCCAACGGCATCTCGACCAGTCTTCCTTTCGATGTCCAATGGCGGCTCGTGCGCTCCATCCCCGGTCTCCAGAACGCCGTGCTGACGCGTCCCGGTTACGCCATCGAATATGACTATTTCGATCCGCGCGACCTGCGGCCGTCGCTCGAGACCCAGGCCCTTGATGGACTGTTCTTCGCCGGCCAGATCAATGGCACGACCGGCTACGAGGAGGCCGCCGCCCAAGGGCTGCTCGCCGGCCTCAATGCCGCCCTCAAGGTCACGGGCGACGACCCCTGGTGGCCGCGGCGGGACGAGGCCTATATCGGTGTCCTCGTAGACGATCTAATCACCCAGGGCCTGACCGAACCCTATCGGATGTTCACCTCGCGCGCCGAGCACCGCCTGCTTTTGCGCGAGGACAACGCCGATGAGCGTCTCGGCGCGGCCGCGGCCCGGCTCGGCCTCATAGGCGCCGCGCGCCGGCGCGTTACCGAGGCGCGCAGCGAGGCGGTGAGCGCCGAGCGCCAGCGTCTGCGCGGGCTCTTCGCGCGCCCCGGCGATCCCGGCGTGCAGGCCCTGCTGTCCCAGGACCTTACCCACGAGACCTCGCTCCTCGATCTCCTGAAGCGTCCCGGTGTCGGCTATGACGATGTACTGGCCTTGAGCGGCGGGGAAGGGGGGCTTGGCGACGCCCGCGCGCGCCGCCAGCTCGAGGTATCCGTGAAGTACGAAGGTTATATCGCACGGCAGGGCGACGAGATCGCCAAGCGCCTCCGCCACGAGCAGACGGCCTTGCCGGCGGATCTCGACTACCACGGCATACGCGGTCTATCAGTGGAGGTCCGTCAGCGGCTCGACCGGCATAAGCCGGCCACCCTGGGCCAGGCTGCGCGCCTGCCGGGCGTGACGCCTGCCGCGGTCTCGCTGTTGCTCGTCCATCTAAAGCGGTTGCGGGCGTGACCATGACGACCGCCGACGACCAGACCCAGACCCAATGGCACGAGGCCGCGCTCAGGTTGCGCGCCGGGGTGCAGGCCCTCGGACTTGCGCTCAGCCCCGCCACCGAGGGCAAGATCCTGGACTATCTGCAGACCATGCGGCGCTGGAATCGGGTCTTCAATCTCACCGCCATCTCAGATCCCGACGAGATGGTGGCCCGTCACGTCCTAGACAGTCTCGCGATCCTGCCCCATCTCCCGCCGGGGGCCTTGCTGGATGTCGGTAGCGGGGCGGGCCTGCCGGGCATCCCGCTCGCCCTGTTCGAGCCCACGCGTGCCATCACCCTACTCGATCGGTCGCACAAACGGGCCGACTTCCTGACCGAAGTCGCCGGGCGGCTTGCGCTCTCTCACGTCAACATCGTCTGCGAACGCGTCGAGGACCACCGGCCCGCCGCCCCCTATGACGTCGTCGCCGCACGCGCGTTTGCGAGCCTTGGCGATATCGCGGCCGCCGTCGGCCATCTCCTGGCGCCCGAGGGCCGTATCGTGGCCATGAAAGGGACCTTGCCGACCGAGGAGCTCGCTGCCGTAGCGGCGCCCTTCATCGTCACGGACATCCATGGCCTTGCGATTCCCGGCCTTGCCGCCCAGCGCCACCTCGTGGTCCTCGCGCGCGCGCCATGACCCGCATCGTCGCCTGCGCCAACCAGAAAGGCGGGGTGGGCAAGACCACCACCAGCATCAATCTCGCCGCCGCCCTGGCCGAGCTCGGCCGGCGCGTGCTCTTGATCGATCTCGATCCCCAAGGGAATGCCACCATGGGCAGTGGCGGCACCAGCGCGCCCCATGGGCTCTACGATGTCTTGCTGGGCGACACCCCGGCGGCTGAGGCCGCGCTTACCTTGGCCGGCGGTTACGACATCCTGGCGGCTGACGCCGATCTTTCCGGGGCCGAGATCGAGCTCGCGCAGGTGCCGCAGCGCGAACGGCGGCTGCACGACGCGCTCGCGCCCTTGCGCGGGACCTATGATTTCATCTACATCGATTGCCCGCCGGCCTTGAGTCTGCTCACGATCAACGCCCTCACCGCGGCCGACGCAGTGCTGATCCCTATGCAATGCGAGTATTATGCGCTGGAGGGCCTCACCGCTTTGCTCGCGACGGTCAAGCGTGTGCGCGGTCAGCTGAATCCCGCCTTAACCATCGAGGGCCTGTTGCGGACCATGTTCGATCCCCGTAACGGCCTAGCCCTGGAGGTCTCGGATCAGCTCTCCCGGCATTTCGGGAACCAGCTTTTCCAGACGATCATCCCGCGGAACGTGCGGCTCGCCGAGGCCCCGAGCCACGGGATATCCGTCATTCAGTATGACCGCGCCTCGAAGGGCGCCCAGGCCTACCTCGCCCTGGCTGCCGAGGTCTTGGCCCGCCTAGGCCCTGCTGCTGGAGAACGGCCGACATGAAGGAGAAAAAACCGCGCCTCGGACGGGGACTTGACGCCTTATTTGGGACGACACCGGAGACGCCCGTGGCCGCGTCGGTCGCCAACGCCGTGCAGACTCTCCCCATCGAGCGTCTGCGCCGCGGTCGCTATCAGCCGCGCACGCGCATGGAGCCCGAGGCCCTAAACGAGCTGGCGGAGTCGATCCGCGCTCAGGGCGTCATTCAGCCCATCATCGTGCGCACCGCCGGTGCCGACTACGAGATAGTGGCCGGCGAGCGGCGCTGGCGAGCCGCCCAGATCGCGGGTCTCGCCGAGGTCCCCGTGATCGTCCGCGAGATCCCCGACCGCGCCGCCATGGCCGTGGCCTTGATCGAAAACATCCAACGCGAAGACTTAAATCCCATGGAGGAGGCCGGCGCGCTCAAACGCCTCCAGGAAGAGTTTCATCTCACCCATGAGGAGATCGCCAACCATATCGGGCGGTCCCGCGCCGCCGTCAGCAACCTGCTGCGCTTGCTGGGTCTGCACCCCGAGGTCCGGCGCTTGTTGGAGGAGGGGGCGCTCGATATGGGGCATGGCCGGGCACTGCTTGCCCTGTCGCCCGATGCCCAGGCCGCGTTGGCCCGTGAGGTCGTCGCGCGCGCCCTGAGTGTGCGCGAGACCGAGGCCCGCGTCCAGCGCCTCGCCCATCCGCAGGCCCCAGCCTCGCCAGCGCCGGCGGATCCTGACGTCGTGGCCCTCGAGCAACGTCTCACGGAGACATTGGGGGCGCGTGTACGCATCCAGACGCGGCGCGCCGGGGCAGGCCGCATCACCATCGACTATCATAGTATCGACGAGCTCGAGGGTCTCCTCGGCCGCTTTACTTGATACGAGGACCTACACATGACACGATGGACCGCGGTCACTGTTTTGCTGCTCTCCTATGGCCTCATGTCGTCACCCGCGCAGGCCGGTCTCCATGCCTTGCGCCAAGAGGCCCATAAGGGGCTCCCGAAGGCCGAGCTCCAGTTGGGTGAGCTCTATCAATATGGGACCGGGCAAGCGGATCACCTCATCCGCGCCCTGGAATGGTATGACCGGGCCGCCCCGCATTCGCCCCGCGCCGCCGAATTGGCCCGGCAGACGGCCGCCCAGCTCACCCCGGCCCAGCGCGCGCAGGCCGCCGCGTGGGCCAAGCCTCGTCTCGGCCCCCCGTAAACGCCTCGCCGCTGGGCGGGCTTGCGTTGACCCTGGCATAAAGAACACTTATACTGCGCCGCCGTGCGGGGGGCTTAAACAGAGTTTGCTTATGCGAACGGGACAGCCATGAGCTATGCCGCCCGAGTCTTGGGCACGGGGCTACGCCGCGTGCTGGGGGCGCAGGTCATTTTGGCCCTGCTTGCCGGTGCCGGCGCGGTATGGACCGGCACGCCCCCGCTACCCCGCTTTGGGGCGGCGCTCGCTGGCGGGGCCGTGGCTATGCTCGGGACGCTGCTGCTCGCCTATACCGTCATGCGCGCCGACGCGCGAGCCGGCGCGGCGCAGGCGCAGCTTTGGCTTTATGGGGGCGCGGCCGCCCGCTTTCTGTTGGCTATCGTCCTCTTGGGTGTGGGGCTTGGGGTTTTGGGTTTGCCCCCCTTGCCGTTTTTAGCCGGTTTTGGTGTGGGACAGGTCGCGTTCCTAGTCCCCGGGATCTCGTCAGGATTATGAGCAGCAACGCCGTCACTTTCATGGAGGACCACCTCAGAAACCTCACCGTCGGTCGAGGTTTCCTGAGCTTGCACGTCGATACCATTCTGGTCGGCTGGGTGCTCGCAGGTCTCATGGTCTCGGTGAGTTGGGCCATCGGGCGGCGGCTGGAGGCCGGGGTTCCCCACGGCCTGCAAAACGTCCTCGAGGCCCTACTCGAGTTCGTGGACGAGCAGGTCAAGGGCATCTTTCCCATCGAGGATCCGATGCTAGGCGCCCTGGCCTTGACGGTATTTCTCTGGGTGTTCCTCATGAACGCCATGGACCTTTTGCCCGTCCTCTTGTTGCCGGCGATCGCCCACCTCTTTGGGGTCAATGACTTTCGCTCCACCCCGACCGCCGATCCCTACACGACCCTGGGGCTCGCCTTAAGCGTCTTCCTCCTCACCCTTTACTACCATATCAAGCATAAGGGCGTGCTGGGCTACCTGAAGACCTTTCTCGTCCACCCGTTTGGGCCCTATCTCTTCCCTGTCAATATCCTGATGACCACGGTCGAGGAGATAGCGAAGCCCCTGAGCCTCGGCCTTCGGCTCTTTGGCAACATGTTCGCAGGCGAGCTCGTCTTTCTTCTGATCGCCCTGTTGCCCTGGTGGCTTGCGTGGGCGCCCGGCATATTATGGTCCATATTTCACTTGCTGGTCATAACCCTGCAAGCGTTTATCTTCATGGTTCTTACCATCATGTATCTCGCGATGGCAGTCGCCGAAGAAGGCGACGCGCACTGACCAAGGTTTCTTTTATATCTTTTCATCGAGGAGTGGTTTATGGTTGATCCGCAACTGGCGTCGGTTATCGGCATGGTTTATTCCTACACGGCCGTGGCCGTCGGCATCATTTTCGCGGGCGGCGCGGTCGGCTCGGCCTTGGGCTGGGGCCTTATCTGCTCGAAATATATCGAAGGCATCGCCCGCCAACCCGAGATGTTGCCGACCCTGCGTGTGCAGATGTTTATCACCGCAGGTCTGATGGAGTCCTTCCCGTTCATCGCCGCAGCGTTTGCCATGTACTTCACCTTCGTGAACCCCTTCGAAGGCGCGGCCGTGGCAGCCATTACGCACCTTACTCACTAAGCGGCCCCGGGATACCCTCACGTCATGCCGATATCCGTGACCCTCATCGTGCAGATGGTCACCTTCGCGGTGCTCATCATCTTCATCAAGCGCTATTTATGGGGGCCGCTCACGGCCATCATGGAGCAGCGTCGCCAGCGGATAGCCGACGGCCTGGCTGCGGCCGACCAGGGCCGCCGGGCGCTCGACGAGGCGCAGCGCCAGCAGGAGGAGATACTGGCCATCGCGCGCGAGCGCGCGGCCGAGATCATAGACCACGCCGAACGCCGTGCCCGCGAGATCATCGAGGATGCGCGGGAACATGCCCATGCCGAGGCCGAACAGGCGCTCGCACTGGTGCGCGCCGAGGCGGAAGCGGAGTCCAACAGGCTGCGCGAAACCCTGCGCGCCGATGTCGCCAACCTCGCCCTGACCGCCGCCGAGCGCATCGTCGAGCGCGAGGTTGATCGACGTCTCCATGAACGCCTGCTCGACGAAGTCGCGGAGCGGCTGTGATCACAGCCGACATGACCGCTATCGCCCGACCGTACGCGCGGGCGCTGCTCGCGGGGGTGCCAATGGCCGACCGGCCCTTGGCGCTTAGCGCGCTGGAGGGCGCAGTGGCGGCACTTGCGGATCCCGCGATCGGCCGGCTCGTCGCGCGCCCCGGGCTCGACCGGGCGGCCTTGGTGGCGGCGCTTGCGCCCCCCGAACTGGCGCCGCCTGCGGTCGGGCGCCTGATCGGGCTCTTGGTCGAGAACGGCCGTCTGGCGGCGCTCCCCGGTGTCGCCCGCGCCTTCGCCGCCCTTAAGGATGCGGCCGAGAACCGTAGCCGCGCTACCGTGACCTCGGCGCACCCTTTGAGTGCCCCGGAGCGTGAGCGTTTGCGGCAGGCATTGGCCCGCCGCACCGGCCAGGACATCGAGCTTGCGGTCGAAACGGATCCGGCATTGCTCGCGGGCGTCATCGTTCAGCACGGCGATATGGTTTTTGATGGCTCGGTACGCGGCCGCTTGGCGGCCCTTGCCCACGCCTTGAGCCCCTTCTAGAGGACTTTTTATGGCTTTGAAACCCAGCGAGATCTCGGAGCTTATCAAGCAAAGGATCGAACAGATGGCCCCCCCGGCCGCGGCCCTGACCGGGACCATCGTAAGCCTGAGCGACGGCATAGCCCGCATCTACGGGCTTGCTAACGTCATGCAGGGCGAGATGCTCGAATTCCCGGGCAACACCTTCGGGCTCGCGCTGAACCTCGAGCGCGATGCGGTGGGCGCGGTCATCCTCGGCGCCTACGGCCATCTCGCGGAAGGCGATGTGGTCAAAGGCACCGGCCGTATCCTCGAGGTGCCGGTGGGCCCCGAGCTCCTCGGCCGCGTTGTCGATGCCCTGGGCAAGCCCTTGGACGGCCGGGGACCGATCCCTACTCAGGCGACATCGCCCATCGAGAAGGTCGCCCCGGGGGTGGTGGCGCGCCGGTCCGTAACCCAGCCCCTGCAGACCGGCATCAAGGCCATCGACGCCATGGTCCCGATCGGCCGTGGTCAGCGCGAGCTTATCATCGGCGATCGCCAGACCGGCAAGACCGCGCTCGCCGTGGACGCGATCCTGGCCCAGCGTGGCACGGGTGTGACCTGTATCTACGTGGCGGTCGGCCAGAAGGCCTCCAGCGTCGCCGCCGTAGTCCAGCGCCTGACCGAGATGGGCGCGATGGAACACACCATCGTGGTCGCCGCGACCGCTGCCGACCCGGCGGCCATGCAGTACCTTGCCCCCTATACCGGATGCGCGATGGGCGAATATTTCCGGGACCGCGGCCAGGACGCGCTGATCGTCTATGACGATCTGACCAAGCAGGCCTGGGCCTACCGGCAGATATCCCTGTTGCTGCGTCGGCCGCCCGGGCGCGAGGCCTATCCGGGCGATGTCTTTTATCTGCACTCGCGCCTGCTCGAGCGCGCTGCGCGCGTGAACGAGGACTACGTGGAGCGGCAATCCGGCGTCAAGGGACGCACGGGCTCCCTCACCGCCCTGCCGATCATCGAGACCCAGGCCGGGGACGTCTCGGCGTTCGTACCGACCAACGTGATATCGATCACAGACGGCCAGATATTCCTGGAGACCGACCTCTTTAACTCGGGTATCCGCCCGGCTATCAATGCCGGTCTTTCGGTGTCGCGCGTGGGCGGCGCTGCCCAAACGAAGATCATGAAGCGGCTCGGCGGAGGGGTGCGGCTCGCACTTGCGCAATACCGTGAACTGGCCGCCTTCGCGCAGTTTGCCTCCGACCTCGATCCGGCTACCCGTAAGCAGATCGACCGCGGGCGGCGCGTGACGGAGCTCATGAAACAGGCGCAGTACCAGCCCTTGTCGGTGGCCGAGATGTCACTCTCCCTACTTGCCGCCAACACCGGAGCGCTCGACGATATCGCCGTCGAAAAGGTGGTTGCCTTCGACGCCGCGCTGCGCGCCCAGGCGCGCGTCGAGCAGGGTGATGCGCTGAAGGCCATCAACGAGACCGGCGACTACAATGACGACATCATTGCGCGGCTCACCCGCTTTATCGAGACCTTCAAGGCCCAGGGTGCCTACTAATGGCGCAGGGCAAGGAGATCCGCAGCAAGATCCGCAGCGTCCAGAGCACGCGTAAGATCACGCGCGCCATGCAAATGGTGGCGGCGGCGAAGATGCGCAAGGCCCAGGAACGGATGCGCGCGGCGCGGCCGTACGCCGAGGGCCTGCAGGCTGTGATGCGCCATGTACGTGCCGCCCATCCCGAATACCGCGACCCCTTGCTGGCCGTGCGCCCGGTACGCCGCGCGGCAGTCCTTGTCATCACCTCGGATCGAGGGCTTGCCGGCGCCTTGAACGCGAACATCCTGCGGGTCGCGGTCGGACTCCTGCGGGGGTGGCAAGACGCCGGCGTGGAGACCGAGATCGCCGTCATGGGCAACAAGGGGGCCGCTTACTTTCGGCGGCTCGGCGCCCCGGTGGTCGCGCAGCTAGCGCCACTCGGTGACCGCCCGAGTCTTGAATCCTTGCTCGGCGTGATCAAGGTCCTGGTCGACGCGTATCGGGCGGGCCGCGTGGACCGCATAGCGCTCGTCTACAGCCGCTTCGAGAACACCATGAATCAGGTAGCGGTTACGGAGGATCTCCTGCCGTTGCCGGAGCCCACGCCGCGCGCCCGGGAACATCGCTGGGATTATCTCTACGAGCCTGATGCGCGCACGGTCGTCTCCGATCTCCTTGCGCGCTACCTGGAGACGCGGGTCTACGGCGCCGTGATCGAGAATCTCGCGAGCGAGCAGGCGGCGCGCATGGTGGCGATGCGGGCAGCGACCGACAACGCCGGTCGCTTGATCGGGGATCTGAAATTGGCATACAACAAGGCGCGTCAAGCGGCGATCACGCAAGAGATTGCGGAAATCGTTGGCGGCGCGTCGGCAGTCTAGGGGGCAGGATGTCAGCGGGAAAGATTGTGCAGGTCATCGGGCCTGTAGTGGACGTCGAGTTTATGGGGCATGCCGTGCCCAAGATTTACGACGCCCTGGAGGTCGCCGAGACCAACCTGGTGCTCGAGGTGCAGCAGCAACTGGGGGACGGCGTGGTACGGACGATCGCCATGGGAGCGAGCGATGGCCTAAAGCGCGGGCTGTCCTGCACCAATACCGGCCATCCGATCCGCGTGCCCGTCGGCGCCGCGACCCTGGGCCGCATCATGGACGTGCTCGGGCGGCCCATCGACGAACAGGGGCCGGTCACGAGTGATACGGTGCGCAGCATCCACAGGGCGCCGCCGCGCTTCGATGAGCTTGCCGCCAGCACCGAACTCCTCGAGACCGGGATCAAGGTCATCGACCTGATCTGTCCCTTTGCCAAGGGCGGCAAGGTGGGCCTGTTCGGGGGTGCCGGGGTCGGTAAGACCGTGAACATGATGGAGCTTATTCGCAACATAGCGATCGAGCACAGCGGTTATTCGGTGTTTGCGGGCGTGGGGGAGCGTACCCGCGAGGGTAACGATTTCTACCATGAAATGAAGGAAGGCGGGGTTCTCGACAAGGTCGCGCTCGTCTACGGTCAGATGAACGAGCCGCCAGGCAACCGCTTGCGCGTGGGTCTTACCGGGCTCACCATGGCCGAACATTTCCGCGACGAGGGCCGCGACGTCCTCCTGTTCATCGACAACATCTACCGGTATACGCTCGCTGGAACCGAGGTCTCGGCCCTGCTCGGACGCATGCCGTCGGCGGTGGGCTACCAGCCTACCCTGGCCGAGGAGATGGGTGCCTTGCAGGAGCGCATCACCTCGACCAAGACCGGCTCCATTACCTCGATCCAGGCAGTCTATGTCCCGGCCGATGACCTAACCGATCCGTCGCCTGCGACCACCTTCGCGCATCTCGACGCAACTGTGGTGTTGTCGCGCCAGGTGGCCGAGCTCGGCATCTATCCGGCGGTCGACCCCCTCGATTCCACGAGCCGCCAACTCGATCCCCAAGTAATAGGCGATGCCCATTACCAGACCGCGCGCAAGGTGCAGTCGATCCTGCAGCGCTACAAGGAACTCCAGGACATCATTGCGATCCTCGGCATGGACGAGCTATCGGCCGACGACAAGCTAGTCGTGACCCGGGCCCGCAAGATTCAGCGATTCCTGTCGCAACCGTTTTTCGTAGCCGAGGTCTTTACCGGCACCCCCGGCACCTATGTGCCCCTGAAGGAGACGATAAGGGGCTTCAAGGCGATAGCCGAGGGCGAGTACGACGAATTGCCGGAGCAGGCCTTCTACATGGTCGGTACCATAGACGAGGCCTTGGCCAAGGCGCGCCGGTTATAATGAACGATGGATAGCTTCCGGGTTGATATCGTCAATGCCGAGCAATCGCTCTTCTCGGGCGTCGCGCGGCGGGTCATAGCGCCGCTGCGCGAGGGGGAGGCGGGTTTTCTGCCCGGACACTCCCCGTTGCTCGCCCTCCTGAAGGCTGGGATCGTGCGCCTCGAGGACATGAATGGGGCCGAGCAGGTCTTTTTCGTGGGCAGTGGCTTTGCCGAGGTGCAGGCCGATCACGTCACGATCCTCGCGGACGTGGGCGAGCGCGCCGCCGATATCGATGAGGCGCGTGCGGCACGCGTCGTGGAAGAGGCGAGCCGCCATGCCGAGGAGCGCTCCGGCCAAGTCGACTATGCGCATGCGCAGGCTGAGCTTGCCCAGGCCGTAGCGCGCCTCCAGGCCGTCCGGCGCTATCGCGCCCTGACCCATGGCGGGATGGCGGCTCCCCCGCCTTAAAGGAGGACCTCCTGTATGGTGACCAAAGACAAGGTCGTGTCCCTGACGTATACCCTGCGTGATGCCCGCGGCGAGATCTTTGAGCACACCGATGTCCCGGTTTCCTATCTCCACGGTTCGGGCGAGGCGCTCTTCGAGAAGATCGAAGAGGCCCTCGAGGGGCGCGCCGTAGGCGACACGGTGGAGGTCGAGCTGTCACCGGCGGAGGGTTTCGGTGACCATGATCCCGCGCTCACCTTTACCGATGACGTCGAAAACGTTCCTGCCGAGTTCCGCCACATCGGTGCCGAGGTCGAGGCCGAAAACGATGCGGGCGAGGCGGTGCATTTCGTGGTCACCGCTATAGAGAACGGAAGGCTCACGGTCGACGCCAATCACCCGTTGGCGGGCCAGACCGTCCGCTTCATCGTGACCGTCCAGGACGTGCGCGACGCCACCCCCGAGGAGCGGCGCATGGGCCGCCCATCACAGGCCCTGCATTAGCGCCTCCGCCCTTCGGGCGTTGCCTTTAAGGCCTGAGACCGCTCTAATAGGACCCTATGCAGGGCTCGCTTTCTCCTATTGAAGTCGTAATTTTGGCGGCCGGCCAAGGCAAGCGCATGGCCTCCGCCCTCCCCAAGGTCCTACATACCCTGGCCGGCCGGCCGTTGCTGACCCACGTCTTGGATGCCGCCGAGGTCTTGCGGCCCGCGGCCGTCCATGTGGTCTATGGTCATGGCGGCGAGCGCGTGCCGCAGGCCTTCCCGGAGGCCCGGGTCGACTGGATACGACAAGCCGAACAGCGCGGTACGGGCCACGCCCTGGCCTGCGCGTTGCCACGGCTCGCAGCCGACGCCATAGCGCTCGTCCTCTTGGGGGATGTCCCGCTCAGCGCGCCGCGGACGCTTGCGGCCTTGTGTGAGCGCGCCTACCACGGGCTCGCCTTACTCACCTTTACCGCCCGCGACGACAACCAGTATGGGCGTATAGTCCGGGACGAGGCCGGCCGTATCCTGCGCATCGTGGAATGGCGGGACGCCACGGCCGCGGAACGCGCTCTCATCGAGGTCAATAGCGGCATACTCGCCGCCCGAGTCGCCGATCTCAGGCGTTGGCTACCTAAGCTCTCGCCTGCCAATGCCCAGAACGAACTGTATCTCACCGACGTCATCGCCCTGGCGCATGCCGAGGGCTGTGCCATAGAGAGCGTCGGTCCAGCGGACCCCGCCGAGGTTCAGGGCGTCAATAGCCGCGCCGATCTCGCCGCCCTCGAGCGCGCCTACCAGGAACGCCAGGCGCGCGCCTTGATGGATGCGGGCGTACAGCTCCTGGACCCCCGACGCCTCGATGTGCGGGGACGGCTCACCACCGGCCGGGACGTCGTCATCGATGTGGGTTGCGTGTTCGAGGGCGACGTCCATCTCGAAGACGAGGTTCGCGTCGGCCCCTACTGTGTCATCGGCAATACGCGCATACGCGCCGGTGCGCGGATCGCAGCCCATAGTGTCCTCGATGGCGCCGATGTCGGTGCCGGCGCCGTCGTCGGACCTTTTGCGCGTCTACGTCCGGGCACCGTACTCGGTGTCCATGCGCGGGTCGGTAATTTCGTCGAGGTCAAGGGCTCGACCATAGGCGCAGACAGCAAGATCAACCACTTGAGTTATGTAGGTGACGCCACGGTCGGCCGGGCCGTCAACATCGGGGCCGGTGTCATCACCTGTAATTACGATGGCGCGCGCAAGCACCGAACCATCATCGGCGACCAGGCCTTCATAGGTTCGGACACCCAGCTGGTCGCCCCTGTGGAGATCGGGGCCGGTGCGACCATAGGTGCAGGATCCACGGTGACCAAGGATGCCCCGGCCGGCGAACTCACCCTGAGCCGGGTGGCCCAAAAGACGGTGAGCGGTTGGCGGCGTCCCGAGAAATAGCGGGCCGCGCGCGTCAAGGAGCGCTGGATTTATGTGTGGAATCGTAGGGGCAGTCGCGCAACGCAACGTGGTCCCGATCCTGATCGAAGGCCTAAAGCGCCTCGAATACCGCGGTTACGATTCGGCCGGTGTTGCGGTCATCGATAAGGGCCGCTGTATCGCCCGTACCCGTTCGGTCGGCAAAGTCCGTGAGCTCGAGGCCCGTCTCGACGTGGGGCTTGCGGGCGGGACCGGCATCGCCCATACGCGCTGGGCCACGCATGGCCGTCCGGCGACCGAGAACGCCCATCCGCATATCTGCCGCAAGACCGTGGCGCTCGTCCATAACGGTATCATCGAGAACCACGAGGCCTTGCGCCGCGCCCAGATGCAGTTGGGCTACGAGTTCACCTCCGAGACCGACACCGAGGTCATCGTCCACGAGATCTACCGCCGGCTCGCCGAGACCGGCGATCTGCTCCAGGCGGTGCGTGCGGCCCTCGGCAGTCTGCGCGGGGCCTATGCGCTCGGCGTCATTACCAATCAGGAACCCGATAGGCTGGTTGCCGCGCGCCGGGGCAGCCCGCTCGTCATCGGTATCGGTATCGGGGAGCATTTTATCGCCTCCGACGTCGCCGCCTTGTTACCGGTCACCCAACGCTTCATGTTCCTCGAGGAGGGCGACGTCGCCGATATCACCCGCGAGGCGGTCACCATCTACAATGCCGAGGGCGAGCAAGTCGAGCGGCCCATCAAGCAAAGCGAGATGTCGGCCGATGCCGTAGCCCGCGGCGAATACCGCCACTACATGTTAAAGGAGATCCACGAGCAGCCACGGGCCATTGCCGATACCCTGGAAAACCGGATTGGGCTCCACAACGTCTATGAAGAGGCCTTTGGTCATACCGCCGCCGTTATCTTTGCCCAGATCGAGGCTGTCCAGATCGTTGCTTGTGGCACGAGCTACCACGCCGGTCTCGTCGGTCGCTACTGGCTCGAGGGGCTCGCAGGGCTTCCGTGCGCCGTCGAGGTCGCAAGCGAGTTCCGTTACCGCAAGCCGCGCCTCGCGCCTAACACCTTGTTCGTGACGTTATCGCAATCCGGCGAGACCGCAGACACCCTGGCCGCTTTGGCCTACGCCCGGCAGCTCGGGCTTGCCCACACCCTGTCGATCTGCAATGCCCCGGAGAGTTCGCTCGTACGCGCCTCCGAGCTCGTCTTGATGACCCAGGCCGGTCCCGAGATCGGGGTCGCCTCCACCAAGGCCTTCACGACCCAGCTGGTCGCCTTGCTCTTGTTGGTGGCGGTACTGGGGCGTCATCGTGGCCTAGGTCCCGCGGGCGAGGCCCAGCTCGTGAACCTCCTGCGCAGTCTACCCACCCAGATCGAGCAGGTGCTTGCCCTCGACGCCGCCGTGCAGGCCTGGGTCCCGTATTTTGCGAACAAGCAGCACGCCTTGTTCCTGGGGCGGGGCACGCAGTACCCGGTGGCCATGGAGGGGGCCTTGAAGCTCAAGGAGATCTCCTACATCCATGCCGAGGCCTATCCGGCTGGCGAGTTGAAACATGGGCCCTTGGCACTTGTCGATTCGGACATGCCGGTAGTGGCAGTCGCACCAAACAACGAACTCTTAGAGAAGCTCCATTCCAATCTCCAGGAAGTGCGCGCCCGCGGCGGCGAGCTCTTCGTCTTCGCCGACGGCGCCAATGGCATCCGAGAAGACGCGCAGACGCACGTCATCACCGTACCCCCGACCGATGATCTGCTTGCGCCCATCATCTATACCGTCTTACTTCAGCTCCTCGCCTACCACGTCGCGGTCTCCAAGGGCGCTGACATCGATCAGCCGCGCAATCTCGCCAAATCGGTCACCGTGGAATAGCGCCCTCTGACCACTGCCCCGGTTGTGGCAGAACAATAAAGTCAGCAGCTTGAGAAGGGTAGTCCCACCGGGGGAGGGGGAGGGATAGAGATGGCCCGTCTTCCTATTAAGAAGCGCCCGGCCCCAGGAGTCTCTATTCGCATGGTTATGTTGCATCAGCCAAACATATGCGATGGCCAGTAAGCTTGAGGGCGCGGTTTCAACCCACTGGCCACATATTCCTGCACCGGCAATCTATCCCGGTATTCGTAAGCGCATCCTTATGGCCACAGTCGAAAGTAACGAAAGCGCAAGTTCTTGACATTGACGCTACCGCCCAGTTCGCGAAGTGCGATACACATTTCCCGCGTTCTCAAACCGTCTCCATGGCATCTGGCGTGTTTAACGATGACGTACACGAATATCCGGCAGGTACTTTCATCCACAATCCGAGCAGGGCGCGAAGGCGCGCCAGCCGTTTAATCCATGCGTAGAACATCAGGAAAGTCCTAGCCATATCGGGTCGCCTCCGGCAAGCATCGCTCCATACAACCTTGCTTCGCGCCGTAACACGCGTTGCGCCGGCCGGAATCGAAGTAGCATTCTATCGCGGTCTCGGCGACCTGCCTCTATTCAATCCCGACATTGGG
This sequence comes from Pseudomonadota bacterium, assembly GCA_021816625.1. GTDB lineage: Bacteria > Pseudomonadota > Gammaproteobacteria > Acidiferrobacterales > Acidiferrobacteraceae > Acidiferrobacter. The sequence continues at coordinate 61,477 of JAKAXM010000006.1, read as the reverse complement.
GCGCCAGAACCGGCAGCTGTTCGCGTTCTCCGTGAACACATCCTGGCCTCTGACGCGCTACTTATTGCAAGCCCAGAATACGCACGCGGCGTCACGGCCGCGCTGAAAAATGCGTTGGATTGGATGGTCGGTAACGAAACGTTTGTGAACAAACCAGTGGTCTTTCTGAATGCGTCGCCACGCGCAACGCATGCGCAAGCCGCCTTGCGCGAAACCGTCTCTACCATGTCGGCGCGCCTTGTCGACGAGGCATGCATCACGGTTCCTATACTCGGTTCGGGCCTTGGCGAAGACGACATCATTCAACATCCCGACATCAAGCCTGCCTTGCTTGCGGCGCTGCTCTCATTAAAAAAGGCTATTCAGTCTGCCGTGCTTGCTCAGGAAAAGAAACCCGTGTTTGCAGTTGAGCAAGGAATGATGGGCCACACGATGTTCGCGCACAGCGAGCGGACAATCCCGCGCCTCTGTGCGTCGCATGGGGCTTTGATAGCACGGGGTAATTCATGAGCGAGACGTTCTGTGGGCTAGCGTCTAAGGCGGATCTTTCCGAGGTGCCCCGCTTGTATGCGCAGCCTGACCTAGACGACGGCGAGGTGCTCACCTTGGTTCAGGCCCAGCACGTCTTCGACCGGACCGCGCGTTACCCAGACTATAAGGTTTATGTCGCGGTCAGCGAAGGGCGTATAGCGGGCCCCTTCGCCCGGCTCATCATGGATAACTTGGCCCATAGGAACGCTTGCTCTGCAGTCATTGAGTATGTCGCGGTTGATCCAGGATGGCGGGGGCGGGACGTGGGGAAGATGATGGTGCGCTATGCGCTTCAGGTAGCGGCTCAAAAACGCGGTTATAAGGCTGTCCTTTCCTCGAACCTAAAGCCGCAACGGGCTCACATGTTCTACGAGGCCCTGGGCTTCGAGCGTCACGGATACAGGTTTCGGCTCATCGCCCCACAAGACGCGGGAGCCGAGGGCTAAGGCTCGCAACTTGAGCCTAGTGGTAGAAAATCCCCGATGAATCGTCCGCAAGGCGGCCTTGCTTCCACGGCCCGTGACGTCGGTGATACCCACACGACCCCAACGGCCTTCGGGACTAGCCACCATCACCTCAATAATGCCCGGTCCTGTCCGCTAACGATGGCGATGGGCTCATCAGGACCCGGTCCCGCCACCGAGCCGCCGGCATCAATGGGGGTGAACAGGTTCCGCGGTATCCCAAAACCCCGGCCTTACTTTTTGCTTCCCGCGACCTCGTTCTTTAGGCGCGCAAGCTCCGCGTCGACGGCGCTGCCTGACCGTAGCCGCTCAAGCTCCCGCTCGGCTTGCGAACGCTCGTCGCCATCGTCTAGGACGCCGCTCTCGGCCAAGGTGTCGACCGCCTGGGCGCGCGCCTGCATCTGAGCGGTCTTATCCTGGGCGCGGCGGACGCTCTCGCCTATGCCGCCCAGCTTTTCGCTAAGCCCGGACATCGACTCGTTGACCTTGACCTGGGCCTGGGCGCTGCCGTACTCGCTCTTTAGGACCTCTTTTTGTGTCCGGAAGGCGTCGATGCGGTCTTGAAACTTGTGCTCGTATTCGACGAGCTTCTGCGCTTGGGCGGCAATGTGGTCGCGGGCCTCGGTCAGCGAGGCGAGCTTCACGGTAGCCGTTTGCTTTTGGGTCAGCGCGGCGCGCGCCAGGTCCTCGCGATTGGCGCCCAGGGCAAGCTTCGCGTCGGCCTCATGGCGAGCGATCTCGGATTTAGCCGCCTCCATCTGTTGTTCCAGGACCTTTTGTTCGGTCACTACATCTGCGAGGTGCCGGCGGGTCTCCTGAAGTCCCGCGAGCATCTTTTCGTAGGACAGATCCAAGGTCTCGTTGGGGTCCTCCGCCGCATTCATGAGCTTATTGAATTTGGCCTCTATGATTTCCGTGGCACGCTTTAAGAGACTCATGGACTACCTCCCTAATCGTTTACGGGGATGACGATCTGCGGAACCAGGCGCTCGGGGATGATGGCTGCATCCTCGATTGGTTTCACGGCGGTCCCGATCGCAAAGAATTCGATCACGTGCGGTTGCCAGTTGTGGGAGCCCTCGTGGAGCTGCATGGCTACCACGCCCTCGGCGCCCGCCTCCTTGGCTTCCTGCTGCATCCGCTCCATGGCGAGCTCGCGGGCGTCGTAGAGGGCTTGTGTAAAGAGCGGCATCTCGACGTTGCGTCCGACGTTACCAAGAGACTGGAACATTCCCTGGTGCGCAACGTGATAGACGCAGGACCCCATGACCAAGGCCAGCGGGCGGTATCCCGATTGCAATAGCATCCACAGATCCTGTCCCGACAGGTCAGAGGTGAAGGGCTTGCCTGCCGGCCCCTTGAAACCTGGGTGGCCCTTCGCGTGGGCGATGGCCGTCCCTATGGCCAGGAACTCCAGGATGTCCTTGTCCCAGTCCATGCGCTTGACCTCGAGGCGCACGCCCACGACGCCATCGGCGGACAAGGACTGCGCCTCTTGTTCCATGCGCGTCATGGCGAGTTCGCGTGCCTCGTACATAGCTTGTGACAGGACCGCCATCTCCTGGTTCCGTGCCCAGCCTGCGTATTGGATGCCGGTGTGGTAGATGCAGGACCCGACCACAAGCCCCAGGGGTTCGAAACCGGCCTCGCCGACCATCAGGAATTCGTTTACGGAAAAATCCGATGTGAAAATCCCGCCCCGACGGCTGGTGTCCCGCAGGCCCTGGAGGCGCTCACGGGCGTGTTGGGGCAGTCCTTCTACGGTCTCGCTCATCGTCACAGGACCTCTCTTGTGGTATCGGTTACGCCGAGGCGCCCGCTGTCGCTTACGCTCATGACAGGGCGCACGCCAAACTGCCGCCGGCTGCGGCTGTCGTGTAGGATGGCCGTGCCTATGGCGATGTAGCGTGCCAGAAAGCGCGGGTAGGGGTTGTTCTCGTCAGGCTCGATAGCATAGAGCTCGGTATGCTGAGTATGGGCGAGTACGCCACTGCCGAGCCGCGTCCCGTCGTCACGTAACTCCTGGAGCGCCCGGCGCCGCACCTGGGTCAGGAAGGTCGACAGCGGTGTGATCTCTTGGTTCCAGAAGGTCGCCGCGCCCGGCGTAACGCCCCCCGGCAGCGCGAGCCAGTCATAGTGGGCCCCGATGGCGATGCCCACCGGCACGATCCCGGCCTCGAGGAGCCGTGCGAATTCGAGGGCCGAGACCGTGGCCAGCGCCGGGTTTGCCGATTCGGGGAGGCCCTCCAGCCGCACCGCTGTGCCCATGACCGCATAGTCCATGTGGCTCTCGTTCTCGGTGCCTGGCATCCGGCGCACCCGCATCGTCACGTCCACGACCGCGTTGGCCCCCATGAGCGCGGCCTCCAGCCGCAGCCGGTCGATGGCGGTGTGCCAGCCCTCGTAGTGTCCGCGCGTCCAGGAATAGCCGAAGTGAAACCAGCAGTTGCCCGATACGAGCCCGAGCGGCCGTATGCCATGGCTGCGCTGTGCCAGCAGTCCGGCGGGTCCGGCGGTCGTTACCCAGGGCCGGGTCCCGGCCACGGTCTGGGCCAGGCGGTCCTTCACGAATCCCGGTACGGTGCTGTGGGCGAGCGCCTCGTTCCAGGCCGCTTGGCGCGCGATCGACCCGCCGTCGCCGTTGTTGCTGCTTCCCGGGGGTCGGAATAAAGGCATGGCGGGCTCCTTAGGATGTCAGAAAGTCTTGCAACACGCCGCGGGCCCCCTGCAGCGTGCCGGCAAGCCGCGTGAGTTCCTCTTCCAGGGCCGTGAGCCATTGATCGAGGGGTAGGGTCTCGGACTTCAGGACGACGCCGCGCACCTCATGTTGGCGCGCCGTGTGGATGTCGGGGCCCTGGGCCTCGAGAATGTAGCGTCCTCCGTCGGTACGTACCGTAATGGCGGTCACGTGGCGGCTCGCCGTGAAGAGGCCGTCGCGTTTACGCTCAACCTCCACATGTCCGGGCAGAGCGCCCTCAAGCCGCGTGGCGAGGGCTTCGAGGAAGGCGCGGAGGTCGGTCTGGGCCCGCCGGATCCAGGCGGCATGGAGATCGAAACCGTTGATTTCGTCCATCACGTGCTCCCGTGCACAGGTCTTCTAGTTGACACGACTTGGCCCATCATTGCAATGCGCGCCGACAAGCGAGACCGTGCCGGATCGGGTTTCGCGCGCGCGCGGGCCTAAGGTACACTCGCGCCATGGAATCCCCCTTTGTCGATGGCCTAAACGAGGCCCAGCGCGCGGCCGTCATCGCACCGGCGGGGCCGATGCGCATCCTCGCCGGCGCCGGCAGTGGCAAGACCCGGGTCCTCACCCAGCGCATCGCATGGCTCGTGGATCAGGGCGCCTCGCCCTTCGGTTTCGTGGCTGTGACCTTCACGAACAAGGCGGCCGCCGAAATGCGCCGGCGCCTAGAGCACCTCTTGCGCCAACCGGTGACCGGCCTATGGATCGGCACCTTTCATGGACTGTCGCACCGATTTTTGCGCAGCCATTTCCGCGAGGCCAAGCTCCCTGAGGCCTTTCAGATCATCGACAGCGACGATCAGCAGCGCCTGATCAAGCGCATACTGCGCGCCCAGGCCCTAGACGAGTCGCGCTACCCGCCCCGGCTCGTGCAGTCTTTCATCAACGGGCACAAGGATGCCGGACGGCGCGCCAAGCAGCTGGCGGCCACCGCCGATCCCACCCAGCGGGCCCTTCAGCAGGTCTACGCCGCCTATGAAACCCTGTGCCGGGATCAGGGTCTCGTGGACTTCGCGGAACTCTTGTTGGCGACCCTCGAGATCATGCGCGACCAACCCGCCATCCGCGCGCACTACCAGCGGCGGTTCCAGCACGTACTGGTCGACGAATTCCAGGACACCAACGCCGTCCAGTACGAGTGGCTGCGCCTCTTCGGGGGCGGGGGTCACCTGTTCGTGGTGGGCGACGATGATCAATCCATTTACGGCTGGCGCGGGGCCGAGATCGAGAACATCCTGCGCTTCGAACGCGATTTCCCGGGCACGAAGACCATACGGCTCGAACAGAATTACCGCTCCACCGGCCGTATTCTCGAGGCCGCCAACGCCGTTATCTCCCATAACGCTAAGCGGCTCGGCAAGACCTTGTGGACGGCCGGCCAGGAAGGGGCCCCGGTTGCCGTCTACGCCGCCTACAGCGGGGTCGACGAGGCCCAGTTCGTGGTTGAACGCATACGCAAGCTCTTGAGCGAAGAGGCGCGGCCCCGCGACGTGGCTATCTTGTACCGTTCCAACGCGCAGTCGCGGCTCTTCGAGGAGTTGCTTGTACGGGCCGGCATACCCTACCGGGTGTATGGGGGGCTGCGTTTCTTCGATCGCGCCGAGATCAAAGACGCGCTCGCTTACCTGCGCCTCATCATGAACCGCCACGACGATACCGCCTTCGAGCGGGTGGTGAACGTCCCGACCCGCGGCATCGGGGCGCGTACCGTTGACGCCCTGCGCGCTCAGGCGCGCGGTGCGGGGGTATCCCTTTGGACGGCGGCGCTCGCCTTGAGCGGCGCCGGTGGCCTCGCCGGCCGGGCGGCCGCGGCCGTGCGCGGCTTCGTGGCCTTGATCGAGCGATTGGCCGCCGATAGCGCCCAGGCCCCCCTTGACGTCATGGTCGACACCATAACGAAAGGTGCGGGTCTGCTCGACTTTTACCGAGAAGAGGGGCGCGAGCGGGGCGAGGCGCGCAGCGAGAACCTCGAAGAACTGGCCTCGGCGGCGCGGTTCTTCATGGCCGAGGAGCACGAAGGCCAACCGGTACTCGAGTTCCTGGCCCATGCCGCCCTGGAGGCCGGGGAGGGCCAGGCCGGGGAGGGCCAGGATTCGGTCCAGCTCATGACCTTGCATGCCGCCAAGGGCCTGGAATTCCCGGTGGTCTTCCTTACGGGTCTCGAGGAGGGGCTGTTTCCCCACGAACGCTCCTTGTACGATGAGACCCGTCTCGAGGAGGAGCGCAGGCTTTGTTACGTTGGGATAACGCGCGCGATGCGCGCCCTGACGCTCACCTACGCCGAGACCCGGCGCATCCATGGAGAGGACCGCTATTCGCCTCCCTCCCGGTTCCTGATGGAGATCCCAGACGGGCTGCTCGATCATGTTCGCCCGCGGTTTAGCGGCGAGATCGCGCGACCGGCGTCCACGGCGCTCGCCGGGCCGCAGGTGGGTGGGCGGGTGGCCCATGCCACCTTTGGTGAAGGCGTGATCGTAGACAGCGAGGGAAGCGGCGAGCACGCGCGGGTCCAGGTGCGCTTTGCCGGCGCGGGCGTCAAATGGCTCGTACTGGCCTACGCGGGCCTCAAAGTTTTGTAAGGGGTGGATTGGAAACCGTCGCGGCGGCCGCCTATAGTCTAGGGATAAATTTTACAGAGCTCGGGATGGGGCCGTCGTGAATCCGTTTTTTTTCCTGAACAAGCAGGGCGCCTTGCGGCGCAAGCCCTTCCTCGGTCTGGTGGGTGGTCTGGCCCTGGCGCTGGGGGCGCTCGCCATCGGTCTGAGCCACCTATGGCCGGACCTGTGGTGGCTCTTCGCCATCCTGGAGGCTGCGGCCCTCGCCGCCCTGGTCCATGCCCTGACCGCACGCATCGTGCGCGCCAAACCCATGCCGGCGGCCGATCCCGGCGGCCCAACGGGCTTCGTTGACGAGGTGACGCGCACCCTCAATCGCCGCGGCATTACCTCGAGCCTGATCGAGGCCATGGCCCAGTCGCAACGTTACGGCACGCCCTTGGCACTCGTGAGTCTCTCCGTGGATGGCATCGATCAGCTGACCGACCGCTTGGGCGCCGAGGTTCAAGGCACGGTCTTGGAGGCGGTCTCGGCCGTGCTCGGGGAGACCCTGCGGCTGCCGGACCGTCTGGGGCGTTACGACGACCGCGACTTCCTGGTCGTACTCCCTCAGACCCAGGCCGAGCAAGGTTTGCTGGTCGCCGAACGGCTACGCTCGGCGCTCGCGGCGGCGCCCCTTCCCTTGAAGGGGGAGGAGGCCGCGCTCACCTTGAGTGCAGGCGTCGCCGAATTCGGCCGCGGTCAGGACTTGGAGCGCTTCCTCGGGAACGCCCACGAGGCGCTGCGGGCCGCGCAGGAGGCGGGCGGCAATCAGGTCCGCGCCCACAAGGCCTCACGTACCAAGGGGGCTCCGTGAGGGTGCTGCCGTGCCTTTGAGTCCGCCATGGCAGACCGAGACCGCAAGATTGAGCGGGATCAGGGTCGCAAAGGCCACGGCCGCGCTGAGCCAAGCCCCCGCGTAGAAGGCCAGGATGAGGGGCAAGACCAGCAGCGCGCCCTGCAGGGCGATTAGAACGGGCTGTTCACGCCACCGGTCGAGGGCGTACTCGAGGGCGGCGACCGGCCTCAGTCCGCCCCGCACGATGCCGGCTAGGACATAGAGGGCGGTCATGACGAGGCCCGTCTCGGTGGCCCAGAAGAGCAACAGCAAAAGGCCGGTGAAAAGCCTTGCGACCGGCGTCCGGTAGGCAAAGATGCCGCTCAGCGTAAGACCGTCGATACCCAAAATCATCGCAAGCACCGTCACGAAGACCCAGGCGCCGAGGGCGATGGTAGCCACGCTCATGACCGGGAGCGCGAGATCATGATCGCGCAGGGCGCCCACCAAGACCTGACCCGCCCGGGGCCAGAAGGGCCGCCCGGGGCGCGGCGTGTCGGCCTCGCGCAGCACACCGGCCGCCGCCGCGGGGGTCACTAAGACGAGCAACACCTCGCCCACGAAGGGGAGTCGCAGCAGGATCGCCGCCCAGCCCAGATAGAGTACCGTGACCCCGCTCCAAAATACGGCGTCCGCCGCCATGAGCCCGTAAGCGCGCGCAATCCCCGTCAATGCTTGTGACACATCCTTGTTCATGGTTTCAGGTCTCCGCTCCGTGTACCTACACGCTCCCGATCCGCTACGGTCCCGGGCGCCACAGGGCGCGCAGCCGGGGTGTCTCCCGTCGGCGTTCCCGCAGTATGCGCGCGAAGACGAGCGGGTCTTTAGTGTGCGTCAGCTCGCCGGCCCTTGGGAAGTGGAGATCGGTGAGGCGCGACAGCCAGAAACGCAAAGCGGCGCCGCGTAACATGACCGGCCAGGCCCCGCGCTCTATGCTCGTCAGCGGCCGCACCGACTGGTAGGCGGTCACGAGCGCCTGTGCCCGCGTAAGGTCGAGCGCCCCGGTTTCGGTGCTCGCCCAGTCGTTTACCGTGATCGCGAGGTCGTAGAGCCAGGTGTCGGAACAGGCATAGTAGAAGTCGATGACCCCCGCCAGGCGGTCGCCATCGAGCAGGGCGTTGTCCCGAAATAAGTCGGCATGGATGATACCCCGCGGGAGGTCGGCAAAGCGGTAGAGACCCTGAAAGCGCAGCTCCTCGGCAAGCAAGGCGCTGTCGGCCGCATCCAGATGGCCCTTCAGACGCTCGGCGGTCGCCCGCCACCAATGCGGTCCGCGCGGATTGGGGCGGCTGCGCCCGAAGCCTTTGCCGGCCACGTGTAGTTGCGCGAGCACGGCCCCGATGGCCGCGCACTGCGCCGCGGTGGGCGCGGTCACCGAGCGTCCATAAAGGCGCATGACGAGCGCCGCCGGTTTGCCGTGCAAGGTCCCGATATAGCTCCCCGACTGCGGGCGCACGGGGTGGGCGCAAGGGATGCCCTGTTCGGCCAGGTAGGCCATCAGATCCAGGAAAAAGGGCAGCTCGTGGGGATCCACGGTCTCAAATAATGTGAGTACGTACTCCCCGCCGGTCGTCGAGACAAAGTAGTTCGTGTTTTCGATCCCGCTCTCGATACCGGTGAACGAGCGTAGCGTACCGATCGCATAGCCGTTCAAAAAGGCTACGAGTTCCGTTTCTTCTATGCGTGTAAAGACTGACATGCGCCGCCCGCTCCCCGGCTACAGGTTGAGCTGGATCTCCTTTTCCTCTTCGGAAGGCTCGAAGCCGCTCAACTCGTAGTAACGAAAGATGGCGTCGATGATCTCTTCAGGCCGGTCGAGGGTTACGAACAGCTCCATGTCGCGCTCATCGATGACCCCGTCGGCGATCATCGTCGTCCGGAACCAGTCGGTAAGTCCTGCCCAGAAGGGGCTATGGACCAGGATGATCGGGATGCGACGGCTCTTGCCGGTCTGCACAAGCGTCAGGATCTCCATGAGCTCGTCTAGGGTGCCAAAGCCGCCGGGCATGACCACGTAGGCTGTGGCATACTTCACGAACATCACCTTGCGGGCAAAGAAGTGCTGAAAGGTCAGCCGGATATCCTGGTAGGGGTTTCCCGCTTGCTCGTGGGGTAGACGTATGTTGAGGCCCACGCTGGGCGACGGCCCGGCATAGGCGCCCTTGTTCGCGGCCTCCATGATGCCCGGGCCGCCGCCGCTTACGACGCTAAATCCCGCGTCCGACAGTTTGCGGGCGACATCTTCCGCCAATGTGAAATACGGGTGGTCGGGCGCGATGCGGGCCGACCCGAAGATGCTGACCGATGGGCGGATCTGTGCCAGGGCCTCGAAGCCCTCGACGAACTCGGCCATGATCTGGAAGATCTTCCAGGCCTCGCGCGACAGCCCTCCTTCGGGGGCGGCAATGCCGGGGCGCACGGCGGGAGGTTTTCTTTTGATGAGGGGTTTTTCAGGTTTTGGGGGCGTCATGATACCGGCTGGGAATCCTGGGCAACTCTTGCTGTTGGTGGACGGCTCATCCTATCTGTACCGGGCGTTCCACGCCATGCCCGATTTACGCAATACCCGCGGCGAGCCGACGGGGGCTATTTATGGCGTGGTGAACATGCTGCGGAAGTTGCGCGGCGATTACAAGCCGGATCTCATGGCCGTGGTGTTCGATGCCCCCGGCCCCACGTTCCGTGACGAACTCTACGCCGACTATAAGGCCCAGCGCGCCGCCATGCCCGGGGACCTGGGTGTGCAGATACCGCGGCTCCATGAGGTCATTCGGGCGCTCGGCATAGCGCTGCTCGCCGTCCCCGGCGTCGAGGCCGACGATGTGATCGGCACCCTCGCGCAGGCCGCCGCCGCCCAGAACCTTGCCGTCGTGATATCGACTGGCGATAAGGATATGGCGCAGCTCGTCGGTCCGGGTGTCACCTTGGTCAATACCATGACCGACCAGGTCTTGGACGCAGCCGGCGTGACCGCGCGCTTTGGCGTGCCCCCCGAGCGCATCGTCGATTATCTGGCCATCGTCGGCGACAAGGTCGATAACGTCCCCGGGGTGCCCGGCGCGGGCCCGAAGACGGCCGTGCGTTGGCTTCAGACCTACGGCTCGTTAGATGGCCTGCTTGCCCATGCCGACGAGGTCCCGGGCCGCAGCGGGGAGGCGCTGCGTGCCGGGGCGACGGCCCTTAGGCTTGCGCGTGAACTCATCACCATCCGTTGCGACGTCCCCCTGCCGCAAAGTCCGCGTGAGCTCACCTTACAGAGCCCCGATGAGGGGCGTTTGCGTGCTCTTTACGGCGAACTCGAATTCAAGGCCTGGCGTGCCGAGCTCGGGGGGGCGAGCGGGGCGGCCGCGGCTGCGGTAGTCGCGAGTCCCGCGGACTTGGCGCAGCGTGTGGCGGCGTGGCGGACTGCGCCGGTCCTGGGCTTTGCGCTGTGGGGGCCGCCAGAGGGGGTGCTTGCCGTGGTGCTGGGCACCCGGGAGACCGCCGCCGTCGTGCCTGTCGCTTCGGATCTCGAGCCTGGTCTCACCTTTCCTGAGATCCTAACCGCCCTCGCGCCGATCTTGGGGGGCGACGGCCCTACCCTGGCCGTCCACGATGGCAAGCGGCTATTGCGACTCCTGATGCCCCACGGCCGCGATCTCGGCCGGCGTTGGGACGATGTGATGCTCATGTCCTACGTCCTCGATAGCGGGGCCCCCAATCACGACCTCGATACCCTTGCCCTGAAGTATCTCAGCCGGCCCATCACCACGGTCGCGAGTCTCCTCAGGGCCGGCCGCGAACGCCGCGCCCTCGCCGCCGTGCCGCTTACGGAATGGGCCGCCGCTGCCGGAGATGCCATCTCCACCTTGCTCGATCTCGCTGTGGAGCTCGGCGGGCGTCTGGAGGCCGAGCCGCGCCTACAGCACGTCTATACGGCGATCGAGCGGCCCTTGAGTCCAGTGCTCGCGGAGGTCGAGGCAGCCGGCGTGGCCATCGATACGGCCATGCTCCATCGCCAGAGCGCAGAGCTCGCCGCCGGACTCACCGAGCGGGAGGCGCGCGCCTACGCCTTGGCAGGGCGGCCCTTCAATCTCAATTCGCCCGCGCAGATCCAGGAGATCTTGTTCGGGGAGCAGGGCCTGCCGGTCAAGAAGCGGACCCCCAAGGGGCAACCCTCGACCGCTGAGGAGGTGCTCGCGGAGCTCGCGAGCGAGTACCCCCTCCCCGCGCTCATCCTCGAGTGCCGGGCCTTGGCTAAGCTCAAAAGCACTTATACCGACAAGCTCCCGTCCATGGTCGATGCGCGGACCGGACGCATTCATACGACCTATCATCAGGCCGTTGCCGCCACCGGACGCCTATCATCGAGCGACCCCAACCTACAGAACATCCCGGTGCGGACCGAAGAGGGCCGGCGGATCCGTCAGGCCTTTGCGGCCGGCCCTGGCCTGTGCATCTTGTCGGCCGACTATTCCCAGATCGAATTGCGTCTCATGGCCCATCTGTCGGGCGATGCGGGGCTGGTCCGGGCGTTCAAGGAAGGCAAGGATGTCCACCGGGCCACGGCCGCCGAGGTCTTCGGCCTCAGTCTCGAGGCGGTAACGGATGAGCAGAGGCGCGCCGCCAAGGCCATCAACTTCGGCCTGATGTACGGTATGTCGGCGTTTGGTCTCGCCCGCCAGCTCCACATCGGCCAGGCCGAGGCCCAAGAATACTGTGACCTCTACTTTCGGCGCTATCCCGGGGTCCACCGCTACATGGAGGACATGCGCCTCCTGGCCCGCCGCCAAGGGTATGTGGAGACCTTGTTTGGGCGCCGCCTCTATATACCGGACATCAAGGCGAGCCACACGGGCCGGCGCCAATACGCCGAGCGCACGGCCATTAACGCCCCCTTGCAAGGGACGGCGGCCGATCTGATCAAGATGGCCATGCTCGCGGTGCACACCTATCTCGCCGCCGCGCGCCTCGAAGCCCGCATGATCATGCAGGTCCACGACGAGCTCGTCTTTGAGCTCCCGGAGGCCGAAGTAGAGCGCGTGCGGGAGGCGGTGGTGAGCCGTATGGAGGGGGTAGCGGCCTTATCGGTGCCACTCGTCGCCGAGTGCGGGGTGGGGCATAACTGGGATGAGGCCCACTAGCGGAACTTCTCGCGGACCCCTCTGTCTACGGTTATAGGACGTGAGTCCTTTACCCGCTTCTCCTCCCTGAGTGGGTAACCTGGGCCGTCAGGCCCAGGGTCTCGTTTTTCCCCGGGTCCTCTCCCTTGTGCCCGGGGTTTTTTTATGCACGTTTTCCCCTGATAGTATAGGTTGCGCTGCGCCTGGTAAAGGATGGGCCAGGCGCCTGCTGCGCTTACGGCCCGCCGAGGAAATCAAGTACGGCCGCCCGCGCCGCCGCCACTCCTTCGCCGGTATGGGCAGAAAACGAGAGTAGCGTGGCTCGTCCGGACAGGTCCGCGGTGATCTCGCGCCAGCGCCGGTCACGTTCGGCCCGATTGAGCTTATCGACCTTGGACAGCAGCACGAGTACCGGCAGCCCCGGCCGCCGGGCGAGTAGCCCGTGATCTTCGTCCTTGAGGCCTTGCCGGATATCCGCCACCAGCACCAGGCCGCGCAGACTCTGACGCGCCGCCACATAGTCGCTCGCCAAGGCCGCAAAGCCGTGGCGGAGTGCGTGGGGGACCTTGGCGTAACCATAGCCCGGCAGATCCACGAGGCGCAGCGCCGGTCCCAGGACGAAGACATTGAGCTGCTGAGTGCGCCCCGGCGTCTTGCTGACCCGCGCGAGACTGCTCCGTCCCGTCAGTGCGTTCAAGGCGCTGGATTTGCCGGCGTTCGAGCGCCCGGCAAAGGCCACCTCCGCGCCCGTATCCGGGGGCAAGTCGCGCACGCGGGGCGCGCCCATCAGAAAGGCGGCGTCAGCGAGACTGGTCATGAAACGCCGCGATCTCGGCAAAGAGCCGCGCCCCTTCGCTGCCGAGTACCCCGGCCCGCCACCCGCGGGCCAGACTGCCGGGGGACGCGCCCTGGACGATCTCTTTTAGCGCTCGCCGCGAGCCCAGGACCCCAGCCGGGATGCCGAGGTCCCGCGCGCACGTGTCCACCAGGCCCACCAGGGCCTGATAAAAGACGTCCTCCTCGGGACGCAGACGGGGTGCCGGCCAGGGGTAGAGCGGCGCCGGCGGGGCGTCTGCGATCGCGGCCAGGGCGCCCGCGGCATAGCGCTCGGTGTGCCGCTCATCCCATTCGCGCAGTTTCTGGAAGCCCGCCACGGTGCTCGGTGCCCGTAGCGCCAGCTCCAAAAGCGCGGCATCGCTGACGACCCAGCTGCGCGGCAGATCGGTCTCCCGAGCGATGCCCTCGCGCCAGCTCAGCAGCTCTTGAAAGATCGCTTGGGCGCGGGGCGCGAGCCCGGCACCCTGTCGATAGCGGCGCGTGAACTGCTCGGGCCCGAAGCGGTAGAGGGCCAAGTCCGCGAGGACCGCGCAGTCCTCGCGTAGCCACTCGGCGCGTCCCAGGCGCGCCAGGGCCGCCCCCAACTCGGCGTGCAAAGGCTCGAGATGGCGGACATCGTCCTGCGCGTAGGCCAGCTGACGTTCACTCAAAGGGCGCGCCGCCCAATTGGTGCGTGTCACGTCCTTGGCGAGCTCGATCTTAAGAACCGCCGCAACGAGTGCGGCATATCCGATCTGGTCATCATGCCCGGCAAGGGCGGCCGCGATCTGGGTATCGAACAAGGGGGAGGGCAAGCGCCCGGTCTCCTGCAAGAGCAGTTCGAGGTCCTGACGTCCGGCATGCAGGATCTTTGGGCCGGTGGTCGCCAAGGCCTGTCCGAGCGGACCGATGTCGAGACCCAGGGGGTCGATCAAGACGAGCGTGCGCGGTGTGGCGATCTGGATCAGGCAGAGTTTCGCGTAATACGTGCGCTCGCGCACGAATTCCGTATCCAGGCCCACCCAGGGGGCCGCGCTGATCTCGGCGCACAACGCGGCGAGTGCCCCAGGATCTGTTAAAAGTGCGGTCATGTGCCGGGCAGTGTAGAGGGTACCCGCGTTTTGTTAAAGCAGTGCAGGCGGTTTATGATGCGACTATGCTCTGCCATTCATCAAATCACAGGAATCCACGGGTCTGTGGGCGACCATCAGGACCGGTCCACGCCCCGGGAGCGCCGCCGTGAGGCGATCGCAGACTGCGCGTCGGCCTGCGCGATGACGGGACTCCTCAGGCTGTTTCTCGATATAGGCCTGCTATCGGGACGTCCCCAGGATCTGCCGGCGTCACGCGCCTTGCTCGTCCTCACAGGGGCGCTTGCGCTCAGCACAAACTACGCCGTCGATACCGGATTCTCCCACGCGAGCCAGCGTCTCGGGTTTGCCGTGATGCAGACCTCGCTGCTTGGTCTATGGATCGCGGCCTTCCTTGCGATCCGGCGATACTGGACCCGTTATAGTCAAACCCTGAGCGCCGTCTACGGCAGTAACATCCTGATCAATCTCGTTACCTGGCCCTTGTCATTCGGCCCAGGCTTTGGGGCGCTTGGCTCCGAGGTATTGGCGGTGGCGCTCGCCTTATGGTTTGCCGCCATCGTGACCAAGATCCTCTGGCATGCCCTGGAGCTGCCGCTCGTCTTGAGCGCGCTCATGACCTTGACCGGGATTTTCATTAGCGGTTGGATCCTCATCACGATATTTCCCTTACCAAAGAGCTAATGCGCATCCATATCCTCGGAATCGGCGGCACTTTCATGGGCGGGCTCGCGTTGCTGGCGCGGGCCCGGGGTTATGACGTAACGGGCGCCGACCGGGGCATCTATCCGCCCATGAGCGATCAATTGCGCGCGAGCGGTATCGCCGTGTTCGACGGTTATGACGAGTGGCCGGTCCCGGCCCCGGACATGGTCGTTATCGGCAATGCGCTCTCGCGCGGCAACCCGGCAGTCGAGCGGGTCTTGAACAGCGGCGTAGCGTACGTCTCCGGCCCCGAGTGGCTCGCCCACCATGTCCTGGCCGGACGGTTCGTGATCGCGGTCGCGGGTACCCACGGCAAGACCACGGTAACGAGCCTTATTGCCTGGATCCTCGCAGAAGCCGGTCTCGACCCGGGTTTCTTGATCGGCGGCGTACCCCAAGGCTTCGGGGTGTCGGCGCGCCTCACCGAGTCGCCCTTCTTTGTCGTCGAGGCCGATGAATACGACACGGCCTTTTTCGACAAGCGTGCCAAATTCGTGCATTACCGGCCGCGGGTCGCCGTGCTCAATAACCTAGAGTACGATCATGCCGACATCTATCCGGATCTTGGCGCGATCGTCCGGCAATTTCAGCATCTATTGCGTATAGTCCCGGGCACCGGGCTGATCGTCGCCAATGGCGCGGATTTGGCGCTCGCCGACGTCGTGGCGGGGGGTGTATGGACCCCGGTCGAGTATTTCGGGCGCGACGACGGTTGGCAGGCACAGCCGCTCGCGGCCGATGGCAGCGCCTTTGCCGTGCGCTGGCGTGGCCAGGAGGTCGGCCGCGTGCACTGGTCGCTGCTGGGTCGTCACAACATGGCCAATGCCCTGGCCGCGATCGCGGCCGCGCGGTTTGCGGGCGTCGCCCCGGCGGTGGCGGTGGCCGCCTTGGCGACCTTTCCCGGGGTCAAGCGCCGCCTGGAGGTACGGGGCACGGTCGGGGGGATCACGGTTTACGATGATTTCGCCCACCATCCGACCGCGATCAAGGCGACCCTGGAGGGTCTGATGGCGCGCGTGGCCCCGGCGCGCGTGCTCGCGGTCCTGGAGCCCCGCTCCAATACCATGCGTCAGGGTGTGCACCGCGACACCCTGGGACCATCGCTTGCGGCCGCGGCCCGCGTCTATGTCTATGCCCCATCCGATATCGGCTGGGACGTGGCGGGCGCACTCGCGCCGCTCGGTCCTCGGGCCACGGTCTACACCGACCACGAGGCGCTGCTCCGCGGCATCGTGGCCGACGCCCGGGCGGGCGATCACATCGTGATCATGAGCAATGGCGGATTCGCGGGTCTACACGGGCGTCTCCTAGACGCCCTCGGGCCTACATCTTGATACCGCCGTGGATATACTGTGAGAAGCGGGCGACGTCGTTGCTGACCCGCCGGAACAGATGATCGAGGCTGATCACCGCGTGCTCGAGGAGGTTTACCGCGATATAAGGGTGTTCGACGCGCATACGTTTGTATTTGGCGCGCGAAAGCAAAAGGACCCGCGTATCGTCGCTTTTGGCACGCATCCGCGCCGACCGCGGCTTCCGGTCGAAAAATGACATCTCGCCCATGAGCTCGCCTTCGGTCATGCGGCCGACCTCGTGTTCTTGGCCCCCGTCGTCATAATAAAGGGCCACCTCACCCTTGACGACGAAGTACAGGGCCTCGCCCACCTCGCCGATGTCGGCGATGGTCTCGTTCTTGCGAAAGTGCACGAGTTCCGTGTACTCGAGCAGGGTCTCGACCTCCTTAATGGTCAACGATTCGCACAAGTACTGATGGGTCAGAAACTCGGCCAGCTCGAATTTGGATCGGCCCGTCATGATTGCGTTTCCTACGCCTCGCGAGGTTTTGGCACTAGGATAGCCGCTGTCTGCGGGGAACACAAAAGCAGCTACAATGGAGCTATGTCAATGTGTCGAGAGGAGATGCGGTAATGAGGAGACAGTGGGCCCTGGCCCTGGTTCTGGCGGCGTTCGTGGCCACCGCCACCGCTTCGGCGGGTGTCGTCGAGAGCATGGAGTATGTGCGTGTCAGTCCCACCCAGCCAGTGCCCCCGGGCCCCAAAATCCTGGTGCAAGAGGTCTTTTGGTACGGCTGTCCGCACTGTTTTCATCTGGAGCCCCTATTGAACCGCTGGCTTGCCCATAAGCCCGCCGACGTCACCTTCGAGCGCCAGGCCGCGGCGATCAGCCCCTACTGGCTCCCCCAGGCGCGGGCGTTCTTTGCGTTCGAGGACTTAGGTCTCTTGAAGGCCCTTCACGACAAGTTTTTTAATGCCATCCATATACATCACGAGGTGCTAGACAACGCCGCCACCATATCGGCGTGGGTCGCGGACCACAGTCACGTCAGCGCGGCACGGTTCCGTGCGGTCTACCGCTCCTTTGGGGTGGGGCTCGCGGTACGCAAGGCGCGCGCCCAGCAGACCGAAGAGGGGATACATTCCGTGCCGACCTTCATCGTCGATGGTCGTTACCGCACTAACCCAAGCCTCGCGGGGGGGCGCCGTCAGCTCTTGAAGGTTGTCGACTACCTGGTTCGCAAGGCCGCACGCGCGCAGCATCACTGAGCGGGAGGCGTTGACATGAACGCGGCCCAGCTCCTCGTCCGTTGCCTCGAAAACGAGGGGGTGGAGTACATCTTCGGCATACCCGGTGAAGAAAACCTGGGGCTCATGGACGCGCTGCTCGAATCGTCCATCCGGTTCGTCACCACGCGCCATGAACAAGGCGCCGCCTTTATGGCCGACGTGTATGGGCGGCTCACGCATCGCGCTGGTGTCTGTCTGGCAACCCTCGGACCCGGGGCCACCAACCTCGTTACGGGGGTGGCGGACGCCAATATGGACCGCGCACCCCTCGTCGCCATCGCCGGACAGGCCTCGACCCTGCGCCTGCACAAGGAGTCGCACCAGGTCTTGAATCTGGTGAACCTGTTTGCCCCGATCACGAAGTACGCCGTCCAGATCCTCGAGCCCGATACCGTAAGCGAGGTGGTCCGCAAGGCCTTCAAGCTCGCCCAGATCGAAAAGCCGGGGGCCTCGTTCATCGATTTTCCCGAAAACGTGGCCGCCCGCCCCGCGGCGGGCGCGCCCCTCAAGGTCCAGGCCGCGCCCGCTCCGTCCCCGGCCGCCTCACAGGTCGCGGAGGCGGCAAGCGTCATTGCCGCCGCCAACTTTCCGATCATCATGGCCGGCAACGGTGTCGTGCGGGGCCGCGGCTGCGAGGCCCTGGTGCGTTTTGCCGAACACCTCAATATCCCCGTGGCCACGACCTTCATGGCCAAGGGCGCCATCCCCGCGTCCCACCCCCTGTGTCTGGGCACGGTTGGGCTGCAAGCCCACGACTATATCTCCTGCGGTTTCGATCGCGCCGACGTCATCATCTGCATAGGCTATGACATCGTCGAATATCCGCCGGTGCTCTGGCATAAGACGGCCGATCGCCGCATCGTGCATATCGACCTGCGCGCCGCGGAGATCGATGCCCACTATATCGTGACCGCCGGGGTCATAGGCGACTACGCCGTTACCTTGAGCGCCATCGCCGAGCGCGTGAGCCATAGGTGTCCGGACCGCTTCGCCAACCTGCGCGCGCTCATACGTCAGGAGCTCAACGGCTTCCGGGACGCCGAGGATTTTCCGATCAAGCCCCAGCGCCTGGTGGGGGACCTACGCGCGGCCCTCGATCCCGATGACATCGTCGTTTGCGACGTGGGGGCCCATAAGCTTTGGATGGCGCGACTCTACGATGCCGAGCGGCCCAATACCTGCATCATATCCAATGGCTTTGCCAGCATGGGCATCGCCGTGCCCGGCGCCGTGGCGGCGGCGCTCGCAAGTCCTGGGCGGCGCGTCGTGGCGGTGACGGGCGACGCCGGATTTCTGATGAATTCCCAGGAAATAGAGACTGCGATGCGCCTAAAGGTCGCGATCGTCATTCTTATTTGGAACGACTCTTGTTATGGCTTGATCGAATGGAAACAGACGCTCCATTACGGGCGTGCGGGTAACGTGCGCTTCACGAACCCCGATTTCGTGCAGTATGCGCAGGCATTCGGCGCGCGCGGCTACCGCATCGAGCGCGCCGCAGACCTGCTGCCGACCTTGCAGGCGGCCTTGCGTCTGCCCACCGTGACCATAATCGATTGTCCGGTCGACTATACCGAAAACATTCGCCTCACCGAGGAACTGGGCCAGATGATCTGTCCGGCCTGAAGGTCTAGCCCGCCGCGCTCCCCCCTTGGGTGGGCCCGTTTGCCACGAGCAGCAAGACGCCGCCTACGGCGATTGCGCCGGCGCCGGCCCATAAGGGGATGTCGACCCGATGTTTATGCTTGACCGATAGCGACAGCGGCCCCAGCTGGGCCTCTTTGGTCTTGCGCGTGTAGCTAAAGCCTCCGTAGACCGCGGCCAGGATGCCCAGCAACACCAGTACCATGGCGAAAAGCCTAAGGCCATTCATTCCGCCTCCTTGAGGTCGGGTTACAAGGCCTCTCAAGCTACCACATCGGGACCGCACCTCGGCCCTCCGAAGGTCCGAGATGGCTGAGCCCTCAGCGGCCGCGCGAGAGGGGCGCGGAGGCGGGGTACTCGCGGTCGCGCGGGCGTAGCCAGTTCCCGCAGGGCGGGGACGGTGGCCATGGCCGCAGGGCCTGCGCGGCTGCCCGCCCTTGGGCCGTCCGACTCATCTCCCCGTTACGCATGTGATGATCGCCTGGTGGCCGTGGTTCGGACGGGGCACAGGCCCAGGCCTCGAGACGCGCGCGGAGTCCGGCGAGCGCCGCGCGCGCAGCGCCGGTCGCGGGGCATACCCAGGCCCCATTCCGGTCCAACGTCAGGGCGCTTACGAGGACATGGGCGTGGGGGTTGCCCGGCCGGTCGTGATGGATATGCCAATCTGCCGCGTGCCCGCCGGCAACGACGCTCTCGTGCAGCGCGGCTCGCACGCCGTGCACCTGTGCCGACAAGGGCAGCGCCGGCGGTAGGACCACGATAAGCGTATACCCCGAACGTCCTCCCCGGCCTGCGCGCCCCCAGCGATTCCAGAATTCTTCCGCATCCCGGGCTGCCGGACCGGCGCCTGCCGGCAGGCTGAGCTCGGACCAGGCGAGGCCTGGCCGCCGCGAAAAGTCATAGGTCCGGCCGTGTGTCTCGTCATAGAGACGCCGTCGCCCGCCATAGGCCGCCGCCCGCACCGGACCTTGGCCCACGGTATCGCGAACGGTACGGATACGGACGGCTTTCGGCATGACGGGGCCCCGGACTCAGCAGGGTGGGCGCGCAGTCTACCGCCTGCTAGCCTCGCTTTTTACCGCGGGAATCCCCTATGAATCCACGCGCGTCCTTATCCTTCTCGGAGCGCCTGCGCCGTCGCACCGAGCGCCGCCGCCTGCGCGCGCTCTTCGATGCCGGTGAACGGCTCGAGGCGGCGGGGCTCCTAGACGAACCCGGCCGGCTCCACGCGGCCCTGACGGCAGCGCCGGCGCAACCCCTGCCTGCGCCCCCGGAGCTTTTTCTGCGCGAGCCGCTGGGCATCCCGCTGGCCCGTCCCCAGCCGCGGGCGGGGTGCGGGCGGCGCTTGCTCGGTGTGGTGGGGGCGTTGGGCGCGCCGCTTCTCGGGCTCGCCGTCTGGATCGGCCGGCAGGGGTGGCGCCCCCGCCCGGGTTCCCCCCAACCACGCCTCTGGCTCGGGGCCGGCACGGGTCTCGCGCATGCCCGTGCCCCTTGGGCACGCCCCCGTGGCCGAGTGGCGGTGCTCGCCGGCGCCGATCTCGGACAAAACCTCCTGATTTTGGGGGGCATCGGTTCCGGTAAGACCACCTCGGTCATCCAGCCGATCTTGTTGCAGACCCTAGCCCAAGGCCTGGGCGGACTCGTCTTCGATGTCAAAGGCGATTTCGGGCGCGCCGCCGCTGCACTCGCGCGCGCTACGGGCCGGTCGCTTACCGTCATCGGACCAGGACGCCGGTCCTTCTCTCTCCTGCAGGGGCTTACGCCCGAATCCGCCGCGAGCTTTCTTAAATCCGCGCTCCTGCTCGGCGGCTCCCCGAGTGATCCATTCTGGATCGAAACGGCCGTGGAGCTCTGCCGCAATGCGCTCGGTGTCCTGTCCTTTCTGCCCGACCGCTATACCCTCGCCGGCCTATATGATTACCTGTTCCGTGAGGATGTGCGTGCCGATTGCGATCGGCGGGTCCGCGCCGAGGCCGCCGGCCTTAGTCCTCAGGCGTTGCGGCTCTTGCGCAGCTACCAGGCCTACCACGAGGGGGTGTTCACGCGCTTCGACGCCAAAGTGATCGCGGGCGTACTCGCGAGCGCCGCCCAGGTCCTTACGCCCTTCACCCACCCGGATCTCGTCGACGCCTTTTGTCCGTCGCGCGGCGGCTTGACCCTCGAGCCGCTCGCCACGGGCGCGGTATTTTTGGTCGATCTGCCGCTTGCCGTTTGGGGTCTCGGGGCCAAGGTGGTCTACACCTTCCTTAAACTGCGCTTCTTTCAGTATTTGCAAAGCCGCCCGCTCGCCGACCGTGCGCGTCACCTGCTCTTTTTGTGTGACGAGTACCAGGAGATCGTGAGCGCCAACAAAGACGGCCTCTCCGATCTCAACTTCTGGGATAAGGGGCGGGCCTTTGGCGTCGTAGGCGTCATATCGGCCCAGTCGGTTGCAAGCTTTTACGCCGCCCTAGGCGATCGCGCCGTGACCGACACGCTCTTGCAGAACTTTCGCCAGAAACTCTGCCTCCGGACGGAGGATCTGCACACCATAGCCTACTTCGAGCGGCTCCTCGGGCGCCGCCTGGTGCGGCCCGGGCGCGAGCTCGCCCTGATACCGGCGGCCCTCATGCGCCGCCTCTATCATCGGCAGGCCTTGGCGGTGTTGTCGGTGGGCGGGGAGGCCGTGGAAGAGGTGCTGGATCTTCCCACCGTCTACGTCGATTAGGGCGAAGTGGGGATACCGGACGCAGGCGAGGTCCGCTAGGCTGCGCTGCGGAGGTGTTCATGGCGAGCACGCGCGTACCCTTGTGGGCCAAAATCCTAAGTGGCGTTGCTCTGACCGCGCTCGTCGTCGTGGCCGTGCTCGTCGGGTTGGCGCCCCCTTTGTTGAAACGCCTGATCGAACATGAGGGCAGTGCCAAACTCCATAGGCAAGTGCTCATCCGCGGTCCGGTCGGCATCGACTGGTCGCTCGCTCCGCGCCTTACCTTAAACGATGTCACGGTCGCGAATCCCCCTTGGGCGCGTGGCCCTATGGTCACGGTCAAACAGCTGCGCGTGCGCATCGCCCTAGGGCCGCTCGTCCACGGCCATATCGTCCTACCTTCGCTCGTCCTGCGCCGCCCCGTCATACGCCTCGACAAGCCGAGTCCGGCCCGTGCCAATTGGGTCTTCACGCCCCCCCATAAAAAGGCCTCCCAGCCCACCACCGCCCCGCGGATCGGCCGGCTCGTGATCACCCACGGACTGATCCGTGTGCGCGATGTACCGGCCCGCACGGACCTCATATTAAGTATCCGCAGCGCCCACCCGGCGACGCGCTTGCTGCTCGCCGGCCACGGGCGCTACAAAGGTTCGCCGTTTACCCTCACCGGGGCGCTTGGTTCCCTGCGCCAGGTGACGAGCACCCGCAGCCCCTATCCCGTGCTCGTGACGGTTCGCATCGGGCGTTTTCTCGCGCGGATTGAGGGTACGCTGATCGCCCCCATGGCATTGAAGAACGTCAACCTCCACATCCTGCTCGCGGGGGCCGGTCTTGGGCGGGTCAACAAGGCCGTCAATCTGCCTTTACCACAAACGGGACCTTTCAAGATCACGGGCCAGTTGACGCGTCGCGGCCGAACCTGGAATCTCACCCATTTCCATGGGCTTGTCGGTAAGAGCGACCTTGAGGGTACGATCAGCGTGCGCCCGGGTCATCCCCTGTTCATGCGCGCCACGCTCGTCTCCCACATGCTCAACTTCAAGGATCTGGCAGGCTTCGTCAAGGCGAAGCCCAAGAAGGTGAATGGGCATGTGCAAGTAAGCGCGCATGCCCAGGGCCCGGGCAAGGCGCTGCCTGCCAAGCCCTATAAGCGCAGCCATCTCATGAAGCTCAACGCCGATGTCGTCTACCGCGCCGAGCACGTATACGCCTCCCACCTGCGTATCCGCAAGCTCTTTGCCCATCTCGTCATCCACCACGGGATCGTCCACATCTATCCCTTGGATTTCGGTGTGGCCGGCGGTCTCGTCACAGCTGATTACCTCATGAACGCGACCCGCCCGGTCTACCGCACCAGCCTCAAGGCCATCGCGCGCGGCATCCATCTGGCCCTCCTGTTTCCGCGGGTCAAGTTCCATCCGGCCAGCACCGGGCGCATCGGCGGCCGCGTCACCCTGGGCGCCCCCGGCAACTCAGTGGCCCAGATGGCCGCCCACGCTACCGGCCACTTAGGGCTTGCGCTGGCGGACGGCTCGGTCAACAACCTCTACGTGGCCCTGGCCCAGCTCCATGTCGGAAACGCGGCCCTGGACTGGTTGTCGGGCATGAAGCAGGAGCGGATCCCGTGCGCCGTCATCCGGCTCGGCGCCCGCAACGGCTTGGTAAAGACCCGCACCTTCTTGATCGACACCCCCTCTGCCAACATCCTGGGGACCGGTACTGTCAACATGCAAAGCCAGGCCTTGAACCTGACCGTCTACACCAAGCCCAAGCATGTCACCATCGTCAGTGCCCGGGGCCCGCTCCATGTCAGTGGGACGTTCAAAAAGCCGACATTTAGTGTGTCGCGGAAGGCCTTGATCGAACGGGCCGGGGCGGCCATCGCCTTGGGGGCCTTGTTGACGCCGGCCGCCGCCTTGTTGCCTCTGATTGATACCGCACCCGGTCACAAGGTCGACTGTCCGGCGCTGCTCAATAAGGCCGGCCCGCGGGCTCGTCGCCAGGCCCTGCAGAGTATCGCCCATAGGACGCGACGCTAGCGAGGGCTGGTCTGTTCTGCGCCCTTGATGCCTTCGACGATCAGAAAATCGGAGCGTTCGATGGCGCCGATGTCGGGGATGCGGCTGTCCCGAAACGCGCGCCGGGCCACTTCCTCGAAGCCGCAGCGCGTGAACAGATCCATGAGCTGTACCTCGTCGTACTGCCATTTGTGGTAGTGACCGAAGGATCTCAGGCCTGGGGGCCGCGTGCAGATGTCATCGAAATACATCTGGACGTGGGCCCGCAGACGAGCCGCGTCCTGGTGGGCACGGTCCTTGGCTTGCTCTTCGATAAAGATCGATAGATACCGTTCCCAAAACTCGACGCCGTCCGGTACGCACAGACGCAGGGCCCCGCCGGGCATGAGCACCCTATGACATTCGCAGGTCACGCGGACGGCGTCCGGATATTCGAAGTGTTCCCAGACCTCGCCTGCATATATGGCCGCAACCGAGTTCGTTTTCCAGGGCAGGGGGCGGCGCAGGTCATGGTACACGACGCCCGGATGAAATGTGCTGGGGCGCAACAAACCGAGCCTTACTAGCAGCCGGTCGAGCCGCGGGGCTCGACTAACGAGCCGTGCGCGGCGGCTGCCGTCGACGTTGATCCAGTTTTCCCCGAACACAGGCCCGCAACCGAGGTTTACGCGCGGACCTTCCGGCACTGTGGCGGCCGCTGCCGGCAGGCGCCGGTTTACGGGTTCCACGACTATCGACATAGAACCTCCCTGTCGATGCGCGGCAGGGCAGCCCTGCCCGCCTTTATACATCCGTAGGGCTACTATCCGCCGGCCGAGCAGGCCCGTCCATGGGACCTTAGGGGGATTCGCCGGGGCCGGTGGCGGCCCGCACCCGCCACTTAGCGGGTGGGGCGGGCTGGGCCTTGCGGGGCGGCAGCGATCGCCTGGAGTAAGGTTGTGGCCGCGCGCACACCATCCTGGACGCGCGGATCCATGAGCAGCGTGTAGAGACCTTTTAATCCCCCAGCCGACTGTTCCGGTGTCTCGGCCTTTAGGCGCGTGTAGCGCGCGCGTAGCTCTTGCCAGCGCGCATGTATCACCGGCCCTTGGCTCGCCACGAATGCCCGTAGTCCGGCCTCTTCCGGCACCCCTGGGATGTGGCCGCCGGCGAGCGCCGCGCCGCCCGCAACGACCGCGGCGGCCTCGCGTAGCGCGGTCAGGGCGCCGGCGTCCCGCCAAGCCACGAGGACCGCCAGGATCTCGCGCACAAGGCCCGGTACGTCCTCGTCACCGAGCCGCCGGCCGATCTCGGTCATGGCTGCCACCGCATGAGTCCCGGCCGGACCCGCCCAGAATTCCTGCAGACGGCGCACGAGGCCCGCGAGATCATGCGCTACGGTCAGGTCCGCTCGGATCGAGGCTAGCTCGCGCGTAAAAAGGGCGGCGACGTCGGAGGCGAGCGGGGCCCACGTTCGCGCGGTCTCGGCAAGCGCCGGCAGCGACTCGGCGATGACCTTAAGTGCCCCGGTCTCGGCCAAAAGCGTAATGGCCGAGACCGTCGCGGCACCCGCGTGGACCAGTTCCCGGGCGGGTAGCGCGGACACCGCGTCGGTGATGTCCGCGAGGAGGGCCTGGCCCGCGGTCCCGGCCAGGAATGTCTCTGCCGCCCTGAGGTGCGCCGCGTAGCGGTGCCAAGTCGCGAGATCCGCGAACGCGGCATCGAGTGTGGCTGCGAATCGAGGCCCGGCGGCAAGCCCAGAAAGCGTCTGCAGGGCCTCGCTTAGGGTGGCGGCGTGCTCGTTTAGGGTCGCGAGCAACCCTGCGTCGCTCAGGGCCTTGACCGTGGTCAGTAGTTCCTTCGCGTGGCGGGCAAGATCCTGTTCGCGCGTGTTCTCGCTTACGCGTCGCAGCGCATCGGCCGCCGCGTCCCCCAAAGGCCCGCTGGCGGCCTCCTCGATCGCCGCCCAGCGCTCCGCGAGACGCCCCAGCGCCTGCCATTGGCGGATCGTGAGCGCGGGGGTCGCGGTATCGTGGTCGGTCTCCGGTAGCGGTCCGCTCATCGCTCAGGCCGCAAATAGCCGTTCGGCCAGGAATTGCGCGGCATCGAGCCCCCAGGGCGGTATCTTTCCCCGTGTCCGGAAAAACATCTCTTTGTATTGCATCTTGAGTAGATAAGGGACCCGCCCCATTTTCAGAACCTGGGTGTCGCCCCCATACCAAGAGTTCGAGCGAATATAAAATGCTTGATGGTCGCCCATGTCGCCGATGCAGTAGACCAGCGGCTTCAAGGGTTCGGCGGCTATGTCGTGGCCGATGCGCCCGACGTCACAGGCGATCTGCCGGCCTACAATCTCGCTTTCCTGGTGCCCGATCGCCCCAAGCTTGGGTACGGTCACGGCGGCGGCATCACCGCATGCCAAGATCTCTGGGTATTTCGGGTTGCGCATCAGCATGTCGGTCACGACGAACCCTTCCTCGTCGACTATCGGCAGATCCTTCATGAAGGCGTGCGGGACCCAGTCGGGGAGCAAGATCTTAAGTTCGGCCTCGAGCGCGTCCCCTTGGGCGAAGCGCAGGCCCTCGTTGCTTACCTCGGCGATGTCGCCCACGTTGTTGCGGTAGTGAAAGCCCATGGAGCTCGCGATGCCGAGCAGCGAGTTGACCACCTGTTCCCCGGCGTCCTCGGCGATCATGCGCCCCGGCGTGAACACGGTGATCTTGTCAGGACCGCCTAGGCCGTGGTTTTTGAGCCACGTGGCCATAGCCATCATCATCTCGACCGGCGGCCCTTCGCAGGCGGCATCGGCCATGGGCACGAGGTCTTTGACGGCCGTGCCCTGATGAAAACGTGCCGAACCGATGGCGATAGGCCCGCCCTTGTACTGGCCCTCGTGGAGGACACGCCGCAATTTGTTGCCGTAATAGGTATCGGATGCGGCCTGGCCGTGCTGGGTAAAGCCCGGGATCTTGTCATAAGCGAGGCGGCAGCCGAAGGCGACCACCAGGTAGTCGTAACAAAGACTCTCGACGGGTGCGCCGGCGCGCTCCCCGGGCACAAATTCCACGGTACGCGTATCGGGGTCTATGGCGCATACCGTGCCCTGAACGAAGTTCACCTGGGCCTCGCGCCACGCCTCCGCCGTATCCATGCGCAGGCTCGAGGCGGGGTCGCGGTTGTCGAATATCTCGGCCGGGATGTTTGGTATGAAGAGCAGATAAGGATTTCTGTCGATAACTGTGATATCGACGGCATCGCGCGCGTATTCGCGTATCTTTTGGGCGCTCGCGAGCCCCGCGAAATTACCGCCCAATACGAGCACCTGCGGCTTGTGATTGGTCATGGGACCTCCTAACGTACGAGCTGGTCCCGCCACGTGCCTTCCTCCATCATGGAGGCAAACAGCATGTAGTAAGGACCGCGGTTTATGTGAGCGAGAACGCCTTGATTATGGAGCTTGCGGGCCGCGACGTTTACAAGAACCTTGCCCAGTCCCTGGTGAGCGAGTTCCGGGTCTTCCCATTCCATATGCACAAAATATTGCGCCGGCGTGGCGGGAGGGATCGGAGGATGGTCGAGCGGCTTGTCCCCGTAGTTTGTGGCGTACGCGGGTGGATTGGCCCCGAGCGTCGCCTTGGTCATCCCCTCCGGATCGAGCTGGAACGAGCCGATCGCCGAGACCCCGATCTGCTTCAGCAACATCCAGCCCACCATGCCGGGCGCATGATCCCTGAGCCACGCCATGGTGTCCTTGACGCCTTGTTCGAAGTCGGCCTCGTGGCCGTGCATGACGCCGTGGTCGCCTAGCACGATGGTACGGCGGGCGAGCGCGAGCTTGGGCACCGGTTGCTGGGCGCCGGCCCGCGCCATCATGAGGGCGGGCACGTCGCTCAGACCGATGGATGGGGGCAGGTCGGAGGCGATGACCTCGTAGAGCGGCTCCCAGGGGCCTTCGACCACCATGGCCAAGCAGTGCGCGCACAATTCATAGATAGTGTCGAACTGCTGGTAATGCATCTCCTCGTGCGATCTGGCGTCTTTCCAGACCGTGTACTGGAACATGGCGATCGGGTTCAGGGTCTCGCGCATATCGAGGGCGCCGCCGCCGTAGCGTCCGGCCATGGGGTGGATGCCCGTCTGCAAGAGCTGATCGAAGCCCAGAAAGCCCGGGTGCGTGGCGGTCGTGATGCAGACCTTGGGCCCGACCTTGCGCATGGTCTCGTAACTCTCGGGGCGGTTGGCGATGCGCGCCATGTTGATAGCGATGATGGGATTGTCGCGGCCGCTTACCGTCGCGTTGGACATGGTCCCAGGCATGCCATCCTCCTTCCGAATTGGGCCGGGCCGGCACACGCAGTGTAACGCTGCGGTCCCGGCGCGACCCATCCGACCCAAGCCGCGGCCAGGTCCGGCATCCCGGGGGCGGCGGCTATACTGGGAGGGGAGGAGCGACCGTGGCCGAGGAGCCGGAAGTCTTGATCGTAGGCGCGGGACCGGCGGGGATCACCGCGGCGTTGCGGTTGGCCCGGGCCGGCGTGCGCGTGCTGGTCCTCGAGGGTGCCCAATTCGCAGGCGCCGAGAACTGGTCGGGTGGCGTCTATCATGCCGAGACCCTGTGCCGTCCCGATATCCTGGGGCCCGAGGACTTCGCGCGCGCGCCTTGCGAGCGGCGCATCGTCGCGCGCACCTTGTTCGTGCACGGTGGTGGCGGTTGTGCCGGATTTGAGGCGCGCGCCGTGCCCGGCAACGACTACGGCGCCGCTTGGACGGTGCTAAGGCCGCTGTTCGACCGTTTCCTGGCAAGCCGGGCGCTGGCTGCCGGCGCTACGCTCTTACCGCGCACCACGGTAACGGGGCTTAGATTTCAGGGGGATCGGGTGGTCGGCGTGGACACCGACCGGGGACCCGTGACCGCCCCCCTCGTCTATCTCGCCGAAGGCGATGCGAGCGGCCTGTTAAACCACGCCGCGCGCGAGCGCGCCGATGTCCATTACGCCCAGGGGATCAAGGCCGTACTGGCCTTGCCGGCGCCGCTCATTGAGGCGCGTTTCGGTGTCGGCCCGGGAGAGGGGGTGGCGCAGGAATGGGTGTTGCGCGACGGCCGCTACCGCGCTCGCACCACCCCCCTGCATGCCAGCGGCTTTGTGTACACCAATCGCGATTCGCTCTCGGTCGGACTCGTGATCCCCTTGGAACGGCTCGCCGATCACAACCCGGCCGATCCGGCGCAACTTTTGCGATGGTTTTTGGGCTTGCCCGAGGTCGCCGCCCTCGTGGCCGGCGCCCATCAGGTCGCCTACGGCGCAAAGGTCATACGCGCCGGGGGGCTTGACGAGGGCGTGGCGCCGGCCTACGAGGGCCTTGCCGTAGGCGGGGCGGCTGTGGGGCTCGGTCTCGAGCTCCCCTATCCCAACTTCATGGGGCCGGCCGCGGCTACGGGGGCGGCCTTTGCCGACGCCTTTCTCGATCTGCGAGGGCGCGGCGACTATTCGGCGACCGCCTTGGGTGCGGCCTATGGGGCGCGGCTGCGCGCCGGCCCCGATTATCATAATGCGCAGTTCGCGCGCTCGTGGCCCGCCGCCCTGCACGCAAGCCCCTGGCTCTATGATCACCTGCCGGCCCTGATCGGCTCGCTCGCCGCCGAACCCAGTGGCGGGGCGCGTGCCTATGCGCGGGCCCTTTTGGCCCTAAGGGGCGACCGCGCCGCTCTCAAGGCGCTGGCGAGCCTCCCCCGCACGAGGGCCGGCTCTGCGGTGCCGCCTCTTGCCGTTACCTTCCTGCGCGCCCGGGACGGAGCGTTCCGGCCGGTCCCGGTCCGCGCCGCCCAGACGGCACGGCTCGCGCGCGCCCTCGGCTATGTCTATGGGCGCGGTCTGCCGCTTTTGCGGGACCGGGTGGCGGCGGCCCTGAACGAGGCGTGGCCGGCGCTGTCGCCGGCGGCCTGGCGCGTACCCCTCGCCGGCGTGGTTGCCGGGACCTTGGGGACGGTGGCCGACGCGATCATGGTCCTCACGCGCGGTCCTGCCGCTTTGGATGCGACCCCTTTTTACCGCGCCGAGCGGCGTTATCGCGAGTTGTTTGCCTATCCGGCACCGGAGCCGGAAAGCGCCTTGACGGCCCTGGCACCGCTGGCCCGCATGCCTTCAACATCCCGCCATATCCATGTCCCGCGGGCGCTGGCCGGTTCACAGGCGCTCCGGCTGCAGCGTCTGTGTCCAGCCGCTGTGTACGTGCCGGCCGGTCAGCGGGAGGGTGTACGGACGGTTCCCGAAAACTGCATCAAGTGCGAGTCATGCCGCCTGGCGGTGCCCGGCATCGATTGGGTACGCACGAGTCGTCACCGGTTCGTCTATGCCTTGCCGGCGGCGCAACGTTTCGGGCCCGATGGTAGCGTGACGAGCATGCTCAGGGTAACGAGCGAGCCGATGGCCGAACGGCCCGACTTGCGGGCCCTCATGACGCTGCTTTCCGATCGCCCCGCAGCCTTTACAGCCGGGTTCGAGGCGGCCGTACAACGGGCCTGTACCGCGGCCGCGCTTCCCGAACGGCTGGTGCGCTTGGGTGCGCGCGGGGCCTATGGCGCGCTCGCGACCGCGGTGGCTGGAATGTTGCCCCCGTCGCGTCCGGCCCCGGAACCGGTTGCGGCCCCATGGGGCGTCGATCCGGCCCTGCGCGCTGCCACCGCCCGACTCTTCCCCAAGGCCCGCCTCCTGCGGCTTGCACACGGTTGGGAGGAGGCCGATCGCCTCGATCTCGTAACCCTGTTACACCGACGGAGCGCGGGCCCGGAAACTACCATCGCGACCTTGTCCTATCACGACAGCGGGCTTGCGTTTGCCGCCGTCCACCATCTGCTCGCCGAGGCCCGCCAGGGCCGGCGGTTACCGCGCCTTACGGCCATGGTCGCCGACGAGGATGACGGCCTCTCCGCCTGGTTTCCCGATGTGGGTGCCGACGATGGTCTAGGCGGCCGGGGGGCGGGGTTTTCCGTGGTCGCCCGGGCCTGTGGGCTCGATAGCGCGCGTCCCGCGCGCGTCCCGGCCGCCCGACGCGCAGCGCCTCTGGTCGACGCGGTCTTCGCCCGCTATTACGCGGCGCTGCTCGCCGGCCATGGCGCCGCGCTTGCTGATCGCGCCCACGCCCATGCGCGGTCCCGGGTGCAATTTGCTGGCGCCTACCGTGATCGCGACGGCATAGAGGCCATCCTCAAGTTCGGGGCGGTAAAGTCCCTGCTCGCCCGTAGCGAATACGCCCTTGCCCTGGTGGCGGCCCTCGTCCCGTTTTACGCTCAGGAGCCTGGACGCGCGGTCGCGCTCCTCAAGACGCGTTTTGGGGTTTCGGTTCACGGCCTTGCCTGGTGCGCAGGCCAGGTCTGCGGGGGGCTTGCCTATTCCGAAGACGACGAACTCGCACCCCGCTATCGCGATGCCATGGTCCTCGCCCAATGGCCAGGCCAGCCGCGACCGCACGTGGAGCGTGCCTTCGAGGAGCGTCTGTGGGCGGCGGCGCCCGATAGCGCGCCCGCGACCTTTTGCCGGCATGCCTATGGAGAACCGCCGCGCCCGGTGTGGCCTGCGCGTGAACCCGCGCGCCTGCGCCTGACGCGGTTGGCTGCCCCCCCGACCTTCACCTACCGCAGCGGAAGTTTTTTGTGGGGGGCGATCTTGGCGCCGGCCGTGGCCTTCATACCCGAGGATTTCCTCTCCGATCCGGCGCTCCGCCACGCCCGCGCGCAGGTCCTGCACCTTTTGCGCTCGGGGTTTCGCGACCCTGCGGGCGGTCCCTACGGGCGCTACATAGACGCGCGCCACGCCCTACCCGCTGCCGACATCGCACGGCTCAAGGCGTGCCGGGCCTTTGCGACCATAGTGCCTCGGGCCCAGGGCGGCCTTGGGGCCTCCAAGGCCGAATATGCGGTGCTTGCAAGCCTGCTCATGGGTCGCGCCGACACGTCCGCGGGACTCTTGGTCATGGCCAGCACCAGTATCGGCACGATGCCCGTGCTGCTGGGTCTCCAGAAGGACATCCCGCGTCTGGCCGCAGCCCTGGCGCGTCTCCCGGATACCGTATTCGATGAGCTGCGCGCCCAGACGCGCCGCCTGGCGGCACAGGCCCGGCGCGGCCGTCCCTGGGCCATTAAAAGGACGCTCATGGCCTTGGGGGCCATCATAAGGGCCCGGTTCCTAGGACGCGGATCGCCGCTCAAATACTTGGCACAGGGCCTGCGGGAGCCATGGGACGCGCTGCTTGGTGCGGGACGACAAGGGGATCTGACGGCGATCGGCGCGCAGACCCTGCGTCTCGCGCAGGCAATCGACGCTATGGCCTGCGACGTGGCGCAGGAGCGCAGTCGATTGACCGCGCGCGCTGCGGCCCATGAGCGTTTCCTCGCCTTCCTCGCCCATGGCGCGATCAGTGCGTTTGCCCTGACGGAGCCCGGCGCGGGCTCCGATACGGGGGCGGTGGCGACCCGTGCCCACCCGCAGCGTGCCGCCCTGACGGCCGGACCGGCCGGTCTCTATACGTTCGCGACAGACGCAGGTCCGCGCATCCTGCTCGACGAAGGCCGGCTCGCATTCACGCCCGCGGGGACCGGTTACCGCTTGCCCGACGGGCGGTGGGCGCATCTCGATGACAGCCTCTGGGACGCCGTGCCGCGGCGCGGCAAGCGGCGTATCGTCCTCGCCTCCGGGGAGGCCTACGACTACGACGACGCGGGGACCCCGGTTGCGACCCCCACCGGGCCCGTGTACGAGTATTTCGTGTTGTCCGGGGCCAAGATGTGGATCACCAACGGCTCGCTCGCCGACCGCTACTGTCTCTACGCCCAAGGCCCGCAGGGTGAGACCGGCTTCATGGTGGATAGACGTTCCGAGGGTCTCGGCGTGGGCCGCGACGAGCGCAAACTGGGCCAGCAGGCCTCGCCCACCAACGAGCTCAGTCTGCGGGGGGTACGCGTATGTGTAAGCCACATCATTGGTTTTGCGGGTCACGGCCAGGTGAATGCGCTCGAAACCTTGAGCGTCGGGCGCGGTGGCCTCGTGGTGGGTGTCGATGGTCTCATCGCGCGTCTGCGGCATGATTACGACGCGCTACTTGCCGCCCATCCCGCGGCCTGGACCCTGGTCCGGTATGAGCAGGAGCGGGCGCGGGTCCTCGGGGCCCGGCTCATTGGCCTCATGGATCGCGCCGACTTGTCGCGCGGGGACTTCCGCATCGAGGCCGCGCTCTCTAAGTTCCTGGTGTCGGAAGGCCTGCAACGGGTCTTGCAGGCCATCGAGGATGTCCGTGGTCCGGCCGCCGCGGCGACATCGGAACTGATCGAGAAATGGCGACGCGATGCGCGCATCCTGAATATCTACGAGGGGACCAATGAGGTCCAGCGTTTCCTGGTATTGAAGGATTTACCGGACTGGCTGGCGGCGGCGCCCGACCCCGAGCCGACCGGCAGCCCGGCCCTGGACGAGGCCTTGCGCCGTTTCTGGGAGTTCGCGCGCGTTCGCGTCGTGGCCCTGGCACCGCGCATCGCAACCGACGGCGACGCTCAGATCCCGGGCTTTGCCCTCGTCGATTGGGTGGCCGAGCTCTATGTGTGGGTGGCGGCTGTGGAACGCCGGCGGGCGCTGGCGGCACGGACCGCAGGGGACCTGGCCGCACACGCCCTGGAAGACTTCGAAGCGGCCTTGAGTGATGCCACGGCGTCGCACGAAAGGGCCTGCCGCGCCCTGTTTGCCGAAGCGTCCGCCTATGAGGAGGCCTGTGTTGGGCTCGCGCGGCCGATGCTGCGGGGACCACTACCACCGGTCTTTGCCGGTCTGCGCGGCCATGCCGTGGCGCTGATTCGCGCAGACGGCGAGGGGGCGGGCGCCGATCTACGTCTGGACGCTGGGGATCTCGCGGTGCTCGATCAGTTGCTGATCGCATACGACCGCGCGCCCGGCCTGCGGCTGACCGCCTTGGTCGTGACCCCCGTGCCGGTCCCGGATCTCCTGCAACGCCTGCGCGCGGCAGGGGCGGCGGTCGTGGGTCATGTCGTGTCGGGTCTCGGGGATGCGAGCCGGCTCGCCGCGGCTGTGCAGCCCTTGGCGCCCGATGTGCTGCTCGCCGGCCCCGCGGCCCCGCCGTTCTTGGCGGCCCTGGCCGGCGCCTTGGGCGCCGAGTTCCTGGCGGGCGTGACGGGTCTGCGGGGCGCCGCACGCGGCTACTACGTCCGGCTGGGGGACCACGGCACGCGCCCGGCGGCGAGTGGCCGGCTGCTAGTCCTCGCCTGCCGCTGCCCGGCGACCGGCCGGTCTGATGAGTTCACGGTCGCGGATTGGCTCACGGTCTTGCGAGATCCGCCCCTGGTGCAGACGCAGGCAGGCTATCCAACGCGGCCGGCCCCGCCGCCGGCGCCGGCACCGGTCTCGTCCCCCGTCCTGACCACGCCCGCGGCACTCGCCGCTTGGCTCCGTGCCCAGGGCCGCGGATCCGCGCCTCGCCGTCCCTGGCACATCGGGCCGGTGGGACCGCCGGGTCCCGTGGTCGCGGTCGCAGGCCCGCAGGGCCGGTGCGCACTCGCCGTGGCGCGCACGCTGGGGCCGGCAGTGACGGGCTTATGGTTGGCGCCGCCCGACGCGCTAGCGCCTCCGGATGGCTGTGCCGGGCGCACCCACAGACTCGCGGTGACGGGTCCCGTGGCGGCCGTGGCCGCGGCCCTGGCGACGCATCTGCAGTCCGCCGCATATATCGTATGCGGCCCGGATCAGGCGCAGCTAGCCGGGGCCTTGGCGCGGCTCCTGGCGCGCCCCCTGTACCCGGGGGTGCGCGCCCGGCGCGGCGAGGATCTCGTGGGGGGCACGGCCGTGCAGGCCTGGTTTACCCCGTGCCCGCCATCAGCCATCCTCATTGCCGCACCGGACCCTACGGCCGAGGCGCCCGTAGAGGCGGAAGAATGCACTATCGTAGATCTTGGGCCTCCGATCCAAGCCCGCGGGGCGTGGGCGCAAGGCCGCCGCCGACGAGGCCCGGCAGGCCTTGCGGATGCCGAGGTGGTGATCGACATAGGCAGCGGCGCGGCGGAGGCCGGTCTGTTGCCGCGCGACCTCGTGCAGCTTAAGGCGGCACTCTCGGTTATCATGGGCTGCGAGGTCATGCTGGGCGCGACGCGCAAGGTGGTCCAGGAATCCGGGCTTGTGCCGGCCGAGGCTCAGATCGGACAGACGGGTGTGTTGGTTGCGCCCCGGATCTTGCTCGCGCTCGGCGTTTCGGGCGCCCCGCAGCATCTCATGGGGATCGCTCCGGGTACCCAGATCGTGGCCGTCAATACGGACGGAGAGGCGCCGATCTTTGCGCCGCGGACCGGCGCCGTACTGCCGATCCGTTGCGTAGGCGATGTCCGCCCTTGGGTCGAAGGTCTACTCGCGGCCTTGGGGACAACCGGAAACCGCCAAGCGAGGGAGGGTGTATGAGCGCCAGGGTATTTGTCGTGGACGGGGCGCGAACCCCATTTTTGAAGGCACGCAACGGGCCAGGCCCGTTTAGCGCCGTCGATCTTGCGGTCATCGCCGGACGCGCCTTGCTGGCACGCCAGCCGTTCGATGCCCCCGATTTCGATGAATTGATCCTCGGCTGCGTGATCCCGGCCGCCGACGAGGCCAACATCGCGCGCGTCGTGGGTTTGCGCTTAGGCACAGGTTTTGGCGTGCCGGCCCACACCGTACAGCGTAACTGCGGTTCGGGTCTGCAGGCCGTGGCGAGCGCCTATGACCGCATCAGCGCAGGCCGCGCCCAGCTGGTGCTGGCCGGCGGCACCGAGGCCATGAGTCGCGCGCCCGTACAATGGGCCTTGCCGATGACGCGCTGGCTCGCAGACGTGTCCCGCGCCAAGGGCGGGCTGCAACGCCTGCGCGCCCTGGCGGGGCTGCGTCCGCGCTACCTAAAGCCGGTCTTTTCTCTGTTGCTCGGTTTAAGCGATCCGGTCGCGGGCCTGTCGATGGGCCAGACCGCCGAAATCCTGGCGCACCGGTTCGCGATCACGCGCGCGGCCCAAGACGACTATGCCCTGCAAAGCCATCGGCGCGCGGCCGCCGCGCAAGCGGACGGGGTTTTGGCAGACGAGATCGAGACCGCCTACGAGCCGCGCGGTGCGTTTTACGGGCACGACGACGGGGTGCGCCCCGATGCGCGCCCAGACCGACTCGCGCAGCTGCGCCCCGTCTTCGATCGCGGCTACGGCACTGTGACCTCCGGCAACAGCTCGCAGATCAGCGACGGCGCGGCCTTGCTCATCCTCGCGAGCGAGGCCGCGGTTAGGCGCTGGCGGCTGCCGGTGCTGGCGGAGATCGTCGACCATGCCTGGGCTGGGGTGGATCCCGCGCAAATGGGTTTGGGACCGGTCCATGCGACCGCCCGATTGCTGGCCGCCCATGGCCTCCGTACGAGCGATCTCGCTCACGTGGAACTGAACGAGGCCTTCGCCGCTCAGGTCTTGGCCTGCCAGGCGGCCTTTGCCAGCGCCGATTATGCCCGCGATGAGCTGGACCTGCCGGCGGCGCTCGGGCCCATCGACGACGCCTGCCTGAACCCGGCAGGCGGGGCGGTGGCGATCGGCCATCCGGTCGGCGCCACGGGCGCCCGGCTCGTTTTGCATCTGGCCCGCTCCGGGCGGCTGCGGGCCGGCGCGTTCGGACTCGCGACCCTTTGCATAGGCGGGGGTCAGGGTGGCGCCCTACTGGTCCGCGGGGGTGGCCTATGAGGGCCTGCAGCTGGACCCTGAAAGAGGCCGGGGACATCGCCGAACTCATCCTGGATGTCCCCGGCCGGCGCCAGAACGTCTTGTCACGCGAGGTCCTGGGCGAGCTCGACCAGCTATTGGCGACACTCGAAACCCGGTCCCTGCGCGGCCTTGTGATCCGTTCCGGGAAACCCGAGGGCTTCTCGGTGGGCGCCGACATCCATGAATTCCGGCACATACCCGACGCGGCGCGGGCCGCCGAGCTCACACGCGCCGGGCAAATGGTGCTCACACGCTTGAGCCGGCTCCCCTACCCGTCGGTCGCCGCCATCCACGGACCCTGTCTGGGGGGCGGCCTTGAACTCGCTCTCGCCTGCAGCTATCGCATCGCCTGCGACGATGACCGCACGACGCTGGGCCTGCCGGAGGTGCGGCTCGGCATCCATCCGGGTTTTGGCGGAACGGTGCGGCTACCCGCGGTGATCGGCGCGGTCGCCGCCTTATCGCTTATGCTGAGTGGGCGCTCGCTCGCCCCACGCCGCGCCCATGCCCTAGGGCTTGTCGACGACTGTGTGCCCGAACGAGAGATCGTGACCGCCGCCCGCACCTATCTGCACAAGGTGCCGGCACGGGCGCGGCCGCCGTGGTGGGCGGCCGCGCTGGCCGTGCCGTGGCTGCGGCCCTATGTTGGCGCCGCCTGGTCGTGGCGGTTGAAGACCCAGGTCGATTGCGGTCACTACCCGGCACCTTGCCGTATCC
Source organism: Pseudomonadota bacterium (assembly GCA_021816625.1). Taxonomy (GTDB): domain Bacteria; phylum Pseudomonadota; class Gammaproteobacteria; order Acidiferrobacterales; family Acidiferrobacteraceae; genus Acidiferrobacter. Next base: position 24,204 of record JAKAXM010000006.1, on the reverse strand, counting down.
TCTCGTTGTGGAGTCGGCAGGCCGGCCTGGAGGCCGAGGCCTTGTCTTGCGCCGAACTGCTGGTCAGCCCGGCCAGTCGCCACCTCGTCCACTTGTTCGAGGTGTCCGAGGAGTTGAAGCGGCAGGCGCGCGCTGAGCCCCACGATGTGCGTCGCATCCACGTCATTGGGGCCGGCGTCATGGGCGCCGAGATCGCGGCCTGGGCGGCCTTGAAGGGTTTTAGCGTAAGCCTCCAGGATCGTGAGCCCGCAATCCTGGCCGCGGCCTTGCGCCGGGCCCATGCCTTGTTCGCCCGGCGTCTCCCGCCGCGTGCGGCCGTCTTTGCCGCCGACCGTCTGTTTTTGGACGGGAAAGGGGCGGGTCTTACCCGGGCGGATCTGGTCATCGAGGCCATACCCGAGGATCGGGATGCCAAGCGTGCCTTGTTGGCTGCGATCGAGGGGCGGCTTCCGGCTCATGCCATCATGGCAACCAACACCTCGAGTATTCCCTTGGACGAACTTGCCGCGGTCCTGACGCGCCCCGAGCGCCTGGTCGGTCTGCATTTCTTCAATCCGGTCGCGAAGATGCCGTTGATCGAGGTCATTGCCGGGCCGGCCACGGCCCCGCCGGTCCTGGCTGCCGCGCGTAGCCTGGCCGTGGCCTTGGACCGCTTGCCCATCGTCGTGCGTAGCGCACCCGGCTTCCTCGTCAATCGGGTCCTGCTGCCCTATCTGCTGGAGGCCATGAGTCTCGCCGAGGAGGGGGTGGCGCTCGCCGAGATCGACCGCGCGGCGACCGACTTTGGGATGCCCATGGGCCCGATCACCCTGGCCGACATCATAGGTCTCGATACCTGCCTCGCGGTGGCCCAAAATCTTGGGGCGGCGCTGGACCTGCCGGTGCCCTCACTGCTCGCGCGCCAGGTGGCCGCCGGATGGCTGGGCAAGAAGTCGGGACGCGGGTTCTACACCTACCCGCGGCGCCGCGCCTGGACGTTCCGCCGGCCCCCGCCGGACCCGGCCGTGGCCGAGCGCCTCATCATGCGTCTCGTCAACGAGGCGGCGCGTTGCCTCCGTCTGCAGCTCGTCGCCGATGCGGATCTCGTCGACATCGGCCTCGTTTACGGCACCGGGTTCGCCCCGTTTCGGGGCGGACCGCTTGCCTATGCCGAAGCGTTGGGCAAGACCGAGGTGCGGGCCCGCCTCGAGGAACTGACCGGGCGTCACGGCGCCCGTTTCAGTCCGGATGCCGCGTGGTCCGAAGTTGGGGTCTTCCCCCATCTGGCGTTGACCAAGTGATCGTGGCGGGCCGCCCATTTGCCAGTCTCGCCGATTTGTTTGCGGCACGGGTCGCAGCGAGCCCTGGTGCGCGCGCCTACACCGGACATGACGGCCGGACCTGGCGAGACTACACCTGGCAGGAGGCGGGTGCGGCCGTGGAGGAGATCGCCGCGGCCCTGGCCGCAAGCGGCCTGCGCCGCGGTGACCGTATCGGGATCTGCGCCTATAACGCGCCCCACTGGGTCTTCTGCGACATGGCCGCGTTATCCCTGGGTCTCGTCGTAGTTCCATTATTCTACAATGATAGACCCGATAACATCGCCTATAGTCTGACCGATGCCGGCGTCCGCTGGCTATTTACCGATCGCGCGCCGAGCCCCGAGATACTGGCCTGCGGCCTGGACGGCATCGTGGGATTGAAGGAGATGCGGGGGGTTGTGGCCTTCGCCCATTGGCTGGCCGCGGCCCCCGGTCCCCGACCTGCGCCGGTCGCGGTTGGGCGTGAGGATCTCGCCACCATCGTGTACACCTCGGGCACCACCGGGCGTCCGAAGGGTGTGATGCTCAGCCACGGCAATGTGCTGGCCAATATCGAAGGTCTCTTGGATGCGATCCCGGAGGTAGCGGCCGGCCGCCATCGCTTCCTATCGTTTCTGCCGCTCTCCCATATGCTCGAGCGCACCGTCGGCGAGTACGTGGCGATCGCCATGGGCGCGCACACGGTGTTTTCGCGAGGCATAACAGAGCTCGGCGCGGACTTGCAGGCGGCGCGGCCGACCATCCTTGTGAGCGTTCCAAAGATCTTCGAGCGTAGTTACGCGCGCCTACAAGATGAGTTGCAAGGAGCGCCGCGGCGCTGGCGATGGGTCACGCGCGCCGCCGAGCTCGGGTTTAAGGTCCACCAAAGGCGGGCATCGTGGGGAACCGCCCTCAAGGCCTTTTGTTATAACCTTACGGTGGGGCGCGCCGTGCGCCGCCGCCTTGGGGGTCGTTTGCGCTACGTCTTTATCGGCGGCGCGCCGGCCTCGGAGTCCCTGCTCGGATTTTTTTCCGGGCTCGGCCTGCATTTTTTGCAGGGCTATGGTTTGACCGAGACCGCGCCTGTGATCAGCTGTAACCGCTATGCCGACCGTGACCTGGCCTCGGTCGGACGCCCCCTCGACAATGTGCAGGTGCGCATCGTAAAGGAGGAGATCTGCGTCAAGGGTCCGAACGTTATGGCTGGTTACTGGAACCGTCCGGAGGCCAGTGCCGAGGTGCTGGACGCCGACGGGTTTTTTCATACCGGGGATCTGGGGAGACTCACGGCCGGCCTTTTGTACGTGACCGGTCGCGCCAAGGACATCATCGTCTTGTCGAGCGGCGAGAAGGTTGCGCCGGCCGATGTCGAACGGGCCATCCTAGCGGATACCGCCTTCGAACAGGCCCTGGTGGTCGGGGAGGGGCGGGGCGATCTCGCATTGCTTGCCGTCAGCGCGATCGACAATGAACGTATCCTGCGGGATCGCGCCAATGCCCAGCTTGGGAACTTCCCCGGCTATACCCGTATCCGCCGCGTGCTGCGGGTGGCGGGCCCATGGACTACCGAAAACGGTTATTTGACGCCGACTTTGAAGGTGCGGCGTCAGTGGATAGAGGCGCGCTACGCGGCGGCGATAGAGGCGCTTTACAAGGACCGTGATGAGGGTAAGCGGCCGTCATAGCGATGGCCGGCGGCGGTCGCGGCGCGTGGAGGGGCGTTGTTATGCTTGATCGTAAGGCGTGGGTCTTGATCCTGGGGACGGCGGCCGCCCTTTATGCGGCCGGCTGCGCCGGGCAATTGCAGGTCGCGCCCGGCGAGTGGCGGCTGCGAACCCTGGGGCCGGTGGCCCCGCTCCATTATTCGACTTGTCTGCCGGATGGTCGCGTACGGATCCGCGACATCCTCCGTCACGAAGGGGGGCGCTGTCGCATCGTAGGCCCCCTCGTCGTACAGGGTGCGGTCGTCGTCTTACGCGAACGCTGCCAACTCGCAGCCCCCGGCGGGCGTGGGACCGTGGCCGCGGCGATCTTAGTGCGCCTGCGCCTAGCCCCGGATCGGCGCAGTTTCCGGGGTGAGGCCCGCATCGCCATGAACACCCCGCTTGGCACTTTGCGGGAACATCAGGCGTTCACGGGCCACCGTAGCGGCCCCTGTCGGGCACGCTGATGGTCCGCCGGAGCCGGCGTATTTCCGGACCACGCTCGGTTTAACGGCGGGTTTGCTGCGCCCAGGCGAGCAGGTCGTCGCGGTGCCAATACCCCACGGACTCATCACCCACCGTCGAAAGCCACAAGAAGGCCTGGTCGGGAAACCGCGACTCGAGCGCGGCGCGCGTCGCACCGAGCTCCAGGACCAGACGGCCGTCTGCGGTCAGGTGGTGGGGGGCTGTGCGCAGAATGGGTAGGGCGAGCGCCAGGCCATCGTCGCCCGCGACCAGCGCCAGCGCCGGTTCGGCGCGATATTCGCGAGGGAGGGCGGCCATGTCCGCGCGCGGGACGTAGGGGGGGTTGCTTAGAATGAGATCGTAGCGGCGACCGGCCAGCGCCGTAAAAAGGTCGCTCTGGATCAGGTTTACGCGCGCGGCGAGCCCATGGCGGCGGACATTGCGAGCGGCCACCGCCAGGGCGTCGGCCGACAAGTCGACGGCGTCGACCCGGGCCGCGGGGAAGGCGTAGGCGGCCGCGATCGCCAGCGCCCCACTACCGGTACACAAGTCGAGCACGGTGCTTATCTCAGGATCGGCAAGCGGCGATGGTGCGCCGGGGGCGAGGAACTCACCGATCAAGGAGCGGGGAACGATGGCGCGCGGGTCGATATAGTAGGCGCGGCCTGCAAACCAGGCCTCGTGCAGTAGATAGGCAAGCGGTTGGCGGGTGCGGATACGGGCGGCCAACAGGGCGCGGATGCGCGCGGCGGCCCCCCGGTCGGGGCGGCGCGCGAGGTGTGCCGCCAAGGCCTGGGGCGCGATACCCAAGGCCCCGGCGACGAGCCAGGCCGCCTCATCGCGGGCGTTGTCGGTGCCGTGGCCAAAGCCCACGCGCGCCGCGCGAAGCCTGCGTTCCCCATACAAGACATAGTCGCGGACCGTCCGCGGGGCGGCAAACGCCCTCACGGCGATCGATAGGGCGGGGGCAGGCGTGCGAGATCCGCGCGGACCGCTCCAGCAGACGCATGCAAGGCCTGTTGTTCGGCGACGTTTAGCGGCAGCTCCACGATCTTCTCGATACCTTGGCCCCCTATGACCGCGGGCACATCCAGCGCGACGCCGGTCTCGCCATACTCGCCGTCCAGGACGCATACGGCGGGCAGGATCCGAGACCGATTGCGGGCGACGGCATCTATGAGTGCCACGACTGCCTCTGCGGGTGCTACCGAGTTCCCGATGGCCCTATGGGGCAGGACCGTCCCCTGGCGCATACGCCGCAGCACCCGCTCGATGGCGGCCTCGCTCAGGAACTCGCTTACCGGTATGCCACTTATCGTGCTGTAGCGGGGGAGCGGTAACACCGTATCGCCATAGCGGCCCATGACTAGCGCCCGTACGTCGCGCACCGAGAGTCCGGCCTCGATGGCGATGAGGCTTGCCATCCGCGCCGCGTCGAGCGCGCCCGCTACCCCTATCACCCGTTCTCGTTCGAGCCCACTCTGGTGCCAGGCGATATGGGTCATGAGGGGGGCCGGATCGCTAACCACGAGGAGGAGCGCCTCTGGGGCCAGGGCGCCCGCCGCCCGCGCCGCGGCCGCTACGAGCCCGGCGCTAGCGTCGATGGCCGGGTCGGTCTCGAGGCGAGCGGGCTCGGGAGTGCCGGCGGAAATGATGACCGCGTCGGCACCGACCACCGCATTCATGTCCGTGCTGCCCCGTACGCGCGTATCAAAGCCCAAAAGGGCTGCGCTCTGGAGCAGATCGACGACGGCTGCTTCCACGAGATCCTCGTGGTTGGCTATCAACACGATCTCCTGGCAAAGCTCCCGCTGGGCGAGGATCTGCGCCGTACTTTCCCCGATAGGGCCACTACCCACGACACAGATCTTCTTCATTCCGGGCCCCCGCGGCCGTCTGACCTTCATACTTAAAGTATAGACGTTTGGAACCCGATTTAAGTCCGCGCGCCGGCGTCTGCGGGGTAATGGCGGGGATAGGGGGCCTTGGCCACGCCGCTTGCGATCGCGGCGCGCGCGACCGCCGGTGGCACCCAGTCCCGGAGACGCGGATCGAGGGGTTTCGGTATGAAATAATCCGGGCCGTACTCGAGCCGCTCCAGCCGGTAGGCCTTGAGGACCTCCGCCGGCACCGGTAGCCGCCCGAGGGCGCTTAGGGCATGGACGGCGGCGAGCTGCATGGCCTCGTTGATCTGCCGCGCGCGTACGTCAAGCGCTCCCCGAAAGATGAACGGGAAGCCCAGGACGTTATTGATCTGATTGGGGTAGTCGGAGCGCCCGGTGGCCATTACGAGGTCGGGACGGGCGGCGTGCGCCTGTTCCGGCAGGATTTCCGGCACCGGATTTGCCAAGGCGAACACGATCGGGCGCGCCGCCATGCTTTGCACCATGGCGGCATCGACGAGTCCCGCTGCCGCGACCCCAACGAACACATCCGCCCCCGCCATGGCATCGCGCAGCGTGCGCAAGGTCGTCACATGAGCGAATTCGCGTTTGTAGTCGTTTAGGTCGGTGCGTTCACTATGGATCACCCCGCGACTATCCACGAGGCTGATGTTTTCGCGCCGCGCCCCCAGCCGCATGAGCAGCCGCATGGAGGTGAGACCGGCCGCGCCGGCGCCCAGACAGACGATGCGCGCGCCCGGCAGGGACTTGCCTTGCAGTTCGAGGGCGTTTAGGAGGCCCGCGCAGACGATCACGGCGGTACCGTGCTGGTCGTCGTGAAATACCGGGATGGACAGCCGTTCGCGCAGGGCCTTTTCGATCGCAAAGCAGGCCGGCGCCGCGATATCTTCGAGGTTGATGCCGCCGAAGGTGGGTGCCAGCGCGGCAACGATCTCAATGAACTGCTCCGGGTCCGGGGCGTCGATCTCGAGATCGAAGACATCGATATCCGCGAAGCGCTTAAAGAGCACGGCCTTGCCCTCGAGCACGGGCTTGGATGCGAGCGCCCCGACATTGCCAAGACCGAGCACCGCGGTCCCATCGCTTACGACGGCTACGAGATTGCCTTTGGCGGTGTAACGGTAGGCGTCTTCAGGGTCTGCGGCGATCGCGCGCACGGGCTCGGCGACCCCTGGGGTATACGCGAGCGCCAACTCGCCTTGCGTATCGCAGGGCTTCGTGGCGGTGATCGCGATCTTTCCGGGTGGATGCGCCGCGTGATAGGCGAGCGCCGCCTCCCGTGTCTTATCGGTCATACGCCGAAGACCGCCTACTTGCGCAGGCCGTACTTCTGACGGAACTTCTCGACGCGCCCTGTGCTATCCACGATCTTCTGCTTGCCCGTATAGAACGGGTGGCAGACCGAGCACACCTCGACGGCCAGATCGTGAGCCAGGGTGGAGCCGGTCTTGAAGACGTTCCCGCAAGCACAGGTAACGGTTATGGTTCGGTATTCTGGATGGATATCGGCTTTCATGGTGCGCCTCGCCAAGGGGCGTATTCGGATGCAAAGACGCCGCACTATAAGGAAAACCAGGCCTCGGCGCAAGTACGGCTGCGGGCCCCACCCTGCGCGGGGCGGATGCGGGGCCGTCCCGCCGTTCGTATGATGGGGGCCGCGGCACCTCGCCATCGCCCCCTTGAGACTCGGAGCCTATGAGTGCACCGATAGAAGACTACGCCGTGATCGGCAATACCCATACGGCCGCCTTGGTGGCCCGCGACGGCTCGATCGACTGGTTATGCGTCCCTACGTTCAGCTCCCCGGCCTGCCTTGCGGGCCTGCTCGGTACGGAGGACCACGGCCGCTTTTTGCTGAGCCCCGCAGGCGGGGTGCGCCGGGTGGTGCGCCGCTATCGCGAAGACACCCTGGTGCTTGAGACCCGTTTCGAGACTGACGATGGCGCTGTCGATCTCGTCGACTTCATGCCCTCGCCGCGCTCAGGCGGCGTCACCGACGTGATCCGCGTTCTATACGGTCGGGCCGGCGTAGTGCCTATGCGTCTCGCCCTGCGGCTGCGGCTCGAGTACGGGTCGGTGCTGCCCTGGGTCCAGATCGACGAATCCCGGCTGCACGCCTTTGCCGGGCCCGACGCCTATTTCCTCTATGCCCCCTGCCCGCTCGTGCGGACCGGCGGCGAGGTCCACGCCGCGTTCACGGTGGCGGCGGGACAACAGGCGGCATTCGTGCTCACCCGCAGTGCCTCGTATCGCCCGGAACCCAAGCGGCGTGATCCGGAGCAGGCCTTGGCCCAAACAGAGGCCTTTTGGACCGAGTGGGCCCGCCATATGCCCAAGGAGGGTCCTTACGCCCCCCTGGTGCGGCGTTCTGCGCTCACGCTCAAGGCCCTCACCTTCAACCCTACGGGCGGAATTGTGGCGGCGGCGACGACGTCCTTGCCGGAGGATCTGGGCGGCCCCCGCAACTGGGACTACCGCTATTGCTGGTTACGTGACGCCACATTCACCTTGTACGCCCTGGGTCTTGCGGGGTTCCGCAAGGAGGCGCGCGCTTGGCGCGACTGGTTGTGCCGGGCGGTGGCGGGGCAGCCGGGACGCATCCAGATCATGTACGGGCTGGGCGGTGAGCGCTCTTTGGAAGAACGCGAGGCCCCATGGTTGCCAGGCTACGCGCACAGCCGGCCGGTGCGTTTGGGTAACGCCGCCTACAAGCAGTGCCAGATCGACGTCTATGGCGAGGTGATGGACGCCCTGCACCTCAGCCGTAGCCAGGGTTTTCACGACGACCAGAACAGTTGGGGCATTCAGTGCGGTCTCATGGATTTTTTGGAAGGAGGCTGGGACCAGCCGGACGCCGGGCTATGGGAAGAGCGCGGTCCGAACCGGCCCCACGTCTTTTCTCAGGTCATGGCCTGGGTGGCGGCCGACCGCGCGGTCAAGGCGGTCGAAAACTTCGGCCAAGAGGGTCCGGTGGACCGCTGGCGTGCCCTGCGCCAGCGCATACACGACCAGGTATGCCAGAACGGCTATGACGAGAAGAAACAGTCTTTCGTGCAAAGCTATGGCAGCGACAAGCTCGACGCCTCCGCGCTCCTGCTGGCGCTGGTAGGTTTTTTGCCAGCCCACGATGAACGCGTGGTTAACACGGTGCGCGCGATCGAGCGCGAGCTCGTGAGTGATGGCTTTGTGCGACGTTATACGCCGGATGGCCAGGACGGCCTGGATGCGGGCGAGGGGGCGTTTTTGGCCTGTACGTTTTGGTTGGCCGACAACTACGCGCTCCATGGTGACAAGGCCAAGGCCTGCGCCGTGTTCGAGCGGGTCGCCGGGGTCGCCAATGATGTGGGGCTGCTCGCCGAGGAGTACGACACCAAGCAACGGCGTCTGGTCGGCAACTTTCCGCAGGCCTTCTCACACGTAGGGCTCATCAATACCGCCCATAACCTGTCCCTGGGCGGGCCAGCCGCCCATCGGGCACGCGCCGGTTCCGGGCCCTTTAGGGGTGGGTGGGTGAATGACGAGCTGTGAAGGATCAGTAGCGCGCGGTCATGCGGCGAAAGACGGTCCGCAAGGCCTCCGCGTCGCCCACGTTGCCGGGAAAGATCACGACGGGCATGGCCGGGTGGCGCGGATGGTCATCTGGGCACAGAACGACGGAACAGCCGGGCAGTATCTGTCCGACCACCTCGCAGCTTGCAAGGGCCAGACCTACGCTCAGCACATCGTTAGAGGTGATCCCGCCCTTGCTGATCAAAAACCCTATGCTCCGGGGCAAGCCGCGTACGACACGCATGAGGAAGGCCGACACCGCCGCCCCGAAGCTCAGCCGCGCGGCGGTGTCGGGGAATTGGCGTTCGGACCGGCTCGTGTAGAGCGCGACGGTCTTGTGTGCCGCCTGCGCCGCTGAGACCTCTTTTAAAATCGTCTGCACGCGCGCCTCGCTGTCTGGGTCGGTGACGTGGTCCACGTCGATCTCGACACCCCAGACCCCCGGTTCGCGCAACAGTAATACCAGTTGCTCAGTGGTCTTGCGGACATGGGAACCGACCAGCACGACGCCGGCTGCACTCTGGGCGTAGGTGGACATGGCCTCGGCCGGCAGCGGTTGGGGCGGGAGCGCGGCGAGCGAGGTGAGCAGGCTTGCGGCACTGCGAAACAGAAAGCGCTTCCCGGCACCTGCGGCAATGCGCAGATCCCGGCAAAAGCCGTCGAGATCAGTCTGTTGGATAGCGTCGACGACGCAGCAGATATTTCCGGACAGGGCCTGCAGCTGCCCGGCACATCCGCTACGGATCTCCGCTAAGGACAGATGGACGACATCGGCGGCCCGGATACGCCCGGCTGTTTTCTCCTCCACGTAGTCGGGAAGGTAACTGTGGCGGTAGCCGAATACCGTATCGCGGGCAAACTCCGTTTCGTGAACGGGGACCGGGACGCCGTCCATCAGTATGTAATGCTGCGCGCCCCGAGTGATGCGCCCGCCCTCGAAGAAGGCCGGCACCAGAAAATGCGCATCGAAGGGCCCAAGCTCTGCCGCCATCACGTCGGTCTCGATGGGATAATGGCCGCGCAGCGTCGAGTCGGACCGACTTACATAGATCGGATGGATGACGACGCCTTCGGCCGCGAGCTCCTGCAAGGCGGTACGCAGGTTGCGACAGACCTCCCGGACCGTCCGGGCAGCATCGTCGGCGGCCATGCTGCGGGTGTTGGTCAGGATAAAGAAAAGTCCTGCCGGGGCCTGCAAGGCGGCCTTCAACGCCGACGTGTCCCAGCGCAAGAGCAGGGGGCACGAATGCACGGTCTGTGCGCCCGTCGGATCGTCGTCTAGGACTACGATCTTCAAGGCCGCCCGGTGCGGTGTGGTCATGGTGCCCCCTTAGAGCGCCAGGACCTGAGCGACGATGGCGGAAGCGCTCAGGCCATTTAACTCCAGGAGCTCGGACGGCTGAGCGGTCGTGTCTCCGCGTTTCCAGGCCAAGGTGGCGCGCAGGGGTGCGCGGCTGCGGTTTAGCACGGGCTCCAGGGGCCCCGGCGGACCGCCGGTGATGGCGAGCAGGCGGTCGCCTGCAAACATCCGCGCAAATTGCGCCTCATCCATGAAGCCCGTATCGGGTTCCGCCACGGTCGTGGCGGCCACGTCCTGGGGCCGATAAAGCTGCCGGGGGTTGATCACGGCCACGATGCGAACGCCAAAGCCCTGAGCCTCGAGCATATCCTTGGCGGCAAATACTGGTAAAAAGATCATGTCACCGGCTGCGGCCAGGACGACCTGACCCCGATTCCCGGCAGGTCCCTCATAGAGGACCGCAGCCCCCGTACGTACCCCGCGACGCGCCTCCTCGAGGCTCATATAGACGGGCAAGGCGCTCTTTGAGGCAATGATGGCCATGCCCTTGTTCCAACTCGTCGCCGCATATTCATAAGCGGCCTGCGCGGCATTGGCGTCGGGCGGAAACAGCAGATAGACGTTCCCGTTGCGCATCTGCGCGGCAATATAATTCTCGATCTCCGGGCGTTGGTGAGTCCAGCCGTTACGGCCTTGCTCGAGTGCGCCGGCCGTAAAGAGGCAGACCGCGGAGGGCGTCCGTCGGCGCAGCTCAGCCATGGCCTGGGTTACGGTTTGATAGATCGGCCAGCCATTGATCGCAAACGATTCATAGGAAAGCCAGAGGCTGCGGCCGCCGAAGAGCGCAAGGCCCGCGGCCAGGCCCGCGCAGGCGTCCTCGCTCAAGGGTTCATAGACTTGGCCATGCGGCTCCTGGTTGTAGAGGGCGTCTACGGTCGGATGCCGGATCTTTAAGGCATCGTTGATGTTCTTGAGTCCCGAGGCCTCGTTGCCGTCGGCATTGCTGACGACAAAGCGCTTATCTTGTCCCCCCAGCCATGCAACCAGCGCGCCCACCGCCGTCGATGGGATCGCCTTTTCGGCGCGCGGGTAGTCCTTGGCCGGAAATGCGCCAAGCTCTGTGAGCGCAAAGACCCGTTCGGTCGCGACCGTGTCAGCCGCCGGTCCCCCGCCGGCGCGCACGAAGTTCTCCCGCACCAAGGCCCAGGCCGCGGGCGCAAGCGCCCGGGCCGCGAGGCTTGCGGCGATCTGCGGCTTATCCAGTGTGTCTCCGGGGTACAGGTTGTGCGACTTGGCGCCGTGGGCGTGAACCCCGGCTCCCTTCAACTGCTTGATGATAAGAGCGGTCAGTGTCCCACCTTGGGCGGCCCGTGCCGCCTGGTCGGTGGCTACGAGCACCGCCTGTGCGAATGCGAGGCGCTGGGGCAGGGAAAAGCGGGTCGAGTCCACGTAGGCGCCTGGTTGTCCGGCGTCATCGAATTCCTTGGCGTCTACCAAGATCACGCGCGCGAAGCCATGGGCTTCGAAATAGCGGCGCATCTCATCGTTGGTGAGCCCCGAGACCATCGAGTGATGCTCCTGGCTATAACCATTCCAGATGAGCGTCGGCAGGAAGTTGGTCACCGTCGGGTAGCTCGTATGGAAATGTTTGATCGCGCTCAATACGTAGGGTTCGCCCAGGCCGCCGTCGCCTATGGTTACCGGGAACAGGACGTTGGGGTGCAGCAAAGCGCCTGCCATCGCGAAATGCTGTCCCTGACCCAAGGGGCCGGCCGGCGCCAGTATTCCCGGGATCGCCCCGGACAGGTGGCCCAGTAGCCCATCGTGCTCGCGAAACCGGCTCATGAGGTCGCTCATAGTCCGGATGCCGATCCTCTCGAGGGATTTATCGAGAAACATCGCGCTGTAAAAGCCGGGGGCGTGATGGCCGACCTCGGTCACGATGTGCGTGTGACCTAGCATCACGAGCGCCGCGTACACGTCCGCACTCGAGGCAAATCCGCCAGGGTGCCCGGAGGCCTTCGCTGCGCACATCTGGAGGGTCACATAGCGCAAGGCGTCGGCCATGAGCAGCGTCTGGTAGGCGGCAGTCCGGTCCTGTGCGTCTTTTATCGCGCGCTCGCCGGGTGCGATCACAGGCTGTGCGCCGTGGGTTGTGAAATCGGGCCACAGGGCCCCAAAGGAGTGCATTCCGGTGCAGAAATCGGGCGCGCTTTGGCTTGCGCTCTCAAGGGTCATCGGGCGGTCTCTGAATCTGTGAGGAAGCCGCTTACTTTAAGGAGAGACGAGGGCTTAAGCAAGGCAGGACTGTCGACACAAAAAAAGGCGCACAAGCCGCATGGATAAACGGCCGGTGCGCCTGATGGGTGGCCTGCGCCCCCATCCCTGCCTCGTCTACGGTCGGCTCAGCCCGTCACGCTCCAGGATGCGTGTAAACGCGCGCGACTCAAGGCTTCTTATGAAGTCGCGGCGTGCCGCCCGCTGGCGGGCGGTGAAATGCCCTTTCACGCGGATCAGGTAGGTCGTGTCGGTCTCGTTGCCGGGTAGCGGCCGAGGATTGGAAACGGTCCCTCCAAGCGGCACGATCGTAAACAGATGGGGGAATACCGCCTTGGTGTATTTCCCGAGTTGATACATGATGACGGCGACATCGGCCTTGCCATAGGCGACCGACCATGGCTCATCGCGGTGATGGATGCGCGCGCCGATCAGCCACTTGTCTTTCACGTGGCTATTGAAGATCGCGTTGAACAGGCGGTTTGCGTTCCAACCGCGCGGCGGATGCGGGTCGTGTTTTGCAATCTCATAGATCGAGGTCGCATAGTTCAGGAACGCCCCTGGCTCGTTGTAAGGGTTTGGTGTCACCAGATGGATATCGGGGCGCCCTAGGTCCCATATGCTGTGAATGTGCTTGGGGTTGCCGTATTTCACGAGCAGGACATTGCCGCGGCTGCGCATGAGCGCAATCGGCTTGCCCTCGGTAAAGCCGTGCGCCTCGAGTTTATGAATGAGTCGCGGGGCGGCGATTGCGACACTCGGGCGGCAATGCAGATAGAAGTTACCGAAACTCAGGTCGTCATGGTGGGCCAGTTGCGGCATGGCGACAGGCGGACTCGTCGTGTAATACCAGCTCCCTATCGTCTTGCCGTAACGCGGCAAAACAACCGTGTGCCAGAGCGTATCGAGGGCCATGTGATAATTGCCCTCGGTCGAGACGACAAGGCCTACGTTCCGACAGGCACGACCCTGTATGCTCCCATGCAGATCGAACAGGAGGTCAGCCGTCGGATCGGTGAGATCCGCAGCCGCCGGCTTGGCGTTGCGCGGCCACATAAGCATCTTGGGTGTATTTACGACCGGATGCCCGTGAATCACCGGGGCGCCCGGGATCTGTGGTATGCCGCGCGCGTAGGCGCAGCTCATGGCGGTACTTAAAAGCATTCCTCCCAGAAGGGATTTCCATATATTTTGAGTCATCGTCTATCCTTAAGGTGATGATTGCCTAAAGGTCTGGGGCCGAGCTATTGAGCGACCGCAAACCCTTCTTTCTTGGCGTCTTGTTTGAGGTAGCGATGTATACCGCTCGCATACACCGTACCCCATTGCGCATCAAGACCCACGTCCACGCCGTTATATTGCGCGACCTGCCCGGGAACGAGCCTTCGGCCGTGCGCGAAACGTTTGCGCAGTCGCATCATCGCTTTTTCTCCCGCCGGACTCAAGAGCGCGCGGACGATCGCATGGCGCACGGAGCGTGGCAACTTGGCGCTGATCGTGAAGGCCTGATTGGGGAAATGGCGGCTCCTTTTAAGGACAGTGATTTTTTCTTGATGGGGATCAAGGTAATGGATGGTAAGTCGTGGACCTATGCCGGTCATGCAGCTATGGTCGGTGACCGCGGCAAAGATCGATTTCCAGCCGTGCATGTTGCGAATGTAGGGTTGCCGCGCCAGGTTCGGAAAGAGCCCCGATACCCAGAGCGTGCCGAAGTTCGGCACGGGCGGCGCGCACAGCATGGTTCCCTCCCCGGCCTGCGCCACTGTCTTTATCGGTGAGCCCTTCCAGGTGTACAAACGCCAATCCTGGGGCTGCGGAATCCGTGGGCCCAGGGTCTGATGCAGATTATGGAGTCGCCAAGCGACAAACTGCGGGCCATCGAAATAGATATCGGCGTGATCCTTCCATATCCACAATTCATAGGTGAGCCACCCATCCGGATGCTTGTAGACGACCTTATGGTGCAGCACCTTGGTCAGGAAGGCCGCGACCGGGCCGTAATCCCGCTCGCCGCGGGCCCGGTTCTCGCGCGGTGCTGCGACAAACACATAGGGCTTGGCGCTCACAGGGCTCGCCCAGGCCGGCGCGGCCCCCCCCATTGCCGCCACCACGCACAGCGTCCCTAACATGTAATCGCGTTTCATTAGTGTCTTTCCTCAGGCTCAAGAGATTCGTGGATGCGCGTTTAGCGCTTATGCGCTAACCTTAGCAGGTCTTTGCCAATCGGCCAGTGCGCATCCCCGGGCCCCGGGACTGCTACACTTACAAAAACCGATGACAGACGGGTGCGGCGTGCCCAAGGCGGGCGGACCCGTGGGGGGTAGTTGCCAATTCATGGTGCGATGGGTCTTACGCACGAAAGGCGTCGCGTCAACCGCCCACAGGGGCCACGGCGTCCGCGTGCTCACGCTCATGGCGGTCCTCGCCCCCGGGGTCGCGTGGGGCCATCGTCTGACGCTTACCGTGGGGGTCGTGCCCCAGCGCTCGGCGCTCGCGCTCGCCCTGGCATGGACGCCGGTTTTGCAAAGTGTCGGCCGTGCGGCGGGGCTACGGCTCGAGTTCGAGACCGCAAAGAACATACCGACCTTCGAGCGTCGGCTCTATCGTGGCGCTTACGATATCGCCTACCTCAATCCCTATCAGTACCTATTGGCACACAGACAGAAAGGCTATACGGCCTTTCTGCGGGGCGATGGACATTTGCGGTCAGTCATTGTCGTGCGGCGCGATAGCCGCTTAGGTACCCTCGCCGCCCTTGCGGGTCATCGCGTTGCCTTTCCGGCTCCGGGATCGCTCGCTGCCAGTATGCTGCCCCAGGCGCTGCTCGCGCGCGATCACATCCCGATCCGCCCGGTCTATGTCGCGTCTCATGGCTCGGTCTACCGGGCGGTGGCGGAAGGGCTCTACCGGGCCGGGGGCGGGGTTGTGCAGACCTTTCGTGATTTCCCGGCGCCGGTGCGCGATCAGCTCCGAATCTTGTGGACCGGGCCACCCTTGCCCCCGCATCCGCTCGCAGCGCGCTCCGATATCCCTCGTGCGATCGTCCAGCGGCTACGTACTGCCTTCCTGGCCCTGGCACGGACCGGGCAAGGCCGCGCGGATCTTGCCCGCCTGGGTCTCAGGGCCTTCGTGGTGGCGCATGACCGGGACTACGACGTGATACGGCAATGGCGTCTCCTCATCCCGAGCGCCGGATCTTAAGGCCATGTCCTTTCGCGCCAAGATCATCCTCGCCTTGGCGGCACTCGATGCCTTGTTCCTGGCGATCATTACCGCGACCACGATCACGTTTTTTAGCCACCTAGGACGGGCCCGTGTTCGCGCTCATGCGCGCACTGAGGCGGCCCTACTGGCCTCGGCGGCGGAGAACGGGGTTCTCGCCCAAGACCTCGGCGGCCTGGAGGCGATCATAAAAGAGGCCCTCACCAATCCCGGGATTACCGCGGTACGGATTCTTAACCGGCACGGCAAGGTGCTCGTGCAGGGCGCGGCGCGCGGACACCG
Organism: Pseudomonadota bacterium; assembly: GCA_021816625.1. GTDB lineage: Bacteria > Pseudomonadota > Gammaproteobacteria > Acidiferrobacterales > Acidiferrobacteraceae > Acidiferrobacter. Next base: position 8,222 of record JAKAXM010000006.1, on the reverse strand, counting down.
CCTGATCTTCCATAAAGGTTATTGGCGTACCCCCGGCCATGCGGGATCCTTTGGGGTGACGGCACCCATCACCGTGGCGGGTGTTCGCTATGGCCGCGTGGATCTCGCCGTGTCGCTTGCGCCACTTGCACGTCGTCTGGCGCAAGCGCGCGTCCATATGGAGGGCGTGGCCTTCATCGAGATCGAGCTCGCCGTTTTCTTCGGGTTTTACTTCGGGACCTATCTGGCGCGCAAACTGAAGGTTCTGGAGGATGCGGCAAGCCAGGTGGGCGCGGGACACCTCGGCTTTCAGGCGCCGGTGACTGGGCGCGACGAGGTGAGCCGGGCCCTCGTCGCCTTCAATACGATGTCCCGACGTCTGCGCGAGGAGATGGATGAGCGCCTGCGCCAGGATAAGGCGCTGAAAGAGCTTACTGCCAATCTCGAGCTTCATGTCGCGCAACGCACCGAGGAGCTGGCTGCGGCGAACAAGGCCCTACAACACTTGGCCCTGTACGACCCGCTCTGTGGCCTACCCAATCGCATCCAGTTCGCGCGCGACCTCGATCGCACCTTACGCCACGCCCAGGCCACCCAGGAGAGTTTTGCGGTGCTGGCGCTCGATCTGAACGAGTTCAAGGCGATCAACGACCGCTATGGCCACGCCGCCGGTGACGAGGTGTTGCGGGTGGTAGGCCGCCGCCTCACCCAAGCGGTACGGGCCTCCGACGTAGTTGCGCGTTTCGGGGGTGATGAGTTTGCCCTGCTCTTGCCAAGCCTGCGCGGCGGCGAGGCAGCGTTACTGGCGGTTGCCGCTAAGATTCAAGACGCGCTCGCGCCTCCGATCGCCCTTGCCGCGGGAAGCGGTAGCGTGGGGGCAAGCATAGGTGCCGCCTTGTTTCCGGACCACGGGATCGATGCCGCCCTCTTGCTGCGCCGGGCGGATATGGCGATGTACTGGGCCAAGCGCCATGGGCAGGGGTTTCGGATATATGATGCCCTCATCGAGGCGTCAGGTACTGCCAACCCCGTGCTGGCGGCCCTCGAGCGGGGCGCCCAGGCCGGGCTGCTCGCCGAGGGTTTCGTACCCCATTACCGTCCCGTCGTCGGGCTGGCCGATGGAACGGTGGTCGCCGTGGAGATCATTCCTGCGTGGCAGGAACCGCGGCCGGAGTTCGTGGCGTCGGCCGATTTACTGCTGATGATCGCGCAGAAGGGCGCCTTGATCCCCTTTACCTTACGTCTCTTCGAGCGCGCCATCGCCGATGTGGCCGCGCTGGCCGCCGGGCCTGCGCGGCCGGCGCTCCTTCTGGGTCTCGCTGCCGCGCACTGGCAGGACCCGGATTTTGCCGACGCCTTCCTGGAATGCCTGCAGGCCCTAGACGCCTCCTTCCTTATAGTCGAGCTGCCGCTCGAACTCCTGGTCGCGGATGTCCCACGCGCCCTCCGTTTTCTCGACCGACTCCGTGCGCTCGGCGGCCGGGTCGCGGTTTCGGGTTACGGGACCGACCGCGCGGTGCTTGGCTCCCTTGATACCCTGCCGCTCGATATCGTGAAGATCGATGCAGATCTCGTCGCTGAGTTGAGTGGTCCCGGCAAAGGCCGCGAGATCGTCCGCGACCTCATTGATCTGTGTCACAGGCTCCACTATCGCACCCTTGCAGAAGGCGTGACGAGTGCGGCCGCGGCGGAGACCTTGCAGGCGCTCTCGTGCGATTACGTAGAAGGGACGTTCGTGGCAAGCCCCATGACTGTGCCCGAACTCGTGCAGTGGCTGTCGGCCCGCCATCACGCCTGAGTCCGACGCCGCCCCTTCAGCACCTTAGGAGAACGGCAACTCCCCCTGGGCCGGCTCTAGGGCGCTTGTGCCCGTTGGTGTAAGGCCCGTGGCGCGCACGCCTAAGAGGCGTAGGCGCTGATCCAACGGGACGCGGCGCAGACATTCGCGGGCTGCAACGAGGATGTCGCAGGCCCGGCGTAGGGGCACGGCCTGGGTCGTGTCCCGGGTGACGGTCTGAAAGTCGCTGTAACGCAGCTTGACCCCTATGGTCCGCGCCGCGCTTCGTTTTTTTGCGAGATCCTCGCTCAGGCGTTCGCATAGATTCGCCAAAGTTGCGGCCAATTGCACCCGGTCGTGCCGAGCATGGAGGTCCCGATCGAAGGTCGTCTCGCGGCTCAAGGATTTGGGCGCTTGGCATGTCACCACCATCCGGTGATCGACACCATGCGCCACGTCCTTGAGCCATCCGGCAAGACGTTGACCAAAGGCGTCATCGAGTAGCTCACGGCGCGTTTGCGCCAATTCACCGATGGTCGCAATGCCGAGCCCACGAAGCTTGGCGGCGGCCTTGGGCCCGACCCCGTTGATCTTGGCCACATCGAGCGGCCACACGCGGGTGGGGATGTCTTCTGGACCGAGGACTGTGAGACCGTCGGGCTTATCGAGATCGGAGGCGATCTTGGCCAGAAACTTGTTGCCGGCAAGACCGACGGAGCAGGACAAACCCGTGGCTGCGCGCACGGCGGCCTTTATCTGTTGTCCTATGACCCGCGGCTCCCCGGCCGCCTCGCTCAGGTCGAGATAGACCTCGTCGATACCCCTGTCCTCCATGTGCGGGGCGATCGCGCGCACACTCTCTTTGAACAGGGCGGAGTAGTGGCGATAGGCGAGAAAATCCGGTGCCAGAAGCAAGGCCGCGGGCGCGTAGCGTCCGGCCCGCATGAGACTCATTCCCGAGTGGACGCCCAAGGCCCGCGCCTCGTAGGTCGCGGTCGTAACGACCCCCCGGCCCTGATAATCCCGCAGGCGTCGCAGCGGGGGCATCCCAGGTCCTGCAGCCTCGGCCCGGCGCCCCCCCACCACGAGCGGTATGCCCCGAAGATCCGGGTAGCGTAGGAGCTCGACAGAGGCGTAGAACGCATCCATGTCGATGTGGGCAATGCAACGCTCGTAGCCGTGCATATCCTATCATAGCGCGGGCAGGCCTCGCTTAAAGCAAACCCATCGTAGCCCCAAAGTCCTGCGCGCCCCCGCGCGTACGGGTGGGCGCCTCGGCACAACCCACGCGCCCCGCCGCAAGGACTGTGCTGAGGGGCCCCGTTCATCCGCGTAGAAGGCGCCGGTCGCTTCGGGCCCTCCTAGAGAAGGCGCGGCGATAAGGGGCCGTTCCTTTCGTCAGCAAGATCGGCAGACCCTCGTTCTTACAACCCAAGACCGTATTACTGAGCCGACCACAAAATAGTGCGTACTTTCTCAGGCCGCATAGCGAACATGCTTCTCCTGAAACAGACTCCTGATCACCTGCGGCTGCTTCTGGCGTCGGTGTAGATGGCTGCGCACGGTGGCCACGAGTTCAGTCCGGTTGGTCGGTCGGCTCTTGCCGAGGCCATTGGTTTTGACGTCCTGGTTGAGAAGCTCATCGGGGTTCAGTTCCGGACAGTAGCCCGGCATCCGGATGAGCCGCAGCCGCTTTGAGTGTTGTTCCCCAAAATACCGAACGTCGCCGGAGCGGTGGACCGGATGCCCATCCACGATCAGACAGATGCGACCCGGGATCTGCTTCAGCAGCCGCTGCAAGAACGCCACAAAGACGGGGGCCTTGAACTTTCCCTGAAACACCATGAAGGCCAAGGCGCCCTTATTGGTGATCGCCGAGATCATGTTGCAGCCAAAGCGCTGTCCGGTAGCCCGCACTACCGGGGTTTGCCCGACGGGGGCATAGCACGTGCCGCTCACGTGGTCGCTGCGCAATCCCATCTCATCCCCCCAGTAAATCACAGCCTTTTCGCGTTTCACCTGACGGGCAATCGCTGGGTATTCCCGCTTCAACCAGTGGGCGATGGCGGCATCGTTTCTCTCGTAGGCACGCCGTACCGGTTTCTGTGGACTGAGGCCCCAGCGCTTCAGGTAACGCCCCACGGTAACGAGCGACACCTCGATCCCGTATTCCCGTTGAATCAGCTGGGCCACGGCCTCGCGCGTCCACAGATAGAACGGAAGTTTCAGCTGATCGGGCATCTTGCCGACAATCATGGCGCACAGGCGTGCGGCCTGTCTGCCGTTCAGTCGCCCCGCGCCTGGGCGTCGGCCCCGGCGCTTCAACTTGAGCGCGCGCAGCCCGCCCTCCCGGTCGATCCGCACCCATTTGCTCACGGCCCGTAGGCTTACGCCGAACGTATGCGCGGCTTTGGTTTGCGTCATCCCAGTGCGCACTGCCTGCACCACCTGTCGGCGCAGCAGGTGCAGGGCCGAGGCTTCCAATTTCCGGGCATCGTTTTGTTTTCTCATGCTCCATAGTATAACATACTACGCACTATTTCGTGAACCGATCAGTAATATGGCCTTACGCTTGCGGGCCGGGATCTCGGTCGGCGCCCTGGGCCGCCGGCGTACGGCTCTGAAACTTGGCCCCGGAGCGTCTCGTCTTTCTAAAAGATTGTTGGATACCGAACGCAGCCGACCATGTCGCCGCCTCGAACATGCCGGCTATGGGCGCTGCGATCGGTGCCGCTTGATTTGCTCGCACGATCTAAGGTGGCACATGAAGGACATTGCTGTCGTTCCCATTTATATAAAGGGGCTCTGTCGAACTCCATGTGGGCACACGCCATAATCCAAGCGCGCTTGCCGTTTTAGGCCGACGCTCAGAAGCGTTGGACTCGCGCGTTGGCAAACGAGGCCCACTGTGAGCGGCGGGCCGATGGACACGAAACTGATGGGATTTCAGTGGGCTGGTGCGCCCTAGTGGATTCGAACCACTGACCTTTGGAATCGGAAGGCAAAATAACTGCGCGTATATTGCGCGGGCTATTGTGTAGATATTCGGCGCCATCCGGCGCCGCACACAGGTTGTCCTTGTGATTCAGTACGTTACGTTCGTCCATTTTGTGACATTTTGCGCCGACATAAGGCGAGGTTTCTGGACCCCATGCGGGGTTGTGTAACAACTTGGGCCATTCTCGCTACAGGAAAACTGAGCGTTGCACCATAGATCCACGTAGGGGCGCAATCAGCCGTGGCTTCAGCGTACCGCGTGATGGATAGGCTAGCCATCAGCGGCGTCGTTTGTGGTGACTGTCATGACACATCGACGATCCTGAGCCCCGCCTTTCGCGCGGCCGCAAGTTGCCGATGATCGGCTGAGACAAAGCGGTCTGTCTCGACGGCGATTGCACAGGCCACATGCAGCGCATCCATCGCCCGAAGGGGATTCGTCTCCAGCAGCGAAACCCCCGTGGCTAAGACGTCCGGAGTCAGTTGGCAGATATCGATATCTGCCAGATCCGTCGTCACGTTACCTTTCAGCGTTCGGTAATCTGCTTTGGTGATCTTCTTCTCCCGCACAAGGCGGGTCAACGTGGAAATGAGTTCGGGCAGACAAATGACGCAAACGGCTAGGCTATCTGCCTGTTGGCACACCTGTACCACCTTGCCGGTTCCAAGCTCTGCAACATAGCGTTTTGCCAAAGCGGAGGTGTCCAGGAACACCCTCATGCCGACTCTTCCCGATCACTCAGTATCTCCAGACCCAGTGACAAGCCCTTAACCGTCAGCGGTGTCGTGTGCCTTTTCCACGAGGGAACCCCCGAGCGAATGGGAACAATTTCGGCGATGGGTTTGCCATTGCGGAAGACGCGCACGGTGGACCCGCCTTCAACGGCATCAAAATAGTCCTTGACGTGATTGCGCAATTCGGTGAGCGTGGTCTCCTTCATAAATGATCCCGTACGTTGATGTGCAGAATTATGTACATAAAAAGGGAAGACGTCAATGGGTATGCTCCTGGCTAAGTCCGCATTTCGTGGAATGGAATCGGAAGGCAAAATAACTGCGCGTATATTGCGCGGGCTATTGTGTAGATATTCGGCGCCATCCGGCGCCGCACACAGGTTGTCCTTGTGATTCAGTACGTTACGTTCGTCCATTTTGTGACATTTTGCGCCGACATAAGGCGAGGTTTCTGGACCCCATGCGGGGTTGTGTAACAACTTGGGCCATTCTCGCTACAGGAAAACTGAGCGTTGCACGATGATCCGCATAGGGGAATCGGAGGCGCCCCAAGGGCGCGCATCCGATCTCCGCGAACCCAACGCTACGGCAGCCCCTTTGCCAGGCGTCTCTGTCACTACGGTCTAAGCGAGGCGGTCACCGGATCCCGACCGTTTGGTGATATGGCTGGGTAGGCAACGTTTGTTTCTGATGGCGTCGGTCGTTGTGGATCAAGACGTTGACGGAGTGTAATCGATAGATTACACCTGTGCTCTATGGAACGGCCAGCTCAATTTTTTCATGTCTTGCCGCAGCGATTTCCAATGTACCTGCCTTTGGATTGCACAATCCCCAAATAGGGTTGCAGGCCCGGGGGTCGTAGTGTTATATTTATGTATAACTCGAGGGGGTGCTTATGCACATCACGAATCTACGCAAGGTCGGTGGCTCTATCATGCTCGCTGTCCCCCCAGCGCTGCTCGATGTTCTGCGGCTGTCGGCTGGGGCCACGGTCGGCCTCGCCGTCGATAACGGACGACTCGTTGTCGAACCGAAGGGGCGGCCACGCTACACGATGGCTGAGCTTCTAGCCGCATCGGACTATTCGCAACCCCAGCCGCCCGAAGAACGCGAATGGGTTGATGCCCCCGCCATAGGCCGCGAGCTTCTGTGAGGCGCGGCGAGGTCTATATGGTCGATCTGGAGCCGACGCGCGGCCGCGAACAACGCGGACACCGTCCGGTCGTCGTCGTCTCACCGGATGAGTTTAACCGGGCGACCGGCTTACCTGTGATCCTGCCAATCACGAATGGTGGTGATTTTGCCCGCCGCATCGGCTTTGTCGTGCCTCTTGCCGGGACCAAGACAACCGGCGTTGTCCGTTGCGATCAGCCCCGCGTGCTCGATCTCAATGCCCGCAATGGGCGCAAGGTGGAAAGCCTGCCTGTGACGGTCATGGATGAAGTTTTGGCCAGGGTTGCCACGATCTTTGAGTGAATCGGCTTTGGTGCGCATTCCGGCCATTGCTGCCACCCCATCGGAGCGAAGCGACGCGGGGTTGGGGTGTGGGTTTAGGTGTTTTCGATCTCCTTCGGTCTCTTCAGTTTCCGCATAGAATCGCCTGTCAGTGTCAGGCGTTAGCTGTGGTGCACCAGGCGATCTAGGATAGCATCGGCCAGGGTGGGATCGTTAATCCACTCATGCCAGTGTTCCACCGCGAATTGGCTGGTCACGATCGTCGAGCGGCGCTCATAACGGTCTTCCAGGATCTCCAGAAGATCGCGTCGTTGCTCGTGATCGATTATGTTGCCGGCAACATAATCCGGCATGAGGAGAGCGGGCACCGACATCAGGTGCGCGAAGAGGCGCACATGGGCGGCGATCCAGTCGGGCAGTTTCTGCGTCCAGGTGGCCTCGGCATAGGCGTACGCCGAGGCCCCGAGCACGGCCACGAAGATCTCGGCGAAGCGGATTTCGCCCGTGGCGCGATCGATGATGGCGACCTTGTCGCCGCTATAGTCGATGAAGATCTTCTCGCCGGCCGGATAGATCTGGCGCATGGAGCGTTGGAGGCTTTGGCGGAAGGTCTTGTAGAGCAGGCAGAACTGGCTGTAGCCGTAGGCCTGCCCCGGATGGGCGTGGGCGTACTCCTCCCACAACAGCATGAGGGTCACCCCGGGGCGCTTCATCTCCTGGTGGAGGTAGCCGCAATCGAGTGGCGCGTGGGCGGTCACGAGCCCCGGTGCGCGCGGAAAGAGGCGCGCCTCGAGCGCCGTGTCGTCCAGGTCTGCGGGCAACGGCCAGGACAGGCCGGCGGCCTGGGCGCGCTCCACATACTTCGCGACCGTGCCCTTGGCCACCCCACAGGCCCGGGCGATCCGGTCGTGGGTAAGCCCCGCTTCGTATTTCAGTCGCAGAACGTCTTTGATCTTACGCATGGTCTTCCTCGGGGCGGGCATGTCCTCTCCTGTGGAAAAATCAGGGAGGATAGCCCGCGAAATGGGGGACCCGGTGCGCTCTCGGACTTATCAGGCGGGATGATCCTCGGCCGACACGACGTCGGTCACGATGGATCGGAATCCGTGGTCACGTTCGATCGGAATCCTTGGTCATCTTGCTTCGGAATATGCAGCTGGCGCGCCTACACTTACGACGAAATCGTTGCCCGCGACAAAGCGAGCCTGGATATCTCTTGGCTGAAGGACGAATCCTTGTCGGACTCTGACAACCTGCCTGATCCCGACGTGCTGGCCGC
>JAKAXM010000027.1 GCA_021816625.1 Pseudomonadota bacterium | reverse complement strand
TCTATACCGTATTTGCACGTCCGTAGGTATCTCAACGACCTTTGAGAAGGATGTGTACCCGATCGTATGTAGCATTTTGCCGCATGAATATTTCTCTCTATTCGTCGTTTCTCTTTCCCTTTCTCCAACGTTATACGTTATAAATGTCAATTTTCCTATACGGTTTTTACCACAAATGTCGCCGTTCAAAAGTGGCACATCATCGCAGTTATTCGGTCAATGGATGCATACGAATAAGACGCAATACTACGATTGTACGTTTGAAACGAAAAACGCGATTCCTGAAGCTTTTCTGGATTCTTTACCTATAAAAAATATGGTTACGCATGGCATCAGAGATACAAACGGTTTTTTTGCTACCTATTCAATATTCGGAAACGTCGGCCAAGAATGGAATGAGGCGACGAGGTCGCGAGTTGAAATGCTCTGCCCGCATCTGCATGCCGCAGTGGCTTGCTCTCGAAAAAGATCGCCAGTATCGACACTCTTTGATGAAAAACTTACCGTCCGTGAACGACAGATACTCTCTCTATTGTGTCAGGGATTGGGGCGCGCTGAAATTGCGAAAGAGGTAAACATAAGTCCGTGGACTGCAAAGGTTAACATACAAAATATTTTGCGAAAACTTCCCGCAAAAAACAGCCGGCATGCTGTTGTAATGGCCTTGGCCAACGCCAGCCCGGTTTTTTATTGAAGGTATTCATAGCGATCTTGCGCGTTTTTAGGGTTTGGCGGGTTTCCTTGTGTTGTTCCAAGATAGCGGATCATTCGGTTTTTTATGTGGTATGGAGGCTATGTGATAACTATATACGGAGAACAAGCGAGACCCTATTGCCAAAAGGTCATTCGCATGGTGAATGCAGTTGGATTAGTCTATACCAATACGGAGGCAATGAATGATAAGGACCGTGCATTTGTTGCGACTGTAAGTCCCAACGGCACTACTCCCGTGATATTGGACAGTGACAATGGTGTCAGTGTCTCTGAATCGAATGCCATATTACTTTATCTCGCGGATAAGACCGGAAAGCTGCTGCCAGGCCAAGGACAAGCGCGAGCGGATGGGTATCAGTGGTTACTTTTCGAGTCTACGGCGCTCAGCGCTTCCATAAACGAGCTGTATCATTATCTTTGCGCTGCTCCTATGGATATACCTTATGCATTAGACAGAGGGCGGAAAAGAGTCTTAAGGTGTATGGAGATCGTGGATAAACGGCTTGCGGAACGTGACTTTCTTTGTGGTGAAGTGTCCATAGCGGATATCGCTATTCGGCCGTGGACCTCTGTTGTCGAAGAATTTACGGATGTATCTTTGGCGACGTTTAGTCATGTCATGACCTGGTCACGACGCATGGACGCGTTACCATGAAGTGTCTTTCTTGAGGCAAGCCGCGCTGCGGGGACATCATGCGGGGTCTTGTGCCGAACGAGTGAAGCACGGTCACGGGGGGGCCAAAACTGTTAGGTCAAATGGAAGAGAGTATCTACGCGGGGTAGCTATGGAGGCTTTGAGACAGGCCAGATCGGGGCGGATGAATCCCATTAATCTTATTGGGGGACGAGTCAGATGAAAACACGCCCCATGCACTCCGGTGCGTGTCAAGGCAGTTGGCTATCGCAAAAGACGTGCCAATGGAAAACATATGGGAAATCAATCGCGTGCCTTCCTGTCGTTTGTCGGGTAAAGAAGCGGCCGGCGCTGCGACCTATCGCAATCGCCCCCTAAAGTCTGCAGATTGAGAGGGTTAGCGGATGGGAAGCGTCAGTTCCCCGAAGGCAGCGCAGTTTCGCGCACGGATCGCGAGGACCGGTACCGACACGTCCACACCAGGGGCTGTCTCCGGCGATAATGAACGGGATGGCCGGTTCGGAGAGCGGCGTTGCGCGGAGGGAGGCGACAAGGCCCGGTTGCGCGGGGCGCTCGCCTCAGAGGGGGCGCCTCGGGTGAGTCTTGGGCAAGACGACAGGCCGCCAGACGCTGAACCGGAGGCTGGGTGCCCGGAAACAGGGGCGCGCGCGGGCCCGAAAAGGGGTCGTAAGCCGCGGGCCCGGGGTTCTCGTGCACGCGGCTTTGCATCGCGCGCGCAAGCCCACTAGAGCTCCCTTCGGGCCGCCAGATGTTTGATGCGGTCGGCGGTGCGTAGGGCCAGCGCCTGTATGGTGAGGGCCGGATTGACGCCACCTGTGGTCGGGAAAACCGAACCATCACAGATCCATAGGTTGGGAATGTCCCAACTGCGACAGTCGCTGTTCACGACACTCGTTTCACGATTGAATCCCATGCGTGCCGTGCCGGCCAAGTGATTAGTGTCGTCGTCCTGCGGGAAGATACGCGTTGCGCCAATGGCAGCGAGGCTCATGGTCATCTGATTCAAGGCATGGTTTATGAGGCGTTTGTCGTTTTCGCTCCACTCGTAGGTGATGCGCGGGATAGGCAGACCGTACTGATCGGTATCGTCGTCCAGGGTTACGCGATTGTCCTCATTGGGCAGCATTTCTCCGACCATCTTCACGCCGATCTGATGGTTATAGTCCATCATTTCGGTACGCAACGCGGGCCCCCACAGCCCTCGCGCGCTGGTCTGGACAGAGACCCATTCGATGGGCAGAGGACCCTGGCCCATCCAGCAGTAGCCGCCAAAAAAATCTTTGCCGCGGTCCTCGTAGTTCCAATGCTCGGTGAGCGCAAGCGAAGGAGGGCCTTTATACCAGCGCACCTCGTCTTCCATGCGTCCCCATGCCGCTTGATTGGCTTGGGTCATGAGATAGCGGCCAACCAGGCCCGAAGAGTTGGCAAGGCCGTCAGGAAAACACGCAGTCTCTGAATTGAGCAAGAGGCGAGGGGTCTCTATGGCGTACCCGCAAACTATGACGTTACGGGCGTTTTGAAACCGCCACTGACCCTCCCGGACATAATGAACACCGGTGGCGCAGCCCTGGTGATCGACGTCGATACGGCCGGCCATAGCAAGGTCTCGTATTTCGGCACCGGCCTTGAGGGCGCGCGGTATCCATACGGTAAGCGCACTTTGTTTCGCGTTGGTGGAACAGCCAAATCGACAGAAACCACGATAGACGCAGGGGGGCGACTTACCTCGGGGCGCGGATACGGTGGCCAATGGGGTCTCTGACCAGCGGTAACCAAGGGCCTCGCAACCGCGAGCGAGAAGTTTGGCGGCAGCATTTAGCTCGTGGGCACGATAGGGGTAACGCGGCCGCTTAGGCCCCCATGGATAATGGATCGGACCGGCTATGGCAAGCGCTTGTTCGGCCATGCTGTAGTAATGCCACATCTCGGCCCAGTCCAGGGGCCAGTCGGCCCCGTAACCCAGGATGCTGCGACTCTTGAACCACTCGGGACGAAAGCGTAGCGAGACCATCGCAAAGTGAACGGTACTGCCACCGACGGCCTTACCACTGTTGTTGCCGCCCATTTTGATAGGGTTTGTGCCGCTGGATACGCGCTTGTCGGTCCAGAAGAGCTGGTTTTGCGCGGTCTCATCGGACGCGAAATCCAGCAAAGGACGAAAGAACGGCCCGGCGTCCAAGGCGACGACCGAAAAGCCCTGCTCCGCGAGGCGGGCCGCGAGTGTGCCGCCGCCGGCACCGGTACCTACGATTACAAAATCTACGGTGTCAGTATCGGCGTGACAGCGCATGGGTACGAAGCCACCGGCGGGATCGAATACATCGGGTGCACGGCCATGGATAGCCCGGGGCCGCGCCTCAGGGTCAGCGCGCATGACGCGTTAGCGCTCGGGCGGGCGCTTGAGATGTGGCGCCGACCTCACGCGCCTCCCAGGGGTCGCGGCGATTGAGTCCCATACGCACGTAGCCGCGGGGGCCGGCCGGTCCCCCGAATCCGATCTCGCTCCAGGAGGTCGGGTGCGCATAATACAGGGCAGGGATATCAGTCAGGATGCGGTGTTTAAAAAATAGCGCAGCCGTCATCGGGGCCCAGGCGGGGTGGTGAAGCCGTCCGGCCTGCGCCTCTTTTAATAGGGCATCCTGCACCCTTTCGGAAAGCGCGGGGAAGGCCGCGTGGTAGGCGGCGCGGGCCTCGGCCTCGAGGGCCACAAGGCCCTGCTTCCAGGCCGGCCCATCATAGGGGAGCGGGTCGACGCGAAAGCCCTGCGTATCGTCCGTCCGAAGGAGGTTGTCGAGGAGCGCGGCAATCGGCACCTCAGGTCGGTCGGCAGGCTGCGGAAGGATGCGCCGGCAGACTGCGACGAGGGTCGCCCATTGTTCCCCGGAAAAGAATCGAGGTTCCCTGGGCACGGCGAGGCGCGCGTCGATCACGCGGCGCGTGGCATCGTTCCAGGATAGGCTCGTGCGTTTGGCAAGGACATCGTAATCGGGGTAGAGGCTGCGCGGGTCGATGTTGTCCATGGGGGTGCTCCCGTTAATCGCGATCAGGCCGCCCGACTCCGCGGGGCCTTTTATAGTGAGCCGCAGGCGGCTCATGGGGGGACGGCCCGTGCCGGTGTGTGCCCTGCGCGTGAGGCGTCGTGCGCCAACAACCGTAACGCCGCGCGCCCCGCCAGGGCGAGCGCTGCAAAGCTCGGGGGCGTCGGAATCGGGGGCCCGTCTAGGAGATTCTGGTGCCAATTGCGCCATCCCCCCATGGCCCGGGCCACCCCATAAGCATGAAAACCGGTGCCAGCGAGCCCAATCGCCGCGGTGGCGGTAAGGCACGCCTGCGTGACGGGGTAGGCGCCGACTGCAGGGCGCAGTCCAGCAAATCCCAAGAGACCTGCGGCTACAGGCGGCAGTGTCACGGGAAAAAACATCGCGGGGTTTTGGAAAGCGCCTCGGAAGTGCAGCAGGGCCGCCTCGGCACTGGTGCCCACCAGAGCGAGGGCGCTTCCGAGCGCTGCGCTCCGGGAGACGCTGTGCCCAAAAACGCGCGCGCTCTCGTCGGGCGGGGTGGCGCGTATGTGTTCGGCGAGAAACCCGGCAAGGCCCGAGACGATCAGGGCCGATGGGGCGCCTAGAGGCGCTGCGTAAAAAAGGTTTTGCCAGGATATACCACCGGGTTTAGCGAGGATGTCATAGACATGGAATCCAGTGCCTACAGCCCCGGTCGCAACGGCCAGTACAAATATCCCGCGACGGCCGGCATGACCGAGGCCGGCAGGGGCGCGCAGGCCGTGAGCGGTTGCAGTGAGCGTGATCGTAGCGGTTACGAGGGGTGTGAACATGGCCTTGTTATGGTAGGAACCCCGATAATGTTCGACGGCGCTGTCAAGCAGAACAGACAAGGCAATGAGTCCTGCGGCGGCATGCAAATCGTGGGCAGAGCGCTCATATACCCGGTCGGTAGCTGGCCGGCTGGGAGCCCTGGCGATGTTGCTGGCCTCAGGTATCGCACCCCCGGAAATCGGTGGGGCAGCCGACCTATTGTCTGCGTCCTTCGTCATCATTCGAGTTTCCCTTAACTCTTCATGCCGTGTGGCGGCGCACATGGGCCGTTCGTCTGTCGCGCGGATCGGCATGTTATCGGCAGAGTCCCGCGTGACGATAGCAGGCTAACAAAGGCTTGCCGCTGCACGTATCGTTATTTAGTCCGAGCGGGGGGATCATGGCAGAAAAAAGGTGTGCGTGTCGGTCGGCGCTCTTCCCATGGTTGTCCAGCCGGTGTGCGTTTGCGTCCGAGCGTGCCGATGCGTGCTCGATAGGGAAAGAGCGGATGGTGGTCTACGATGCGCTATCCTTGGGTAGGCGGGATACGCCGGATGAAAAGCGAGTCCTTGCGCGGACGCGAAACGCGGCGGGCCGTAGGCGAGCGGCCTCGGCCGTTGCCAGGCGCGTTCGCGGCCTTAAGAGAGGCGAACCCTGGGACAGTAACGATGACGAGAGTCGGTGTGGCGAGGGCTGGCAGGCCGGATAGGCCAAAGCTTGCGCCCGCTACTATCATCTAACGGTAAGAGACGGCAGCGGCGGCACGAATGTTGCTGGCATTTTGAGGAAGGATACGCGGCCGTACGGCCTGGGCGGCGCGAGGTCATGCGGAACATTGGCAAGTCTCCTTACTCCAATGGGATGCGCGCTGCAGCGGGATTCACCGCACGGAACGGGGGAGGTGGCTTGCGGGCGATGAGGTCTAGGATTAGGGTTGCGTTGCGGCGGTGACGGGCAGGCTACCGCATGGGCCGGGTGCAGGGCGCGTAAGCACCGCACCCTTTAAGCGACCAGAGGCAAGATGAGAAGGAGTATGAGTGGGGCCTGCGAGCCCCGGCTACGGCGAGGGGCAGACTGCGCGCAAGAAGGGCGCGGCACGCTCAACGACGGTGCAAAGGAATCATGATCGAGGACAGCGACGACGAGGGGTGGATTATGGCGTTATTTGATCGATACCAGGAACGATTCATGCGGCAGCGCGAAGAGACGATGACGCTTGATGAATATCTCAAGCTCTGCGCCAAAACGCCTCTTGCCTACGCCTCCGCAGCCGAGCGTATGCTCGCTGCCATAGGGGAACCGCATGTTGTGGATACCCAATCGGACGTGCGCCTTGCCCGGATCTTCATGAATCGCAAGATCCTAACCTATCCCGCGTTCGAAGATTTTTACGGCATCGAGGATGTCGTGGAAAATCTCGTGGCCTACTTCCGGCATGCCGCCCAGGGGCTTGAGGAGCGTAAACAGATTCTTTATCTCTTGGGTCCCGTCGGGGCTGCCAAATCCTCGCTCGCCGAACGGCTCAAGAGCTTGATGGAGAAGCACCCGATCTATTGCCTGTCGGCCAAGGGTCAGGTGTCGCCGCTCTATGAGTCCCCGCTGGGCCTCTTTGATCAGCATGAGGATGGACCGATCCTCGAGGATCGCTACGGCATTCCGCGCCGCGCCCTGCAGGCCGTGATGTCGCCGTGGGCGGCCAAGCGGCTGCGTGAGTTCGACGGCGATATCCGCCGGTTTTCGGTTGTGCGCCTCAACCCGTCACAGCTCCATCAAATCGGGATCACCAAGGTCGAGCCAGGCGATGAAAACAACCAAGACATTGCAAGCCTTGTGGGCAAGGTCGACATCCGCAAGCTCGAGGACTACTCCCAGGATGACCCGGATGCCTATTCCTACGCCGGCGGCCTGAACGTGACGACCCAAGGAGTCCTTGAGTTCGTCGAGATGTTCAAGGCGCCGATCAAGATGCTCCACCCCTTGCTCACGGCGACCCAGGAAGGCACGTATAACGGCACAGAGGGCTTCGGGGCCATGCCCTACCAAGGCATTATCCTCGCGCACAGCAATGAGTCCGAGTGGGCCGCCTTTCGCAACAACAAGCGCAACGAGGCCTTTTTGGATCGGGTCTTCATCGTCAAGGTGCCCTACTGTCTGCGCGTAACCGAAGAGACCCGCATCTACCAAAAGCTACTCGAAAATAGCGCACTCAGCCAAGCGCCTTGCGCTACCGATACGCTCGAGATGCTGGCGCGGTTCTCTGTGCTGAGCCGGCTCAAGGATCCTGGCAACAGCAGTCTATGGTCGAAGATGGAGATCTATGACGGCAAGACCCTGAAGGATCGCGACCAGCAGGCGAAGAGCCTGCAGGAATACCGCGATGTAGCGGGGGTCGATGAAGGGATGGACGGCATATCGACGCGGTTTGCCTACAAAATCCTGTCGCGGACCTTCAATTACGACAGCGACGAAGTGGCCGCCAATCCCGTGCATCTGCTGCATGTTCTGGAGACCCAGATCCGAGCCGAGCAATTTCCTCCCGAGATCGAGGCGCGTTATCTCGGTTTTCTCAAAGATGAGCTCGCCTCGCGCTATGCGGAGTTTCTCGGGCTCGAGATCCAGAAGGCCTATCTCGAGAGCTACGGCGACTACGGGCAGAACCTGTTCGACCGTTATATCCAGTACGCCGATTTCTGGCTGCAGGACACCGAATTCCGGGATCCCGATACCGGTCAGATCATGAATCGCACGCTCTTGAACGAGGATCTGGAGAAGATCGAAAAACCGGCAGGGATCGCCAACCCGAAGGATTTTCGCAACGAGGTCGTGAACTTCGTCTTGCGCGCCAAGGCGAACAACGGGGGCAAGAGTCCGGCGTGGACGAGCTATGAAAAGCTGCGGGTCGTAATCGAGAAGAAGATGTTTGCCAATACCGAGGACCTGCTGCCGGTCATATCCTTTGGCAAGAAACGCACCTCGGAGGATGAACGCAAACACCATGATTTCGTGGTGCGTATGCAGGAAAAGGGCTATACCGAAAAACAGGTGCGCCTCTTGGTCGACTGGTACATGCGCTATCGGAAGCATCACTAGCGGCGAGATGCGACCGTCCGGGCGCGACGAAGGGAGTGAGACGCATGAGCGTGATCATCGATCGGCGTAATTTGGGCACGCGCGCTACGGCCAATCAGGACCGCCTGCAAAGGCGTGTGCGTGGGCGGGTCAAGGCGGCCGTGGAGCGGCTGGCCCGGCAACGTTCGCTTAACGACATGCTCGATACCGCGCAACCCATCGCGATCCCTACGAAGGACCTGCATGAGCCGAGTTTCAGGCGCGATCTACGCGACGCGGCCTGGGAACAGGTATTGCCGGGGAACAAGCGCTTTCGCCGCGGCGATCGTATCCTAAAGCCCAATGAGAACGGTGATGGGGATGGTACGGCCGGTCGCGACGGGGTTGGCGCCCAGACGGGCCTAGGCGATGATGAGATCGCCATCGTCCTTTCCGCCGAGGAGTTTCTGGCGGTACTCTTCGAGGGCCTGGAGCTCCCCAACCTCCGTCAAACCCGTACCGAAGACATCCAGGTCGAACAGTGGCGCCGCGCGGGCTTCGTGAAGGAGGGGAGTCCGTCGCGCATGCATATCGGACGGACCATGCGTACCGCCCGCGCCCGGCGTCTGGCCCTGCGGTCGCGCAAACGCCAAGAGCTAGAGGCCTTACTAAAGCAGCTCGCGGTTCTAGAAGAGGAGATCCGCATCCGTCATGGCCATGGCGAGGACACGAGCATAGAACGCTTTAGGCTCTCCGAGATTCAAGACGAAATCAAGGGATTGGAACGTAAGATCAAGGCCATACCCTTCATCGATGAGTCGGATCTGCGTTTTGCGCATATCGAGCAGCAGCCGCGGCCGGTCACAAGCGCGGTCATATTTTGCGTCATGGATGTCTCGGGGAGCATGGGCGACATCGAGAAGGATCTCGCCAAGCGCTTCTTTTTGCTCCTCTACCTTTTCATACACCGGCAGTATCGCGCCGTGGAGATCGTGTTTATAAAGCATCACGGCGAGGCCTCGGAGTGCACGGAACAAGAGTTTTTCGGGGCCAAGGAAGGCGGGGGTACCCTCGTGTCGCCGGCCTTGGGCCTGGCCGAGGAGATCATGACCGAGCGTTTTCCTCCGGAGCACTGGAACGTGTACTTGGCGCAGGCCTCGGATGGGGATAATGCGCAAGACGACAACCATGCCGTTCGTGAGCGGGTGCTGGGCTTATTGCCGCACCTGCGCAATATGTTCTATCTCGAGGTGAACCAGGATCAGGAGAGCGCGCTATTGCGGCTTTACAAGGATGTGGCTGGAGAGTTTCCGGAGCTCATGACGGCGCGCGCCCGGCGCACCGAGGACATCTATCCCTTGTTTAGGGCGCTCTTTGCCCCGCGTCCGGGAGGTATCCATGCCTGACGGCAAGGATCTGCTCTTTACCGATAACGAATGGACGTTCGAACGGATCGCCACGGCGGCCGAGCATATCGGAGAGATCGCCGAACGGGAGCTCAAGCTCGACACCTATCCCAATCAGCTGGAGGTCATCACCGCCGAACAGATGCTCGACGCCTACGCCTCCACGGGCCTGCCTATGTACTACCCGCACTGGTCATTCGGCAAACAGCGGGCCATAGAGACGGGGCAATACCGCCGTGGGGAGATGGGCCTTGCCTACGAGCTCGTGATCAACAGCAATCCCTGCATAAGCTATTTGATGGAAGAAAACACCATGGTCATGCAGACCTTGGTGATCGCCCACGCCGCGTACGGTCACAATGCGTTTTTCAAAAATAATATGTTTTTCCAGCAGTGGACGGACGCCGAGGGGATACTCGACTACCTGGAATTCGCGAAGAGTTATATCAGTCAGTGCGAGGAGCAATATGGCATCGATGTCGTCTCGGATGTCATCGATGCCGCTCACGCGCTAAACCGCAATGGGGTCGATCGCGCCCACCGCCCGCAGAAATTGTCGGCGCGCGATGAAGAGCAGAGACGGCGCGACCGCGCCGCCTTTCTCGATGAGCATCTCTCGGAGATATGGCGGACCTTGCCTGCGGTTGCCAATCAAAAGGCCCCGGTCGCGGAAGAAAGATTTCCGGCCGACCCCCAGGAGAACCTGATCTACTTCATCGAGAAGAACGCCCCGAATCTCGAGACCTGGAAGCGTGAGATCCTGCGTATCATCCGCAAGATCGCCCAATATCTTTATCCGCAGGGCCAAACCAAGATCATGAACGAAGGGTTTGCCTGCTTCGTCCACTACCACATCATGCATAGGCTGCACGAGGCGGGACGGTTGAGCGACGGCGCGCTGCTTGAGTTTTATGCAAGCCACACGGCCGTCACCTTTCAGCCGGACTTCGACAGTCCTCGCTATTCGGGGATCAATCCCTACAGTCTGGGCTTTGCGATCTTCCAGGACATAAAACGCATATGTCTTGCCCCGACCGAAGAGGACAGGCGCTGGTTTGCCTTCGCGGGGGATCCCGATTGGTTGAAGCAGGTCCATTTCGCGATGCGGGAATTCCGTGATGAAAGTTTCGTTCTGCAGTACCTGTCGCCCAAGGTGATGCGGGATCTACATCTCTTTGCGCTCGCCAACGATCCGCGGGAGGACGCCTTCGAGGTCACGGCCGTGCACGACGACTCCGGCTATCAATATCTGCGTACCGCGCTCGCCCGCCAGATCGCCGAATCGGCCCGCTCACCGGACATCGAGGTCGTGGCCGTGAACCGCTGGGGGGATCGTCACCTCCATCTCAAAAAGATGGACGATTATCCCGTGGATCAGGCTGAGGCCAAGCGCACCCTCGATTACATTGCGCGGCTGTGGGGGTACGACGTGCATCTCGACGCGGGGGGCGTAGTCATGATCTCGCGCGCCAAGGCGAGTTAGCCAAGGTCTAGCGTAGCCACCGGATTGGCGGGGCGTGGAGGCGCTCCTCCTGGGCGGCGAGCAGGGCCAATAGCTCGCGAAAGTGACGATCTTCCGGAAACCACGGGAAGGCACGGGGGAAGGCGGGGTCATCCCAACGCCGCGCGATCCAGGCATTGAAATGCAGGAGTCGCAGGGTACGCAAAGGCTCGATCAGACGCAGCTCCTCGACGTTGAAGTCGCAAAATGTCTGGTAGCCCGCCAATAGGGACGATAGCGCTTCCTCCTGCTCCGACTCATCCCCGGGCAATAGCATCCAGAGATCCTGGACGGCGGGGCCATTGGCGCAGTCGTCGAAATCGACGATAGCCAAGGTCTCGCCGTTGGTAAGGACATTGCCGGCATGGCAGTCTCCATGCAGGCGCAAGGTGGCGGCACCGACCGCTGCGAACACCTCGGCGAGCCCCGCGCGCAGGCGGCGTGCGCGTGTCAAAAACGGCGCGTGCAGGTCAGGCGGCAAAAACGGGCTTTCCGCAAGGGTCGCGATCGCCGGGTCAACAAACGAGGCGACATCGAAGGTGGGGCGGGCGGCGAACCGGCCGTGGCCCACGAGATGGAGGCGGCCTAGCTGGCGGCCGAGCATGAGGCGCTCCGCCTCGGTCTCGACGGCGCCGGCCCGCCCCGGCCGCCAGGGGAATACGGCGAAGCGGTAGCCCTGGTGACGAAACAGGGTCTCGCCCGCGTACATCAAGGGCGGCACGGCGGGGATTTCGGCCTCTGCCAAGGCCTGCAGGAAGGCGTGCTCCTCCTGGATGGCGGCGTCGCTCCAACGGTCCGGCCGATAGAACTTGATAGCCCAGGGGACGGTCTCGGTCGCGACCTTGTAGACGCGGTTCTCGTAACTGTTCAGGGCCTGGAAGCCGCCGGTGGGCGCAAGCGCCACGGCGGCGGCGGCC
The DNA here is from genome assembly GCA_021816625.1 of Pseudomonadota bacterium. Lineage (GTDB taxonomy): Bacteria > Pseudomonadota > Gammaproteobacteria > Acidiferrobacterales > Acidiferrobacteraceae > Acidiferrobacter. Next base: position 14,573 of record JAKAXM010000027.1, on the reverse strand, counting down.
GCGATGATGGTCTCGGGCGTGAGGTCGGCGTAGGGGCGTGTGGCCTTGTCGGCACAGGGATCGGACATGCCCCTTAGTATACCTGGTTGGCCTACGCCCTGACGGAAGGACCAGGAATGACGTAGTCGTTTGGGATCGGCATGGCGCGCTTGGGCGTGATGGGTCCGGCCGTGCGGGGTGGTGTCGAACCCTTGCGGGGCGGCCGGGGCGGGCCGTGGGCTAGAGGTGCGGATCCGTTGCACCCCGGGATCAGGCCTCGCTCCGGCTCGCTTGCGATGGTAAGGTCGCCGCCACGCCGCTAGCGCATCGTCACGAGTTCCTCGGCGCTCGTGGGGTGGATCGCAAGCGTGTCATCGAAATCCTTTTTGGTAGCACCCATCTTGAGGGCCACGGCAAAGCCTTGCAGCATCTCGTCTGCGCCTTCCCCTATGATATGCACGCCTACGATACGTTCCGTGCGGCCCACCGTGACGAGCTTCATGGCCGTCCGGTGCGGTGCGGGGTTGAAGGCCTCGCTCAAGGGTGCAAACCGCGTTTGGTAGATCTTGACGCCGTCGGCCCCGTGGCGGGCGCGCGCCTCCGGCTCGCTCAGACCCGCACTGGCGATAGGCGGGTGGCTAAAGACCACCGTTGGTATGAGGTCGTAGTCGAGACGGCGGTCCGCCATGCCGCCAAAAAGACGATCGGCGAGCCGGCGGCCCGCGGCAATGGCGACCGGGGTAAGAGCGGCACGCCCGGTCATGTCGCCGATCGCGTAGAGCCCGGCGACCGGCGTATTTTGGAAGGCGTCGGTGCCGACAAAGCCGCGCGCGTCGGGTACAAGGCTCACGGTCTCGAGCCCGATATCCGCTGTGTTGGGGGTGCGGCCTATGGCCCATACCACGGCATCGAGGCCGCACATGCCCTCACCATCGGGGTAGCTCAAGGCAAGCTCGGCACCCGTGGCCTGTAGCCCGGCCACCTGGCGGTGACTCATGATATTGATGCCGGCCTCCACCAGGGCCTCCATCAAGCCTTCGCGGAGCATCGGATCGAAGGCGTCGAGCAGGTGGGCGCCGCGCATGACGAGCGACACGTCGCTGCCGAGGGTGGCGAGTACCGAGGCCAGTTCGACGGCGATGTAGCCCGCCCCCACGACGGCCACCCGTTGCGGGCGCTCCGTGAGCGCGAAGAACGCGTCCGACGTGAGACCGAGGGCTGCGCCCGGGATTTCCGGCAGGGACGGGCGGCTACCCGTGGCAAGCACGATGTGCGGTGCGGCATAGGCAAGGCCGTCGACCACGACCGTTCCGGGCCCGGCCAGGCGCCCCGCGCCGCGGATCACCGTCACGCCGTTGTCGGAAAGCCCGGCCGCGTAGCGCCCATTGAGCCGCGCGATGTAGGCATCGCGGGCGATCTTGTGCGCCGACCAGTCGAAATCCCCAAGCAGCGGGGTAAAGCCATAATGGCGCCCGCTATGGGCCTGTGCCCGGATATGGCCGGCGTTCCAGAGCAGTTTCTTTGGGACGCAACCCACGTTGACGCAGGCGCCGCCGAGGCGGTCTTTCTCGACGAGGGCGACCTTGGCGCCATGCCGGGCCGCGCGGTTGGCGGTGGCGATGCCGCCGCTGCCGCCGCCCAGGACGATCAAGTCGTAGTGTTCCGTCACGGCGTGCACCTCCCCTTGCTCCCTCGTCTCGGGCCGTATGCGCGGCCTTGGATTCAGACCGACTCCAGGTAGCGTGCCAGATCGTCTGCGCCGCCGATATGGCGGCCGGCGATGAAGACCTGAGGCACGGTCGAGCGTCCGGTCAGGGCGCGTAGGGTTCGGGAGGTTACCCCTGTCCTTTGACCGGTGCGGATCTCCTCGAACGCCAGGCCATGATCCGCCAACAAGGTCTTGGCCCGCAGGCAGTGCGGGCAACCGGCGCGCGTCAGGATAGTGATGAACTGCGGCTCGCGGGCCGCGGGGTTGATGTAGCGCAGGAGGGTATCGGCGTCGGAGACCTCGAACGGGTCGCCCGGCCGGTCCGCTTCTATGAACATCTTGACGATCCGCTCATCCTTAACGAGCATGGAATAGCGCCAAGAACGCTTACCGAAACCGATCGCGGTTTTATCGACCAACATACCCATGCCCTCAGCAAAGGCGCCGTTGCCGTCGGGTATGAAGCGAATATTTTCGGCGTTTTGGTCCTGCGCCCAGGCATCCATGACGAAGGCATCGTTGACCGAGAGACAAAGGACGGCATCCACCCCGTTGGCCTTGAACACGGGTGCAAGCTCGTTGTAGCGGGGTACATGACTGGACGAGCAGGTGGGCGTGTAGGCCCCCGGCAAGGCGAATACGACCACCGTTTGGCCGGCAAAGAGATCGGCCGTGCTCACGTCCCGCCAGTCACTGCCGACGCGGGTCTTAAAGGTCACGGAGGGGACTTTGTGGCCTTCGCGATTCGGATAGGACATGAGACCCTCCTTTCAGGGTGCAGATGAGATCCAGGCGGATGGTGCAAAGGACCGCGGGCCATGCGCAGGATTGCGTCATCGCTGGGGCGGACCGATGGTGGCAAGGGACGGGTCCTCACGGGTTGGGCCTGTTTTTATCTTAGCAGCCGGGGGCGCGGAAACCCAGGGCCCCGGTCGTCTCAAGAGAACCGCGCGGGCGCGGGGTTTCGGGTGGCCTCGAGGGGTGGCGCCAAGGAGGCGGCGCGTCCGCGGGCGGGCCGGGCGCGCCGTTAAAGCTTAACCGCGTTGCTGAGGGATGCCGTTGGGTTCATCGCCCGGCAAGGGGGCCGGGTCGTCCAGGGTGCGGCCCAGTCCTTGTTCGGGATGTTCGGTTCCGATCCCCAGATATTGCTGGCGGGTCTCCTCGGACTCAAAGTAGATCTTGAGCGCGGCGTCCCCTTCGCCTTCGACAACATAAGGGCGGTCGTCCGGGTTTTCGATAGTCTTGCCGCTGATCGGATCAGTCCTCTCGATGCGCATGATAGCCCTCCAGGGTCCATGGGTGCCCGCGTAGTCTCGCGCGCCGGGGGCCTTCTGCCATCGTCCTTTCGGTGAGTGGGGCCGCGGGGCGGCGAGGAAAGGGGAAGCGTTGCTGTCAGGCGGCAATGCCGGGCCCCTCCGTCGTCTGGTTGGCCCAGGGGTATAATCGTCGGCGGGGGCGCACGGCGCTGCGCCGAATGGGGGGATGATGGCTAGACGTGAGGGCTATACGCATGTGCGGCAGTGTTGAGGCGGTTAGCGGTTGGCGCAAGACCCAGGCCCTAATCGGCATCGGTCTCTGGGCCCTGACGATGGGGGGAAGCGGCGCGGCTTATGCTCATAAGCCATTCGGGTTTGGGTCGCCTCCGGCGGCCGTGCTGGCGGCTGTCAGGCACGGTTATGGGATCAGTGAAGGGCCGGGGCCACGCAACCTCTACGTGTTCGTTGACCCCAACTGCCCTTATTGCCACCGGCTTTTCGAACAACTCCAGGGCCGTCTCGCCCCCGCGGGCGTGCGCGTGCATTGGCTCGTAGTGGGCTTCCTCCATGCCAGCAGCCCCGGCAAGGCGGCCGCCATCTTGGGGGCGCGGCGGCCTCTGGCGGCGCTATTGCGTAGCGAGCGGGGCTTTCGGCCCCGGATTGGCGGGGGGCTTGCGCCCGTCCCTGTGCGCGGCCGGATCGCGCACGAGTTGGCGGTCAACGACCGGCTGTTGGCCATGACGGGGGACGAGCTTGTCCCGACCCTCGTGTATCGCAATACTGCCGGTCGGGCCATCATCCATCAGGGGATACCGATCGGTCCTCACGGCGTGCGTAAGCTGCTCTCAAGCCTGCGGTGAATGGCGTGGTTATGGCCTATGCAAGGGATCCCGCGGGAGACGCCCAGGGCCTGCCCCGGGGCCCCTTACGGCCCGGTGGGGACGCGCCACAAAGCGCCCGAAAACCCGCTCCCGACCTTCGCAAGCGGCGCTAGGCGTAACGCCTGATCCGCCCCCCTGAGCCACCCCCCGAGCGCCTGTCTTGCGCGCTCGGCAGGGATGGGTGTGAGGGCTGCAACAGGCCGATGGCCGGGGGATCTGCGCCGAGTGCCCGCGCCGCCATATCCCCCGCGTCGAGACGGCCAGGGCATTCCGGGCCTTGACATTATAGTCAGCTATAAGGTGTAGACTCGCCATCCGGAGGGGCTTTATGACGGGGATCACGATCGGGGTCTTGGCGCGGCGCGCGGGCCTGGCGGCCGGCGCCTTACGGTACTACGAGGCGCAAGGCCTCCTTACCCCCATGGCCCGCAATGCGGCCGGATATCGCCTGTATCGCGATACGGACCTGCAGCGCTTGCGCTTCATCCGGCGGGCCCAGGAATTGGGCTTTTCCCTCGATGAGGTGCGCGCGCTGCTCGACGCGAGCACCAATCCGGCGGCCCAGGCCGCCGACGTGAAGGCGTTTGCGCGCGACAAGCTCTGCGATATCGAACGGCGTATCCGGGATCTCGAGCGTATGCGGGCGGGATTATCGATCCTGATGGCCCGTTGCGCAGGTGCCGGTCCCGCCCACGAATGCCCCATCCTGGCGGCGCTGAGCGAGGATGAGGGCGGTTTGAATGCCCGATCAGGGGGGCTTGATGAAGGAACTTGAGTTCGCCGTCGAGGGCATGACCTGCGCGGCCTGTGTCGGCCGAGTCGAGCGCGCCCTGCAGGCGGTGCCGGGCGTGGAGCGCGTGGCCGTGAATCTCGCGACCGAGCGCGCCGCGGTGGTCTATGACCCGGCCGCCGTGACCATCGACCGTCTGGTCCAAACCGTCGCGGAGCGGGGCTACGGCGTGACCGTGCACGAACGGACCATCGCCATCGGAGGCATGACCTGCGCCTCCTGCGCCGGGCGCGTCGAACGGGCCTTGCGGGCAGCCCCCGGGGTCTTGGAGGCGCAGGTCAACCTTGCGACCGAGGAGGCCCATGTGCGTTATGTGGCCGGGGCGTGCGATGAGGCCGGTTTGCGGCAGGTCATCGCCCGGACCGGCTATGAGCCCCTGGGGCCCGTCCGGCACGACGCCACGTGGGATCAGGGCCGGGCAAGTCCGCTTGCGCGCCAGCGGGCCGAGGTGGTGCGGGCGGCGGTTCTTACGGGCGCCGTGGTGGTGCTAGCGATGGGCCCGGTCTTCGTACCCGCTTGGGGGGCGCTCCTGGGCCTTGTTGCGCCGCCTGCCATCTGGTCGTGGCTGACGGCGATCGTAACGGGTATCGTGCTCTTTGGTCCCGGACGGCGCTTCTTCCGTCCCGGATGGATGGCCTATCGTCACCTATCGCCGGACATGAATAGCCTCGTCATGACCGGGACCTTGGCCGCGTTTTCCTATAGCGCGCTGGTCCTCGTCTGGCCACAGGCCGTGCCTGTGGCGGCCCGGCATCTGTATTTCGATTCGGCGGCGGTCATCGTGACGGTCATACTCTGGGGCAAATACCTGGAGGCGCTGGCCAAGGGCCGTACCGGCAACGCCCTGCATACGCTGGCCGGCCTGCAGGCCAAGACCGCCCGCCGGGTGGTGGAAGGGCAGGAGGAAGAGATCGCCATCGCCGATCTTAAGGTGGGCGATCGCGTACGGGTGCGGCCCGGCGAGCGCATCCCGGTCGATGGCGTGGTGGAAAGCGGCACGAGCTATGTGGATGAGGCGTGGCTGACGGGCGAATCCATGCCGGTCGCCAAGCGCCCGTCCGCCGCTGTGGTCGGCGGTACGGTCAATCAGCAGGGCGTCTTGACGGTGTCTGTCACAAAGACCGGCAAAGACACCGCACTCGCCCATATCATCGCCCTCGTGGCGCGGGCCCAGGCCTCCAAATTGCCGATTCAGCGGCTGGCCGACCAAGTGGTTCGGGTCTTTACGCCTGCCATCCTCGCTGTGGCCGTCCTCACCTTCGCCGCTTGGCTCATCCTGGGAACGGGGCCTGCGGTGGCCCAGGCCCTCGTGGCCGCAGTCGCCGTCCTGGTCGTCGCCTGTCCCTGTGCCATGGGGCTTGCCACACCTGCGGCGGTCATGGTGGGCACGGGACGCGCCGCCGAACTCGGCGTCTTGTATCGGCGCGGTGAGGCCCTGGAGTCCTTGAGCCATGTGGATACGGTGGTCTTTGACAAGACCGGGACCCTCACGCGGGGCCAGCCGGTTGTGACCGATGTCGTGACCCAGACGTGGACGCGCGACGAGGTCTTGCGCCAGGCGGCGCTCGCCGAGTCCCTGAGCGAACATCCGTTGGCGCGCGCCATCCTGGCGGCCACGACCCCCCCGGGACTTACGGTCGACGATTATGCCGTGCAACCTGGCGCCGGGGTCTGGGCCGAGACGGATGGCCATACGGTGCGGGTCGGCACGGCCGATTTCGTGGCCGCGGGCGGGGCCGCAGTGGATCCCTGGCGGGCCTTGGCGGCACCCTTGCAGGCCGCGGGCAAGACGGTCGTGTATGTGGCCCGCGATGCCGAGGTCGGGGGTCTCATCGCCGTGGCCGACGCCGTGCGGCCGGAAGCCGCAGCGCTCGTGCGAACCTTGCAGGACTGGGGTCTCGATGTCTGGATGATTTCCGGGGACGCGACGCGCGTGGCCGGGGCGCTCGCCGCCACGCTCGGCATCATTCATTATCAGGCCGAGGTCTTACCCGCCGGCAAGGCCGAGGCGGTGGCGTCCCTGCAGCGCGCCGGCCACAAGGTGGCCTTCGTCGGGGACGGCCTGAATGACGCGCCGGCGCTCGCGCAGGCCGAGGTCGGTATCGCCGTGGCAACCGGCACCGATGTCGCGATCGAGGCCGCGGATATCACGGTAAAAGGGGACCTCTCTAGGATCCTGACCAGTATGGTCATTGCCCGCCGTACGCTCGCTACCATCCGCGGCAATCTCTTCTGGGCGTTTTGTTACAATGTCCTTTTGATTCCGCTTGCCGCGGGTGCGTTTTATCCGGTATGGGGTCTGCAGCTGAACCCGATGCTCGCGGGTCTGGCCATGGGTCTATCGAGCCTCTTTGTATTGAGTAATAGCCTGCGCCTGCGCCGCGTCGCACCGGTGTCGCTTACGGCGCCTCGGCAAGCCGCCGACGGCCTGCACGGCCAGGTAATCAGGAGAGAGTCATGAGTGAAACGAAGTTGACGATCAAGGGCATGACCTGCGGGCATTGCGTCGCGGCGGTGACCCGCGCCCTCGAGGCGGTGCCGGGGGTGACCGCGGCGCGCGTCGATCTGGCCCGGGCGGAGGCGATCGTGAGCGGAACGGCCGGTACGCAGGCCCTGATCCGCGCGGTAGCGGATGAAGGTTATGAGGCGCAGCCGTCGTCGTAAGGCGAGGGGGACCGGGATGACCGGGCGTAAGGGGTGGTTAAGCCCCCGAAAGGAGGTCGCGGGTTCCGCGGCTTTTGGGTGAGGCGCGGGGGGTGCGGCGTCATTAAACTGTGAGATTCGTAGGGTGCGCGGCGGCGTCATGTCTTGTGAGGATGACGGATAAGGCCTATGCCGGCGCGTGACCGTGAGCGTGTGATCATACACAAGGAGGCGGCATGGCTGACGCGGAGAGTCTCGATCTTGTCATTATCTTGATTACGGGTCCCGAAAATCCCAAGCGCCTGCCCTCGGCCTTTTTCCTCGCATCGACGGCGGCCGCGGGTGAACAAAGCGTGCTCATGTATTTTACGGGACCGGCCACTGAACTCCTCAAAAAAGGCGTGGCCGAGCAGATCTTTCCTTTGCCGGGCGGCAAGAGCGTCGCCGATTTCATGAAGCTTGCCGAGGATAACGGGGTGCGCATGATAGGCTGCGCGCAGTCGCTCGAATTAAACCACATGACCGCCGCCGATCTCGCTCGCTCGATGCCGCTCTTAAATCCGAGCAGCGCCTTACCGTCACTTGCCACAGCCAAGCGCGTACTCACATGGTGATGTCCCGGCGCGCGGCGTATGGAAGGCCCCAGGCGGCCTGGGGCCGAGCCGGGTGGTCGCAGGGACGCGAGGAGGGTACGGCTCGCGCATGAGGGCTGTGAACGCGGGCCGAGTGGCAGTGGCAGGCCAGCGGCTGCCGATGCGCGTGTGGCCGTTGCGGGGGCAGGCCGCCGCGCGCAGGCGCGGGCGATGAGCCGCGCGCGGGTAAAATCCGTCCCCTCCGAACGGGCCGCACGTAGGCGCGTGGCGGGCGCGCGTGGGATCGCCACGGGGGTCGCGCCGGCCTGCGAACTCGCAATTCTCGATGCCTTGCCCGAATACCTGATCGTCCTCGACTGCCAGGGCATGATGATCGCGGCCAATGCCGTGTGGCGCGCGCTGGCCCGTGCGCGCGGCGGCGAGCGGGCCGATTATGGCCTAAAAGAGCCCTATCTCGAGGTCGCGGCCGCGGTGCTGCATGGCCCCTGCGGAGCGGCGGAGGCCGACGCTGCCATTGCCGATATGGTGACCGGCGGCGCGGTAAAGGCCGTCGTCGAATACCGGATGGGCGATGCGGCCGGCGAGCGCTGGCTGCAGCTTTTAGCGACGCGTTCGACGGTCGGGGACGTCTGCCGCATCATCCTTCTTTATCTCGATATCACCGAACGTAAGCGGGCCGAGCACGAGGCGCAGACCCGCGCCGATCAGCAGGCGGCCGTGGCCGAGCTCGGCCGGCGGGCCTTGATGGGTGTGCCGCTTGCCGTCCTGCGCGAGGAGGCGGTGCGGGCGGTGGCGCGCGGCTGTCGCGTACCCCTTGTGAAGATACTCATGATCACATCGCCCGCGCAGGCGCGCCTGGTCGCGGGGCTGGGTTGGAAGGAGGGTCTCATCGGACTGGCCGACGTGAGCTTGGGCCAGGAATCGCAGGCCGGCTATACCTTGGCGTGCGCAGAACCCGTGATCGTATCCGATCTGCGCTGCGAACGCCGCTTCAGTGGCCCCGCCCTGCTCCACGATCATGGCGTCATAAGCGGCATCAGCGTGATCATCGGCGGCAAACCGGGCCCCTGGGGCGTCTTAGGTGCCCACACCACTACCGAGCGGCGGTTCTCGCGGGACGACGTGAATTTCGTGCACAGCATTGCCAATGTGCTGGCGGAGGCCACCGACCGGGCGCGCACCGAGGCCGAGATCCGGCACAGTAGTGCGCTTTTGCGCATGGCGGCCCACACCGCCCATCTCGGTGGTTGGACCTATGACCCGCAGCGTGACGTCATGGCCTGGTCTGGCGAGTTGTGCGCCTTGCATGGCGTGCGCGAGCCTACCCGATCGCTTGGTGAAGCGCTGGCCTTCGTCGTGCCGGGCTTGCGCGATGCGGCGCGCGCGTCGTGGCGGCGCTGCGTGGACGCGGGCGAACCCTTCGATATCGAGATCCAGATCACCACGGCCCAGGGCCGGCTCGTGTGGGTGCGAGCGCTTGGCAGCGCGGAATGGTCGGCGACCGGCGATATCCTGCATGTGCAGGGCGCCTATCAAGACATCACCGAAAAAAAGAACGCCGAGCGCGAACTTGCCAACGCCCACCGGGCCCTGCAGATGCTGTCTCGTTGTAACGAGGCGCTTGCGTGGTCGGACGATGAAACCGCCTTGTTAAACGAGATTTGCAAGATCGCCGTGGAGATCGGCGGCTACCGCATGGCCTTCGTCGGCTATCCCGAGCAGGACGCGGCCCATACCATCCGGCCGGTCGCCTATGCCGGTCATGAGGGCGCGCGTTTTCTGGCCGATACGCATATGAGTTGGGATGCCGGCACGCCGGCCGGCCACGGCGCGGCGGGCCGAGCTTTGCGCTCCGGCGTCTTTGTCTGTTACGAGAACCTCGATGCGCAGATCCCCATCGTGCCCTGGTACGATCGGGCGCGCGCGTGCGGCTATCGGGCGGTTTTTTGCCTGCCCCTCAAAGATCATCTGCAGACATTTGGTGTCTTGTGTCTGTACGCGGGCGAGGCCCGCACGCTCGGTCCCGAGGAGGTGCGATCGCTTAAGGAACTCGCCGCCAACCTCGCCTTTGGTATTCGCCACGCGCGCAGCGAGTCGCACCGGCGCGCCATGGAGTCGGTCTTGGAGGTGGCGGCGGCAGGCTCCGCGGCCGGGGGCGATGAGTTCTTTACCGATCTTACGCGCGACATCGCCCGCGCCCTCAAGGCCTGGGGCGTCTTTGTGGTGCGGCTTGGCGGCGGCGGGACTTTTGTTGCGCAGGCCGTGATCGGCGTGGTCGCAGAGGCCCCGGTCCCGGCCGGGGATGAATTACTGGCCGGCATGCCGTGGGCGGCGCTCGTGTGTGATCGGCAATGGGTCATCCCCGAGCCGTTTGCGCGCCATTGTCCGCAGGCGCAGGCCTTGCACGCAGCCGGGGTGCGGGCGATGGTGGGGCAGCGGCTCGATAACGCCGAAGGCGCGGCCACAGGCCTCCTGTGCGCGGCCTTCGACCGGACGCCCGAGAACCTGCCCATCGTGCACTCGGCGCTTTCGGTGTTTGCCGCCCGCGCCGCCGGGGAGCTCGCCCGCCAGGAGGCCGATCGGCGGATCCACGAACAGGCCGCGCTGCTCGACAAGGCCCATGATGCGATCATACTCGAAGATCTCGAGGGCCGGGTCGTCTACTGGAACGCGGGCGCGTCGCGACTCTATGGCTGGGACGAGACGCAGATGCGGGGGCGGGCCCTGCGCGAGACGATCTATGGGCGCGAAGGGCCGCCCAGTCGGGCGCTTGCCGAGGTGCGCGCGCGGGGGGAGTGGGTGGGCGAGATCGTCCAGACGCGCCGCAATGGCGAGACGATCACAGTCGAGAGTCACTGGACGCTCGTACGCGACGCCAAGGGATGGCCGCATGCGATCTTGCACATCAATACCGACATCACCGAGCGCTTGTCGGTACAAAATCAGTTGCGCCAAGCGCAGCGGTTGGAGGCGATCGGGCAGCTTACCGGCGGCATCGCGCATGATTTCAACAACCTTTTGACGGTGATTCTAGGAAGCTCCGATCTGTTAGCCCAGGGCGTGGCAGGCCGGCCGGAGCTTATGCGGCTTGCAGACATGAGTCGGGCGGCTGCGGAGCGCGGTGCGCAGCTTACGCGGCGCTTGCTCGCCTTTGCGCGGCGCCAGGCGCTGGCCCCGCAATCCGTCGACGTCAACCAGTTGTTGCGCGACATGGAAGGCCTGTTGCGGGGGAGTCTCAGCGAGAACATAGAGATCCACCAGATCTTGGCCACTGATCCCTGGCCGGCGCTCGTGGATCCGGCGCAATTGGAAGGCGCGATACTGAACCTCTGCATCAATGCGCGCGATGCCATGGCCCGCGGCGGCCGCATCGCGATCGAGACCGAAAACGTGACACTCGACGCCGCCTGTGGGGAGGCGTATGCCGACGTTGCGCCCGGGGATTATGTTGCGCTCGCGATCTCCGATACCGGTTGCGGGATCGCGCCCGGTGACATGCAGCGCGTCTTTGACCCCTTTTTCACGACCAAGGAGTTTGGAAAAGGGACGGGGCTTGGGCTTAGCATGGTGTATGGTTTCGTGCGCCAGTCGCATGGATATATCAAGATCTCTTCGGAGGTCGGCCGCGGCACGATCGTGAAGATGTTGCTTCCGCGCGCCCGTACCGACTGCGCGGCATCGGCGGCTTTAGTAACAAAGCCCCCGCTTCCCGGGGGCTCGGAACATATCTTGCTTGTGGAAGACAATGAGCTCGTGCGCGGCTACGCCGAGCGCCAGCTCCTGGCGCTCGGCTATCGGGTGACGGCGGTGGGCACCGCCCACGAGGCCTTGGCCGTACTGGCCGACGAGACTGATATCGCTCTGCTTTTTACGGATATCGTGATGCCGGGGGGCATGAACGGCGTGGAGCTTGCCGCCTGCGCCCGCGCGCATGACCCGCGCCTGCGTGTACTCTACACGTCTGGCTACTCAGAGCATGCGCTGGCCGGTCAGAGCGACGGCGCCCTGGCACACCCCTTTTTGCGCAAGCCCTATCGTCCGGCTGATCTCGCGATGCGTCTGCGCGAGGCGCTAAGGTCAAGCGGCCCCGGACTGGATGGCCCTTGAGGAGGCCGCGGGCGGGGCCTTTAGCGGGCGGTGGTGCCGGGGGCGGCCGAGAGGATGCCGTTTAAGAAGGAGCGAACGGCCGGGGACCGGTACGGTTCGTCGGGTGCGGCTAGATACAAAGTCCACGACAGCGCCACGGGCGGCTCCCATGCCAATACCTGCAGCCCCCAATCCGGACGCTGGCGCAGCACGGTCTGGGCCACGAAACCGATACCGGCCCCCGCGGCCGCGGCAGCCCCTAGGCCATCGACGCCGTTTACCTCAATCAGAAAGGGCGCGGTAAGCCCTTGCGCGGCAAATGCCTTCTCGAGGGCACTGCGGATGCCGGAGCCCGGTTCCCGCCAGATGACCGGAAACCGCAAAAGGTCCTCCCAGTCGATCCGTCCGCCCGCGGCGAGCGGGTGGCGCGGGGACACCACGCAGGCGATGGGGTCTATGTGCCAGGGGCGCAGACTGTAGTAAGGGGGCAGGGCCTCGATGGCAAAGTCGCTCTCGGGGAAAAATACGTCCCAGTCGCCGAAGGCGATCTGTCGCCAGTCGTGGCTTACGCCCTTGACGTGAACCCGGACCCCGGCGTGCTGCGCCTGGAAGCCGGCGAGCGGCGCCGGCAGGAAATAATGCGCGAGCACGGGGGTGGCCGCGATCCGCAACACCCGGTCGTTGAGGCGCCGGCGGCGCACGATCTCGGCGGCCACCTCACCCAAAGCGGCGCGCACCTGGCGCGCGGGCGCGAGCAGGGCCTGGCCGGTCGGGGTCAGGCGTATGCCGTGGCCGTGGCGCTCATAGAGTGGTTCCCCGACCTGTTCGGCGAGTTTCTGGAGGCGTTCGGACACCGCCGGCTGACCGCGGTGCAGGAGGCGGGCGGCGCCGGTGAGGCTGCCTTGTTCGGCAACGGCGAGGAAGGTGAGGAGTTGGTCGGCGTCGATATCCATCGGAATTTCCGATATATGACCTCAATATAACCGATTTGAGGCGGGGGTGCATGGGCCGTAGAATGCGCGCACTGGGGCCGGGCAGGATCGGAAGGGGATGAAGGTGGGTACGGTTTGGTGACGACGCTTCCGCGCGCGCCTTTGGGGGCCCGGAAGCTCGTGATCCTGAACCTCGTCTTGGGTATCGGACACTTCCTGGTCTTATTCAACACCGGCGCCTACCTGCCCATGATCCCGTACGCGGCCGCGGCCCTCGGTCACGCGGTCCCGTTCGGGGACTGGACGCAGGCCAATTTTTTCATGGCCATGGCGTTTGCCTTTCCGATTGCGCCCCGGCTGGCGGCGCGCTTTGGGGAGGTCCATGTCGTGGTGGCGGCCTTCCTGGCCTTCGCCGCCGCCTCCGCGGTGTGCGCCAGCACCGGTCATTTCGTGACCTTTTTGGCGGCCCGCGGCCTACAAGGTTTTGCCGGCGGCGTCACGATCCCGATCTCCTATAGTGCCATCCTGCGCCATTACCGGCCGGATCAGCGCAACATCGGCTTGATCCTCTGGGGTATCGCGGCCTTGATGCCCTTTACGCTCGGGCCGACTTTGGGCGGTATTCTGATCCATGTCTTCGGCTGGCGCGCGCTTTTTGTGCTGAACGTGCCGCTTGCGGTACTGGTTGCGATCTTCTGCACGGTCGTACTCTTTCAGCGCGAGACCGCACGCGTAGCCGAGCGTCTCGATGGGGTGGGGTTCGTGCTGCTCGCGATCGGGCTCATCGGGGCCCTATGGGCCTTCGATATCGCCGAGGTCGGCGACTTTTGGCGCTCACCGCGGGTCGGGACGCTCGGTCTTACGAGCCTGTGCGCGCTCGCCCTCTTCATCGCCTGGGAGTGGGATCACCCGGCACCCTTTATCGATCTGCGGTTTTTTCGACGCCGGAACTTCGCGGTGGGTGGGTTTGGGCTTTTTGCAACGGCCCTTCTCTTTCAGGGGCTCATGGCCATCTACGTCGTGCAGTCCGAGGTCGCGCTCGGTTATACGGCCCTGTGGGTCGGGTTTTTGATCCTGCCCATGGCCATTTTCTCCAAGCTCGCCTCGATCCTGACCCACCGGTGGATGACGCGTATCGACCCGCGCTGGCTCGGTAGTGCCGCCTTAAGCGGGATGGCCTTCAGTTGTTGGCTGGTCGCCTCCTATAACCGCAGCGCCTCGTTCGATGCCTTGTTGTGGCCGCAGGTGCTGGCGGGGGTTTTCGTGGGGGCCTTGTTTCCCCCGTTTGCCGCGATCGCCCTGTCGGGTCTGCGCGGCCCGGCGGAATTGCGCGCGGGGTCGATCTTGAACCTTTTGCGGGTATCGGGACAGGCCTTGGGGATACCCGTGTTCGCGGTATTGTGGGAGGTGCGGCGCACGGTCGCGCGGCATTTCGTAAGCGCAAGTGATGGCTTGGCCCGGCTCCATATCGCGGTCGTGACACAGGCCCTGGCCCGTCACGGGATGGACCAAGCGGCCGCGGCGGGTGTGATCGCGCACGCGTTGGGGAAGGCGGCCGATCTGATGGCTCTGGGTGAGGTCTTTCATATCGCGACGTGGGCCTTTCTCGGTCTGGCGGCGCTGTGCCTCACCGCACAACCCGTGGTCTTTGCGGAACCCGATGCGCCCTTGCGGCTCGGGGCCCAGGAGCTGATCGAACCGTGAG
>JAKAXM010000049.1 GCA_021816625.1 Pseudomonadota bacterium | reverse complement strand
CTCACTGTCGTAATGTACGCATTGGCATGGCGATTACACATTCCTAAGACCGCGAGCCATCGCCATAAGTAAGATGCGTGTCTTATCGGGCATGACCGCCTATGTAGGTGGCCGTCGCGAACCCGTTTTTCCACGAAGTGTTGGGTCTGCCAACAGCGTTCGATACCGGGGAGATCCGTTGTGATCGGGCGTCTCGGCGGTCCACGGTGCTCATTCGAGCAGTATATACCTTTTGAAAGTATTATGTTCGTATTAAGTTAATAGGCAGGCAGAGCCTTGCATGATGGATAACTGGTACCGCAAGTGGGGCAATGCCATGGGATTGGTGGGGTATTGGAGTGGCATGTTTGTGAAAGGCGGATGCATGTCGCCTCGTGCGGCAAGTGCCCAACGAAACGGCGGTGAGGCAGGCCTTCGGGTAGGTGCGGTGTCAGGCCGGCAGCATCTGCCGCGGGAGGAGCGGTGCGTATCCTGTGCCCGAAGAGAAACGCTGGGCCTTGGAGGAGATCCATAAACAATATCGGCCCCAGATGGGCACTGTCTATCGGGGGCCGCGCAGGATGCCTAGATGTTACCGCTTTTGGCGCCCCGCTCTTTTCACGGGGGCGGTGAGGCAGGCCGCGCATGGGGGTCTGGCGCCCTACCCATAAGCACGATGGCAGGTTCACGGCCGGTTGGGTTCGCGTGCCGCTGTGGCGTAGTGGATGCGCATTTTAGGTGGATGGGACGATCTTTTTTCAAAACCGCGCCGTGGTATGGTCGGCCAGGGCTGTGTCATAGGGCGGTGGCTAAGCGCGCCCCCTGCGGCGTCTAGGAGTGCTATCGCCTATGGGGCATGACCTGCCCGCCCATAAAAAAGGGGCGCGACATCGTCACGCCCCCGTTTTTCGACCTTCCTTGAGGCAGACGGGGCGCGGGCCGGGCATAAAGCCCCGATCCGCGCCGTCAGCAAGGGTCAGAACGTAAGCCCAGTCTCGATCATGCCGCGCATTTGGTTGGGCGCTGTGCCCGCCGTTCCGAATGCCGCCGTGCCGTGTGTGACCCGCACATAGGAGAACTCGAGGCGCGTAAAGAAGCCCTTCTCCTGGAAGGTCGGTGTAACCGTGAACGACCAGGCCTTGGCGCCGGGCCCATAGCCGAGGAGGTTATTGTTGCCGCCATTGGGGTCGGCCGGATTGCCCGTGCTGGTTTCGTACTCGGCACGTGCGGCAGTGGACCACAACGGAGTGAAGTGATAGTTCGTGAGTAACGCCGCCCCGAAGACGTGATCGGAGTGGGCGTAGCCCGCCCCCAATTTGACCGAGCTCGGGGCGTATATGTACTGCAAATAGGGCGACACGGTTAGGGCACCGAGCTTGGTCGTATAGAGCAGATTGTAGGTGTCGCTGTTGTCGAGGTTCTCCGGGGCTGCGTAGATGTGGTTTAGCGTCGTGTCGTTGATGATGGTCGAGCCGAAGTGGTGGTAGAAGAATATCGAGGCGGTGCTAGTTTTGTTTAAGGCATAGCTGAAAAGACCGGTCAGAACGTTATAGTGTCCGGAGTAGTAGCCGTCGTTGAATGATAGAGAGGCGCTCATCGGACCTGTGGAGTAGTTGACCTGCGCCCCGCGGTTGACAGCATTTTCGCTGTTCCAGAGCAGGCCGCGCTCAATGTTCTGATTCATCCAGCTCCAGGTGGACTCGCCGCCCATAAGCGTCGGGAGCTTGCCGACCTCCACGGAGAACTGGCTGGTCGGGGCGAGCGTGATATAGGCCTCGGGGACCGCCCCATAGTAGTAGTAGGGGACCGAAGGGGTTGGCAGGATGGGTTCGCCGAGGGTCGGGAAGTTGTAGGAACCCGCCATGGCGAAGAACTGCACGAGCCCGGTGGTTTTCTGCAATATCAGTTCGGCGTTCGTGATGTCCAGCCGTGTGTGGCGATCCGTGCCGTAGGCGGCCGGGCCCGTGAGCATCACGGGATTGCTCTGCCAGGTAGCACCTGCGCTCAGCACGCCCTGGGCTGAGAGGGTCCCGAGGGGGCCGCCGGAAAAGTTGATGGCCGTGGGCGGGTTCAGGGTGGCGCGGGCATGGGGGGCAACAAGGCCGAGCCCGCACAGTGCGACTGGTACCGCCAATAGTGTTTTACGCATGATGTCCTTCCTCGTTGTCGAACTCTCATTGTCTAGGCGCCTTGGGTGGCGTGTGCCGCTTGCTCACTGTGATCCCCCCAGGCGCCCGTTTATGGGGTCTCGTCCTTGTGACCGTCTTGCCGGTACAGGGGCTATTTGGGGTCTTCGGCTTCCCTCCCCGAACGGCAACTCTTCGCAGTGGACCACGAAGGGGGCCGCTAGCCCCGGTTTTGGCGAACACGTAATAAGCAGCGCGCGGCGACTATATGGGTATTGCCCGGCGGTGCCTGTTGCCGCGGCAGCTTCTGCAATAATCGTTCCGGGAACGCATTTCGCGCCGGTAAGGACCGGTTGGGTCGTGGAGAAGCGTCGGCCTTCATGGCCTCCTGTGCGGGACTGTGACGCGCCCCGTCAGTGGGGGCGCGATGGCGATAGGCCGGCGCTTTACCCAGCATCTGCGCGGCACACGAGCTCGGATTCGAGAACGCCGTGGCGGCGTGTATGCCCGACTATGGTGCATATCCCCACGTCCTTGCCCATAAAGAGGTCAAGCGGGTCTCCGGTTTCTGGAGCTTCCGTGAGGGGTGTTCTTGGTCTTGTACACAACGGGGAAGAGAAGGCGCCCGTAGGCGGTGGAAAGCCCGCGCGCGTAGGCCACATGTGCCGAATGGCCGGGGGTTAGGCCCCGCGCCTTACCTCACGATGAGGCGGCGATGGGCACCCTCGTGGTTCCTGAGGCCTAGAGGGCTTCCTGTTCGGCGCGCGGGTGATCTTGGCCGGATCCCAAATCCTGGGCTAGAGAGGAGGTGGCCCGTGGGAGACTGTCTCTGGGCATCGGCAATGACGCCCCTACGGGAATTTGGGTAGTGGGTAACTGCGGTATCCATTAGGGCGGTTTAGGGGTACCTGGAATCAGAGGTTCTGCTTACGGTGTCTGCGCCCATCAGTGCCACGAAGGCCTCCAGGATTTGGGCTGGCGTCGGCGGGCAGCCGGCAATGGTGAGGTCGACGGGGATGATCGCCGCCACACTGCCGACAGTCGCATAATTGGCGTGGAAGATGCCCTGGCCCATCGCGCAATCCCCGAGAGCTAGCACGCGCTTGGGTTCGCCTAGGGCTTCGTAGGTTTCGACCAAGGCGGAAACCATGTGGCGGGTAACCGGTCCTGCCACCATAAGAATGTCCGCGTGCCGGGGGCTCGCGACAAAGTGAACGCCAAGGCTCTCTAGGTTGTAATAAGGATTGCTGGCGGCGCGGATTTCGAGCTCGCAGCCGTTACAAGAGCCGGCGTCGACATGACGAACGGCCAAAGCGCGGCCGAGCTGGCGAAGCAGTGCGCGACTAGACTCACGAGCTTCTGGGTTCAGGACCGCCGCGGCGGCGCGCGGGGCCGAGATGATGCCTGTGGTGATCAGGCGCTTGATCAGCTTGTGCATGTCATCCTCACAGATCGTGACCGCTATAGGCTAGATGGAACGATGTATTGATCAAAGGAAAATCCGGTATTAGGTTTCCGATCACGGCTTCCTCGAGCAAGGGCCAGTTTTGCCAGGATGGGTCGTGGATGTGGATGTGGTGTAGCCGCCCCGGGGCTGCCCTGTCGATCGCGACCACTATCTCTCCGCGCCAACCTTCGACGCAGCCGAGACCATAGGATCCGGTGGTTATCCGCGGCGCCTTCATGACGGGCCCTGGGGGTAGGTCGGCCAGGATGTGCCGTATCAGACGGAGGGATTCATGGATTTCATCGAAGCGCACCGCCATGCGCGCGGCGACGTCACCCGCTTTATGCACGGCAATCCGGGTGGACAAGACATCGTAAGGAGGGGTTGGGAATTCCGTACGCATGTCGCGCGCAAGGCCGCTGGCCCGTGCCGCGAGCCCTACGCCACCGCAGGCCTCCACCTGAGCGATAGTTAGACACCCGGTTCCCAGGACACGTTCCTGTAGACCCGCATGGTCGACCAGGATGTCCTGAATGCCGGCCACGGCTGTTTCCAGGTCGTCGCATTCGCGTTGCATCTGCCCGCGATCTTGTTCAGCGAGGTCGTATGCGACGCCACCGGGGATAACGGCGTCCATAAGGTATCTATGTCTGGCAAGGCGCTGGTGAGTCACAAGCCAACGCTCCTTCATGAGCGAACATTGGGTCTGGCCAAAGGCGAGGCCTCCATCTTTACTCAGTGTGCCGAGATCTTCCAGGTGGTTGGCAATGCGCTCGCGCTCTAGAAACAGGCCCCGCAACCATAGCGCCCGCTCTGGCACCATGGTTGCGCACATGGTCTCAATCGCCATGGCATAGGCCCACGCATAGGCGACCGTGCTGTCGGCGCACACGCGTCCGGCGAGCCGCGCCCCTTCCATTAGCCCCATGGATTCAAAGCGTTTTTCTACCCCCTTGTGAGCATAAGCCAAGCGTTCCTCAAGACGTATTATCTCATCACCCACGACCGTGAGACGAAAATGGCCAGGCTCGATGGTGCTCGCGTGTACGGGGCCGACGCCGATTTCATGAACGCCATCGCCTGCAACCCGGACGAACCCGTAGGCCCTTTCGGGTTCGTCCGGCGCGCCGGTCGATGCGTCAAAGTCACGTCGCAGGGGAAATTCGTGGGCGCGCCATGCCCCATGGCGCAGCCAGGGGCGCGTATCGGGCGCACCGGTTGATGCTCCTAGAAGGTCGTAGATGGCTCGCTGCCGACGGCTAGCTGCCGGAAAAATATCGCTGACGTCGGGATAGTTTGGGTTGACGGTCCCCATGCCACAGGTGAGCCATAGCCAGTGACCAGGGAACAGCAGTATCCCATGCACCAAAAACTCCCCTTGTTCGACCCGCGCATCGCTTCCCCAGAGCGCCATCAGGCGTCCACCGGCACCGCGGCACCGCAAAAACAGGTCCCGCCATTGGTTTTTGTTCACGCGTCCCCGATAGGTCGGGATCGCCCATGGCAGTGTCTCCCATGCGATATCATGCGCGAGCGCCGTCTTCATACT
>JAKAXM010000005.1:80116-106609 GCA_021816625.1 Pseudomonadota bacterium | reverse complement strand
GGCGCGTATGTCCTCTATTTATTTACAGGAATCCCTAGTCGGCGAACGTTATAAATAGCGCCGAGGTCCAGACTTTGGCGTCATCGACCTGCCGGCCAAGAAAATATACCGGACGAAAACCGTGGGGACCGTTACGGGGCGGTACCGTGATGCGGCCGGAAACGTCCCGCGGGGCCGGGTGGTCGCTCATGCGTTCACAGGCAATAAACATATCCACCCCGGGGAGGGTATGATGCACAGCGCCGGTGCGCAGCAAGCTGTCTCCACTCACCTCCCAGTCGAAGGTCGGGCAATGTTCGAAGGCATTGCGTTGGGTCGGATCTCCGACCTTCACGTACCCATCGATGGTACCCTCGATCCGGATCGAGGCCTGCGCGAGCCCCGCACAATCGATCTCGATGCCATCGGCATCGCCGTAGGTATCGGTCTTGAAACCGATACGGGTCGCCCCTTCCCGCCAGCAACTCTCCTCCTGGTGTTCAAAGCCACGCCCAGCGAAACCTTCGATCACGGCGCCGCGGATGGTGATGGTCCCACGCCACGCCGCAACCCGGTAACGGTCCTTGATGCGCGCCCCGCCCCAGCGAATCCGGATCTTCCGGTCCGAATACCCGAGTTCTTCCTGAAGGTTACGCCGCCAGAAGACGCCCGCATCATCATAGGCGGCAATCTCGTCCCATCCAGCGTCCCCTAGAAAACGGTAGTCGATGCTGGCCGCGCCCCGGTGGACGAACTCATCGCCCTGGATGTAATCGCCGCACCGGCTGAGGCCCACGGTACGCTCGCCCGTGCAGGCGAAGGTATGCCGCGCCCGCAGCGCCTTGGCAATGGCCGCTCGCGTGAGCTCCGGGGCTATCACCCCCGCCATGCCACCCTTCGTGCCAAACACGGCGGTCCCCGGCACGCCGCCGCCGCAGCGCCCGCGATGCTCATCGCCCGCCATCGACGCCCCGATCTTGTAACCCCGCTCCATGGCCTCTTGATAGAGCCAACCGAAATGTCCCCACGAGGAACCGATTTCGATCAGGCGCTCGAGTTCCGGGTGATGCCAATCCAACACACAGCGCCGCCCCCCGACATGGGGGATCAGCAAGTGGCCCTGGGGGTCCGCTGCATACGCAGCCCACAGCTCCTCGAGGGGCCATGCCCCGGGTTCTATATGCGCACCCACCCCCATATCCTCGTTCCACTCAAAAGAACGGACATGCTCACCCGTCTTAAGATAAGGGAACTCCGGCGTCCGCCCGTGCAGATAAACGACGTTGTGGTCACCGCCTGCGCACGAACTGCCACACCACTCGACGCCTGGGTAGGCCACGAAGGCCCCGTCATCATTGATTTCCTCGATCAGGCTGACGGTCTTATCCCAACGCGCCTTTGTAATATTGAAATCGTTGTGCGCGAACGCCAGGACATCAAGTCCGGAGACGTCACGCCCGTAGCTCAGGTTATAGCTTGTGCTATTGGTGCCTATGGTATCCTCGGAATGGACATGCAGATCGGCATAATAGATGCGCTGCCCCGGGCACCGCGGATCGATCGTGAGATAAAACGGGTCGGCCTTCACAAGGGGATATTCCCGCAGCGCTACCGATACGGCGAGTTCACCCGGGCGATCGACGGGCAGGTCGCGAATCTCCACGACCGACCACCCCTGTGCGGGGAACAGGGCGTCCTGCACAAAAACCGTTTCCCCGTCCCGGCGCGCCTCGACTGCGAGCGTCAGGGCCCGGTCGCGGCAGGTATTACCCCAACCATCCTCAATGCGCACCCGCAGCACAAGGGGTGCCCCCGGACGCGCGAGCCGACTTCCCACAACGACCAGGCGCGCGGGCGAGCCCGGCACGATCTGCAAGATCACATCATCGGGGATCGCTGCAAACCGTGATGTCCCCAACGGATCGACGTAACACCGCATCCGGAAGTTTTCCTCGACAAAGGTCTGCGCGCGTGTCCCAGGACCCCCATGACGGCGATCACCCAGTCTTATCAAAAGACGGTCGCCGGCCTTCAAATAGCCATCCACGATATCGACGATAATGGCCTTCTGAAACGGGCGCTCGTGCCCTTTTTGGTCGAAACGCACCTTCACCGCCTGCACGGTCGCGGGGCTCTGTCCCGGCAGCAAGGGGCCGGCCTGATACTCCGCGCTCACATAGTTGGCCGCCAGGGGATTCGTGGTCTGAAACAAGGCCCAGTCCGAGTAAAAGCGAAACGCCGCCTTGAATACGGATCCGTCTGCCATGCCGGCCGGCCCGACCGTGTACTGCAACAGAAGCTCGGTCCACGCCCCGGCCTCTAAGACGGCGATATTGCAACTCACCGTCCCCAGAAACGGATCCTCCTTCAGACGGTTATAGAGACCGGCAGGCGCCACATGTTCACCGACCCGCGCCCGGAGATCTGCCTCGGTCATCTTCTTCATCTCACACCCTTATCATGGCCTTAAGAATACGTAGCGCAAAGCGTGCTACGGCGTTTGTCGCCCAGCGCCCGATGCGATCGGATCACAGCGGCAGGCCAATCGCCCTGAGCCAGAGCGGCTGCACCAAGATTACATAGAGATTGGCGACCAGGGATAGTGGCACGCCAAATTTTATCGCCTCCCACCCGGAGGTTTCCGAGGCGCTCCAGGCAATCAGAAATGCGGTGATGGAGATGGGAAGGAAGAAGGCGTACTGCAGGCAATTCGTAATGATCAAGGAAAACGGCAGGACCGGCACGTGCAGGGCATGCGCAAGACCGGCCGAGAGCGGGACAAAGGCGGCACCCGCGGCCACGGCACTTACGATCCCGGCGCGCGCGACCTGAAAGCCCAGGACCAGCAACACGAGCACCGCCAAAAACGGCAGATGCGTGCTTTCGATGAGCCCCACGACCCCATGCGCCATCCAGGACACGGTCCCCGCCTTATAAAGCGCGGTACCAAGCGATATCGCACCCCCAAGCAACATGAGGATATCCCACAGCATATGCTTATTGATATCTTCGAAGTCGATGCCAGACCCCGGGGCAAACATGAGACTCGCGGCCACCAGGGCCGTCATCCCAGGCGGGATCCACCCCCCGATCCACAAGGTCATCCCCACCGCCAAACACGACAGCAACCAGATCTCGGCGCGCGTGATGTGCCCAAGCTCACGCCGCATCTTCTCGATACCGATCTCGGCCCCCGGTATATCAAGCCCGCCGAGCCGGAAATACCAGACCACATACAGGTAAACGATCGGCAAGAGCCCCCATAAGGGCAGGTTGAGCCAGGCCCAGCGGCCCCACGATATGGAGAGACCTTGGGTGGCCTTCAGGTAGGCCACAAGCATCAGATTCGGGAACGCGCTCGTCAACATAAGCGGCCCGATAAAAAGGGGTAAAAGGCCCGCGATCAGATACATGACCGCCGTATTGATTCGGCGAGCCTCGGGAAGATCTTCGCGCCCCTCCATGAACGACGAGACCCCTTTGCACATGGGTAGAAACAGCGCGCATTCATTGACCACCGGCAAAAATGGCTTGGTCGCCACCTCAGCGAGCGACAGCCCCAGCAACACGCGGGTCGCCCGGCTCGACTTCATCGTCGCCGCCACGTTTAAGGTGATCCGCCGGCCAAGCGGCGTCGCCATCATCGCGGCCGCAATCATGAAGGCTCCGGCCGCCAAGAAAAATATATCCCCATTGAACCCGCTAAACGCGGGCTTTACCTTGGTATCGGCGACAAGCACAAGTAGCAAGGGTGATGCAAGCCCGATCAAGGCCTTGGGAAGGGCCGACGTCACCATGCATATGATGAACCAGAGGAAGACGCCAAGCGCGGTCTCGCCGGGGCGACTCAGTGATCCTATCGTCGGACCGAAGCGTAGCAACAGCAATGCCGCAAACGCGGCGACGAGCCCGAGGATGCGCCGCGGTATCGGCACCACCGCCCGCGCCTCACGATCCGGCGTGATCCTATCTTTCTCTACCACAATCGCCATACCGTGCCCTCTTCCCTCTTTAGCGCAGGCGGGGCCGCACGCAGCGTGCCGCCCCGTACGTTCCGCCACTTTGCTACCTGATTAACCATTAAAGGGCCACGGCCCACGCCATCTGGCATCGCGCCTGTCATTGGACCACAAGGCGCGTCCTGCGCGATACCAGAGGCGTCGATCGGGTGACATGCCCCATCCCTCGTTAGCGTTGCGCGATACCGACCTCACTGCCGCCGCTAAAGTACAGGGTATTGTCGAGCAGGTGAGAGAGTCCCGCATACTCTCGCCGGTTCGCCCGGATCAGGCCCCGTCCCCCGTAGGCCTTGCGTAGCGCCGCGGTAGCCACACGACCCGCCGGCGACAACAGTGCCCTCTGAATGCGCGCCTGAATGTCCTTCGGGATCCGCGGGCTGGCCGACAAGGCCTGATTCGGATAAACCGGGGTCCGATACAGGACACGCACGGTGTGCGCCCCATGCTCGTACATCTTGAGGTTGCTGATCGGCAAAACCGTTGCCGCGCAGCGTTTGCTCATCAAGCCGTGATACGAGGCAGGCCAACCGTGCACGACGACGAGATAAGGTTGACGCGTTATATACGAGAATTGACTCAACAGGGACAGAGTCCCCAGATTGGGTGGCGAATTCGCACACACAGGGCGCCCGGCGAGCTGGCGCAATTTCGTAAACCGCTCATCGCGGCGCACGACCACCGCGAAGACGAAGGGTTGCGGTAGGCGCACAAGCGGCGTGTCGCCGAGGTAGCGCGCATCCCAACTCGTGAAATGCGGGCCGTCGAACACAAGATCGTACTTCCCCTCGCTCATATTCTGGCTGTAGCTCAACCAATTGCCTGGTTTACGGTAAATGATGCGGTGCCCCGTTACTTGGGTGAGGAACCTTGCAATCGGTTCATATATCGCATCTTCGGCGGCCCTTTTTCCCCGCGGTGGAGCGCTAAATATCCATGGACGACTATGCACAAGTGCGCCAGACCCCACATCCGAGCGCCCCGACAGGCCGGACGGTGCTCCTAGGTAAGCCGTATCTATGTCTTTCGCGTTGACATTTTGCGGCATAACCCAACAGGCGGCCGCCACAGATACTGCTGCTATTGCCATGGCCTTGATGCTCATATCCTCTCTCCCTAATCCTTCTTGGTACGTCGTATTGTCCATAGATCCTTAAATATACGGGTACTCATTTATTGAAACGAGTGCGTATTTTTATGGACCATTAAAATGTAGTCCATGACCGAATCTCATCCGTATATTTGGGATAATCGGTATCATGTGACCGACAGTCGGGGTGCGACCGGTCTTTGGAGATTTCGCTACCAAGGGGAGGCTAGGTGGTTGGGAGACCTATAATCCTTTGTGCGACAGGCGATTAGGGCATTCTCTCCCATCGCTCCATGAGGAATAGAGTCGGGATGTGGGGAGCGCCGCGCAAACGGCTTGGAGGCGGCGCCTCCCCGACCCGGGCGTTAAGGGCGCCGGGTCAGGCCAGCAGGGCGTCGAGATGGGCGCGCAAGGCCTCGCGCGCCCCGGGACCAAACTGGGTATGCCCGGGCACAAAATGATCGGTGAAAAGATACTGAAAGGCGATGTCTTGGAGGGCAAAGATCCCCATAAGCCGTGCTTCGTATGAATAGTCGTCAGGCTCGGCCTGGAGCTCCGGCCAACCCGACGGGCCCGGCCGCAAGGCCGGCCCCATGAAGAGCACCCCGGGAAGATTTTTCAAGCGCAAACCGCAGGTGCCACGGGTGCGCCCGGCGAGCGGCAGAAAATCGATGGTACGGCTGAGTTTCTGTTGGGAATCGAACGCGATATCGACGTCGGGGATCCCCGCCGCCTCCTCCTGCGACGCGAGTACCGTGACCCCCGCTTGGCGCCAGAGCGCGAGGTCGCAAGCCCCCCGATGGCTCGGCAAGAATAGGTAACGCGGCCGCGCCTGCTCACTGAGCTGCGCCCACAAAGACTCGGAGAACCGCGGGGCGTTAATGAGGACACCGTCGAGGGCGCGGTCGGCCAGATAATAGACCGCGGGCGGGCCCGTTTCGACGAGAAAGATGCGGCGGTCACCTAGCGTCAGCAAGGATTCCATCACGGCCTCAGCAGCGGGGCAAGCTCGGTCAATGCGCTCTGGTACACATCCCGCTTGAAGGCGACGATCGAATCCAGGGGGCTCCAATAATCCACCCAGCGCCAGCAATCAAACTCCGGGGCCGCCGAGCAATCGAGGCGGACATCGGCATCGGTCCCAATGAGCCGCAACAAAAACCAGACCTGTTTTTGCCCCCGAAACTGCCGCGACCCCGTCGAGCGCCGGTAGGCGGGCGGCAAGTCGTAGTGCAGCCAGCCCCGCGTCCGTCCGCGGATCTCGACGTGGGAACGGGCGAGACCGACCTCCTCATAGAGTTCCCGGAACAAGGCCTGCTCTACGGTCTCCTCGCGGTGTATGCCTCCCTGGGGGAATTGCCAGCCATCGCAACGGCAACGGCGCGCCCAGAACACCTCACCTCGGGCATTCGTCAGGATGATGCCGACGTTGGGGCGGTAGCCGTCACGATCTATCATGTACAACAAGATGTTAGCTGATTAGAATGTCGCCATTTTTACAGAATTCGCGGTCTGCGGCAACGCTCGGGGGGATCTTGGCGCTCGCACTCTTTGATTTGGACAACACCCTGCTCGCCGGAGACAGCGATTACGCGTGGGGTCAATTCCTGATTGCCGTGGGCGCCGTCGAGCGCGCCCATTACGAGCACGCCAATACGGCCTTCTATGAGGCCTACAAGGCCGGGACACTCGACATTCAGGCCTTTCTGGCCTTCGCACTCGAGCCTTTGCGACGCTGGCCGCGGCCCACGCTGCTTGCGTGGCGCGCACAGTTTGTCGCCCAGTGCGTGCAGCCCATGATAAAGCCGTGGGCCCCGGCCTTGATCGCACACCACCGCGCCCAAGGGGCTACGCCCGCCATCGTGACGGCCACCAATAGCTTCGTGACCGCCCCGATCGCTGAGATCCTGGGCATCCCTCATCTCATAGCCACCGAGCCCGAGGAACAAGACGGCGCCTTTACCGGACGCCCCGCCGGTATCCCCTGCTTTCGGGAAGGCAAGGTGGTGCGCGTCCAGTCCTGGATGACAGAACACGGCCTGTCGCTGGCCGGTAGCTACTTCTACAGCGACTCCCATAACGACCTGCCGCTCCTCGAAGCCGTGTCCTACCCGACGGCCGTGGACCCCGATCCGGTCTTGCTGGCCGCGGCGCAGGCGCGCGACTGGCCGGTCTTGCGCTCAACCGATTGGCGGCCTGCGCAAGCCTGGCCCTGGGCGGAGCGTCCGCCCAGGCGGGAACGGCTGGGGCAGTAAAGACAGGCCCGCGCCAGAACCTCCGTCCGCGGGCCTTGCTTGCGATCGGCCTGTCCGCCACCTTCCTTAGCCAAAGACCCCGAAGAGACGCGCGCCGGCCATGAGGAGCGCTACCGCAAGCCAGAACAACAGTACCCGCCACAGCAGGGCCACGGCCCGGCGAATGTCCGCGGCATTGACCGTAATGACCGTACCCGTGTCCTCTTCGCCGCCATCGTCGCAGACGCTCATGTGCATGGCGCCGAGACCCGAAGCAAGCAAGGGACCGCTGTTGATATCCGACCACATGCCCGCCTGCCGGCGCCAACAGTGGAGCGCATCCTCGAAGCTCCCCATGATGCCGTAACTCAAGGCCGTGATACGCGCCGGGATCCAGCCCAGGAGATCATTGAGCCGCGCCGCCGCCCACCCGAATTCCGCGTACTGCGCACTGCGGTGACCCCACAGACGGTCGAGCATGGCCGCAAGCCGCTCCAAGACGACGGCCACCGGACCAAAAACGATAAACCAAAACAGTGGGGCCATGATCGCGGCGTTGGCCTGTTTCAAGACGGCCTCGACCGTGCCCTGGGCGATCGCGGATTCCGTGATATCCGGGATCGCCTTCCCGGTCATGCCCTCAAGATGGCCGGCTGCGATTAGCAGATCCCCGCCGTCGAGCGCCTCGGACACGGCCAATGCGCGGTGCGCCAAGCGATACAGATCCAGGCACAAATACAGGATCAGGATATCGAACACATAGACGAGCGAATAACTCACGTGGCTCAGCACATAGCGGGTGAGCGCCACGCCCAAGATGACAGGGCCGGCCACGACCGCCACGGCCGCAAGGCCTTGACCTCGCGTGCCCGCGTTGAATCGCTGCTCGACCCCGCGTGCCCATTCCTCGTACCACAAAAACGGGGGGATTCGGCCCCGATCCGGAAAGAACCGGTCGAGCGCCACAGCAAACAGTATGATGATCAAGGTGATTGTCATGGCCTTGCTCCCCGCTCTCGTGCCGCCCCCGCACCGCGGCGGTAACGGCCCCAATCGAAACCCGATCCGGGATCGGTCTTGCGCCCCGGGGCGATATCGGAATGCCCGTAGAGCCGGTCTGCGGTGATCTCGGGGTAGGCCCCGAGCAAGGCCTCGGTCACCGCCAACAAGGAGATGTACTGCGCATCCTCAAAGGGCGTGTCATCCGTTCCTTCGAGTTCTATGCCAATCGAGAAATCATTGACCCGCTCCCGGCCCTCACAACGTGACACTCCGGCATGCCAGGCGCGGTCGGCACACGACACGAATTGCAGGACGGCACCCGTACGCCGAATAAAGAAATGCGCCGACACACGCACGCCCTGGAGATCCTGATAGGGTCCTCCCGGGTCCGTGGCCAACGTGTTCATGAAAAGATGCTCGACATCCGGCCCGCCATAGCGCCCTCTGGGCAAACTGATCGCGTGAATGATGATGACCTCCGGCCGCGTGCCCGGCGGGCGCGCGTCGTAATGCGGTGAACGCCGGTGCGTGGCGCCTGCGAGCCACCCTGACCGATCCACTGTGTACTGTCTTACCCCTACCACCATCGCCTGCCCAGCCGCCATGAGTCGCTCTATTCTAATGCCCGCCCGAGCCCGAGTTAAACGGGGCCCACTCCGGCGGGGCGCGGCGGGTCCAAACGCTACCGCCTAAGAGGGCACGGCGAATGCGCCCCCCTGCCGCATCTCCTCGAGAACCGCCAAAAACTCTTCGCCCGGCCGACTGAGCGGTCCTTGATAGATGACCGACAAGGTCTGGACGATGCGCGGGGCCAGGGGCCGCGTGCATAGATCGGGCGGCGTCGGTGACAAGGCCGAAACGAAACCCACGCCCAAACCGCAGCGTACCGCCTCGCGCACGGCCGCGCCGGCGCTGAATTCATAGCGGATCTCCGGCTCAAGTCCCGCCTGCCGAAAGGCGGCCTCGACGCGGTCCCGTGTCCCCGATCCCGGTTCGCGCCACACCACCGATATGCCACCCAATTCGTTCAAGGCGACCGGGGTATCCGGGCCCCGCTTGGCGAGCGGGTGATCGACGCTCAAGAGGATCCGAATATCCGTCTCGATCAGGGTCCCGGCCATCAAACCTGGGGTCTTTTCAGGCCGCACCACGTCTTCTACAAACGCAAGGTCGGCCACATCCACACGCCTGCGGGCCTCTTCGGAATTGCCGGACTGCAGGCGGACTGTGATCATCGGATAGCGCTTCTGGAAGACCGCCATGGCGCGTAAGAGCAGAAACTCCGCATTGGTCTGGCTTGCCACCAAAAGCAGACTCCCTTGTATCAGTCCGCGCACGTCACTCTGCAAGGTCTCGGCATCGGCCAGCGCGGTCTCGATCTGCAGCGCCACCCGCAGCAAGCGTTTGCCGACCGCCGTTGGCGTCACCCCGCGGCCGTGGCGGCGATACAGCGGTTCGCCCAGCCACTCCTGGAGGCGGCGGAGCTGATTGGATACGGCCGGCTGGGTAAGACCCAGCGCATCGGCGGCTGCGTTTATGCTGCCCATGCGGGCCACCACCGTCCAGGTCACCAGGAGCTGGGGGTCCGGTCTTGCCATTACGCCTCACGTCCTCTCGTCGCCCGCATCATGACTCACTCTACACGGCACCGGCCGCGCCGGCCATATTGACAAAAGCCCCGTAAGGGCCCCGGTAGGCTTGTGCTGGCCTTTCGCGGCCCGTCCCATTAGGATAGGCCCGCGCCCGACCCCAGGGGCCGGCGCGCCCAACCAAAAACAAGACGCAATCTCCCGCTGTGAGTCCCTTAAAAAGCGCGCAGCAGCGGGGTCAAGGGGTGGCGTGGAACCGTTTCTCTTAGGTGTTCTCGTAGGCATCATCACGTCGGCCCCCATCGGACCGGTCGGTCTTCTCACGATCCAGCGGACCCTGATCTACGGGCGCTTGGCAGGCATCATGAGCGGCACCGGCGCCGCACTCGCCGACGCCTTCTACGCAGGCCTGGCCGCGCTGGGTCTTGGGATCGTCGCCGGCTTTCTCGCGACCGCCCGGTTTTGGATCCATCTCGGCGCCGGGATCCTCTGTTTGTGGTTTGGCGGCCGCGCCCTTTGGTTTCGCCCGCGGCGTCAGGCCCCCAATCAAGGCTATAGCCGCCGCGGCCTGACCTGGACACTGATCTCCGCGGCACTCCTTACACTCGCAAACCCCCTGACCATCCTCTTTTTCATCGTCGTCTTCACCACCCTCCAGCTCGACCATCCCGACACCCCGCGCCTCTTATTGCTGGTCCTTGGTATCTTTGTCGGCTGTCTTTTGTGGTGGACGGGTCTTAGCCTGGTTACGGCCCGTCTCCATACCCGCCTGCACGCCCACACCCTCGTGATCATCAACCGTATCTCGGCCGCCTTCATCATCCTGCTTGGCGTCATCGCGCTCGGGAGCGCCGGCCACGCCCTCCTGGGCGGCCACCCCCTGCAACCCTAGGGCCGACCAGGGGCGCCGAAGGGCCCCGCGCGGCAAGGGGAGTCATCGCTTCCCCAGCCGGGCAGAATACGCGACAATAACGGCAGGGATCGCTGCAGGCGGGCGATAAAACAAAAAACGGCCGCGCCAGCGACCGCTCGCCATGACCAACCGTGGATGAATGATCAGACAGCGTTAGGGGCAGGCACGCAGACCCAGGCCGGCGGGGACGGCCGCCTGTGGACCGCGGCCGTCCCCTTAAAGACCCTAATTCTCGAAGAAGAGCTGCGGATCTTTTGCCGGAACTATGGCTGGCAGCTTTTGGCCAACGTACTGGTCGGGGCAAGCTGCCTCATCCTCTTCGCAGGGCGGGTCGCGCCAGCCGGTAAGGCTATCTGGTTGCTGGCCATGATCGCCAACGCCCTCGGCCGGTTTTACCCGCTACCGCTGCTGCGCGCGGACCGCGGCCTTAGTCCCACTAGGCGACGCCGCCATCTGGTCGCCCACTTGGCGGTCGATGGTCTGCTCTGGGCCACCCTCATCCTCGCCGTACCCTATCCGGCACATGCCATCAACCCGCCGTTTCTGGTCGCGATCGTGGTGGGTCTGACCGCCGGCCCCGTACCGTTTTTAAGCGTCCTGCTCCCCGGCTATGCCTTGTTTGCCATCCCGCCCGGGCTCGCCCTCGCCTGCCGCGAGTATCTCGGACACCAGGGCACCATGGGCGTCCTGATGCCGCTCGTCATCGCCGCCCTGGAGCTCGTGGCGCTGGTTGTGAGCCGCCTCAACGCCATCGCCGTGCGCGAACGTATCGTGCGCGACATCCGTCTGTTCCGGCTGCTACGCCGCTCCAAGCGCCGCGAGGCCGCGGTGCGCACCTTGCTGGAGGCATCCCCCGATCTGATCGGCCTCCTCGACGACCAGGGCCGCTGGCAGCTCGCCAACGGCGCCGTCCTGCAATCCTTCGGTCTCGCGCGTGACGATCTGATCCACGTGACCCCAGAACAGCTTTTGCACAGCACAAAAGACCCCGCGAACCGCGACAGCCTGCACCAGCTCATGAAACGGGGCGGTGTGCCGGTCCCGCGCGAAGAGATCTTGCTGCGCCGCGCCGATATGACGCCACGCGTCCTCGACCTCCTGCGCTGCGAGTTGCCGGCCTCGGTCGGCGGAGGCTCGCTTTTGATCGGACGTGACATCACCGCCCAGAAACGCGACGCCCTGGCGCGCCAACTGAAGGACCGGCTGACCGACGCCACCTTGCGCGGTGAGAGCCCCGATAAGGCCTTGCGCGGCATCTTGTGCAGCATCGCAGAGCATCTTGACCTGCTCTGGATCGCCATGGCCCGGGTCGATCAATCGGGGACCCCTCTCAATGTCGCCCAGGGCGGTCGTCTCCATCTCGACACCCAGACCGCACTAACCCTCGCCCTGGCCCCGGCCGACCCGCCCTACCGCATCGTCTATCCCCTGACCCACAACGGTCTGCATTACGGGACCATCGCCTACCGGCCCCTCGTACCAGGCACCCTATCGGCCGACGCGAAGGAGTGGCTCGCGCGTATCTCGTGGGATCTGAGCGCTGCCTGCGAACTCGACGCCGCCCAGACGCGTCTGCGCACGTTGGCCCACTACGATGAGCTCACAGGCCTCCCCAATCGCGCCTTCTTCCTGCGCCTGCTCTCCGAGGTTATAAACGATACCGCCGGCACGGATGCCCTGCAGGCGCTCCTGTTTCTGGACCTCGACCGCTTCAAGGACATCAACGATTCCTTCGGCCACGCCGCCGGCGATAAGCTATTGCTCGAGGTCACGCAAAGACTACGCCAGACCGCCCGCCTCGGCGACATCGTCGCCCGCCTGAGCGGGGATGAGTTCGCCGTCTTGCTGCGCGATGCCGCCCGCATGGAAGACATCGAGAACGTGCTGGCCCGGTTTCTGACCGCCGCGCGTTCGCCCATCCGGATCGGAACGGACCAGGTCTCGACGCAGGCGAGCATCGGGCTTACGGTCTTTCCTTTCGACGAGAGCGACCCTCAAACCCTTCTGCGCCACGCCGACCTTGCGATGTACGAGGCCAAACGCCAAGGCCGTAACCGTTGGTGCCTATTCGAACCGTCGCTCGATACCGCCACGCGCGACCGGCAGATCCTGCAGCAGCGCTTGCGGCGGGCCCTGGCCGAGGATCTCTTCACCCTCTATTACCAACCGCAGATCGAGCTTGCCACCGGGCGGGTCGCCGGTGTCGAGGCCTTGCTGCGCTGGCGCGACCCCAACGAGCAACCGCAGTCCCCGGAGGTCTTTGTACCGATCGCCGAGGAGTCCGGGCTCATCGTGCCGCTCGGCGAATGGGTCTTGCAAGAGGCCTGCCGTCAGCAACGGCTCTGGATGGAGCAGGGTCTCACCTTGCAGGTGGCCGTCAATCTGTCTCCCACCCAGTTCCAGGACCCCGACATCCACCATCGCGTCTGCGAAGTCCTGCGCGCAAGCGGCACCGCCATGCACCATATCGCGCTCGAGATCACGGAACGGGCGGCCTTCGCCGATCCGGCGCACGCCCGGCTAACCCTCAACGCCTGGCGTAAACGGGGACTACAGTTTGCCATAGACGACTTCGGTACCGGCCAAGCCGCCTTGAGCTACCTGACCGAGCTCCCGGCCGCGCTGATCAAGATCGACCGCGGCTTTATCGCGCCACTGCCCGATGACCCCCAGCACCGGGCCATCGTCGAGGGCGTCATCCATATGGCACATCAGCTCGATCGGCCCGTATTGGCCGAGGGCGTCGAGACTGTCGAACAATGGGCCTGGCTCAAGGCCCAAGCCTGCGACTTGGCGCAGGGCTTTGCCATTGCCCGACCCATGCCGGCGAGCGCCATACCGACGTGGATCACCACATGGCTCGGGACCCAATCCCTGACACGGGAGGAAGGGGTATTCGTGGCCCCCCATCGGCCGGCCGTCGTCGACTGACGCAGTCCGCCGGGCGTCCGGGACAAAGCCCGGTGCGCAGGCTATCCTTGTAAGCGCTCATGACCCCGACCCCCTTACGTTCCCGCGCCGGCCATGACCTGGCGAAACGTGCCCGCCTACGCTCGGCGCGGCTCCTAGCGCTTGGTTTGCTGCTCGCGGCAGGCGCCCTCTATATAGTCGCCACGCACTTCGAGTCCCGTGACCCGGCGCTTGGTTTCCTCGCCGCCTTCAGTCAGGCCGCCATGGTCGGCGCGCTTGCCGACTGGTTTGCGGTGGTCGCCTTGTTTCGCCGGCCCTTCGGGATCCCGCTCCCCCATACCGCGATCATCTCCGCCAACAAGACCCGGATCGCCGATAACCTAGGGGAATTCATTCAAAGCCGCTTCCTGTCTACCGACAAGGTGGTCGAGGGTATCCGCACATTCGCACCCGGCCGCAGGCTCGCCCGCTGGTGCGCGCGAACGGAGAATGTCGCGCGCGTCCAGGGCCACCTGCAGGCCATCTTACTCTACGTCCTGCAAGCCCTTACCGACAGCGGTGGGTCCCCGCTTCTCAAAGAGGCCTTGCTGTCTCAGCTGGACTGCGTCGATGCCGCCGCCCTCACCGCGCAGATCCTGCGCGCCTTGGCGGAAAACCGCCGCCACCAATGGCTGCTGGACGAGGCCCTGACGCAACTCAACGAGTTCCTTCAACACGACGACGTCCGCGCGGAACTCGTACGCACCATAGCCCGCCATATCGAGTTTATCCCCTCGGCTTTGCACCTCGACGAGCGCGTCGGGCGGGCGCTGCTCCAGCGGCTCTACGAGGCCCTCCAGACCGTGCTGGCCGACGTGCGCGCCGACAGCGATCACGTCCTGCGCCGGCGTTTCGATGAGGTCGTGTTCAACATCAGCACCAAGCTTATGACAGACGACGTCTTACGCGAACGCCTAAAGACCATCCAGCACGAGCTCCTGGGCCACCCCGAGACCCAGACCCTGCTTTCCGAACTTGGTTGCGTGCTGCGCGACTCGCTGCACGAGCAACTCACGGATCCGCACGCGCCGCTCACGCGCCACCTGCACGAGGGACTGGCGCGACTCATGGGCGCCTTGGCCGAACGCGCCGACATCCATGCGTGGATCGACACCCAACTCATCACGGAGGCCCCGCCCCTTATCGATAAATATAGGCGCACGCTCGGCTTGTTCATCGCCGCCCAGGTACGGGCCTGGAATGACACCTTTCTCGTCGAGCAGATCGAGCTCAATATCGGCCGCGACTTACAATTCATCCGCATCAACGGGACCTTGGTGGGGGGGCTCGTGGGCCTCCTCATCTACGCCCTGAGCCAATTCCTCCATTGACCCGCAGCCCTGTGGCAACGCGTCCCCTCCCGCCCCGTGATAGGGTAAGCCTGCGCCTTTTGCTATACTGGACCCCACTTAAGGGCGCGAGCGGCGCGTAGACGCGATGCCGCCGTACCCAGCAGCAGCCAAAGACGACGGGTTTTTAAGTTTTTGGGGAGACAGGGAACAAGCGGGGTCCGCCCTACTCAAAGCCCTCAAGGCACACCCCATCGGGGGTACTGCGGGTTACAAACCAAGGGGCGCGAGTCCTTGTGCCTGGCGCTAGACTGTCACATCCCGTTGCGCCGGGCGTTGACGACTTATTTCTACGAGGAGATCGACATGGGTCCATTGAAAGACCGATTGCACCGGCATCGGTGGGGGAGCGCCGTCCTTGTGGCGGGCTTTGTGGGGGCCATGGCAACCCAGGCGGCGCAGGCCGCCCAACCGCTTGTTGGGCTTCCGGACTTTACGCCCATCATTAAGCACTACGGCGCTGCGGTCGTAAACATCAGCAGCACGAGTACGAAGATGATCCACAGCCAGATGCCGGTCAATCCCCTGCCGCCGAATTCGCCCTTCTACCCCTTCTTTCAGCGTTTCTTCTCGGGCCCCGACGCCGCGCCGTCTCAGAAAGAGAAGGTAGAATCATTGGGCTCGGGCTTCATCATCAGCCGGTCTGGCTACATCGTGACAGCCGCCCATGTGGTACGGGGCGCAACTCATATCGTAGTCGGCCTCTCGAACCATCACGTCTACAAGGCCAAGCTCGTGGGGCTGTCCGTCCGTTACGATACCGCGTTATTGAAGATCGCAGGCCACGACCTGCCGACCGTGCCGCTTGGTAACTCCGATCACCTGCAGGTCGGTCAATGGCTGCTCGCCGTGGGTGCCCCGTTCGGTTTCTACAACACCGTGACCCAAGGCGTGGTGAGCGCGATCAACCGTCCACTCTCTGACGACGAATATATCCCGTTCATCCAAAGCGACGTCCCGATCAACCCGGGCAACTCCGGGGGGCCGCTTTTCAATATGTCGGGGCAGGTCGTCGGAATCAACGACCAGATCTATACGAGCAACGGTGGTTACATGGGATTGTCGTTCTCCATCCCGATCAACACCGCCATGCGCGTCGTCAACGCCCTAAAGCACCATCATGCCCTGCGCTTTGGCTGGCTTGGGGTCGATGTCCAAGGGGTCAGCAGCGAAATGGCGCGGGCTATGCGCTTAAAGGAACCGGTGGGCGCCTTGATCGCAAGCCTTGCGCACAACGGCCCGGCGGCCAAAGCGGGGCTTAAGCCGGGTGATGTCATCATCACTTATGACAATAAACCCGTCTACAGCGTAGGTCAGCTGCCACCCCTCGTCGGCAACACCGAGCCGGGCGCATGGGTGCCGGTCGGGATCATGCGCAATGGCCATGCGCTCACGATCCGGGTCCGCATCGGGGCACTGCCCAAGAACTTGCGCACCCCGGGCGACCATAACGTCACGCTGCCGCGCATGCACATGGAGGTCGGGCCTCTGACACACGAGGCGCTTGCCGACATGGGCATCCATCACGGGGTCGTCGTCCTGAGCGTGGACCCGGGTCCCGCCCAGAACGCCGGGATCGTTCCGGGCATGGTGATCCAGGAGGTCAACGGCACGCCGATCGTGTCGCCAAGCCAGATCGCGCACCTGGTCGCGACCCTTCCGGGCGACACACCGGTGCCGGTGCTCATCCGGCGCGGCAAGGAAAGCGCCTACATAGTGGTCACGCTACCGTAAAGGCCTGCCAGTCGCCCAGGCCCCTGCGCGGGGCCCTGGGCGACTTTATTTGTCTACAAACCACCCCCGGCGTTGTCCGCTACCCCTCCGCGCGAGCTTCCCACATCAGCCCTTGAAACGGGGCCATAGTCCCTGCCCTGCACAATCGCACGCGACAATCCGGCTAGAGAAGTACCCGTTCGATGCCGCCAGCCTTCGCGGCCTGCGCAAAACGCTGCTGCCAGCCTGCCCCCAACCGCTGGTTGGCGACCTCCACGACGATGTAATCGGCCTCCAGGCCTGTATCCTCGCGATAACGGCCAAGACCCTGCAGGCAGGCCGGGCACGAGGTGAGGATCTTCACGGGCGCGGCGCCCTTCGCCCCCTCGGCCCCCGGTGCCTGTAGGGCCCGCAGGCCTTTCTTAAGCTCCTCTTCCTTGCGGAACCGGACCTGCGTCGCAATATCGGGACGCGCCACGGCAAACGTCCCGGCCTCGCCGCAACACCGATCCGAGAGCGTGACCGATTGCCCCACCAGGGTACTTGCTACCGTTAAGGGATTGTGCGTCTTCATGGGCGTATGACAGGGGTCGTGATACATATACCGCACGCCCCCTATGCCTGCGAGCGCCACCCCCTTCTCCATCAAGTACTCATGGATATCGAGCAGCCGGCAGCCTGGGAATATCTGTTCAAACTCGTATTTCAGCAACTGATCCATGCATGTCCCGCAGGATACGATCACGGTCTTGATATCGAGATAATTCAGGGTATTGGCGACCCGGTGAAACAAGACCCGGTTGTCGGTCGTGATCTGGCGACCTTTGGCATCGTCGCCGGCGGCGGTCTGCGGGTAGCCGCAACAGAGATAGCCCGGCGGCAAGACGGTCTGGGCACCGACCTCATAGAGCATCGCCAAGGTCGCAAGGCCTACTTGGCTAAAGAGCCGCTCGGACCCGCATCCCGGGAAATAAAACAGTGCGTCCGACTCGTCATTGACCTTGGCCGGGTCGCGCAGTATGGGGACGGTTTTGGCATCCTCCACCCCGAGCAAGGCCCGCATGGTCTGGCGCGGCACGCCGTTGGGCAAGGGTTTGCGCACAAAGTGCATGATTTGGGCGGCCGCCGGTGTGTGACCGGTCGTGGCAGCCGGCCGCGCCGGACGCCCGATGCTCGTCAGTTTGACGGCCACCTCATGCCCGAGCCGTTGCGCCTTGAAACCCCACTCGATCATACCCTTGCGCAACGCGCGTATCGTCCCGGGATCGGTCGCGTTCAAGAACGCAAGCGAGGCGCGTGTGCCGATTCCGACCCGCTTATGGCCCCGCGCGCGCAATATCTCGCGCATCCGGATCGAGACGTCCCCGAAATCGATGTTGACAGGACAGGGCGTCAAGCACTTATGGCATACCGTGCAGTGATCCGCGATATCGTTCATGCCATCGAAATGGTGGACCGATATACCGCGCCGCGTCTGTTCTTCGTATAAAAATGCCTCGATGATAAGTCCGGTCCCCAAGATCTTATTGCGCGGCGAATACAGGAGATTCGCGCGCGGGACATGCGTCGTGCAGACCGGCTTGCATTTGCCGCAGCGCAGGCAGTTGCGGATCGCGTCGTTTAAGGCACCGAGTTCGCTACGCTCGAGGATCAAGGCCTCTTGCGACACGAGCCGCAAGGAAGGTGTGTAAGCCCGTTCAAGGGCCGCACCTGCCATAAGCTTACCGCGATTGAATCGGCCCTCGGGATCCACCCGCTGCTTGTACTCGGCAAAGGCCGCGAGCGCCCCGGGTTCGAGATAACGCAACTTCGTGATACCGATACCGTGCTCACCTGAGATCACACCGCCTAGATCCTTCGCCAGATCCATGACCCGCTCTACGATGCGGTCGGCCTCTCGCATCATCTCGTAGTCATTGGAATTCACCGGGATATTCGTGTGGACATTACCGTCACCGGCATGCATGTGCAGCGCCACGAAAAGCCGCTTTGCCAAAACCTCGGCGTGGATGGCCTCCAGGCGGCTGCGCACGGCCGTCGCCTCGTGACCGGCAAAGATGTCCTGCAACACGCGGTCGACATCGCGCCGGTATGAGATCCGCAGATCGCGGCGCAAAAGCAGCGCCACCAGCGGCTCATCGGGATGGGCGGCTACCGTCTCGGAAGCCACGATGTCCGTGCACTCGCGTAACGGCCGATCCAAACGCATCAAGATCTGTTGCCAGCGCGACAAGACGGCCTGCAGGACGCCGAGCGCCGCTTGGGTCTTGGCCGCCGTAATCGCCGCGTTTTCGACGCTTGCCTCGTAGTCGCCAACTGCAAGCTCGGGCCGTACGTCCCCAAGATAGGCAATGACCGCCTCAACCATGGCGATCTTATTCTTCAGCGACTGCTCGATATTGATACGCTCTATGCCCTCGCTATAGTCGGCTAGGCGCGCAAGCGGGATCACTACGTCTTCATTGATCTTAAACGCGTTCGTGTGCGCGGCGATCGCGGCGGTCTTGGCCCGGTCGGCCCAGAAACGACGGCGCGCCTCGGCCGTGACCGCGATGTGGCCCTCCCCGCCCCGGCCATTGGCGATGCGCACGACCGCACCCGCCGCATCCCCGACCGCGCGCTCATCGGCGCCCCCGATATCGCACAAGAGGACCATCTTGGGTCGCTCCCGCCGCGGGGCCTTGGTGGTGTAATGGACCGCACGCAAATAGCGCTCGTCTAGATGCTCAAGACCGGCCAATAGCACGTCGCCGCGCGTCTCCACGTAGGCCTTGATCTCGGTGATCGCAGGCACGGCCGCGCGTAGATCGGCGCCAAAAAACTCAAGGCATACCGTGCGTATGTGCGCGGGCTTCTCATGGAGGATGAACACGGCGGAGGTTATGATCCCGTCGCAACCCTCCTTCTGGATGCCGGGCAAGCCCGCCAGGAATTTATCGGTCACATCCTTGCCCAGGCCTTCTTTGCGGAAGGTCTGGCCGGGCATGATAAGCCGCTCCGGGGGGCCCGAGGGCGTGATGCCGTCGGGCGCAAAGCGGCTGATACGAAAACAGACCTCGCTTTGCTCGTGGATCTTGCCGAGGTTGTGGTTTTCCCGTTCGACGGTAAGCCATTCCCCGCTCGGCGTCACCATGCGCCAAGAGGCCAGGTTATCCAGGGTCGTGCCCCATAGGACGGCCTTCTTGCCGCCCGCATTCATCGCCACATTGCCACCGATGGTGGAGGCGTCCTGCGATGTCGGATCCACCGCAAACGAGAGGCCCCGGAGCTCCGCGGCCTCGGTGACGCGCAAGGTGACGGTGCCGGCGCCGGCCTGGATGGTGGGTACGGGATGAGGTACACCCGGCAGGGACTGGAATACGACGTCGTCTAGGCCATCGAGCTTCTCGGTATTGATGATGGCCGTATCGGCAAAAAGCGGTACGGCCCCGCCCGTATAGCCTGTACCGCCGCCGCGCGGGATGATGGTAAGGCCAAGCTCGATACAACCCTGTACGATGCCCATCACCTCTTCTTCGGAATCCGGGTTGATGACCACAAAGGGCAGCTCCACCCGCCAGTCGGTGGCATCGGTGACATGCGCGGCCCGTGCGTAACCGCTGAAATCGATATTGTCGCGCGCGGTCACGCGCGACAATATCCGCAAGGCGCGTTTGCGCAGCGCTCGTTCGCGCGGGAACCCCGCCTCGAATGCCTGGACGGCGGCGCGCGCGGCATCCGCAAGGGTCAAGGCCTCGGCATTGCCCTGGGCGCGGGCCACGATCTGATCGAGCCTATGATGGAGTGCGGAGACAAGCGATCCTAGGCGCTCCTCGTGCCTTAGCAGGTCATCCTGGATAAAGGGGTTGCGGCTTACCACCCACATATCCCCCAAGACCTCGAACAGCATGCGCGCCGAACGGCCCGTAACCCGTGCCCCGCGCAACCGATTCAGGGTCTCCCACATGTCGGCGCCCAAGAATCGGATCACGATCTCCCGATCCGAAAACGAGGTGTAGTTGTACGGTATCTCCCGGATACGGGCGATCGATGATGAGGTCATGAAAGGCTTTGGGGGCACACGGGCCGTGTCAGTGGCGTGGTGCTATACTAGCACGAAGCCCTGCGGGCAGACCGACTTTAAGGACGCGGTCTAGCCCACCGTCTTCTGTTCGAACACACGCAGCAGGTGCCGCTCCTTGAGATAGCCCATGATGCGCGCGATCGCGCTCGGGATATTCTCGTGCTCGCTGCGGATCAGGATCTCCGGCGCGAGCGGCTTTTCATAGGGATCGTCGACCCCGGTGAACAGTTCCATGTCCCCGGCCAGGGCCCGTGCGTAGTGGCCCTTAGGGTCCCGGGCGACGCAGGTCGCAAAGGCCGTGTCCATGTGGATCTCGCAAAAATCCCCGCCCGCCTCTGTCACCAACTCCCGGGCCCGGGCCCGGGCATCGCGGTAAGGCGAGACCGCCGCCACGACCGCAATCCCCCCATGCCGCACCACGAGTCCGGCTACAAAGCCGATCCGGCACACATTGTCGTAACGGTCCGCCCGGCTAAAGCCCGCGCCTTGCGAAAGCAGCGTCCGCACCACATCCCCATCGAAAATCGTGACAAGCCGACTATCCTGACGATCCAAGGTCTCCGCCAAGGCACGGCTCAGCGTGCTCTTGCCGCTCCCGGGCAAACCCGTAAACCAAAGGACAAGTCCGCCCCCGCCCGAGCGCAGACCCTCGCTCGATCCGGCCTTTGTTGTCGGTAGCTTCTGCGATCTGCTCTGCCATTGACTGCCCACGGCTCGCTCCTCACTGTCTCAACGCGCGCGCTGGCGCCCCTGCGTGCGCCCTTTAAGGCCTGTAAGCTTTGCATGCCGCGCGCTTTGGCACAACCTTGCCGCAGGCGCGCCTCCTTCTTTTGGCGCTCGCCCCCGCTTTGGTGCCCTGAAACAATAACACGTGGGCGGTCGGCCTCTTGAAGGAGGTCCCCGGCCCCTATCCACCCTCGTTTAAGACCCGGAGGTCCTATGCCGCGCCGCTACCAAGTCGCCTTGTTCGCCCTCGCGCTCATCGCCCCTTGGGGCGCATGGGCCGCAAGCCCTGCCCTGATCACCACGCTCGTCCATCTCCTGGAAAGCAAGGGGCTCTCGGCCCCGCAGGCCCAAACCGCGGCCGCCACTGCCAAGCACCGCTATCCGGGAAGCGCGCTTGCACCCATCGTGACGAGCGTCAAAGGCATACGGCGCCTGCCGGCCACATACTATGCCCACGGCGCCCTCAAACGTCCGGTGGCAAACGGTCTCACCCACGTTCTCTTGGCCGCCTTTACCCAACGGGCCGCGCCCCAGCGGGTCAGGGGCGCGACCAACGCGTACACGCGCGCCGTCGCGCAGGGCGCCCCGCCGCAGACGACAGGTCAGCTCTTGATCCACGCCCTGCAACACGGCGCCAACACCGCCCGCCTCAAGGCCTTGGTAGCCGCCTATCTGCGTCAGTATAAAGCGGGGGCAAGCGCGCAGAATGCCCTTCATAACGCCGAAGGCAAGCTCGCGCATTACGGGCTCTAGGCGCAGGGGCGATCGGCAGGGGCCCTGACGCGCCCCTGCGCATGCGACCGGTCGGGGCCCTCGAGGCCCGGAGCGCTGTCCGGGTCTCGAGGGCCCACTCCTCGCCGCCCTGCGGATCCCCCGTCGGTCCCAAACCCTTTGGTCCAGGGCGAGCGGCGCGGCGTCAGGCAAACCCGGACCGCTTAGCCGCCGTGTCTCCCGACGGCCCTTGACCCCCGCGCATGGGGGGACTGCGCCCTCGCCCCCTTGGGTGTGCGCCAAGGCTACGGCCCTCACTAAAAGACCCATTGCACCCCGAGACCGCCTCCCAGGCGCGCACTGCCCGAGGTCAGGCCATGATCGAGATAGACCTGGAGGCCGCTACCGGCCCGGGTCAGGCGGTAGTTCCAGGCGCCTATGACGTCGGAGGGACCTGCCAAGCCCGGCTGTTCGGACTGGGCGCCCGCATAGAAGACGGTCACGACATCGCGGGCGCGCGTCGCGATGCTAACCCCGGCATCATAGGTGGCGATGTCGCGCAGCCGCACCCCGGGGGGGCTACCCACGAACCGGTAGCCTACATGCGCGAAAGGAAACACGTTGGCGCCGATCGTCGTCCGCAGCCCCAGGCCCGCCTCGTAGTCGTTGCGGCCGGTGCCCAGGCCCTGGGCCGCGCGAGCCGTCGCGAACTTGATTTTCACATAAGGAACCCAGGCCGGGCGCAGGCCCCGTTCCGGTATCAGGGTATAGTGGCCGGCAAGCCAGATATCGCCTAAGCCGCTTGCCGTCCGAACCCCGGGACCCGGTGTCCGCGCCACTACGTCAGCGCCACTCAACCAGGCGCCCTTCGGAAGATTGACGACCGACACATACGGGATGCTGAGCTTGATACGCAGCGGTGAGCGTTGGTACTGGATATCGGTCGGATCGTACAATATGCCGACAGGATGCGCCGTCCCGTAATGGCCTTGATAGTAGGCCGGGACGTTGCTGATCATCCAATGCTCGGCCGCGAGCGCCACAGACGGCGTCATGCCCGCGGCACAGATCGCGACCGTTACCCGCAAACCGCTCCGGCGCCCCCAATGGAGGCGCGCGGTCACGGTCGCCGGCGCGGCGGGCGGGGGGCCGAGGCGCTTGCGCCGGCCTTCTCCCCGGTCCGTGCTGCCCTGTCCCCGCCGCACCCGCAGACCCCCGCTCAGAACCGTATGACCGGGACCACGCCCGGGCCGCGCCCCATAAACAGCTGGACTTCCGCAGGCTCGGCAATGGCATCGGCCAGCGTATAACGATCGAGCGCCCCCAGGAACTCCGCCCGCGCCTCAGCGAGAATGGCCTTCAAGCGACACACCGGCGTAAGGCAGCAGTGATTGGTCTCCGGGTTGAAGCATTCCACGAGATCGAAGTTCACCTCGGTCAGTCGCACGACATCCCCCAGACGAATCTCGGCGGCAGGCCGCGCGAGGCGCAAACCGCCCCCCTTGCCTCGCGTGGTCGTCACGAACCCCAGCTGCCCGAGCCGGTGGACGATCTTCACGAGATGGTGGCGCGACACCTTATTGAAGCGCGCGACCTCGCTTACGGTAATGGGCCCGTCCCCGCCCCGAATACTCAAATACATCAAGATCCGCAGGGCATAATCGGTATAACGTGTCAGTTGCATCGCTCGATCCTAGCATGCGCTGGGCACCATGGGCGCGCGCATCGTCCTTGGGCCCGCGTTCATCACAGGGTATTTGACAATGGCGCCACCGGCATACTAGTCTCTGCGCACACTCGTTTCTAGCATTGGCGCCATGCGGCGCGTAACGGGTGCCATAAAAGATGTATTTAACATACATCTTTTACACACACTCATCCTTGAAGGAGCAACACATGACGGAAGCCCTATTTCAGAAGATCGGTGGCGAGCCTGCGGTGAACATCGCGGTGGACATCTTTTACCGCAAGGTCTTGGCCGACGACCGCGTCAACGGCTTCTTCGAGGATGTCGACATGGAGAAGCAGGCG
The DNA here is from genome assembly GCA_021816625.1 of Pseudomonadota bacterium. Classification (GTDB taxonomy): domain Bacteria; phylum Pseudomonadota; class Gammaproteobacteria; order Acidiferrobacterales; family Acidiferrobacteraceae; genus Acidiferrobacter. The sequence goes on along the minus strand of JAKAXM010000005.1, from coordinate 82,244 downwards.
GCCAAGCAAAAGGCCTTCCTCACCATGGCCTTCGGCGGCCCGAACCACTACACAGGCGCCGACCTGCGCCGTGGTCACTCGCACCTCGTAAAGCGTGGGCTCAACGACACGCATTTTGACATCATCGTCCAGCACCTGTCCGACACGCTCCGCGAGCTCAAGGTAAAACCGGAGTACATAGCGGAAGTGGGCGCGCTCTGCGAGACGACCCGCAACGACATCCTCTGCCGCTAAACCGGTCTCGATAGGAGGACGGATCGTGACCGACATTACGTTCAACGGTCGGGTATTCCCCTGCGCCGACGGCGATACCGTCCTCGAGGCCCTCACGAAGGGCGGCGCCCCTGTCGCCTCTTCGTGTCGCAGCGGGGTCTGTCAGACCTGCCTGCTACGCGCCGTCGCAGGCCCGCTTCCCGAGGCGGCGCAGAAGGGGCTCAAAGATACGCTGCGCAGTCGGGGCTATTTTCTCGCCTGCCAATGCCAGCCCACCGCTCCCTTGCACATCGAGGGTCCCGGTGCCGACGCGGCCCCCCTGTCGGCCACCGTCTGCGCCATTACCCCCTTAAACCGCGATATCGTGGCGGTAGAACTGCGCTGCACGGACCTACCTCTCTACCGGGCGGGCCAGTTCATCAACGTCTTTCGGGACCCACAGACCAGCCGCAGTTATTCGCTGGCGAGCACCCCCGGACTCGATCCGCACCTCACCTTGCACGTCCGCAAATTTGACCAAGGGCGCGTGAGCAGCTGGATCCATGAGGACTGGCGACTCGGCGACACGGTAACCATAAGCGGGCCGGTGGGCGAGTGCTTTTACCTGCCCTCGAACCCAGACCAGCCTTTGCTTCTACTCGCCACAGGCTCCGGTTTGGCCCCGCTCTATGGAATCTTGCGCGACGCCTTGCGCCATGGCCACCGGGGGCCCATATATCTCTACCATGGTAGCCGCCATGAAGACGGCCTGTACCTGGGCAATGAACTGCGCGGGCTCGCCCGCGCACATAAAGCCGTCCATTATCATCGCTGTGTCTCGCAAGGCGACGTGCGCGCCGATCTGCGGCTGGGGCGCGTTTTGGACGTCGCCCTTGCCGACCATGCCGAGGTCAAGGGTTGGCGGGCCTTCCTGTGCGGCCATCCCGACATGGTAAAACAGGCCCGCAAACGCCTCTATCTGGCAGGGGTCGCCCTCAAGGACATTTATGCCGACGCCTTCGTTCGCGCGCCGGCCTAGCGGCCGTATCCCGGGTTTGGACTAGCGGCCCCGGCCTTTACCGAGGAGCCAATAACCCGCGATGCCGACGACCGCCGTCACGCCAAGCTCCTCAAGCAACCGGGGAACGGCGATGGCACGAGGGGCAGGAAAGACCGCCGCAGGCGGCGACCAAAGGGCCCCGTAGACGAGCGGCGCATGCAGTTTGAAGCCTTCGAAATTGGTCCATATATCGTTCCAGGGCGGGTAGAGGACCATGACGGCCAGCACGGCCACGACCAGTGCCGTCCAGACCGCACGCGCGGGCATCGCGTCCGCCGAATGGGCGCGGCGCGCACTAGGTCGTCGTTTAGACGCGCTGCGCGTCGTCATGGCGGTACGGGGATGACAGCCACGCCAGCCGCCAGGCGGGCACCGAAGGCGCTTGGATCCGGGCTCCCGGAAACCCGCGCCACTCACGATACGATAGGACCCCTCGATCTTGGCCTACCGATGCCACAGCATACGGGCGCCGGGCGCTCACGAGGCCCATGGCCGTCGGGGCGTCATGCGCGGGGTGCCAGGGCTTTCCGATCTCCGCACCGTTCTTCGCGATATAGGGTAAACGCAGACCCACGGCCGACCCATACGCTCTCGTATTCATAGGGCACATTCTAAAAGAAAACCCGAGGCCTGTCGCGATCCCCCGCGAAGCCGAAGACCGAGTGGGTCAGGGACCGTATACTGGGCACTGGGCCGCGCGCCCCAGTGCCCAGGCTTCGATAAGGCGAGAGCGTCTCATGGCAAGCGACCCCTCAAGCGTAAGCGATCCCTGTCCCCTAAAGACCATAGGCGAGCGCCTCGACGCCCTGCCTTGGTCGCCCTTTCATAAGCGCCTCCTATGGGCGCTGGGCATCACCTGGATACTCGACGGCCTCG
>JAKAXM010000005.1:0-80016 GCA_021816625.1 Pseudomonadota bacterium | reverse complement strand
CCCTCAAGCGTAAGCGATCCCTGTCCCCTAAAGACCATAGGCGAGCGCCTCGACGCCCTGCCTTGGTCGCCCTTTCATAAGCGCCTCCTATGGGCGCTGGGCATCACCTGGATACTCGACGGCCTCGAAGTGACCCTCATGGGGGCCTTGGCCCCGCTTTTGACGCGTCCAGCAGCGCTTGGGCTCTCGAGTCCGGAAATCGGCCTTGCCGCCAGCAGCTATCTGGCCGGTGCCGTACTGGGCAGCCTCATTTTTGGCCACCTGGCCGATCGCTACGGCCGCAAACGGCTATTCATGGTAACGCTCGCGCTCTACATCGTCGCCACGGCCGCCTCCGGATGCGCCGTAGGCTTTCTGAGCTTGGCCTGCGCGCGCTTTGTCACGGGCGCCGGGATCGGCGGGGAGTACAGCGCCATCAATTCGGCCATCCAAGAACTCATACCGGCCAACCGTCGGGGGCGGGTCGATATCGTCATCAATGGCAGCTTCTGGCTGGGGGCCGCCGCCGCGGCCGCCCTAAGTACCGTCGTGTTACATCTGCCCGGACTTGCCGCCCCTTGGGCTTGGCGCCTGGCCTTCGGATGCGGGGCCCTCCTCGGGCTTGCGGCCCTCGCCTGGCGCCGCCGGATCCCCGAAAGTCCCCGCTGGCTTGCCGCCCGCGGCCTCACGGCGGAGGCGGAAGCGGTCATGGCGGTCATCGAGGATGCCGTTCAGACCGGACTTGCTCCCGCCCCGTCACGACCCACCTCATCCCCGCCCCCTCCCGTCATCGGTGTGCGTGCCACCGCGCGCATCCTGTTTCATCATTATCGCCAACGCGCCATCCTGGCCGTCATCCTTATGCTGGCCCAGGCCTTCCTGTACAACGCCTTCTTTTTTACCGACGGTCTCGTCTTGAGTCGCTTCGATCACGTCCCCGCGGGCGCGATAGGTCTTTACCTCCTGCCCTTTACCCTGAGCAATTTCCTCGGTGCCGTCTTGCTTGCGCGTCTTTTCGACACCGTGGGCCGCCGCCCCATGATGATCGGGACCTACGCCCTGGCGGGCCTGCTCATGCTGGGCGCAGCCTGGCTTTTCCGGATCCACGCCCTGAGCGCAGGGCCCCAGACCGCGGCCTGGGCCACTATCTTCTTTTTCGCCTCGGCCGGCGCGAGCGGGGCCTACCTCACCGTGAGCGAGGCCTTTCCTTTGGCCATCCGGGCGCGCGCCATCGCCGTATTCTATGCATTGGGTACGGCCTTTGGCGGTATCATGGCCCCCGCACTGCTCGCCCGCCTCATCGCCTCCGGTTCACGCCACGATGTCTTTGGGGGCTATGCGCTGGCGGCGGGCCTCATGCTAGCTGGCGCCTTTGCCGCAGCGCGCTACGGCTTTGCGGCCGAAGGCAAGCCCTTGGAAGAGATCGCGGGCCGGCTCTCGGGACCATCCTCACGACCGACTACCCGGTGACGCGAACCCATCCGTTCTTTCCCGTCCGCCCTCCTCTCTACCTGCCGGATCCAACAGCTACGCGCGCGCCCTCTCTCAGCTATTTCTCGTCTCCTACCCCCGGGAGGAGGCCCCATGATCGACACCCTGCGGTTTACCGAGGCCGGGCTCACTGTCCGTCTCGCCCACAGCCTTGCGGATCAAGATCAGGTCCACCGTCTGCGCCACAAGGTGTTCTGCGAACAACTGCACTGGGTACCGGCGCGCGCCGACGGCCGCGAATGCGACCACTATGAGACCGGGGCCGTGACGCTCGCCGTATTCACCCCGGATGATCGCATCGTGGGCCTCTGCCGCCTCATACCCGGCCATCGCCCCTTCATGCTCGAGCGCGATTTCAAGGCCCTTGTCGGACCCGGCCAGATCCTACGCAAAGGACCTGACGCCGCGGAGGCCACGCGCCTTACCGCGTTATCCGAACCTACCGCGGGGATACGTCCAGGCCTGGTCTCGGCCTTGCTCTATAAAGGGATTTATCGCTGGGCGCGCGCCCAGGCCGTGCGCTTTCTCTATCTCGTGGTCGAGACCCGCTATCTGTGCCGACTCCGCCGCCACGGCTTCCCGTGCCGCGCGATCGGACCGGCCACGTCCCTCGCTCATGAGATGCCTTGCGTTGCGGCCCTGCTCGACTGGGAGGCCTTCCTTATCCAGGCCCGGGCCTATCCCAGCGCCTTCACGCAATGGATTACCGAAACCGTCCCAACACCCCAAGCAGCGTCGCCTTGGCGATCGCCTGCGCCCGATTGCGAGCGTTGAGCTTGCGCATCGCATTACCCAAATGGAACATGACGGTGCGCTCGCTAATCCCGACTATGCGCCCGATCTCCCAGGTGGTCTTCCCAAGTGACGCCCAATGCAGGGTCTCGCGTTCGCGCCGCGTGAGTCCGGCAGTCGCCGCGCCGGCTGAGCCTTCGGCCAGCCGCACGAGCATGCCATGCAGGGCGGGGGTCAGGCATTCGAGTACCGTCCTGTGGCGTGGCGTATGGGCCAAGGCTGTCCCGCAAAACGACAGCAAGCTGCCGCGAGCCTCGCCGTCTGCCAGGCCCAGGGTCAGCCCCTCGCAAAGCCCAAAGGCGGTGCACGCCTCCACGAAGGATCGTTGCGCCATAGTGCGCGCTTCGCGAAAGACCTCTGACCAGGGTCGCGGCCGCTTCCCCGCCCGATACGCAGACAGCACCGGGTCGATACGGTCGTAGCGACGCTCCTGATACAAGGTCAGCCATTCCGGCGGGTAACCGAGATTAAACAACTGCTGAACCTCGGCGATCCCGCCGTCTGCATCCCAGCGTGCCAGCACGCAGACGCCCGACTCGATCGGTAATAGCGCGCCCATCGCACGCCACACCGGTGCCGCGGCCTCCCGCGTCCTGACTGCCCCTGCGACATAGGCGAGATGGGCGACGTTCACAAGATCGCCCCGCGACAATCGCCCAAGTCTCCTGCGGATATCCGGTGCCAAACCCCAAACCCTCCCGTGGCGCGCACGCTTGCGCGACCGTTCCACCTTATCACCGGCATTATCCCATACGCAATATGTGCCTTTTGATCCCCTCGTTATGACGGTATTTTTAGACCGGTTCTAATATTAATGCGTCAAAGTGGTCAGAAATCTGCGGTCAGGACCACACGGTACCGTGCTTTGCCGGCGCGCAGGTGGGCTAAGGCCTCGTTCACGCGGCTCATGGGGAAGGTCTCGACGATGGGGGCGACCTTGTGGCGGTCTGCAAAATTGAGCATGTCCGCCACAGTGGCGATACGCCCGAGCGGAGATCCCGATACCGACTTCTGTCCTGATATCAGGCCGAACGCCGGAATATTGAGAGGCTCCAATACGGCCCCCACGAAGTGCAGGCGCCCGCGCGGTGCAAGCACGCCAAGGAAGTGGGGCCAATCGAGCGGCGCACTCGTCGTCACCATGAGCGCATCCAAGCGCCCCGCAAGGCCAGCCAGTGCCTCCCGATCGGTGGCTGCCACCACCCGATGCGCCCCCATGGCAAGCAAATCGGTCGACTTACCCGCGTGCGAGGTGAAGGCCGTGACTTCGCAGCCCCAGGCCCGCAAAAACTGCAGGGCCAGATGGCCCAGACCGCCAATTCCAATCACCCCCACGCGATCGACGGGCCGGACGTTGAATTCGATGAGCGGACTAAAGACCGTGGCTCCGCCGCAGAACAGCGGACCGCTTGAGTCCGGGGCCAGTCCCTCGGGCAGAGGCAGTGCCCACGCCCAATGACAGCGTACGCGCTCGGCAAATCCTCCGTGCCGGCCCACGATGGTCCCTTGCGCCTCCGCGCATAGATGGTAGTCCCCGCGCAGGCATTGGTGACAATGCATACAACTGCGCGCAAACCATCCCAGCCCCACCCGTTCTCCCTCACGGCGGCTACGTACATCGCGGCCGCGGGCCACGATGCGGCCCACGACCTCGTGTCCGGGCACCAGGGGATAGTTCGACAGACCCCATTCGTTATCCCACATCGAAAGGTCCGAATGACATATCCCGCAATATTCGACCTGGATCTCGACCTCATCGGGGCCAAGGACCCCCGGGTCATAAGAGAATGGCTGAAAAGCCTGAGAAGGGCCCGGGGCCGCCCACGCCTTGATCGTCTGCTCCATTACACCGACCTCCTCCGTTCGATAGCATCTCAAAAAACCACTTATACAGACGCCCCTTCCCTCACGACGGGGCCGCGCCACACTAAGATCCCTTACCGGCCCTGGCAAGCCGCCTTAAGTCCCCGTAGGGGCCCTCGCTCTCGGCCCCCCGGGCGGCCTCATCCCGTCCGGTCCCGCCTTGACGCCCCCCCGGATCGCCATGGATCCCCGGCGGACCGCGAGGACGGGGAGCGTGTCATGGGCTTGCCATCCCTCTCGAAGGAGCCAAGTGCCCCAGGGGGCGCGGGCCCCACACGGGGCCGGATGGCACAGCGCCCGAACCTTAGGATCGCCAGCCCATCCGGCCGCCGATCCTAGCGGACAATGGCCTTAGGATGCTTTTTCAAAAGCGCCACATAGGCGGGGGACATGCGCTGCGCGGGAAAGAAGGCGTGCCACACTGCCTGCGACAAAAGCTGCCTCGGCGGCGGTGCGAACACAAAATCGGCCCGCTTGACCATGACATGGCACGATATGCACGACTTGATCTTACCAAAGCCCGTCACGTGGCCATCGGGCGTATAGGAGGCCATGACCCAATCACGGTCGGCCGCGTCGAAACCCGACAGCTTCAACATGGCCGTGACCCCCGTTTCCTTTTTATCTTTATTGAAATTCTCCTTGACCAGAAGGGCGCCGTTGGGATATTTCGTGGTCTTACGGATGCCACCGGCGGCGGCCATCGCGCGGTTGGTTGCCGCGTTGCTCAAATCGACTGTGTAGTAGTCGATGGTTCGCGAGCCCCATTGATACGGCGTGCTGCCGGGCATGATGGCGTGTTGCCGCTGCAAGGCCTGTACCTCGCGCCACACGCTCGCCGGCGTCACCGGGGCTGCCGCCCATGCCACCGGGATCTCTGCCATGATCAGAACCGCCACAGTCACTACGCGTCTTGCGTTCACGACAACCTCCTTACAGTCCGTTCAGCAACGCCTGGGCCCAAGGCGCTATGATAGCGAGGCCCTGGCGAAAACCCTAGGACCCCACCCCGGGAACGGGGTATGGACCGGCACAGGCAGGGGCGACAGAGGCCGGCAGTGGGCAAATCCGGAGGACCGCGCGCCGGCCTGACGGCGGCGCCATGGCCAACGGCACCGGGACCGACATCGGGCCCCTTCTCACAGGGATTCGATTACGGCTTGCAGGTGCCCATCGAGACCATCCTTGGGCGCGCCCCATAGGGTGGAGGAGGGTTACGCCAGAGCGGCGCAGCCGCAGCGCCCTCGGCGGGCGGGCTGGACTTTGTGTTTCGAAGTGGCGGAGAGGGAGGGATTCGAACCCCCGGAAGGTTGCCCTTCAACGGTTTTCAAGACCGCCGCATTCGACCGCTCTGCCACCTCTCCCGGACCCTAGAATACCGTTTCGCGCTCGGAACGCCAACACAAGCCCTCCCTAGACAGGGACCGGCGCGACCCTCTACGCTCAAGGTGGCCTAGCCTCACTCCGTGGCCAATAACACACTGGGGAGATCACGCCAATGTCTGACCAAAACAAGACCAAACCGGTACTGGATCTCATAGGTCGGCTCTTGCTCGCCTTTATCTTCGTCTTTGCTGCCATCGGCAAGATCAAGAACTATCACGGCACGGCCCTGTTCATGGCCGCCCATGGGGTGCCCGGCGCGCTTTTGCCCCTCGTCATCGCCCTTGAGCTGCTCGCAGGCCTCGCGGTCATGGTGGGGATCTGGACCCGCTGGGCCGCGCTCCTGCTCGCCTTGTTCTCGGCCGCGGCCATTGCGATCTTTCATCACCATTTTGCGACCATGAACGAGCAGATCGTAACGCTCGCCGAGGCAAGCTTCACGGGCGGACTCCTCATACTGGCCGCCCATGGCCCCGGATGCCTGAGCCTCGACGCCTTCTGGCGTCGCAAACAGCGCTAAGAGCCGGATCGCGTCGGGGCGGGCTCAGCCCGCCTGGCTCCTCAGGGGGGCGTCGACTGCCGAGCCTGGGGACTCAACACGGTCTCCCCGCCCATATAGCCAACCAGGGCTTCGGGGATACGGACCCTGCCGTCTGCGTCTTGATAGTTTTCCAAAACCGCGACAAGCGTGCGGCCGACCGCAAGACCCGAACCGTTCAGGGTGTGGACGAGCTCCGGTTTCGGTCCTGCCAGGCGGGCACGGGCATTCAGCCGGCGGGCCTGAAAATCACCGAAATTACTGCACGAGGATATCTCGCGATAACAGCCGCTACCCGGTAGATAGACCTCGAGATCGTAGGTCTTTGCGGCGGCAAACCCCATATCGCCCGCGCACAAGGCCATGACTCGGTAGGGAAGCTCCAGACGCTGCAAGACGACCTCGGCATGGTGCGTCAACTCCTCGTGCACCCGTACGGATTCCTCGGGCGCGACGATCTGGACGAGTTCCACCTTTTCAAACTGGTGCTGACGAATGAGGCCCCGGGTATCGCGTCCGGCCGCCCCCGCCTCGCTCCGGAAGCACGGACTATGGCACACATAACGGAGCGGGAGTTCGGACCTTGCAAAGATCGTGTCGCGCGCAAGATTGGTCACCGGGACCTCGGCGGTCGGGATCAGGAAGTAGGGAAAACCCGCGATCCCAAACTGCTCCTCAGCGAACTTCGGGAGCTGCCCGGTCCCGTAGAGGCTCTCGCCGTTTACGAGATAGGGGACATAGACCTCCGTATACCCGTGCTCTTTGGTATGCAGATCCAGCATGAACTGGATCAGGGCCCGCTGGAGGCGCGCCAAACCAGCGCGCAAGACCACAAAACGGCTCCCCGTAATCTTGGCTGCCGCTGCCAAATCGAGGCCGCCCAGATTCTCGCCGAGAGCCACATGATCACGGGCCGGGAACGGGCACTGTGGCGGCGTGCCAAAGCGCCGAACCTCGACGTTATCGGCGGCACTGAGGCCATCCGGGACGTCCGGCGCGGGAATATTGGGCAGCGTCGAGACGAACTCATCCCAGGCTGCCTGCACGGCCCCGAGCTCAGCCTCGGCGGCGGCAAGTCCGCGGGCCTCTTCTTCCTGTCCAGCCATGAGCGCCGTGACATCTTCGCCCTGGGCCTTGGCCCGCCCGATGGCCTTGGCACGGGCATTACGCGCCGCCTGACGCGCCTCGGCGTCTTTCTGGGCGGCCTTGCGACGCGCCTCCAGGCTGCGCACCATATCCACATTCAATATAAAGCCGCGCCGCGCCAAATGGCGGGCGACATGGTCAGGCTCTGTTCGTAGCAACTTGGGATCGATCATGACTGTAGGAACTTAGGGACGAGGGTCATTGAGTCTAAAGGATTTCAAAAGCGCCGCATACCGCGCCGGGGGTTCAGCCCCCTGTATCCAGGCCCAGATATCCGTGTCATTTTCGGTCAGGAGCTCGCCAAAGACCGCGCGCTCCGGCGCGTCGAGACACTCGTAGGGGCCCGCAAGAAAGGCCGCCAGAGCCAGGTCGAGCTCCAGCAGGCCGCGACGGCATCGCCAGCGTAAGGCCTGCGGCGTCACAGCCGGCGGCGCGCGAGCAGCGCCTTGATGCCACCAATCGCCCGCGCCGGGTCGAGCCCCTTGGGACAGACGTCCGTGCAGCTCATGATGGTGTGGCACCGGTACAGGCGGTAAGGGTCCTCGAGGTCGTCGAGGCGCTCCCCCAAGGCCTGGTCGCGGCTGTCTTCCAGGAAGCGAAAGGCCTGCAAAAGCGCGGCCGGACCCAAAAAGCGCTCAGGGTTCCACCAAAAGGAGGGGCAGCTCGTGGTGCAACAGGCACAAAGGATACATTCGTAGAGGCCGTCGAGCCGCTCACGGGCCTCCGGCGACTGGCGCCGCTCGATCTCGGGCTCCGGCCCCTCATCTATGAGCCAAGGCCGCACCGTCCGGTACTGCCGGTAGAACGCGCTCAGATCGACGATCAGGTCACGGATGATGGGCAGACCCGGTAAGGGGCGTAAGGTGATCGGCTCGCGTAAATCCTTGAGCGGCGTGATACAGGCCAAGCCATTACGGCCATTGATGTTCATGGCATCCGAGCCGCATACCCCTTCCCGGCATGAGCGCCGAAAGCCCAATGACTCATCGTCCGCCTTTAAGACCATCAGGGCGTCGAGCAACATGACCCTTCCTTCCAGACGCGCGCTATCCAGCGTATAGGTCTGCAGAAAGGGGCCGCGGGCATCCTCCGGCCGATAACGATAGATCTGAAACTCCATAGATCTGTCAGTGTAGCGTAATGCGAGAACGCCGAGTAGGCGCCGACATGAGCCCCTGGGTCATGACGGTCCCGGGCGGATCAGATATCGGGCAGCCCCGGGCCCGCTCAGAACACCTAGGGGCCTATTCGGCGCCCAAGGGCCCGTATAGGTAACGGAGACAACGCGACACCCCTCCCTGACACTCGGCTTATGGCGATGTACGGGGGTTCAACCCCCTGATGCCGAAAATCCGATCGGCCCAAGACCCCTCTCCTACGGGGAGCGTCTGGGACTTGACGGCCGAGTTAGCGCTCGATAACCTTCGTGCGTATGGGACCCGCGATCCTCCCAGACTTTCTGGGCGCCCCCGGCGATCCGCCTTCGAAGCGAGAGGTGCTGCGCGCCGCTCTTGCGCTCTTTATACGCGACGGTCTGTGTGCGACAGGCCTCCGGGACATCGCCCGTGAGAGCGGTTACAGCGGGCCTGTGCTCTATAAATTCTTTCCCAGTAAAAACGCTCTCGCCTTGCACCTCTTCGAACGCTGCTACGCGGTGCTCGTTGCCACCGTGCACACGGCCATTGTCCCCGACCGCACCTTTCGAGAAAATTTCCGGTCATTGATGCGGGCCTGTGGTGATCTCCTGGCGCGCCATCCAGCTACGTTTCTCTATGTAAACGAGCACATACGGCTGCTTTGGCCACAGGTCTCGCCGGCGACAAAACGCGTTCCGCTCGTGCGCCTATTTGGCGACTTCTTGACGCAGGGGGTGCACGAGGGCGCCTTAGGTCACGCCGACGAGGTCCCCTACCTCGTCACCATACTGCTTGGGACCCTAGGGCAGTATGCGCGCCTTTTCTATTTCGGGGAGTTCGCGGGCGCCCCCGAAATCGGCCTTCAGGAGCTTGAGCGCATCCTGGAACGACTCTTTAGAGATACCCCATGACGCGCCCCATCGATCAGCTCGAACCCTTCCTCATCGGTGGTCGCTGCCAGTGGGCCCTTCTGCGCGGAGCGGCAGACAACCTGCCCCTTTTACTGATCATCCAGGCAGGTCCGGGCCTGCCTGTGATCCATGAGGCGCAAAGCTTAGAGCGGACCCTCGGTCTGGAGCAGGATTTCGTGGTGGTCTACTGGGACCTGCGTGGCTGCGGCAAATCGTTTGCGGCCCTCATGGCGCATGACACGCTCACCGTACAGCGCCTTGTAGACGACATAGGCGACATGATTGCCTGCCTCCAAGCCCACTTCCCCACCAGGGCGCTCTTCGTGCTCGGTTTCTCGGTCGGGGCAACACTTGCGGCCATTGCCCTGCACGCCGCTTCGCGGGGGGTGTCCGCCTTGGTCGCCGTCGGCATGGACATCGACATGCCCGCTACCGACCAGTCCGCCTACGCCTTTGTCCTAGACACCGCCCGTACCCGCAATCACCGATCAGCCCTACGACAACTGCGTGACCAGCTCGGCAGCGCTCCTGTCACGAGCGCCAAGCGCTTTATGATACGGGCCCGCTGGCTTGCAGAGTTCGGGGCCATAGACCGTCGCTTGCGCTACCGGCATCTCCTCACAAGAGAACTGGGACGGCTGTTGCGCTGTCGTCACTACACGATCCGAGACCGTATCAATGCCGTACGCGGCATGCAACGCGTGGCCGACTGTCTGCTTCCGGAGCTTGCCGCGTTGAACCTCTGTGTGGCCGTGCCGCGGTTCGATATCCCCTTGTTTCTCTTAAACGGCCGCCACGATAACCTCGCATCGCCCCTGATCCTGGTCCCCTTCCACAGACAACTCCTGGCGCCCCGTGGCGCCTACATCGTCTGGTTCGAGGACTCCGCCCACATGCCCCATTACGAGGAACCGGAACGCTTTCGCGCGACATTGCGCGCGATCCGCGACCACGGCCACCAAAAAAATTTGGACCTCGAGTTAGCGATCGTTAACGCACGTGCCCAACTCAGCTACGCCCGGAGGACACCATGACCGTTGCCATCCATGCCCTGCAAACCGGCTCGGTTCGCATCAAGACCGCGCAACTTGTGCGCGCGCCTTTCAGCGCCGTCCGTATCCTCACGTCTCGCGATTGGACGGCCCCTCTCCCGATCTATTGCTGGCTCATCGAGCACCCGGAGGGTCCGATCCTCGTCGACACCGGACAGTGCCACGCGGCCTGCACCCAAGGCTACCTTCCTCGATGGCACCCGTATTACCGTTACGCTGTCGCCTTTCAGATCGCCCCAGAAGACGACATCGGCCCGTCGCTCGCGCGCCTGGGGCTCTCCCCAGCCGACCTGCGGCTTGTCATCGTGACCCATCTGCACACGGATCATGCCGGGGGGCTCGATACGTTTGCCAAAAACGAGGTCTTCGTGTCCGAAGCCGAATGGCGGCACGCCCAGGGCTGGGTCGGCCGCGTCCGCGGCTTCCTCCCCGCGCAGTGGCCTAAAAACTTCGCCCCGCGACTCCTCGACTTCCCATCGTCCCCCTACGGCCCCTTCGCCGGGGCGCTTCCCGTAACCAAAGCCCGCGATGTTGTGATCGTACCGACCCCCGGACACACCCCAGGCCATATCTCGGTCATCGTCACGATCGGCGGCCTGCGCTATTTTCTGGCGGGCGACGCCAGTTACACGCAAGCTGCCCTCATAGCGCAGATCCCTGACGGCGTGACCTTCTTTCCGCACGCCGCCACAGACACCCTCGCGCGCATTCGCCGCTCGGCGCAGGCAGGCGACATGGTCTACCTGCCCGCTCACGACCCCGAATCAGAACAGCGGTTGCGCTCTCGCACCGTCGTGGACGTATCTCTCGGCTCGACCGTCACCCCACCCCTCTACCAGTAGACTAGCCATCCATGAAGACCATTCTTACCGAAATAACCATAGCGGCGCCTATAGGCACGGTTTGGCACACCCTCACGGATTTTGCGGCCTATCCGGACTGGAACCCGTTTATCCGCCGCATCACAGGACTTGCCCAACCCCATCGGCGGATCGAGATCCATTTGGCGCTTTCTAAGCAGCGGACCGTCGTGATACGGCCAGTCGTAACTGTCGCCGAGCCGCCGACGGATTTTGCCTGGCTCGGGCACCTCGGCATCCCTGGACTATTTGATGGCAGGCACTTCTTTTCCTTGCGCGCCACGGCTATCGAACACACGCTTCTGATCCACGGCGAACACTTTAGCGGGATTCTACCGAACGCCCTGGGGCGTCGCTTTGGGGCACGCGTACGGCAGGGCTTTATCGCCATGAATAGCGCCCTTAAAGACCGCGTCGAGAGGGGCTCTGGACCTGCGCTTTGACCACGGTCCTGCCCTGCGCCCGGCAATCGCTCATTCAAAGACCTCGGCCGTACACTTTGTCTTGCCCGATCGCCTGCCAGATGCGCACCGAAAGAGGCGCGCGGGTTGCGCACCCGCTGATGTCTTGGGGCCTCCTAGCCGCAGGCGCGGACGGGTGCTAGACTCCGGGCCGGACGGACCGCGGCGCCGCACGGCCGGTCGCACCCGCATCGTGCAGCCGTTGGCGCCCGCCCATAAGGGGCCGGGGGCATGAGTATAATCCGCGTCTTGGAGCCGGCCGATGAGGCGGCGTATAAAAGGCTATGGGGCGAAGGTTTAAGAACGCTCGCGGCATTTTTTCGCACGGCGCCCGAAGATGACCCGGACGGACGCATCCCCACCCGTTATACCGAAGACAGCTTTACGCTCGGCGCCTTCGCGGGTACGGCGCTTATTGGCATCGTAAGCCTTGAACGCGACCGGGGACGAAAATTGTCGCATAAGGCCCTGCTCTTTCGGATGCTGGTCGCCCCGGCCTGGGGCCGGGCCGGTGTGGGACGCGCATTATTGGAAGCTGCGATCGGCAAGGCCACAGCCGTCGGTGATCTACGCCAGATTCATCTCACCGTCCTTGCGACCAACGAACGCGCGCGCCGTCTTTACCAGGCGATGGGCTTTCAAGAGTTTGCCTGTGAGCCTGAGGCCATAAAGATCGGTGCGGCTTATGTCGCCGAGATCCGTATGGTACGGTTCCTGACCCCACGCTCATAGCCGGAAATCCCGAAGCGTTGCGGCCGCTTGAGCGGATTGGCGGCGCGCCCCGATGCCGTCCTCCCGGAATGAAGGACTTTTAAGCCGTCTGCCGCAACACTGATCGCCATCCCGAGCGCATAGGGCTTCATCAGTAGACGCGCGGCTTAGGGGTAAAGGACTCCACCGACAACGGTTTCATGCGCACGGGCTTATAGTCGATAGTCTCGCCCTCCCGGAAATAGAGCGTGTGCTTCAGCCAATGTTGGTCGTCACGCTCGGGATAGTCGATCCGCGAATGAGCCCCGCGGCTCTCGCGTCGGGCCGCAGCCGATACGACCGTAGCCTGCGCTACCTCCACGAGATTCTCAAGCTCCAGGGCCTCGATACGCGCTGTATTGAAAGCGCGGCTTTGGTCCTCGAGTCCCGCGTGCGCCAGCCGCTCCTTTATGGCACGCACACGCCGCACACCTTCGTCCAGGACATCCTGGGTGCGGAATACGCCACAGTAACGCTCCATGATCTGGCGCAATTCGCGTCCAATATCGTCGATGCGTTCCGAACCCGGACGGTCCCAACGCCGCACTCGCGCCAGCGCCTCTTCGACCGATGCGCCCGGCAAGGGGCGATGGTAGCGCTGTTCTTTCAAGGCCGCGAGGATATGGTTACCGGCGGCCCGTCCAAAGACCACGATATCCAGCAAGGAGTTGCCGCCCAAGCGGTTGGCGCCGTGCACCGAGACACATGCACATTCCCCGACCGCATAAAGGCCAGGCTGCGGTTCCTCGGGCCCGTGGCGCTCGGGCGCCACGACCTGCCCAAACCGATTGGTGGGAATCCCGCCCATGATGTAATGGGCGGTCGGATAGACTGGGATCGGCGCCTGCGCCGGATCGATATGGGCAAAACGCAAGACCGTCTCGCGAATCCCGGGCAGCCGCTTACGGATGACCTCATCGCCGAGGTGATCGAGTCGCAGTTCCACATAATCACCGCGCGGACCACAGCCGCGCCCGGCGGCGACCTCGGTATGAATAGCGCGACTGACTACATCTCGGCTCGCGAGATCGGCGGCGTGTGGGGCATAGTGCGCCATGAAACGCTCCCCGCGGCCGTTGACGAGATATCCACCCTCGCCACGCGCCCCCTCGGTGATCAGGATCCCGAGCCCGGCAAGCCCGGTCGGATGGAATTGCACGAACTCCATGTCCTGCAAGGGGATACCCGCGCGCAGGGCAATCCCAAGTCCATCTCCGGTATTGATCAAGGCATTGGTGCTTGTGCGGTACATGCGCCCCGCCCCGCCGGTTGCGATCAGGGTCGTCTTGCTCTCGATCACCAGGAGCTCGCCGCTCTCGATTTCGAGCACGAGCGCGCCCAAGGTGTTGCCGGCCGCATCACGGAGGAGATCGAGGGCGAAAAACTCATCGAAAAAATGGGTCTTGGCGCGGATATTTTGCTGATAGAGGGCATGCAGGATCGCATGTCCGGTCCGGTCGGCCGCCGCACAGGTGCGCGCGGCCTGCTCACCGCCAAAATTTTGGCTTTGACCCCCGAACTTGCGTTGATAGATGCGTCCGTCCGGAATCCGGGAAAACGGCACACCATAGTGTTCCAACTCGATCACGAGGCGACTCGCCGCACGGCAAAGGTACTCGATGGCGTCTTGGTCGCCGAGATAGTCGCCGCCCTTGACGGTATCGTACATATGCCAATGCCAGGAATCCGGCAGCACGTTGCCAAGCGCCGCGTTCACACCCCCTTGGGCAGCCACGGTATGGGAGCGGGTGGGGAAGACCTTAGAGACCACCGCCACATGGGCATCGCCCTCGGCCAATTGCAGAGCCGCGCGCAAGCCCGCCCCGCCCGCCCCCAGCACCAGACAATCGAACTGCCGCCGGGGCAACCGCACACTCACACCGCCACCCCGTAGGCAACCAAGGCGAGGAGCCCGCAGGCCGCGCCCATGAGCCACAGCAGCCGCCCTCGGGCACTCGGGACATAATCTTTGACGATGGAATCGACACCAAGATAGGCGTGCGCCGCTACCGCGACCAACCAAAAGGCCAGCAATACCCGCACCCACAGCCCTGCGAAGAGCATCCGCCATGCCGCGAAACTGAAGGCCGGCAACTCGGCCACCAACACGACCAGAACGAGCGCCCCGGCGGCGATCGCAAGAGCTGATGCCCGCACCACCAGAAAACCTCCGGTGCCGGCCCGACGACTCCCGAGATCGCGTCCGCTCACGGCCATAGAAGGCCGGCCAGAACCGCGGTCACAAGCGCCAGGATGAGCACCCCGGCGGCGCTCTGCCGGCTACGCGTCCGTCCCCAGCCGCGACCCGTATCCAGCAGCATATGACGTATGCCCCCGTAAAGATGCTGCGCGGCCACCCAGACGGCCATGCTGCCGAGCGCGCGTCCCGTGGGGGCCAGGATCCAGGCGCCGACTGTAGCAAAGTGCTGGGGATCGCGCAGCGAGAGCCGCAGTAAGACGAGGCCGCTTGCGATAACCATGAGCAAAAGGAGACCCGTGACCCGATGCAGGATAGAGGCATAGGCACCCAGGGGCAGACGCAGCGTCCGCAAACCGGCGTCCTGTGGCCGAGACCCCGTCACCATATCCCGCGCCTGCGCGCCGCCGTTTTTGTTATGATCATCGCCATTCACCTTGTGTCGTCATTATAGGGGGCACGCAATGCAGAAGGAATGGCAGGCGGAATGGGTAGCGGCCGGCGGGGTCGCAGAAGGCCTCGCCGTCACCAACTACGGGGATCCTCGGGCAGAGCTTGCGGCGGCAGCGACCGGCACGATTTGGGCCGCACTCACCCATATCGGCATCATCCGCGTCACGGGCGCCGACGCGGCGACCTTCCTCCAGGGACAGCTCAGCAATGACGTCCTCGCTCTTGGCGACACCAGCCGGTTGGCCGCCTACTGTACGGCCCAGGGGCGCATGATCGCGCTCTTTCGCGTACTCCGGCAGGGCGATGACTTCCTGCTGCTGCTCCCAGCCGAGATCCAAGCGGCGGTCCAAAAGCGGCTGACTCTCTATGTATTACGCGCCAAGGTCGGTATCGGGGAGGTCACTGAGCTCGGTGTCCTCGGCGTGTCCGGGCCCGGCCGCACGGACGCCTTGACCGCGGCCGGTTTACCGGCACCCACGGACCCGGCGATAGGCCAGGCCGACGACGTGACCGTGGTCGCGATCCCCGGGGTAAACCCGCGCGCCCTGCTGCTCGGCCCCCCGGCACGGCTCCGGCAGATTGCGCCCCAGCTCACGGGGGCCGTGCGTGTGGGCAGTGACGCCTGGGCCTGGCTCGATATCCAGGCGGGACTGCCGACCATAGGACCGGCGACGACCGAGGCCTTCGTGCCCCAAATGGCCAATCTCGACCTGCTGCAAGGCATCCATTTTCGGAAAGGCTGCTATCCGGGGCAAGAGATCGTCGCCCGGACCCATTACCTGGGGCGACTCAAACAACGCATGTATCTCGCCTCCCTGCCGGCCGGCGCTGACCGGCCCGTGCCCGGCGACAGCCTCACGGCGCCCAATTTTCCCGGACAGGCGGCCGGCACGATAGTCGACGCCCAACGCGGACCGGATGGCGGCATCGACCTGCTGGCGGTGATTCAGATCAGTAGCCGCGAACAAGGTGCGGTCTTCTGGAAGGACATCCCGCTCGTGTTCCGCGATCTCCCCTATCCCCTGGCCGCCAACTGCTGATCGCGAAATACACGGGCGGTGCGCAGGGGGGGCGGGCTGCCCGGTATAATCTCGTAGAAGGTTTCGCCCTTTTTGATCATGCCGAGACCCGAACGGGCTTGGGCCTCGATCGCCGCACGCCCGCTTTTTAGGCTCTCCACTTCGGCCGTCAGCGCCTCGTCGCGCTTCAAAAGCCGGGCATTGCCGGCCGCAAGTGCCGCCAGATGGCGCTCACGGCGCAGCAAGGCCACGACGCCCCCCTGCCCAAACCACAAGGCATACTGGGTCATCAAAAACAAGGCCAGCGCAACGCCGCCAAGCCAAGTACTGGGAGATCCCCGTTTCATGCGTCCATATTAGACGCACAACCTCAGCCTTGGGAATAGGCCTGACGCGGTGCCTTCGCGTAATGGGCACTCGTGCCCTCGCTTTCTTCTATGCGCAAGAGCTGGTTGTATTTCGCCATGCGCTCGGAACGCGACAGTGAACCGGTCTTGATCTGTCCTGCCCCCGTTGCGACGGCGATATCGGCAATGGCCGTATCCTCGGTCTCGCCCGAACGGTGCGAGAGGATCACGCCATACCCCGCCTCCTGGGCGCGCTTGATGGTCGCCAGGGTCTCGCTCAAGGTCCCGATCTGATTGGGTTTGATCAAGACAGCGTTCGCCACGCCCTCGCGAATGCCGCGCGCCACGATGGCGGTATTCGTGACAAAGAGATCGTCGCCCACAAGCTGGATGCGCCCGCCGAGACGCCGAGTCAGGGTCTGCCATCCCGCCCAGTCGTTCTCTCCCATACCGTCTTCTATGCTGATGATGGGGTAACGGTTGATCCAATCTTCGTAGAGGCCCGTCAAGGCATCGACGTCCAACTGCCGCCCCTCGCCGTGCAAGGCATAACGGCCATCGTCTTCGAGAAGTTCGGACACAGCCGCGTCGAGCGCGATACCCACCTGCTGTCCGGGCACATAACCGGCGGCCGTGATCGCCTCCTCGATCAAGGCCAGGGCCTCCTCATTGCGGGCGAGATTCGGCGCAAAGCCACCCTCGTCACCGACCGAGGTCGCAAGCCCCCGCGCCTTCAGAAGCCCCTTCAAGGTATGAAAGATCTCGGCGCCCCACCGCAGGGCCTCGGAGAACCGGCTCGCCCCGAACGGAACGATCATGAACTCCTGAAAATCCAGGGTGTTGTCCGCGTGCGCACCCCCATTGATGATATTCATGAGCGGCACGGGCAGTACATAGGGGCCGGCGCCCCCCAGATGCCGATACAAAGGCACACCGGCCTCGGCCGCAAGCGCCCGAGCGAGCGCAAGCGAGACCGCCAATATGGCATTGGCGCCGAGCCGCGACTTATCCTCGCTGCCATCGGTAGCGATCATATGCGCGTCGACATCCGCCTGCACCGCCTCGCGGCCGCAGAGCGCCTTGCTCAAGGTCTCATTGACTGAGGCACAGGCCTTCAAGACGCCCAGACCCCGGTAACGCCGCTTGTCCCCATCACGCAGCTCGAAGGCCTCGCGCGCCCCTGTCGAGGCCCCCGAGGGGACCGCCGCGCGTCCCATTGCCCCGGAACTCAAGGTCACGTCGACCTCGACAGTCGGATTACCGCGCGAATCCAGAATCTCACGCCCCCACACAGCCACGATCTTGCTCATCACTTCATCCTGATAGAACGGTTCATTTGTTTAAGGGAGAGAAACCGACAGAAGCCGCCTCTAGACAGGCACCCCTACACGGCGCCGTCTGTTTCCCGTTTACCTGCGCATCAAGGGATGGTGGCGGCGGAGGGACAACGCCACCTAGACACCCGCTCCACCTTCTTCAAAACCCCGCCCCTTTACGCAGCTGTCGATAGTCTGCAAGGTCTTCAACAGGCGTTCGAGACGGTCGAGCGGCCAGGCATTGGGTCCGTCACTCAAGGCCTTGTCCGGCTCCGGGTGCGTTTCCATGAAGATGCCTGCGATACCGGCGGCAACCGCGGCCCGCGCCAAAACCGGCACGAACTCCCGCTGCCCCCCCGAAGACGTGCCCTGTCCGCCCGGCAATTGCACCGAGTGCGTGGCGTCAAAGACCACGGGACAGCCGGTATCGCGCATTATGGCGAGGCTGCGCATGTCGGACACGAGATTATTATAGCCAAAAGACACGCCGCGTTCGCACACCATGATTTGCTCGGTGCCGCCGGCTGCACGCGCCTTAGCCACGACATTTTTCATGTCGCCGGGCGCCAGGAACTGCCCTTTCTTGATGTTCACGGGCCGGCCGGCGCGTACCACGGCCTGAATGAAGTCCGTCTGCCGGCACAAAAACGCCGGCGTCTGTAAGACGTCGACGACCTTGGCCACCGCAGCGATCTCCGGGATGTCATGCACATCGGTAAGCACCGGCACCCCGACTCGGGCACGCACCTCGGCCAGAATGGCGAGCCCCTCGTCCCGGCCCAGACCCCGAAACGAATCATGCGAACTGCGATTGGCCTTATCGAAGGACGACTTGTAGATAAACGGGATCCCGAGACGGGCGGTCAGATCCTTCAGGGTCTGGGCAGTCTCCAACGCGAGGGTGCGCGACTCCACGACACAAGGCCCTGCAATCAGGAAAAACGGCCTATCGAGCCCAACCTCGAAACCACATAATTTCATAAGGTGGCCACCTCGTCCGGCCGTCCCGCAACCTCGGCGCGATGCCGCCGCGCCGCCTCGATGAAACTCGTAAATAGCCTATGTCCGTCGCGGGGCGTCGATGTGAACTCGGGATGGAACTGCACGCCCACGAACCACGGGTGCTCCGGCAGCTCGATAATCTCGACCAAGGCCTGATCGGGCGACACTCCGGATATCCGCAAACCCTTTTCCGTCAGCAGCTCGCGGTAGGTATTATTGACCTCGTAACGGTGCCGATGGCGCTCAATGATAGAGGGCGCCCCATAGATCTCGGCCGCGCGGCTGCCTGCCGCCAACTCACAGCGCTGTCCGCCGAGTCGCATCGTGCCGCCTAGGTCGGTATCGCGCGCCCGGATCTCGCGCTCGCCTCCGCGCCCCATCCACTCCGTGATCAAGGCGATCACCGGGTGCGGGGTCTTCGGATCAAACTCCGTGCTATGGGCGCCATCGAGGCCCGCGCGCGCGCGGGCGAATTCGATCACCGCGATCTGCATGCCCAGACAAATACCGAGGTAGGGTACACCGTTTTCCCGGGCATAACGCACAGCGGCGATCTTGCCTTCGGTGCCGCGTCCCCCAAACCCCCCCGGAACAAGCACCGCGTCGCAGGCCTTCAGGCAATCGACGCCATCGCGCTCGATGACCTCGGAATCCACGTAATGGATGCGTACTTTAAGGCGCGTCTTGATACCCGCATGGGCCAGGGCCTCCGACAGGGACTTATACGACTCGGTCAGATGAACGTATTTGCCGACCACGGCAATATCCACACTGCCCTGCGGCTTATCGAGGGCGTCGTTTACGGCCTGCCACTGACTCAGGTCTATGGATTTGGCCTTGAGATGCAGCTGCTCTACGACGATATCGTCCAGATCCTGATCATGGAGGATCTCGGGGATCCGATAGATATTATCGACGTCGATGGCCGAAATGACCGCGCGCGCGGGAACATTCGTAAAAAGCGCTATCTTTTGGCGCTCGTCCTCGGGCAGCTTGCGGTCGGCGCGACAAAGCAGGATATCCGGCTGGATACCGATACCGCGCAACTCCTTGACCGAATGCTGCGTGGGCTTGGTCTTGATCTCGCCCGCGGCCTTTATATAGGGCACCAGCGTCAGATGCATGTACACCGCATGCTGACGCCCATACTCCACGCCCATCTGGCGGATCGCCTCCAGAAACGGCAGGGACTCGATATCGCCGACCGTCCCGCCGATCTCGACCATGGCCACATCGGCCGCGCCCGCCCCCTGCACGATACAACGCTTGATCTCGTCGGTTATGTGGGGAATGACCTGCACGGTCGCGCCGAGATAGTCCCCGCGACGCTCCTTACGGATTACGTTCTCGTAGATACGCCCCGTCGTGAAGTTGTTGTTACGGGTCATCGTCGTGCGCACGAAGCGCTCGTAGTGACCCAGATCGAGATCGGTCTCCGCCCCGTCTTCCGTGACGAATACCTCGCCGTGCTGATAGGGGCTCATGGTGCCGGGGTCGACATTGATGTAAGGGTCGAGCTTCATCAAGGTGACGCGCAGCCCCCGCGCCTCAAGCAAGGCGGCAAGCGACGCTGCCGCGATCCCTTTGCCAAGCGACGACACAACGCCGCCTGTAATAAAAATGAATTTTGTCATCGTGCCCCGGTGGACGCGGCCGACGCCCGCCCTTGTCGGCCGCTCACGCTATCAAATGGTCCCACTTCGCACAACCTCCCCGTTTGGCCTTTCACGCTCTCTCATAGTCAAGACGAGACCGGCATCACCGGGACGGGCGCGATACGATCCGCAGACCCAAACCCCCGCGACCGCCACCAGCGCCTCGCCGTCTAATACCAATACCGCCGCCGCGCGCTCCCAGGGGGCAAGGCCGAGCTCTGGCAAGAGCTTCTTCAAAGCCCGGTGCCCGCGCCCCGGTATCCACACCCTTTGGCCGGGAACCCGGCTACCGACCCTCAGAGGCCGTTCGGCGAGCGCCGCCACCGATACCCCTGCGCCGACCGCCGCCTGCGCCGCCATGGTGCGTCCGTCAGGCAAACGCAGGTCCCTATAAGGCGCCGGCCACGCCATCTGCCAGGCCGGAAGGGCTGGGCCCGGTGCGCCCGCTCCCCATAGGACGCGATCCCGATAGCGGTACAGGGTACCGGCCTTGCCCAAGCGTAACACTTGTCTACGACTCCGGGGAACCAAGGCCAGTGCGGCCTGTACCTCACGGCATTTGGCCTCGCTTGGCGGCTGCGCGCCGTAGTTTTGTAACCACGCTCGCAAGACCAGCGGCTGGACGTCTGGCGCCAAGGCCACGAAGCGGGGGACGGAGAGGGCCCCATCGGGGCTCACGCAGCGCGCCAAGTCACCGGCGACGTAGCCTGCCAATACCCCCGCCGCTACCTGCGCGTGGCGCGCGGCCCGCCCCACGGCCTTCCAGGCGCCCGGCCAGCGCCGTGTGATGTCCGGCAGCAGCTGCCGGCGGACATAGTTGCGCGCGAAGCGTTCATCGTCGTTACTGGGATCCTGCACGAAGGCCAGGCGGCGCTCCTGCGCGTAGCGGAGAAGGGCTGCGCGTGGCATCGCGAGCAGGGGTCGCACGAGCCGCCCGGCGCCCACGTCGCGTACCGGCGGAATACCCCCTAGACCCGCAAGGCCTGCACCCTGCACGAGTCTCAGCAATACGGTCTCCATCTGATCGTCGGCATGATGGCCCATAAGCAGGACCTCGCCTGCCGCCAGCTCTTCGGCAAACGCCCCGTAACGCGCCGCGCGGGCACCGGCCTCCGGCCCTGCGGACCGATCCCGCACCTCTACCCTAAGCACTGTACAGGCCACGCCCAGGGCGCGCGCGGCCGCCTCGGCGTGCAGGCCCCAGGCCGCCGCCTCGGCCTGCAGGCCGTGATCGATATGGATCGCGCGTAGCTGCGGCCAGCCGAGCTGGCTCATGGCGTGCAACAAGGCCATAGAGTCCACGCCGCCACTCAAGGCGACCGCAACACTATGGGCGCGACTCACATCGAGGTCCGCAAGCGCCTTGCGTAAGTAATCGGGGGAAAACTCAGGTCTCTTCAAACTGCCCATATTGACGCAGGCGCGCATGGCGACGCCGCAAGAGCTCCGCGATCGGCAACGCCACGCGCTCCGCGAGCGCCCGCTTAAGGGCCTCTTTCAGGGCCATGGCCGCGGCGTCGTAGTCACGGTGCGCGCCGCCCAAGGGCTCCGCCACGACCTCGTCGACCAGGCCCATGCGTTTTAGGCTATCAGCCGTTATCCCCAAGGCCTCGGCGGCAATCGCCGCCTTTTCCGCGCTTTTCCAAAGGATCGAGGCGCACCCCTCCGGGCTTATGACCGAGTAGGTCGCATATTGGAGCATCATCATATGGTCGGCGACCCCGACGGCGAGCGCCCCTCCGGAACCCCCCTCACCGATCACCGCGCTCACGATCGGGGTTTTCAAGGAGGCCATCACAAAAAGGTTGCGCGCAATCGCCTCGCTTTGCCCCCGCTCCTCGGCACCGACCCCGGGGTAGGCGCCCATCGTGTCGATCAAGGTCACAAGCGGCATATGGAAGCGTTCGGCAAGCCGCATGATCCGCAGGGCCTTGCGGTAACCTTCCGGCCGCGGCATCCCGAAGTTACGTCGCACCTTCTCGCGCGTATCCCGACCTTTCTGATGCCCAATGATCGCAACCGGCTGCTCGTCCAGCCACCCGATTCCCGATACGATGGCAGGATCGTCGCCGTACAGGCGATCCCCATGGAGCTCCTCGAATCCTTGAAAGATACGGTTGACATAATCGAGCGTATACGGGCGTTGTGGGTGCCGAGCCAGCTGCGACACCTGCCAGGCAGTGAGCGACGAAAAGATCGATTGCGTAAGCCTGTGGCTCTTGGCGCGTAGGCGCGTAATCTCTTCGTTGATATTGACGCCGGAACTCGAATCCAGAAAGCGCAGCGCCTCGATCTTGGCCTCAAGATCCGCGATAGACTGTTCAAAATCGAGGTAGTTTTGGTTCATGGTTCTATCCATCGTTGTACACAAGGCGGACGCGATCTTCCAGAGCGAGCGCCGCCAGTTGCCGCAACATGGATTCGTTTGGGGTCACGCGCCACTCCTCACCCAATACCACGTCGCCTTGCCCCTCGGGTCTATGATAACGGATCACGATCGGACAATGCCCGTCGCGCACTGGATCCAGGATTTCCCTCAAACCATCCACGAAACGCTCGTCGCAACGTTCGTTGTCGACGTCTATGACGAGCCGCTTGGCAAAGGTGGCGCGGGCCTCATCCATATTATAGATGGCCTCCGCAGTCATTTTGAAGCCACCTGAGTAATCGTCGACGCTGACATTCCCTTTGACGATAACGAGCGCATCCTTGATAAGGCGGTCCCGAAAACGCTGGTAAAGCTCCCCGAAAACCGCCATATCGATGCGCCCGGTGCGATCATCTAGGGTCACGAAGGCCATACGATCACCACGCCTCGTATTGATGACCCGCAGCGCCACCACCAGACCACCCACCATGACGGAGGCGTTTTCGGAGGGTTTGAGGTTTGCGATCGTAGTCCCGGTGATCTCTTTCAGCTCCCGGGCAAAACGATCGATCGGATGTCCCGTAAGATAGAGCCCCAGCGTCTCCTTTTCGGCTTCAAGTTGCCGCTCCATGGACCAGGGTTCGGCCTCAACCCACTCTGGCTCGTAGCCCTTCGCGTCCCCAAACAGATCCACCTGTTGAGCGGCCTGATCGCGGCCATGCTGTGCCGCCGCCGTAAGCGCACGGTCCAAGGTGGCCATGAGCGCCGAGCGGTGCGGGCCCAGACGATCGCAGGCGCCCGCCGATATCAAGCATTCGTAGGCGCGCCGATTCACGCGTCTATCATCTATACGCCGGCAGAGATCGAAGAGGTCCGTAAAGGGCTTGTCACCGCGCGCCGCCAAAACCGCCTCGACTGCCCCCTCCCCCAGACCCTTGATCGCCCCCAAGCCATAAAGGATGGTCCGATCGTCCACCGGGGCAAACTCATAGCCGCACCGGTTGATATCGGGCGGCGAAACCGTAATCCCCATGTCGTGGCATTCCGCGATCATCGTCACGACCTTGTCGGTCTTGTCCATATCCGCAGACAACACTCCGGCCATGAATTCAGCCGGATGGTGCGCCTTCAACCACGCGGTCTGGTAGGACAACAAGGCGTAGGCCGCGGAGTGCGAACGATTAAAACCATAGCCCGCAAACTTCTCGATCAGATTGAAGATTGCGGTAGCCAGGCGCGGATCGCAGCCTCGTACCTTGGCCCCTTCCACAAAACCTTCGCGCTGCTTGGCCATCTCTTCGGGCTTCTTCTTGCCCATGGCGCGGCGCAAAAGATCGGCCTTGCCGAGACTATAGCCCGACAGGACCTGGGCGATCTGCATCACCTGCTCCTGATAGAGTATGACCCCGTAGGTGGGTTTTAGGATAGGCTCCAGCGCCCGGTGCGGATATTCGATGCGCGCGCGGCCATGTTTACGGTTAATGAAATCATCCACCATTCCCGATTGCAGCGGCCCCGGACGAAACAAGGCCACCAAGGCCACTACGTCTTCGAAACGATCGGGCTGCAGACGCTGAATGAGATCCTTCATACCACGCGACTCAAGCTGAAAGAGTGCGGTCGTACGGCACGATTTGAGGAGATCGAAGGCCTTGGCGTCATCGATCGGAAGCTGTGCGATCGACAACGGCTCCAGTCCTTGCGCGGCGCGCCGGGCGTCGATCATCTTCACGGCCTTGGCGATGATGGTAAGCGTCCTAAGGCCGAGAAAATCGAACTTGACGAGACCCAACGCCTCGACGTCGTCCTTATCGAGCTGCGTCACGAATTGCCCGCTGCCCGCTTCACAATAAAGCGGCATGAAGTCGGTCAGTGCGCTTGGCGCGATCACCACGCCGCCGGCATGTTTGCCCGCGTTGCGTGCAAGCCCCTCGAGCTTGCGGGCAGCATCTAGGAGTGCGCGCACATCCTCCTCCTGCTCGTAGCGCTCTTTGAGCGCGGCCTCCTGCGCCAAGGCCTCATCGAGCGTGATGCCAAGGTCATGCGGAATCAGTTTGGCAAGCTTGTCGACGAACCCGTAGGGGTGGTCGAGCACGCGGCCCACGTCGCGCACGACGGCCTTCGCCGCCATGGTACCGAAGGTTATGATCTGCGAAACCTTGTCGGACCCGTAATGCTCGGTCACATACTCGATCACGCGGTCGCGCCCTTCCATGCAAAAGTCGACGTCGAAATCGGGCAGCGATACGCGGTCGGGATTCAAGAACCGCTCG
Organism: Pseudomonadota bacterium; assembly: GCA_021816625.1. Taxonomy (GTDB): domain Bacteria; phylum Pseudomonadota; class Gammaproteobacteria; order Acidiferrobacterales; family Acidiferrobacteraceae; genus Acidiferrobacter. The sequence continues at coordinate 55,024 of JAKAXM010000005.1, read as the reverse complement.
AATAGAAGTTCGTATTCGATCGGATCGAGTTCGGTGATGCCCAACGCATAGGCCACGAGCGAGCCTGCCCCGGAACCGCGGCCAGGCCCCACCGGCACGTCGGACCGCCGTGCCCAGGCTATGAAATCGGCAACGATCAGAAAATATCCCGAGAACCCCATCTTTACGATAACGGTAAGCTCGTGGGTCAGCCGCTCGTCGTAAGCGGTCTCCTTGGCGGCACGCTCTTCATCCGTGAATCGTTCCAGGCGCGCCCGCAGTCCCGCACGCGCCTGATCGCGCAATACATCGTCGACCGAGGCCCCCTGCGGCACCGGGAACTGCGGCAGGTAATAGTCCCCAAAACGCAGCGCCAGCGTACACCGCCGCGCGATCTCCACGGTGTTGGCCAGTGCCTCCGGGATATCGGCAAAGAGTTCCGCCATCTGGGCCGGATCCGTAAGGTACTGCTGGTCGCTGTAGTGGCGCGGCCGGCGCGGATCGGCCAACGTGCGCCCCTCGTGAATACACACCCGGATCTCGTGAGCCTCGAAGTCCTCGCGTGTCAAAAACCGCACATCGTGGGTAGCGACGAGCGGCAACCTCAGATGACGCGCAAGGCCGATCGCCGAGGCGATGTACTCTTCCTGCCAGGGCCTGCCGGTACGCTGGATCTCGATATAAAACCGGCCCGGAAAGAGCGCGGCCCACTCCTGGGCGGCCGCCTTTGCCTGTTCTTTGTGATTGCCGATCACAAGCTGTCCGACATCCCCCTCCAATCCCCCGGAGAGCGCAATCAAGCCCTCGCTCGCGCCCGCGAGCCACGCCTTGTCGATGCAGGCATGCCCCCCGCTCTGTCCTTCGCTGTAGGCGCGGGTCAGTAGGCGGCTTAAGTTGCGGTAACCGATCATGTTTTGGCAGAGTAAGGCGGCGCGATACGGCCGCTGGGTGTCCTCGCCTCGCACAAAGATGTCGGCCCCGATGATCGGTTTTATGCCCGCGGCTACGGCCTTGTTGTAGAACTTCACCATCCCAAAGAGATTGACGAGGTCCGTCAGCGCCACCGCCGGCATACCCTTGTCCCGGCACGCTTGAACGAGATCCTCGAGGCGCACGAGACCGTCTGCCAGCGAATACTCGGAATGGACTCGCAAGTGCACAAAACCGGTCATGTTTCCCCCTTTCCGCAGGCCGTCGCGGCGCGCACGGGCGCAAAGCTTTTCCGATGCAAAGGACAGGGACCGTGGCGACGCAATGCCGCCAGATGCAAAGCGGTCCCATAGCCCTTGTGACGCCCGAACCCATAGGCGGGATAACGCGCATCCCAGACCCGCATCTCCGCATCCCGCACGGTCTTCGCGAGCACCGACGCCGCCGATATGGCCGGTACCCGGGCGTCCCCGCGCACGATGGCCCGCGCGGGACAAGGCAAGGGCGGGACATGCAGACCGTCCACGAGGGCGAGATCGACGATCATCCCGAGACCCTCGAGCGCCCGGCGCATGGCAAGCCAAGACGCCTGCAGCACGTTCAATGTATCCACCTCGCTCACCTCGGCGCGTCCCAGCGCAAAGGCATGCGCACGCTCCCGGATCTGCGCCGCCACCACCTCACGCTGCCGTTCGGAAAGTTTCTTCGAGTCCGCAAGCCCCTGGATGCCGTGGCGTGCGGGCAGGACGACTGCCGCCGCGACTACGGGGCCTGCGAGCGGCCCCACGCCGACCTCATCGATCCCGGCTATGAGGCGCACGAGACAGGTTCGCGGCGTGTCGCCAGGAGTTCAAGGATCGCGCCTGCCGCCTGCGCGCTCGCTCCCTGTCCCAGGCGCTCCCGCACCTCGCCGAGCGCCGCGGCCATCGCGCCACGTGCCGCCCCATCCTCCAAAAGGGTCTCCACGGCGCGCACTAGGCTATCGGCCGTTGCTTGCCCTTGCATCAACTCGGGGACTACCGGCCGCCCGAGCAGGATGTTCGGCAGCGAAAAGAAAGGCAAGCGCGATAGGCTCCGGACGAGACCATAGGACAGGGGAGACAAACGGTAGGTGACCACCATGGGTCGCCCGATCAAGGCCGCTTCCAAGGCCGCCGTACCCGATGCAAGCAGCACGACGTCTGCCGCCGCCATGGCCAGACGCGCATGTCCGTGCAAACGCGTGATCGGGAGGTCAAAGGCCTTGTGTTCGGTCAGCGACCGGTCGAAGATCGCGCGCGTCTCGCGATTGGCGAAGGGCGCAATGAATTGGCTATCGGGATAGCGCAAAAAGAGCCGTTGCGCCGTCTTTACGAAGAGATCGGCGTGCGCACGCAGTTCGCTTACGCGGCTGCCGGGCAAGAGCGCTATGACGGGGCCCTTGGCCTCCACGCGCAGTTCGGCGCGGGCCGGATCCGGACTGGGTGCGTCCTTGATGATATCGGCGAGCGGGTGACCGACGAAGCGGCTCTCGACGCGTCCTGCGTAATATGCAGGCTCGAACGGAAACAGGGCCAACACGAGGTCTGCGCTTGCCGCCACGGTGCGCACGCGGTAGCGCCGCCAGGCCCATACCGTCGGACTGACGTAATGCACAGTCGGTATGCCATCGCGTTTTAAGGCGCGCTCCACTCCGAGCGTAAAGTCGGGGGCATCGATGCCGATAACGACGTCCGGCCGCGTCGCCTGAAAATGGCGTATAAGCTCGCGACGCATCCGCAAAAGCGTGGGTAGCCGACCGGCCACCTCCGATATACCGACTACCGAAAGCGTCTCGATGGGATAGCGGCTAAGACCGCCTGCGGCGATCATCGCCGGTCCGCACACCCCCTCGAAACTGCAGGCCGTCTGGGCCTTCAGGGCGTTCATGAGGGCGGCCCCGAGCAGGTCCCCGGAGGCCTCGCCGGCCACGATGCCCACCCGTAAAGCCATTACCGGATGATGCCCCGGCCCTCGACTCTGAGAAACCGCGCCAGGGTCTCGAGCTCCGGATCTGCTGTGACCAGTTCCTCGATCTTGCCGATGGCCTCGTCTAGGCGCAGGCCCGACTTGTACAAGATCTTATAAGCCCGCTTGATAGCATTGATCTTTTCCGCCGAGAAGCCGCGGCGCTTGAGGCCGGTCACGTTGATGCCATAAGGGCGGCCTGAGTTGCCGGCCGCAAGCACGTAGGGCGGGATGTCTTGGACGGCAACGGTGGCGGCCCCTGTCATGCAATGTTCCCCGACACGGCAGAACTGATGGATACCGGTAAACCCGCCCAGGACCGCGTAACTTCCGACCTCGACGTGCCCGGCAAGGCTTGCACAATTGGCAAAGACCGTACGGTCTTGGATACGACAGTCGTGCGCGATATGCACATACGCCATGAACAGGTTCTCATTGCCGATGCGGGTCGCCCCGCCTCCGCCCTTGGTCCCCCGGTTCACCGTACAGTATTCCCGAAAAATGTTGTCGTCCCCGATCTCCAGGGTCGACCGCTCGCCGGCAAATTTGAGGTCCTGCGGGACCTCGCCGAGCGAGGCGAACTGAAAGACCTTGTTACGCCGCCCCATGCGGGTCGGTCCCTTGATGACGACATGCGGGCCTATCCAGCTACCGTCGCCGATCACGACCTCGGGCCCGATTACGGAAAACGGCCCAATCTCCACGTCTGCGCCGATTTCCGCGCGCGGGTCGACGAGGGCGTGCGGGTGAATCATGCGATCTCCTTGTATGTGCACATGAGTTCAGCGGTGGAGCATACAGCCTCGTCCACTGTCGCGGTCGCCTCGAAACGCCATATGCTTTGCATCTTGCGCGTAAGCTTGACGCTCAATCGCAACTGATCCCCCGGACCGACCTGACGTTTGAAGCGCGCCTTGTCGATACCGACGAAAAGATAGATACCCCCGTCACTTGGCATCTTGCCCAGGGTCTTGAACGACAGAATGGCGCAGGCCTGCGCCATCGCCTCGATCACCAAAACGCCGGGCATCACCGGATATTCGGGAAAATGCCCCTGAAAGAACGGCTCGTTGATAGTCACGTTCTTGATCGCCACCAAGGATTCGTTTGGCACAAATTCCAGCACCCGATCAACGAGCAGGAAGGGGTAGCGATGGGGAAGGTGTTTTAATACCTCCTGAATGTCCAGCGTATTCAATGTTTTCCCCCTGACAGGATCTGCTTTATTGTCTGTTCGATACGGCGCAACCGTCTCGCCAATTCATCCAGATGACGGAAACGCCCAAGATTTCGTGCCCACACATCGGCATCAACGGCCGGAAGACTAGACGAGTATCGGCCCGGCCCTTCCACTGACCCCTTTAGAAACGACATGGCCGTGACCTCGACATCATCGCCCACGGTAATATGGCCCATAATGCCCGTACCACCTCCAACGAGACAGCGCTTACCGATCACGGCACTGCCGGCCACGCCCACGCAAGCGGCCATGGCCGTATTCTCGCCCACCTTTACGTTGTGGGCGATCTGAATCAGATTGTCGAGTTTCACGCCATCGCCGATCACCGTGTCGCCGAGCGCGCCCCGATCGATGGTGGTATTGGCCCCGACGTCGACGTCATTGCCAATCACGACCCGCCCGAGCTGCGGGACCTTCAACCAGCGTCCGTCCCGTTCGCGCGCATAACCAAAGCCTTCGCCGCCTATCACCGCGCCCGCCGCGATCACGCAGCGCTCACCGATCACGCAGTCGTGCATGACGATGGCGCGCGCCTCGAGTCGGCTAGCCGCCCCGATCACCGTCCGTTCGCCCACCACGGCCCCAGGCCCGATCACCGCACCCGGCCCGATCACCGCGCCGGCCTCGACAATGGCTTGCGGCCCTATATTGGCATCCGGTGACACGGTGGCGCTGTCGTGCACGATGGCGCTTGGGTGGCAACCGGCCGCAATCGGCCGCGGGGCGTGGAGCAGGCCTGCCACACGGGCAAAGGCTGCGCGCGGATCATCGCATAAAAGTGCGTTCCCGGAAAACACATCAGCGTCGCTGTGATGCAGGATGAGCGCGCCCGCGCCGCTTGCGCCCACGAGCTCGCGATAGCGGGGCGTCGCGCAATAGGCGATCTGGCGCGCCCCTGCGCGGTTCAAGGGCGCTACCGAATCGATCTCGATATGCCCTTCACCGCGCAGGACCGCGCCCGCCACCTCCGCCAATTCCCGCAATGTGTACGCCATATGCCGTCCCGGTAACGCCCGTCTACGCGCGTCTTCTCGAATCGAAGCCTAGCCGTCGGCGCCGATTCCCGCTAGTACATAAAGAGCGTGCCCAAGGTGAACTGGACTGCGCGCGTCTGATCCCCTGGCTGGGCATTCAGGGGCCGGGCGATGCTGATGCTCAAAGGCGCGATCGGCGAAAACCAGTCGAACGCAACACCAAACGAGGTCCGGATCTGATTGAAGGCTATCCCCTGTCCCGGACCGTAGACCTGCCCCGCATCGATAAAGGTCGACAATCTCATGGAGCGATTATGAATGGACGTGCCCGGCACCGGGAAGAAGAACTCGGCGCTCGCCAGCACGCGTTTGTTACCGCCGATCGGGTCATACGGAGGCAGGATGTCGCGCGGGCCCAGAGACTCGTTTTGGTAGCCGCGCACCGAATTCGCGCCGCCAGCGTAGAAGTTCTTGAAAAACGGTAGACTGCCGGTGTGCCCGTAGCCGTTTCCGTAGCTCCACTCATTGCTTAGCTTCAGACTGTACTGACGGCCGAAGGGAAAGAATACGCTCGCCAGATACGACAGGCGATAGTACTGGAGGCTGCCGCCCGGCAAACCAATCTCGCCACTCAACTGCTGATACGTTCCACTTGTCGGAAAGATCGCGTTATTCAAGGTGTTGCGGGACCAGCCGAATGTCGCCTTGAGGATGTCGTTGGTGGTCCCGTGCTGCGCCACGAACTGCTGCGCCACATAGGCACTCGTCGAATTGACCGTAAGCTTCACGCGCTCGGCGGCCAAGCCGACATTGATGCTGCGGTTGACGCCGATCGGAATCCCGTAAAATACGCCGGCGCCGACCGTGCTTTCATTGTAGGCAGCCGTGTAGGCCGCCGCGGCATTGAACGAACTGTCGTAGACATTAAAGCCGCGGCTAATCCCTGAACTCGTGTAATAAGGGTTGACGTAGGTAAGGTTGATGTCCTTGTAGGCGACCGACGTGTCGGCGGTTACCGATACCTGCTTACCGGTGCCAAGGACGTCCTGATAGGACACGGAACCGTTCACAAAGATACCGTAGAGGTCGGAATACCCAAGTCCCGCTACCACGCTGCCGGTCGGGCGCTCCTTTACGTGGACATCGACATCGACCTCATTGGGGTGGCCAGGGACCGGCGGCGTCGTCACGCGCACGTCCGTGAAGAATCCAAGGCGCCGGAGCATGGTTACGGATTGCTTGATGCGGGCCGCGGAAAACCAGGCGCCTTCGTACTGGCGCATGGTACGGCGCAAGACCGCGTCCTGGGTCACCGTGTTCCCAAAAAACCGTATCCGCCGCACATAGACCCGCTGTCCTGGTTCGATGAAAAACGTAAGGGCGATCGTATGGTCCTGGCGATCCACCTTGGGAACGACCCTGACGTTCGCAAATGCGTAACCGCGATTACCGAGCTTACCGATGATCCGCCGGGTCCCCTTGGTAATGCGCTCCCGCGAGAAAACCTGGCCCGGTTTTATGCGCAGCAGGGACGCAAGGGTCGCAGGTCGCAGGACGAGACGTCCCGCGAGCTTATATCCCGAGATGTGATAGACATGCCCCTCGCGGACGTTTTCCGTCACATAGATCCAGTCTTTGCTCGGCGTGATCGCCACCACCGTGGACACCAGACGAAAGCGCAGATAACCCCGGTTCAGATAGAAGTTCTGGAGGTTTTCGAGATCGGCCTCGAGCTTTTGCCGCGAATACCGATCGTTGCCCGTAAAGAAGCTAAAAAGCCCCGGGGGACCCAACTTGAAGCGCCCAAGCAGCCGCGCTTCCTTGAAGTGATGATTGCCCACCACGGTGATCTGCTTGATGCGCGCGATCTTGCCCTCTGAGACCGTGATCGCAACCGCCACTCGGTCGCGGACCAAAGGCTTTACCGTGGTGACTACCCGCGCAGCATAGTAACCGCGATTGAAATATTGCCGGCGCAGCGCCTGTTTGGTCTCGTGCAATAGCGCGCGATTGAATACCCGCCCCTTCGCAAATCCCATCTTGGCGAGCGACTTGAGGAGCTTTTTGGGCTTTATGACATGCGTCCCCGTGATCGTGATGCTCGCGATCGCCGGACGCTCCGTGACGGCGACGATCAGCTCCTGCCCCTGCTCCATAAGCTTTACGTCACGAAAGAAACCCGTCTTAAAGAGCGCTCGTATGGCCCGCTCGGCGCGGCCCGCCGTCAAGCGTTCGCCGACGCGCAGCGGCAAATAGGTCATGACCGTGGCTTTTGATATGCGTTTTAAGCCCGTGACCTTAATGGCGCCAATCACAAACGAGGCGGCCTCGGCCGTAGTCATGAGCACGCCCATCAAACAGAGCGCCGTCAACCATCTTTTCATTGCGTGAAGCCCGCCTTGTCTTATCCCAAAATACGCGTAATGTCGTTATAGAAGGCAAGCATCATGAGGCCTATTAATAGGGTCACCCCGACCCGCTGTCCCCACCCGATCAATTGCTCCGAGATCGGTCCCCCCTTCAACCACTCGAGCAGGTAGAAAAGCACATGGCCCCCGTCGAGCACGGGCACCGGCATCAGATTCAAAACCCCCAGACTGATGCTGACTACCCCCAGGAACATCAAGAAACTTGCAAACCCCACCTGCACCGAATACCCGGCATACTGCGCAATCGTAAGGGGCCCGCTGATACTCTTAGGCGATATCTGCAAAAGCAGCATCTTGCCCAACATCTCGACCGTCAACCGGCTCATGAGCCAGGTATCGTCGAGGGCCGCCCCGAGCGCTGCCACCGGCCCGAGACGGACCACCACGCGCAACGACGCCGGCAGTACTGGCACCTTGATGCCGGCCCCGATCTGGCCGATGCGTTGGCCTGCCACCTTAACGGCTTTTGGCGTGATGATCAATTCTTGAGATCGCCCTTTATGGCGCACGCCGACATGCAGGGGCTGCAAGGGATGGCTGCGGATGATCGCCGCTATGCGCGACCAGCGATGCACGGCCTGCCCGTCGATACTCACGATGAGGTCACCCACCTTGAGACCCGCGCGCGCTGCCGGGCTGTGGGGCTCCACCTCGGCGATCCGCGGCACGAGCACAGGCTGCCACCCATAAATCCCGAGCACGGCTCCGAGATGTCCCTTACTCAAAGTGGCGGCCCGCACGTGGTCGAGATTCAAAGTCACCGTCCGTTTCTGGCCTTTGGGTGTCAGGACGCGGATCCGCACCGCGGCGTGGTCCAGGGCCTCCTGGAACAGGTACAAGCGGTCCTGGCCGAGACTTTGGACGTGACGGCCATTAATGCGCAGGATCAAATCGCCGGCGCGCAGCCCCGCGATTTCCGCCGGCGAATGGGCCGCCACGCGGCCGATGACGGGCTTTAGGCCTGGCACGCCGCTCATGAAAACGACCCAATAGGCGAGGATCGCAAACAGGAAATTAAAACCCGGGCCCGCCAGCACGATCGCGGTCCGCCGCTTGAGACTTTGCCGATTGAACGCCCGATGCAACTCCGCCGGGGCCACCTCGCCTTCATTTTCATCGAGCATCTTGACATAGCCGCCGAGCGGCACGGCCGCCAACACATACTCCGTGCCATCGGCTCCGCCGCGGCGCGACCACAGCGCCGGACCAAACCCTACCGAGAAACGGAGCACCTTGACACCCAGGCCCTTGGCCACGATGTAATGTCCGAACTCGTGCACGACGATCAGTATTCCGATCGCCAGCACGAAACCCAGCACGCTATAGGCGATCTGCGTCATCATGCGAAAGCCCCCTTGCGGCCGCGCGCGGCCACCGCCTGCTGCGCGTCCCGACGCGCCCCCTCGTCTTCGGCGATAACCGCCTCCAGCGTCTCCACGGGCACGACCGGACGGGCCGCCAATACCGATTCTATGACCTCGGGGATGGCTGCAAACGACAACCGCCCCGCGAGAAAGGCCTCGACGGCCACCTCATTGGCGGCATTGAGTACGGCCGGCGCGCTGGCCCCTGTGATCGCCGCCTGCCGCGCGAGCCTAAGACAGGGGAAGCGTGTCTCGTCGGGCGGCTCGAAATCCAGGCGCCCGATCTCGGGCAGATTCAAGCGGGCCACACCCGCCTCGATGCGATCCGGGAAGGCCAGGGCATGGGCAATGGGCGTGCGCATATCGGGATTGCCGAGTTGGGCCAAGACCGAGCCATCCACGTATTCCACCAGGGAATGGATGACGCTCTGCGGATGGATCACGACATCGACCTGCTCGGGCGCCGCATGGAATAGCCGGCAGGCCTCGATCAATTCGAGCCCCTTATTCATGAGCGTGGCGGAATCGACTGATATCTTGCGCCCCATGGACCAACGGGGGTGGGCACAGGCCTGATCGGGCGTCACGGCGGCAAAGGCGCTCGCCGGGGTGTTACGAAAAGGCCCCCCGGAACAGGTCAATAAAATACGGCGCACCCCGGCCTGCCCGAGTCCCACCCGCGACGGCGGCAGGCATTGAAAGACGGCATTATGTTCACTATCGAGCGGCAAGAGTTCGGCGCCGGTCTGCGCGGCGAGATCCATCAAGAGATGGCCCGACATGACGAGCGGCTCCTTGTTGGCAAAGAGCACGCGCTTGCCGGCGGCCACCGCGGCCCACGCCGATTTAAGACCCGCTGCCCCTACGATGCCGCACACCACGGTTGCCACCGCCGGGTCGGCCGCGACCTGCTCGAGGGCCTCCGGTCCGGCCAGCACCGTGGTAGGACAGCCGGCCGCGTCGAGCTCATGCTGCAGCGCATAGGCGCCCTCGACCGCGTGCACGACGGCGTAGCGGGGCCGAAACTGGAGGCACTGCTCCCGGAGCTCCGAAACCCGCTGGAAGGCGCTCAAGGCCACCGCCTGAAACCGTTTTGGATGCAAGGCCATGACTCGCAGGGTGCTCACCCCGATCGACCCTGTGGCCCCCAATACCGCCACGCCGTCCGGACCGGACTTGGCCGCGGACCGTTCATGCTGACTCATCGCACCCCCAGGTAGCGCACACTCAAAACAAAGAGCGGCACGGCCGCGGTAACCGCATCGATCCGGTCCAATATCCCCCCGTGGCCCGGCAACCAATGTCCCGAATCCTTCACGCCCGCGAGCCGTTTGGCCTTGCTCTCCAGGAGGTCACCGACCACCGAGATGGCGGCCACCGCAACCCCCAGCAGGGCCGCACCCGCGATCGTGGCCACCGGATAGCCAAGCCAGATCGAACCGAGGACACTCGCCAGGCTGCACGCCATCATGCCGACCGCAGCACCCTCGACGCTCTTGCCGGGGCTTACGAGCGGGGCCAACTTACGCCTCCCTAGGGCCCGGCCGCCAAAATACGCCGCCGAGTCGGCGGTCCATACGAGCACGAGTACCCCGATCAAAAGGGCCGGGTGCGTGGGGTTGGCGAGCTTCAAGGCAACACAGCCCCGCCAGGTAGGGACCAGGATCAGGAGGCCTGCCAAACCCAGCATCGTCCGGTGCCGCCAGACGAACGTGGGTCGGTCGCGAAACACGAAGACCTCGATGGCTGCCCAGACCCACCAGACGAGCGCAAGCGCCCCCACGACGCGCGCCGGCACGAAAAGGCTCGCGGCCTCCGCCAACGCCACAAGCGCCGCAAAGGCCAGCGCCCGCTTCCGGTCCGCCCCCATCAGCAGACCCCACTCGAAGGCGCCCACGAGGGTCACGGCCCCCAGCATCAGGGCCGTCCCCATGGTATTCAGGAACAACAGGCCGGCCAAGACCACCGTGCCGGCGAACAGACCTGTCAGCAGGCGTTCTTTAAGCACGCCACGCGGCCTCGACCTGGTCTCCCGTTCGGCCAAAGCGACGCTGACGGCCGGCGAATGAGGCCAGCGCGAGATCGAATTGGACACGATCGAAATCGGGCCACAGCACGGGCGTAAAATAGAGTTCGGTATAGGCAAGCTGCCACAACAGAAAATTGCTGATGCGCTGTTCGCCCCCGGTGCGGATGAAAAGATCAGGCTCCGGGACGCCCGCCATGCTGAGATAAGGCTCCAGGCTCTCGGCGCTGATATCCGCCGGCGCCAGACGCCCAGCCTTGACCTCCTCGGCCAGACATCGGCAGGCCTGTGCCACATCCCATCGCCCGCCGTAGTTCGCGGCTATCGTCATATGCAGCCGCTGGTTATGGCGGGTCAACTCTTCGGCTTCGCGTACGCGCCGCACGATCTCCGCTCCGAAGGCGGCGATATCGCCGATCGCTGAAAACCGGATGTCGTTTTCGTGGAGCTTTGGGATCTCGCGCTCGAGCGCGAACAGGAAGAGCTGGCGCAGCAGGCGCACTTCGAGCCGCGGCCGGCGCCAATTTTCGCTGCTGAAGGCAAATAAGGTGACGGCCTTGATGCCGGTCTCCGCACAGGCGGCGACCAAATCGCGCACCCTCTCCACTCCCTTGCGATGGCCTTGGATACGGGCCTGGCCGCGCGCCTTGGCCCAGCGGCCGTTACCGTCCATGATGACCGCGACATGTTGAGGAAGGGTCGCGCCTGTCATAGCACTCTGATCCATCGTCTTCATGGCGCCAGTATAGGCGCTCTTCCTCGTCTGCGGTTAGATCTCAAGGATATCGCGTTCCTTGGCGCCGACCAGCTTGTCGATTTCCGCGATGAACTGATCAGTGGTCTTCTGCACCGCTTCCATCAGGCGCTTCTCCTCGTCTTCCGACAGGAGTTTCTTCTTCACTTGCTCTTTTAAGTGGTTATTCGTGTCGCGCCGAATGTTGCGCACGGCGATCTTCGCATTTTCCCCCTCGCTGCGCGCGACCTTACCGAGCTCGCGCCGCCGCTCTTCGGTCAGGGCCGGCATCGGAATGCGGATCGTCGTGCCTGTCGTGACCGGATTGAATCCAAGCCCGGACTCGAGGATCGCGCGCTCGATCGGGCCGACCATGCCCTTTTCCCAGGGATTGATCACGAGGTTGCGGGCGTCGGCCACCGTTATGTTGGCGACCTTGGAAAGCGCGGTCTTGGTGCCGTAATAGTCGACATGGATATGATCAAGCAACGCAGTATTCGCGCGCCCCGTCCGGATACGGCCGAGCTCGTTCTTTAGGGCCTCGAGCGATTTGACCATGCGCGCCTGAACGTCTTTTTTCAGGTCCTCACTCACACTGCGCTCCTTCTTCCACTAAGGTGCCTTCGTCGACCCCCGCCAGGATACGCGCCAGGGCCCCGGGAGAGGTCATGTCAAAAACCCGCAGAGGGACACGAAACTCCCGCAACAAAGCGATCGCGGTGGCGTCCATCACGCCCAGTCTACGCTGCAAGACGTCATCATAGCTCAACCGCTTGTAGCGTACGGCCTGCGGGTCCTGCTTGGGGTCCGCTGAATAGACGCCGTCGACCTTGGTCGCCTTCAGCATGATCTCGGCCTGCATCTCAAGCGCCCGCAGGCTCGCGGCCGTATCGGTCGTAAAAAACGGATTGCCGGTACCAGCGGCAAAGATCACCACCTCGCCCCGATCCAAGCATCGTAACGCCCCTTGCCGATCGAACGGCGGCACGGCGGTCCCCACGGCCAAGGCCGATTGCACGTGGGCGGTCAAACCCTCGATCCGCAAGGCCTCGGCCAGGGCCAAGGCATTCATCACCGTGGCCAGCATCCCCATGAGGTCGGCCTGTGCCCGATCCATACCCTGCGCCGAACTCGATACGCCCCGGAAGATGTTGCCGCCCCCCACGACGATGCCAAGCCCCGTGCCACCGGCGGCCTCGGCTATGGCCGCCGCCATGGCCTGCAGGACCGGCGGGTCGATACCGTAACCCGCAGACCCCATGAGCGCCTCACCGCTCAATTTCAGTAGCACGCGTCGGTAGCGGGCCATGGTTCAGCTTCCTTTAACCTGAGACATCACTTCCTCGGCGAAGTTGCTGACCTCGCGCTCGATCCCTTCCCCGACCTCGAGGCGGAAAAACTGCTTCACGTCGCCCTGAGCGCGGCGCAACTGCTCGGCGACCGTGGTATCAGGATCCTTCACGAACGGTTGGCCCGTAAGGCTGATGTCGTCCAGGTATTTCCGAACCTTGCCCATAATCATCTTTTCGACGATCTCGGGCGGTTTGCCCGAACCCTCGGCCTGCGCCATATAAATGGCCTTTTCGCGCGTCACGACCTCTTCGGGGACATCGCTTGGCCGCACATAGGCGGGTTTGTTCGCGGCGATATGCATGGCCAGATCCCGGGCTAGGGCATCGTTGCCGCCGCTAAGCGCCACCAGGACCCCGATGCGCCGCCCATGAACGTAGTGCCCGAGGCGGCCGCCATCGGCCGTGAGTCGCACAAAACGCCGCACGGTCATATTCTCGCCAAATTGGGACACGAGTGCCGCACGGGCGTCGGCCACGGTGCCGCCCGCGGGGTAGGCCATGGCCAGCAGGGTCTCGACGTCTCGGGGGTTATGGGTGGCGACCAGTTCCGCGAGCGCCTGCGCAAAACCCGTGAAGCGCTCGTCCTTGGCCACAAAATCCGTCTCGCTATTTACCTCCACCAAGGCGCCCGTCTGGCCACCGGCATCCACATAGGCCCCGATCGCCCCATCGGCGGCCACACGGTGGGCCTTTTTATCGACCTTGGCACCCGCCTTCTTGCGCAAAAGATCGATGGCAGCCTCGATGTCACCCGCGGTCTCCGTAAGGGCTGCCTTACACTCCATCATGCCAAGCCCGGTGCGCTCCCGCAGCTCCTTTACCTGTGTCGCTGTAATCGCCATGTTTCGTCCTCAGTACTCATGCAAAAGGGGGGCTCGCCCCCCTTCGCGTATCTCAGTTATCGTCGTTTTTGAGATCAGGTCCGGCCACGGCCGCCCCGGGCCGGTTTCGCCCCCACCCCTTCCCGGGACTTGGGACGGGCCTGACGAGTGTCGGCAGGCGCGATCTCGCCGTCGCCCTCACCTTCGGCCACGAGGCCTTCATAGGCGCCCCCTGCCTTCTTGCGCACCGCGGCATGGGCACCCGGCTCCTCCTTGACCTCAATGAATTCCTCGTCGCTCGCCGCCGGGGCGCTCGCGACGGAGGCCCGTCCCTCCAGCACCGCATCGGCCATGGCCCGCGCGTAGAGGGTGATGGCACGGCTCGCGTCGTCGTTACCCGGGATCACGAAATCGACCCCTTCCGTCTTGCAGTTCGAATCGACCACGGCGACTACCGGGATCTTCAATTTATTGGCCTCGCTCACCGCGATGTATTCATGACCCACATCAATCACGAACAAGGCGTCGGGGAGGCTCGGCATGTCCTTGATCCCGCTTAGGCTGCGATCCAGCTTGGCGCGCTCGCGTTCTAAGGTCAGGGTCTCCTTCTTCGAGAGCTTTTCGGACCCGCCGCCCTCGGCGAGCAAGGCCTCGAGCCGCTTTAAGCGCTCGATCGAACGGCGCACGGTCTTGTAATTCGTCAACATGCCGCCCAGCCAGCGGTGGTCGACGTAGGGGCAGCCGGCGCGCACGGCCTCGGCCCGCACGATCTCCGCAGCCTGCCGCTTGGTGCCCACGAACAGCACAGTCCCCTTGTTCGACGCCAATTTGCGGACGAAGGCCACTGCCTCGTTTAGCATGGGCAGCGACTTCTCGAGGTTGATGATGTGGATATTGTTGCGCTCGCCAAAGATATAGGGGCGCATCTTGGGGTGCCAGAACCGGGTCTGGTGACCGAAATGAACGCCGGCCTCCAGCATCTCACGCATTGTAATATTAGCCATGACCACTCTCCGTATTGGGTTAGTCCACCGCAAGCCCCGGACATCGACCCCCGGCCAGACGACTGGGGGCACCCGAATGCCGTGACGGCCTGCGTGCGATGATCCCTCAAAACTCTAAGGGAGCGGGGGGATCCCCGCGTGCGCGCATGCTACCACGGGCCGGCCCTAGGTAACAGGGTGCGCCACGCGGGCGGCGGGGTCTGCGGACCTCGCCCGTGTCCACGGCCCCCCGATATTGGGTTGAACCGCGCCCCAAGACCACCCACAATAGACCTTCAGAAAATCGTCAGGACGCGCGACCGCCAAAAACCCTATGCCCATTACGATCAAGACCGAGAGCGAGATTCAAAAAATGCGCGTGGCCGGACGCCTGGCGGCCGATGTCCTGGAGATGATCGGACCCCACGTGGTCCCAGGCATCACCACGGGCGAGCTGGATAGGATCTGCCACGACTACATCGTGAACACCCAGAAGGCGATCCCAGCCCCCCTCAACTACCGGGGCTTCCCGCGGTCGATCTGCACCTCGGTAAACCACCAGGTCTGTCACGGCATCCCCGGCGATCGCAAACTCAAGCGCGGCGATATCATCAATATCGATGTCACAGTGATCAAAGACGAGTATCACGGGGATACGAGCCGCATGTTCTATGTGGGAGAGCCCTCGGTAGCGGCGAAACGCCTCACCGAGGTCACCTACGAGTGTCTGCTGCGCGGCATACGTCTGGTGCGGCCTGGGGCCCGTCTCGGAGACATCGGACACGCCATTCAAGTCTATGCCGAAAGCCAGCACTATTCGGTCGTACGCGAGTACTGCGGACATGGTATCGGCCGGGGTTTCCATGAGGACCCGCAGGTCCTGCATTACGGCAAGCCCGGCAGCGGGGTGGTGCTGGAGCCCGGCATGACCTTCACCATAGAACCCATGATCAACCAGCACGCCGCCGGCGTTAAGCTCCTGCCCGATAATTGGACGGTCGTCACCCGGGATCATGGCCTATCGGCCCAGTGGGAACACACCATCCTCGTGACCCCCACGGGCTATGAGGTCCTGACCCTGCGTTCCGATGAACGCATCTAGAGGTTCGCCATGACCCCCCAAGCCCCGGCAAGGCTCGTAGACGATCGTATCGAGCGCTTCCGGGCGGCCCTGCGGACCGGTAATCAGGAGCTGCTCGCAGCCCACAATGCCGAGCTTCCCCGTCGCCGCCATGGCCGCGGTGTGCAGGTGTTGACCTTGCGCACGAACCTGATCGACGACATCCTCTCGCGTGCCTATGCCGAGCATGAGGCCGCCCTTCCGGCCGGGGTCTCGGTGGCCCTGGTGGCCGTCGGCGGCTATGGCCGCGGGGAGCTCCATCCCGCCTCCGACATCGACCTGCTCTTGCTGCTCGATCAGGCCCGCTACGCCAAGGCACAGGCCTTTGCCGAGACCTTCTTCCGCTTCCTCTGGGATATTGGCCTCACTGTCGGGCATAGCGTGCGCTCGGTGCGCGATTGCCTACGCACAGCGCGCACCGACGTCACCATCATGACCAACCTGATGGAGGCCCGTCTGGTCGTGGGCGACGAGGTCTTGCTCGCCCACCTCGCCCATGAGCTCACGTCTCCCACCCTGTGGCCGAGCAGCCGCTTCTATGAGGCCAAGCTCGCGGAACAGCGCGTCCGTTACGCGCGGTACGACGATACCGGTTATAACCTCGAACCCAACGTCAAGGAGGGCCCAGGCGGTCTGCGCGATATCCACATGATGGGCTGGATCGCCAAGCGCCACACGGGCTCGAACGATCTGCGCGATCTCGTCAAGATCGGTTTTCTAAACGAACGCGAATACCATGCGCTGATCGACGCGCGCAACTTCCTCTGGCAGGTGCGCAATGGCCTGCATATGCTCGCACGCCGCCGCGAAGACCGCCTGCTATTCGATCATCAGCGCACGCTCGCGCACCAGATGGGTTACACCGACCGCCCGGGGCGGCTGGCCGTCGAGCAATTTATGAAGCGCTATTACCGCACCGTAAAGCAGGTGCAGCTCCTCAATGAAATCCTGCTCCAGCATTGGGCCGAGGCCCTGCACAGCCCGAAACGCCCCACGATCGTCACGCTGACGCCCCAGTTTCGCGCCCGCAATGGCTTCCTGGAGACTGTCGACGCCCATGTTTTCGATACCGATCCCGTTGCCCTCCTGACGCTGTTTCGCGTCCTTCAGGATCACCCGGAGCTGCGCGGCGTACGTGCCTCCACGGTTCGTCTCCTGCGCGCCCATTTGCCTTTGATCGACAGCGCCTTCCGGCGCCTACCGGCGGCGCAGTCCGTATTTCTGGCGATCCTCCGGGCCCCGCAAGGCGTCACACGGGCGTTGCGGCGTATGAACGCCTATGGCGTGCTGGGGGCCTACATCCCGGCGTTTGGAAAGATCGTAGGGCAGATGCAGCACGACCTGTTTCACGTCTACACCGTCGACGAACACAGCCTGTTTGTCTTGCGCAACGTCCGGCGCGCCCTACAAAGCGAGTATCAAGCCGAACTCCCGCTTGCAAGCGAGGTGGGGCGCGGACTCGTCAAGCGCGAACGGCTGTATCTCGCAGCCCTCTTTCACGATATCGCCAAGGGGCGCGGGGGCGATCATTCACGGCTCGGCGAATCCGAGGCGCGCGCCTTTTGTCGACGCTTGGGACTTGGGGATTACGATAGCGAATTCGTGGCCTGGCTCGTGCGCAACCACCTCATCATGTCCTGGACTGCGCAGCACACCGACATCTCCGATCCCGACGTGGTCGCCGATTTTGCGCGCCTGGTCGGTGATCGCGAACACCTAGACAACCTCTATCTGCTGACCGCCGCCGATATCCGCGGCACAAGCCCGGTGGTCTGGAATGCCTGGAAGGCCCAGCTTTTGATGAAGCTCTACTGGGATACGACCCGGGTTCTGCGCCGCGGCATCGGCGAACCCCTAGACTTGGCCGCGCATATCGCCGATGCGAAACGCGAGGCCTTGGCCCTCACCGCCGACTGCGCCCCACGCGCCGCCATAGAACAGCACTGGGCACGCATGGACAAGGACTACTTCTTGCGCCACGATGCCGAGGCCCTCGCTTGGCACGCCTGCGCGATCGCCCGCGGCGGACAGTCCCCCTTGCCGGTCATTGCCGCGCGCATCCTTCCCGAACAAAGCACCGTGGAGTTCATGGTCTTTAGTCCCCTGAGCGACGAGCTGTTCGCGGTCCTCACCGGTAGCCTCGATCGCCTAAACCTGTCGATCGTAGACGCCCGCATCCACATGGCCTCTGGCTATGCCCTGGATTGCTTCGTGGCGCTCACGGCAAGCGGCACACCGCCCACGCCCCGCGAACTTACCGCCTTACAGGATGAATTGCGGGCCGACCTCGCAGCGGGCTTCCGGGAGAGCCGTCCCCGGCCCCTACCACGGGCACTGAAAAACTTCCCCATCAACACCCAGATCCACTTTTCGTCTACGGCCAATGGCCAGCTCACGGTCATGGAGGTCGTGGCCCAGGACCGGCCGGGCCTCTTGCATCAAATCGCCGTAGCCCTCTATACCTGCCGCACGCGCATCGTTACGGCCAAGGTCGGGACCTTTGGTGAACGCGCCGAAGACGTGTTTTTTCTGACCGATGAAAACGGCGCACCCTTCGGCGAAGGCTCCTCCCAACGCCTGAATGAACTGGCCGAGGTGATCCGCGCGCGGCTCGATGGCGCGGCGTCCTAGTCCCCGGACGTGTACTCAGCCCTCTGCGACTAAACGGCTGTGCCGGCGCCCGTAGGCTATGTAGACGACGAGCCCGATGACAAACCAGACCACGAAGCGGACCCACGTAAAGAGGGGAAGGTTGGTCATGAGGTAGATACAAAAGGCCATGCCGAGCAGCGGGACGAAGGGCCCGCCCGGGGCGCGGAACGGGCGCTTGAGGTCCGGGCGCGTCCGGCGCAGGACCAAAACGCCCAGGCATACGATGGTAAATGCCGACAAGGTCCCGATATTCACGAGCTCGGCGACGTACGCGATCGGCGTAAGCCCGGCAATGCAGGCCATGACCAGGCCGCAGATCAGGATCACCCGCACCGGGGTGCGCGTACGCGCGTTGACGGCCGCGAAGGCATCGGGCAACAGCCCGTCACGGGCCATGGCCAAAAAGATCCGGGTAAGCCCGTAAAACAAGACCAACATCACGCTCGTAAGCCCGATGATGGCCCCGATCCCAATCAAAAGCGCCACCAACGGATAGTTTAAGCTCAGCATCGATTGCGCGACCGGCGAGGCGGTATCGAGCGTAAAATAGGGCACGATGCTCGTCAAAAGACCGGCTACCACCGTATAAATCACCGTACATACGAGCAGGGATGCGATGATGCCGATCGGCAGCGAATGCTGGGGGTTGCGCGTCTCCTCGGCGGCCGTCGACACGGCGTCGAAGCCGATATAGGAAAAGAAAATAAGGGCCGCACCGCGCATGACGCCATGAAAACCAAAGGGTAAAAACGGGTGCCAATTGCCCGGAGTCACATGAAAGGCCGCCACCGCGATGAAAAGCGCGATCACGGCAAGCTTCACGACCACCATAAGACTGTTGAAGACCGCGCTCTGACGGACCCCGAGGGCGAGTACGATACTTAAAAGCAGGATGATGGCAGCCGCCGGGACGTTGACGAAGCCGCCGGTCGCAGCCTGGGCGGCGATGGCCGCCGGCACGGGCTTGCCGAGCACCCCAAGACCCCAAGCGGCGATGGCATCGATGTTCACTTGGGTCACGGCAAGCGGCAAGTGTATGCCCACGGATGACAGGGCATTGCGGACATAACCCGACCAGCCGATGGCGACGGCGGCGGTCGCGACCCCGTACTCCAAAAAGAGGTCCCAGCCCACGACCCAGGCCACGATCTCGCCTAGCCCCGCGTAGGCATAACCGTAGGCGCTGCCGCTACCCCCGACGGCCGCGGCGAACTCGGCATAGGAGAGCGCCGTAAAGGTGCAGGCAAGCCCCGAAATCAAAAACGATAGGACGATCCCCGGTCCCGCATCACGGGCGGCGGCCACGCCCGTCAGGACGAAGATGCCCGCGCCAATGATGCCTCCGATCCCCAGGAACACGAGATCGGCGGTCGTCAGGCAACGCCTGAGGCCGGTATCGGCCTGCACCGTGCCGATCGCCTTCGTCCTAAACCAGGTTTTGATCACAGCCTGCGTCGCTCCTTAAACATACATGATGAATATCTCGGCGACCGGCCCTATCCGGGAGGAATCCGTAGGGATGCACCCGCCTCCAAAGTTCCGCGCAAATCGTTCGCGGCGCGCAAGGCTGCAATCGAGACGTGAAAGCGTGCCGCAATCCCCGACAATGTCTCCCCGGCGCGCACGACATAGAGCTGCGGGCCGGGCGCAAGCCCAAGCCGGGCGCGTAGACGCGGGGCATCGCGCATGACCCCCTCCCAGATCGCATGCGCGATATGCTCATCGTAAGCCGGTTCATTGAGTAGCAGCGCCTCTTGCGGGTTCGAGATAAAAGCGGTCTCGATCAATACCGACGGGATGGTGGGCGACAAGAGAACCATGAAATTCGCCTTCTCGACGTGATTGACGTGCACCGGACCCACGGCGTGCAGGGCCTGCAGGATGTCGGAGGCGAGATCATAGCTCGCACGGCGCGTGCCATTTTGGGTCATGTTCAGCAGGATATTGTGCAAAAGCCCGCCGCCGGCCCCAAAATGGACATCCCCGCTCTGGTCCGCCGCGTTTTCACTACGCGCAAGCCAGCGCGCCTCGCGCCCCACGCCCCGCTGCGAGAGGATGAAGACCTCGGCACCGCGCACATCGGACACCTCGCCGCGCGGCAGTGAATTCGCATGGATGGATATGAACGCCGCTGCGTGGTGGGCCTGGGCGAGCGCAACCCGTTCGCGCAGCGGCACGTAGTAATCGCCGGTGCGGGTCAGGAAGGCCTTAAAACCGGGCGTGGCATCGATGAGCGCCGCCAGATCCCGGCCGATGCGCAAAACGACGTTCTTTTCGCAGATATGATCGATGCCGCAGGCACCGGTATCGATGCCCCCATGGCCCGGGTCGACCGCAATTACCATGTCGGGGGGCGGGGCCGGGGCGGTCACCGTCGCAACCGCGGGTGCAAGCGCGGCTGCTGCCGGCCGCACTGACGGTCCGCGTGTTGCGATCGAAACCGTAAGGCCACCTGGCAAGGCGCTGATCGCATAATGGACTGGATGGGCGAGGTCCAACACCAGACGCACCATGCCGCTGCGATGGACAAAGGCTCGGATATCCTGCAAGTCGCCCCGATGCTCCGGCCAATCGGCCTTCCCGCCCGGTAGCACGGCCCCGTGCAGATCGACCACGATGCGGGGCGGTCCCACCAAGACGAACGACCGCCAGACAACGTGACGATGGGGCGCGAGACGGATGATCAAGGCATGCGGGGTGCTATGGACGAGCGGACGGCCGATGGCCACGAGCGCATAGGCGCGGCCGGCAATCCCTAACAGGACCGCCGTTACGATGACATAGAGTCGCTGATTCACGGCTTTAGGCTGTCTACCACCGCTGCTCCCCGTTGTGATAAGCCACGCAGCTGGGCCTGTCTGTCATCATCGGTGACCGTAAGCCAAACGTCAACATCCCCGCGCACCAGACCCCCGGCCCGCTCCGGCCACTCCACGAGCGTGACCGTGCGTCCGTCCTGATAATCCCACCACCCCAGCGCCACCAGTTCCTCGGGCGCGCGCAGACGATAGAGGTCGGCATGCACGATGCGCAAACCGCCCAACACATACTCTTCGACGAGGGTGTAAGTAGGGCTTTTGACGGAACCGGTGTGGCCCAAGGCCGCAATCACAGCGCCGGCCAGGGCGGTCTTGCCGCTCCCAAGCTCGCCGCGCAGCCAGACCTCGTCGCCCGGGGCCAGGGCGCGCGCGAGCGCGGCACCCAGACGGTGCGTGGACTCCCAGTCTTTAAGCGTGAATCTCATCGCAAGGCCGTAAGGCTTGCAGGCACGCAAGCCGTAAGATCGGAGGTCAGAAGTCCCGTGGCGCCTATCGCCTGCGCCGCCCTATCGCCGGCATGGGCATGCACAAACACCCCCAGACGAGCCGCCTCGGGCGGCGCAAGCCCCTGCACCATAAGGCCTGCGATCGTGCCCGCAAGGGCGTCGCCCATGCCGGCCGTCGCCATGCCGGGATTGCCGGCCGGACATAGCCACGTCCTGCCACCGCCGGCGATGAGGGTGCCCGCGCCCTTCAGGACACACACCCCTCCGAAGCGCCGTGCGATCTCGGTGGCGGCCGCCCGACGATCGGCGCTGACGGCGGTAACCGTCGTATGGAGCAGGCGCGCGGCCTCACCTTCATGGGGCGTCAGTACCCAATCGGCCCGCGCGCGCGGCGCCTGCGCGAGCCAATAGAGGCCATCGCCATCGACGACCAGGGGTTGCCCCATCGCCAAAACCTCCTCCCATAGTCGCGCCCCCCAATCGCGGCGACCCAAGCCCGACCCTACGAGGAGTGCATCGACACGCGACCAGGGGATGGTGCGCGCGTTCGCGGCAAAGGCCATGAGCTCGGGGAATGCCGCCGCCAGCACGGCGGCATGCCCCGCATGCACGACCGCCATGACAAGTCCGGCGCCGCTGCGGTAGGCCGCGGTGGCCGCCATGCGCACCGCTCCCGGCATGCCACGATCCCCACCTACCACCGCAAGCGTGCCGGCACGGCCTTTGTGCGCATCCTGCGGCCGGCGCGGCACCAGCGCCTGGAGGGCGCGTGCACCCGGGATACATACGGAGACCTCATCGAGCACACCGGGCACGCCCACCTCGGCCGTCAGGGTCTCTCCGCTATACTCGCGGCCGGCCCCGGTCAGGGCCCCGACCTTCGCCGTTGCGCAAAAGAGCGTAAAATGGGCCCGAATCGCGCCCTCCGCGACCCGTCCGGTCGCGAGGTCGAGGCCCGTTGGACCGTCGAGCGCGAACACCGGGCGCCCGCTGGCACGGACATGCGCCCCGAGGGCCCGATACGGCGCAGACAAGGGTCCATGCAGGCCCGTGCCGACCAAGCCATCGACGATCGCATCACAGGGGGGCAGCAGGCCCTTTGCGCCCTGCGCCTGGCGGCCGTCTACACCGACGGCCTGCCACGCCGTGGTCCGACAGCGTTTGAGGAAGGCCGCCGCCTGGCGTCCGTTTCCGCCGGCACCGATCAGCACCGCCACCCGCCGGACGTCCGGACAGCGCCGGGTGATAAGCGCGAGCAAGGCCTCCGCCACCTGCGCGTCCACGCTGGCAGGCGAGATGGCCGCGGCTTGGCGCCGGCCGTTCCATGCTGTAAGCGCTGCGCCGTCATAAAGCGGCAGCGAGTCGGTGTCAGCCGGGCCCATGGGCGGGGAAGAGGTGACTTCGGTAATAGCGGAGCTCGGCGATCGACTCGAGGATATCGTCTAAGGCCCGGTGCGTGTTTTGCTTCACAAACCCCGCGCACAAATCCGGCCGCCAGCGGCGCACCAGCTCCTTTATGCTACTCACGTCGAGATTGCGGTAATGCACGTAGCCCTCGAGCGTCGGCATGAGGCGCGCGAGGAAGCGGCGATCCTGACAGATACTGTTACCGCACAGAGGGGAGCGGTTTTTGGGAACCAGGGGCTCCAGGAAGGCGAGCGTCTGACGCTCCGCCTCGGCTACATCCACAGTCGTCGCCCGGATCCGGTCGATTAGGCCCGAGTGCCCATGCGTCCTGCGATTCCAATCATCCATGCCCCGCAAAATCGATTCCGGCTGATAGATGGCGAGCACCGGCCCCTCGGCCACGATGTTCAACTCGCTATCCGTCACCACGGTGGCGATCTCTATGATGGCATCGGTATCGGGACGCAAACCGGTCATTTCCAGATCGATCCAGACGAGTGCGTTAGGGTCTTGCGCCATGCCAATCTCCGTTCAAAATGGGGTACGGGTCGTGCGCGTCCACAGTGCCTGCACTGTATCATAGGGGCTCGCGGTCGCCCACGGCGCCGCCGCGTAGGCCCGGGCGCGACCCGCCTGCGGGCCCCGCAACCCCACATCCAGCAATACGAGGAGACCTATGACCGACCTACGCCGCCAGACCTGCCGCCCCTGCGAGGGAGGCACACCCGCTATCACCCCATCCCATGCCCAAGCCCTCATGGCCCAGATCCCGAAATGGACACTCGTGGAGGCGGGCCGGGCCCTGTCGCGAACCTTCGGTTTTGGCAATTTCTACGAGACCATGGCCTTCGTCAACGCCATCGCCTACATCGCCAACCGCGAAGATCATCATCCGGACCTGCAGGTGGGCTATAAGGAGTGCGTGGTCCGTTATCAGACCCACGCCGTCGGCGGCCTGAGCGAAAACGATTTCATCTGTGCCGCCAAGATCGACGCGCTCGAACTCTAGCGACCCGGGCTTTGCGCGAAAAACCTTACGCCTCGCGCCGCCCTGAAAAGGCGCGTGCGAGCGTGCCCCGGTCAATATATTCGAGTTCACCGCCGATCGGCACCCCATAGGCGATACGGGTCGCCAGCAGATTGCGTTGGCGGGCCAGTTCTCCTATGTAATGCGCGGTGGCCTCCCCTTCGACTGTGGCATTGGTCGCCAATATGACCTCACGCACGCCGCCCCCGTCGAACAAGGCCTCGAGCTTGTGCAGACCCAGTTCGTCCGGTCCTATGCCATCGAGGGGCGAGAGCCGCCCCATCAGCACGAAATACGTGCCCGTAAAGGCCCCCGATTGCTCCATGGACACGAGATCGGCAGGCGATTCGACGACACACAAAAGCCCGCCATCGCGCCGCCCCGAGCGGCAGATCGGACAGAGCTCGGCCTCACTAAAATTATTGCAACGCTGACAATGCCCGATCCGGTCCACTGCGCGCAGCAAAGCCTCCGCGATATCGCGGGCCGCGGCCCGATCACGCCCGAGGAGATGGAAGGCCATGCGCTGGGCGGACTTCGCCCCTATGCCCGGCAGGCGACGCAGGGCACGCTTTAGGTCCTCAAGCGCCTTCGTATCGTCGGTCAAGGGCTAAAAGGGCAGATTGAGGCCGGGGATATTGAGGCCCGCGGTCAGGCCGGAAAGCCGCTCCTGGCTCAACTCCTCGGCCTTGCGGGCCGCGTCGTTCATGGCCGCGGCGACGAGGTCTTCGACGACTTCGCGATCCTCTGTCATCAAGGATTCCGCGAGCTGGACCCGGCGGACGTCGTGGCGGCAGGTCATCGTGACGCGCACGAGCCCGCCTCCGGCCTGACCCTCGACCTCGAGCGCAGCGAGCTCCGATTGCGCCTTGCGCAAGTTCTCTTGCATCGCTTGCGCCTGTTTCATGAGCTGCCCAATCCCACCTTTCATCTCATGCTCCTATGGTTTCTCGCTACGCGGCTCGATTGATTGCTCATTGATGCGGGCATTGAAGGTCCGCTTAAGCGCCACGATCCCGGGGTCGGAATCCAGCGCCTCCTTGGCCTGGCGCCACGCGGCCTCTTTGGCCTCGCGCCGGAGATCGGAAGGCGTCCCGCTGACCGGACCCACCACCACGCTCAAGGTCACCGGGTCCTTATAATAGGCGCAAAGCGCGTCCTTTAAAATATCGATGCGCTCCTTATTCAGGAGTTTACCGGCCACGGGATCGACCGTCACCGTCACCTGGGCACCGCTCTTTTCCAACACGGCATTCATGGCCAGATGCTTCATGAGGCCGGTCAGGCCCAGGCGCTCTAGGACATCGTCGGTATCCGCGGCCGGCCCCGCGGACCCCGCGGCGGTTCCCGTCTCCGGCGCCCCGGGCCTAAGGGCTGCGCACGCCCCCGGCACCGCGGATTCCTCGTCATCATCGGTCGCCGCCACAGCCGTCCCCACCACATGCAGGGCGGCGCCGCGCCGCCCGGCACTTACGTGCGAAGGCCCCGCTGTCTCCACCCGCCTCCGGACTTCTCCGGGGACTGAAGCGTGACCGTCCGCAGCATAGGCCTTCGCCGCGCGCGGGCCGGGACGGGAATCCCCCGGGGCCGCCGCCGGCGGCATCGAGGGTGAGGACGATGGCCGCCCCGCCACCGGTCCTGGGGCGGCCATGGCCGGCCCGGCCGCCTCGGCGCGCACCGGCGCCGGCGCCCGCTCACCGCCTGTGCCGGCGCGCAGGGGGGGCGGCGCCCCCTCGAGGGGGCGAAAGGCCAGCATACGCAGAAAGGTCATGCGCACCCCGGTCCCCGGGTCGGGCGCCGCGGCCAACTGCCGGCGCCCCAGACAACCGATCTCATAGAAGAGCTGTACCAATTCTGGGGCGAGACCCGCGCCCAAGACCGTCCATGTCTCGTCGGGTCCGTGTGCACCGGGCACGAGTTGGGCGATCGCGATCTCGTGCCAGGCCCGTATGACATCATCGAGCAGCGCCTCGGGGGCGACACCCAGCGAATAGGCCTCATCGATGGCGGCCACGAGACCGCCCCCATCCGCCCCGCTCAGAGCTCGCACGATGCGCGTAACGAGCTCGGGCGCTACCGCCCCCAGCATCTCCCGGACCGCCGCTGCGGTGACCGCCCCGTGGCCTGCGGCAATGGCTTGGTCCAAGAGACTCAAGGCATCACGCGCACTGCCGTCGCCGGCGCGCGCCACGAGCATCAGACCCTCGTCATCAAAGGCCAGCCCCTCGGCCGTCAAGACCCGGGCCAGGTGGTCGCGGATCTGTTGGTCGGACAGGCGCCGTAAGGCGAATTTCTGGCACCGGGAGAGCACGGTCACGGGCAACTTCTGGGGATCGGTGGTTGCCAGAATGAATTTGACGTGCGGGGGCGGCTCCTCCAGGGTTTTGAGGAGCGCATTGAAACTGTGTGCCGACAACATGTGGACCTCGTCTATGAGGTACACCTTATAACGGCCGCGCGTCGGTGCGTACTGGACGTTGTCCAGCAGTTCGCGCGTGTCATCCACCTTCGTGCGCGACGCGGCATCGACCTCGATCAGATCCGGGAAACGGCCGCCATCGATCTCGGTGCACGCCGCGCAGACGCCGCACGGATCGGCCCCTACCCCACGCTCGCAATTCAAGGCCTTGGCCAGGAGCCGGGCGATCGTGGTCTTGCCGACCCCCCGAATGCCGCTAAAGAGGTAAGCATGATGGACGCGGCCCTCGGTGAGCGCAAACCGCAAGGCGCGCACCACCGAATCCTGTCCCAAAAGCTCGGGGAATGCCCGGGGTCGCCATTTCCGCGCGAGCACGAGGTAGCTCATGACGTCCCTCGGAACCTGAAAATCAAGGGGTGGCGGCTTGGGCCGGCCCTGCACTGCACCCGACCGGATCGCTACGGCTGCTTCCTTCCGGACCTGACCGGGTTTACGATCGGTCGCCACAGCGGGGGTCGACCGTCACCGCCATTAAGAATCCCGGGGCTACCCGGTGCGCAGAGGTTAGCATAATGACAGCAAGGCCGCAAAACCCAAACACCCGGGCCATTACATCCGGGTGCCACCCGTCTGCCGGCCTCCCCGGCATCGCCCTAGCGGGCACCGCGCGGTGAACTGGCGGCGGGTGCGGGGTGTCGTGGCGGCCTGGACGAGCAGTGGCCGCGATATCCTAGGAGACCTCTACCACGCCCTCATCACCATGAGCTGGCCACCCTTCATCCTGGGCGTGGGTCTCGTCTTTCTGCTCCTAAACGGGGCCTTCGCCCTTGCCTATCTCGCCCAGCCGGGCGCCATCGTGCACGCCAAGCCAGGCTCGTTTGCGGATGCCTTCTTCTTCAGCGTCCAGACCATGGCCACCATAGGCTACGGCATCCTGTATCCGGGCACGCTGTATGCCAACATCCTCATGAGTCTCGAGACCCTCATCGGACTCTTTGGTCTGGCCTTTGCGACCGGTCTCGCCTTTGCCCGCTTTTCGCGGCCCCGGGCCCGCATCCGCTTTAGCACCAAGGCCGTGATAAGCCTCTATCACGGGGTCCCGACACTCATGTTCCGGGTGGCCAATCAACGCGGCAACCAGATCCTCGAGGCCCGCGTACAAGTCACCGTGATGCGCAACGAGCGCAGCCCCGAGGGCCACCGGATGCGGCGTTTTCGGGATCTCGTTTTGCTGCGCGATACGACCCCGAGTTTCAGCTACTCATGGACGGTCATGCATCCCTTGACGAGCGGCAGTCCGCTCTTTGGGGCCTCGGAATCCTCGCTCGTGGAGGAGGACGCGGAATTGGTCGTAATACTCGCCGGACTCGATGAGACCTTGTCGCAAACCATCCACGCCCGGCACGTCTACCGGCCCGACGCCATCCGCTGGCACCGGCGCCTGCGCGATGTGCTGACGCGCGATGCCCGCGGCCATTATGTGATCGATTATGCGCATTTCGACGAGGTCGAGGCCGATCCGGCCGCCCCGCCCCCCTCCCCGGACCGCAAGGGCGCGGCGGCAGGCACCGTGCCACCACCGCGCAACCCTCTTTGAGGGGGCCGGCCGCGGCCCGTCAATGGACCCCGTGACGCGCCCGCCTCACCCAAGCCCTCGCGACCGGATGAAACAAAGGCGCCGAGGCCTCGGTTGGGGACCGGGCCTGTAACCGCACCGATGGGGTGGGGCCTCACGAACCATTGCCGTACGGGGATCAGAAAATGGCGGAGAGGGAGGGATTCGAACCCTCGGTACGCTTTTGACGTACACACACTTTCCAGGCGTGCTCCTTCAACCGCTCGGACACCTCTCCCTCGGAAGGGCCACAAGACTAACCCAAGCGAGGGTCCGCCTGCAACGTGAGGCCCTAGGCCCCTCCCCCCAAGGGCGCTATACTGCGCGCCCATGGGCAATCCAGACTTCCTGAAGACTGCGCCGCCTTTCGCGGAACGGGCCACCCAGCTCGCCCGCCACAGCACCCCGTATCGCGACCCCGTGACCCGCATCCACTGGGACCGGCTATCGCCCCATACCTTTTGGTTGCCGGAACCGGCGCTATCCTTGCACGGCGTGCCCGCATTCGAGGCCCTGCCGCTCGCCACACGCCAAGCACTCTCCCATCACGAATTTGCGCGCTTTCTAGGCGCCGGCATATGGCTTGAAAGTCTGTTTTTGCAGCGGTTGGCGCACGCCGCCTTGAAAGGACCGCGTGCCACGCGTATCTACCATCTCCACGAACTGCGCGAAGAGGCGGGGCACAGCCTCATGTTTCTTGAGTTTTTTGAACGGGCGGGCCTAGCCGAGGGGGACTCGAATACCCGCTTCGATCGCCTCCTCACCCTGCTTGGGCGTAGGCTCCCGTTCGATTCGACGCTCTTTTGGGCTGCCATCCTGCTCGGCGAAGAGGTCCCGGACCGTCTGAATCGTTATGTTCGTCTCAATGCCCAGGGCGTCTGTCCGGTCGCCGTGGAACTGTGTGCGCTCCACAGTACCGACGAAGCCCGCCACATCGCGTATGGCCGGGAGATCTTGAAACACCGTTTGGAATCCGTAAGCCGCACGACCCGGACCCTACTGGGACGGGCGCTGAGCCTGCTCTTGCGGCGCTTTGTGCACACCTTCTACTACCCGCCCCAGGATCTCTACCTACGCGCCGGTCTGCCCCAAGGTCCATGGGCGGCGCGAGCCGCCGCCCATGGGGCACGCCACCAATTCGTGACGCACTGCATCGGTCCGACCGTAAGCCGGCTGCGTGGGCTCGGCCTCCATATCGCCTGGCCTTGACGCCCCCCGCGATCTAACTTCCCGAATAGGAGCCGCCCGAGTCCGATGAACTCGTTGCGCTCTTTACGACGAGATCGTTGCGAACGCTGACCACGCCTGGGGTATGGCGCGCGATACGCATCGCTTCCCGCACCTGCCGGGGCCTGTTCACGAAGCCGCTTAGGATAACGTGCCCACGATAGGTATCCACCTTGATCTGGAAGCCCTGCAACGCCTGATCTTCGAGGATGTGCGCCTTGATCTTCGATGTAATCGCCGAATCATTGAAATACTGGCCGGTCGTCTCCTGGGACCCGGTGCGTGCGCAGCCTGCGCCCAATACCACCATAAGGCCCACGGCCACACCTCCCAGTATTCGTTTCGAACCTGCGAACCGCCGATCATTATTCATGGTATCCGCCCTCTCATTTTGTTGTTGTGGGGTGTTCTTGCTTGCATCGGTCTGGCCTTGCGCCTAGGCCTTAAGTGAGTCTATCCATTTCTTGATCTGCTCCTGCGACTCGCCGTGGCGCTCTTGGATCTTGCCGAGCAACTTGTCGTAGTTGCCTTGAACCTCGACGAGATCATCGTCCGTAAGTTTACCCCACCGACGCTTGGCCTCGCCCTTCACCTGTGTCCACTTCCCTTGCACCTGTTCGCGATTCATCGTGTCAGCCCTCCTGGGATTGGCATCCCGTTAGTGTCACGTAGCCCGCGTCTAACTGCCTGAATCATCACCCCGGTCATGGCGGCGCCGCCGCCTTTCATTATCGGTTCGATGGTAGCTCCCAGGCCGCGCCGCCCGCACCGCCGCGCCGGCATGGGTCCGGTGGTAGCCGTAATTCAAGCCATTGTATACCGCCGACGGCACGCGCGCGGCGAGTGCCCCGGATGTCGCGCCCAACCACACGAGCGCCGTCAGCAAGGTCTTGGTTGGCACTGAGAACCCCCTTTCTTTCGTTCGACGATGGAGGCCCATTGTCGAACGAAATGCAGGAGGCCGGATCTGACCTTAGGCTGGACAGGACACCGACTTCAGGGCCACGGGGCGGGGCGCGTGCAAAAACTGCGTCACAAACGGGGATAGCTCGCGCGGCCGGGCCGGATGTTCCATGGCGCCACGCCCCAGAAACTCGAGCAACCAGACCTGATGCGCGATCTCCTCGTGCAAAATCGCCAACACCAAGTTATAGGTCCGGTGGTCCTTACCGGAAGTGACACTGCAGAGCTCGGTATAGGCCCGTACGGACTCCTCGGCGGCCTTCAGCAAGACCGGCAGGATCTGCGGCACATCGGCCTCGGCCGGCAGATCGCGCAAGCCGCTCAGACCCCCGAGCGCGGTCGCCGGCACGGCGGGCAGACGCCCACCGAGTTCGTAGATACGGGGTACGAGGGCCTCGAAATGATTGCGGTCTTCCTCACGCGCATCGTCTATGACCCGGCGCAAGGCGTCGCCCTCAACGCCAACCAGATGGCGGCGCAAGAGCGTGTAATAATAATAATTCCCGACCTCCGCGACCGCCCGTTCGACCAATAGGTCGACCAGGCGCTCCGCATCCACTCCGCTGCCTTCGACGAGCTCCCGCGCGACACACCTTGTCATGACTCCCTCCTTGGATGGGTTGCCCTGGGTGTGCCCTGCGGCGCCACCACGATCAGGTGGAGCCATTGTGGAACGGATGCGCCCGCCCGGTGATCGGACCTTGGTCCGAGACCTTACTGGTAACCCGGGGTCGCCCGTTCGTGCGTCATGTCATCGGCCGCTTTGGCCGCACTCGCCGCCTTGGCCGCTGCCGTGTCCACGGCATCGCGGGCCTTCTCGCGGCCTTGATCCATGGCCTCAGCGACGCGACGGCTCACCGTGCGGGTCGCATCACGCGCCGCCCCGACCGCGCTGCGGACGGCCCCCGATACGCTATCCGTCGTGTTTTTGGCATACTCACCCAACGACGAGCGGATCTCGCGTCCCGACTTCGGAGCCAAAAGCGTCGCCACGGCATAACCCACCGCGAGCCCACTTACGAACATCATGATCTTGGATCCCGTGCGATCCTGTGCAACAGGCAGGTACTGAGTGCTGGCTTCCATGTACACCTCCTGAAAAGGGAAATTTCGGCATCATGCGTCCCGGGAGCTGCGTCCCACCAGGTAATAGATGATCATGCCCACAAAAGGAAAGATCAGCACGACCACGATCCAGATCACCTTGTGGCTGAGCCGTGCAGATCCCAGTAATATGCTAATAATGGCGATGATGTCGAGAATAACGACGATCGTGCCCAAAAGCGAATATGAGCCCATGTCCCTCACCCTTTTTATGGTTCCTTGGAGCTGGGGACCATTCTATCGGCCCGGGCCCGGGCCCGCTATCGACCTCAGGACCTATACGGCCGCTCAGGTCGGGAATATGTAATGAAAGAACTCCGTCCGGCTCGATACGCCGCATTTCTCGTAGATGGTGCTGATATGCTGCTTCAAGGTCTTCTCCGAGTTGCCCGTGAGGCGGGCCATCTCTTGCGTCGACAAACCCTTTAACAGCAAGCGCGCGACCTCGCACTCCTTATTCGTCAAGGTGGCTTGGTTCAAGGCCCGTTCACGCGCACCGATGAGGCCTTTCGGCTCTTGCCACAAACGTTCAAGAACTCGCTTTAAATCGTTAGTTGAAAAGGGCTTTTCAAGTAGGTAGGCCGCCCCGTGGTTAAGCGCCTCCTTGACCCGCGTCTGATCGGCAAAGGCACTGATCACGACCACCGGCATAGGCATCCCCGCCTGCTCGATCTTACGCAGCACCTCAAGCCCATCCGGGCGCCCGGTATCCAACATGATGTCGGTAATGACGGCGTCGTACGAGGCCTCTTTCCAGGCCGCGGCCGCTTCCTCAAATGTTGCCACCCATCGGCACGCCATCCCTAAGCCCTGCAAAGACTGCGAAAGGGCTTGGCCCGCCACCGCCTCGTCTTCAATCAGCAATATCTGCCGCGTTCTGCGCATGGCACCGGTATCCCGGCGCCGGGATTCTTGCATCCCTGAAGACATCCCTGCTTTTGCCAATCGTGCCGTCATTACGTCCCCTTTTTTTCCGCTATGCGGACTATATCGCCCAAAATTCGGTTAGTCACTCTTTTACTGCACAGCGCCCCTCACAGGCACTGCAACGCGTCCCTTCCGGCTTTTCGCTGCCTGCAATTTCGCATCAGCGGCACGCCGCAAAAGCTCAGCCGATGTCGCAGGATACGTCGAAATACTATAGGAAAACCGCATCGGCCATAGCGACATCGTGCTTTGCGCTACATCCTTTACGAGCCGCAGCGCGAGATCATCCGCCTGCCGCTCACCGATCTCAGGCAGTATCATGGCGAATTCATCGCCGCCGATCCGGCAGGAGATATCCACCCCTTTACGGGCTCGCTCCGCCAGCACCTTAGCCGTGCGGCGCAGGATCTCATCCCCGCCCGAGAGACCTAGATGCGTATTGGCTTCCTTGAAATCATCCAGATCGATCAAAAGCAATGAGACGTCGCGCCGATAGCGCTCGGCCCGGGCGAGCTCCCGATTCAAAGCCATATCGAAGCTGCGGCGATTGCCTATGCCGGTCAGCGGATCGTGCTCGGCAAGCCACACGACACGCGCGTATTCGGCACCGTTGCGCAGACTCAAGGCTAGGATCTTCGCGCAGGCCTGCGCGAAGTGGCGCTCCCAGGGAGAAAACTCCTCGCCGGCCTCGTCCCTTATGAGATCGAGGCGCCCGACACACACATAATCGACCGCAAGGGGGATGGTCAAGAAGACCAGGCCACGTTTAGCCCCCCCGCCGCCCTTAAAATAGGGCAACACCGCGACCTCCTGATCGGCGTCGGCGTGAACAATGTCGAGATCGCAGAGACTAAGTGCGGGCGACCTCTTAAAGCTCGTGGCTTCCAACCGGTCCGTGCTTCCTGGCCGCGACCAATGGGCCTTTACCGTCATCATGTCGTCTTGGAGGTGGAGTACTACCACATGCTCGGACGGAATCAGTTCGGCAATCGCCGCAAGAGTTGCCGGCAGCGCTTCTTCTAAGTCAAGCGACTTGCCGGCAAGGTAGGCGATCTGCATGAGCCAGTCGAACCCAGTCCCTCCTACCTTCCCGCGGCTCCCGTCCGGACCCATGCTACGCTGCCTATTTGATCACAGAAGCCATTGTGACAAACGGGCCCACAGTCCATTATCGGACGTAAGTCGGAGAGTCGTAAGATAATATTCCAATACTAAGCATTTAAGAAAGTGGAAGGCTCATGAGTCCGATTGCGCCAACGTTTCGCGCACGACGTCTATCAAGGTGGCTACGCCAAACGGTTTGGCGAGATAACCCGCAAAACGCGAACCCCGCGTCTTTTCCTGGGCGCTTGCCTCATCATAACCGCAGCATAACAGGACCGGAATACGCCCATTGAGAGCATACATCTCCTTAAAAGCGTCCTCACCGCCCTTGCGCGGCATCGAAAGATCTAAGACCACCAGGTCGATATCCTCGATATTTTCACGGAAGACACGGACTGCCTCGATACCGTCGGCCGCGACAAGCACCCGATATCCGAGGGGCTCGAGAGCGCGCTGCGCAAGCGAACGCAACATCTCCTCGTCATCAACGAAGAGTATGGTTTGGTGACCCACATCCCGCGCCGAACGAACGGTTTCTGGGCTTCGGCGGTCACGTTCAGGTGCCGCTGGCAATACGATACGCACCGTCGTGCCGCGGCCCGGAGCCGTATCGATGCCGATGCCGCCCCGGTAAGCCTTCACGATGCTCAAAACAACGCTCAAGCCAATCCCGCGGGCGCCCTCTTTGGTCGAAAAGAAAGGTTCGAAGATGCGTTCCGTCAACGAGGGCTCCATGCCGCAGCCTGTATCCGTCACCTCAAAGACCGCGTGCGGCCCGGGCTGCGGCCATCCATAAGCAAAGGCCACTCGTTCGTGCTCATCGATATCGAGCCGATCGGTTGTGATCGACAAGGTTCCACCGGTCGCGGCCATGGCCTCGCTCGCATTGAGGCACAGGTTGAGCATGACCTGCTGGATCTCGGCGGGGTCGGCCTCTATGGGCGGTATGTCCGGTCGCAAGGCCTTGCGGACGACGATCGACTTTTGCATCTGGGAGCGCAGAATGACGAGCATAGTCGTCACCATGCTGTTTAAGTAGACAGACTCGAGGGCCCCCTTGCCCGGCCCCGCAAAATCCAATAACTCGCGATTCAACTCTGCGGCCCGCTCCGAGGCCTGAATGATGGTCGCAATATCCCTTTGCACGCTATGGTCTGGAGGCAGCACCATACGGGCAAGCTCTGCACTACCAACGATGCCCGTGAGGATATTGTTGAAGTCGTGGGCGATACCAGCGGCCAGGATCGCCGTGTTCTCGTGTTTCTGAGACTTTATGACGAGCTCGCGCAGACGTTGGGCGGTATCCTCGGACTCATGTCGGCGCGTGACGTCGCGCGACACCGCCACCCAGTAACCGGGGGTTCGCAACGGGGCCGCCGAAAACTCCGTCCAGGCCATCTCGCCATCGCTGCGATAATCGATGAGTTCGGCGCGCACCGGGTGACCGGCGCGCATCTCGTGGCGGATTTCATCGAGCTTGCGTCGATCCGTGCGCGGCCCCGGGGATAGCGACAGCAGCCGGTCTCCGCCTTGGGAACTCGCAGGTCCCATGCGGCGGATGCAGGCAGGGTTGCGGTAGACAATCTCATAGCTGTCCCCGCCGCGGCTGCGCGCGATCAGCAGTGACTCCTCGAGATACGCAAGCCCCTCGGACAACAGTTTGCAGGTCCCGTGTCTATGCAAGAGGCCGCGCAGCCGCGCCCCGAGACGGCGGCCATCCTTCCTGGTCAGGACATCGAGCGCGCCCCAGCGCACCGCCGCCCCGATCTCGTCTTCGCTCAGGGTATCGCCCACGACGAGGAGCGGCCGTGCATCCATCACCGCAGGCCCGGCGCGCAGTTCCCGGAAGGCCAAGTCCGCCACGATCACAGCGTCCAGACCGTCCTCCTGCAGTCTCGCCCTTGCGGCCTCTACGCCGCTTGCATGATACAACTCAACGGCCAGTTCCTCATCTTGGCAGGCTTGCGTGATCCAGGCCGGATCGACATCAAGAATAAGGAGCGACAAAACTTCCTTCGTAACTGTCATGAGCGATACTCGACCTAGCTTCAAAGAGGGGATATGGGAACCATGTGACTTCAGGGGCACTGGAACCGCAAAATGAAGCGGGTTCCTTCCGGCCCTGTATGACCGAGGGACAAGGGTGCGCCGGCAGCACTCGCCAGGGCATGGGCAATGGCGAGCCCCAGACCCATGCCGCTCGTGCGATTGGTCGTAAGTGGCTCAAACAGGCGCTCGCGGACCTCATCCGGTAACCCTGGGCCGCTGTCTTCGACCCAGACCTCGAACTGACCGCCATCCCCGCGCCGAACCTGCACCGAGAGCCGCCGGGGACCGGAACCCGGCCGCTCGGCAAGGATCTGCAGAGAATTGAGGATCAGGTGATCTATCGCTTGGACCAGGAACTTCGGATCCGCGATCACGAGCGGGTCCTCCCCGGAATCCACCGTCAGCGCCACGTGCGACTGGCGCGCTAGCGGCCGCACCATCTCCAGCACCTCGCCCAAGACCTGTCCAAGCCGCACCGGCTGGCGCGCTATGTCGCCTGAGAATTCCGCGATCTGCGCAACGACGCGCCGCACGCGCACATTGATCCGCTCTAGCTGTTCCAAGACCTGCTGGCGGATGTAGTTTACGTCGGCGTCCGGAAACTCCAACCCTTCGATGAGCAGGTGGATATTGTGTAAGGGGTTACGGACGTCATGCAAAACCGCCGAGAGGCTGATCCAGAGGGCTTGATTGCGCTCAACGCTCATGAGGCGCTGGCGGAAGCCCTCCGACGTCACCAGTGCCTGAGCCAGACGCGTACGGGCCCGCAACCATGCCACAAAGGCCCCGATGCCGCCGCCCAATAGGGCCGGCACGGCCAGCAACAATAAGACGGGATCGCGCAATGAGGATAGCTCGTCGGACAGTCGGTAATGGTAGCCGACATAGCCGGCCACAAGACCCACGCACACGCCCCCGAGCGTATAAAAGGCGCCGCTTACGTCCTGACGCCAGCGCGCGTCCTGCCCCGGACGCCGAGCTCGCAAATACAAAAGATTGCCGCCTCCCCCGCGCGCCTTCACCGTCTTCGGCCGCGCGGGTGACCGCCTGCTCTCGGGACCCGGCGCACCCTTCTCCGGATAACTTCCTGTCATGAGTCCGTTCCCCTTCGCAGTCGCTGCGAAGCGCTATGCGCAACCGCTTGCGTCACCATGGCGATGACGAAAGATGAGCCGGCCAACCTTGGCCTGTGCCGCCCGGAATTGGCGGAGAGGGTGGGATTCGAACCCACGTGGGGCAATGCCCCCAACAGATTTCGAGTCTGCGCCGGTATGACCGCTTCGGTACCTCTCCCCAGGCGCCTAAGCTTAACCGGTGTCGCTTAGAAAGAATAGAGGGTATGATCGGGCCCATGCGCACTCCCAACGACGGAACCAAGGGGCCGTGTCCCGAGCCTTGCCCATGGACCGCCCAGGACGACAACTAAGGGCGCTTGCCGGGGCGGCCTCGCTGGCCATAGCGCTTGCCGGATGCTCAACGCACCGTGCCAAACCGCGGCTCGTGCGCATACCCGACCAGAAACACCGCGAGATCGTCGTCCTGACACGCAACGGCCCCACCACCTTCTACGAGGGCGCGCAGGGGCCGGCGGGCATGGAATACGACATGGCGCGCGACTTCGCGGACTACCTCGGTCTACGCCTGAAGATCAAGGTCATCGGCCACGGCCAGAGCCTGATGCAAGCCTTGGCCGCCGGTCAAGGGGACTTTGCCGCCGGCGTCACGATCACCCCGGCACGCCAAGCCGTCGCGCGCTTTGGCCCCCCCTACCAGATCGTCCATGAGCAGCTCGTCTACCGCAAGGGCATGCAAGCCCCGGCGAAGCTGCAGGACATCGTAGGGCGCCCGATCGAGGTGGTCGCGGGATCGAGCGCGGATGTCGCGCTTCAAACCCTGCGCCGCACCCTGCCGCGCCTGAGTTGGACCGAGGCCAACCACATGGGCGCGAACGAATTGCTCTTTCTCGTCTGGCAAGGTCTCTTGCGCTATGCGGTCGCGAACTCGAACGTGGTGGCGGTCAATCGCCGCTACTATCCGGCCCTGCGGGTCGCCTTCGACATAGGCCCGCCACGGCGCCTGGCCTGGGCCTTCCCCAAAACTCGTGACACCAAGCTTTATCGCGCCTCGTTTCGCTTCTTCGCTGAACTTAAGCGTTCGGGACAACTGGCCGATCTCATTGCCCGCTATTATGGGGTCACGCGTCTGAACTACGTCCATATCCACACCTACCTCGACAAGGTGCGCACGACCCTGCCGCTCTATGCCCCGCTCTTCCGGGCGGCGGGCGCGCGCTACGACATCCCCTGGCGCCTGCTCGCCGCGGTCGCCTATCAGGAGTCACTCTGGGAGCCCGACGCGGTATCGCCGACCGGCGTGCAAGGACTTATGATGCTGACCAACGATACCTGTCTGTCGCTCGGGGTCACAGACCGCTTGAATCCTCAACAGAGCGTCGACGGCGGCGCCCATTATCTGCGTGGCCTCCTCGATGCCCTGCCCGCCGACATACCGGAGCCCGACCGCACGTGGATGGCGCTCGCCGCCTACAATATCGGCCTCAATCACCTGGAAGACGCGCGCTGGCTCACGCGCGAACAAGGGGCTAATCCGGACCGTTGGGCCGACGTCGAGCAACGCTTGCCCTTATTGGCGGATCCCTGGTGGTATCGCCGGACTCGCTTTGGCTATGCCGCGGGCTACACGGCTGTGCAGTATGTCAACCGTATCCGCGTCTACTACCGCATATTGCGCCATTTGCGCCAAACCACGACCACGGCGCGATCACTGCTTTTTCAGTTGAGCGAGCCCGCCATCTGAGTCGCGTCTACGGCGACTGTGAAAAAACCCGCGCAACAGGGCCTCGCATTCCGATCCGCGCACACCGCCCTGCACCGCCACCTGATGATTGAAGCGAGGTTCCGCCGTCAGACAAAATGCCGACCCCGCAGCACCTACCCGCCCATCGGCGGCACCGAATACGAGCCGGGCCACGCGGGCGTGGACGAGCGCCGTTGCGCACATCGCGCACGGCTCCAGGGTCACATACAAAACGCAATCGTTCAGCCGGTAATTGGCGAGATGTGCGCCGCCGGCACGCAAGGCCAAGATCTCGGCGTGCGCGGTCGGATCCGAAAGCCCTATGGGACGGTTGTAGGTTCCGGCCAGCATGACCCCGTGGTGCACCAACACGGCCCCGACCGGCACCTCGCCGGAAGCGGCCCCCTTGGCGGCAAGCCGCAAGGCCTCCCCCATCCAGTAATCATCGTCATGCATCGCGATCCCACCTAGGCCTTATGCACCGGACGCAGCCCGCCGACTGACCCTACGTCCCTTCGAGTCCCTATGCTACGCTTCCACGCGTTGCAGCGCCCGCTGCCCCAGACCGCCTGCGCCACCCGCCCCCCCAAGGAGCGCCATGACTGATTCCGGCCCCCGATCATTGACGCCTTTCATCATACGGCTGGGTTTGGTGAGTCTGTTTGCGGACTTTACCTATGAGGGCAGCCACGCCATCCTGGGCTCGTTTCTAGCCACCCTCAAGGCAGGACCGCTGCTCGTCGGCCTCGTTGCCGGGGGCGGCGAACTGCTGGGCTCGGGGATCCGGCTTCTGGCCGGCGCCTACACCGACCGCACGCGGCGCTATTGGCCCGTGATGGCCTGGGGTTACGCCCTGAACATGATCGCCGTGCCAGCCCTCGCGTTCGCCCAAGGCGTCGGACTTGCCGTCACGCTGATCTGGGGCGAACGTCTCGGCAAAGGGATACGCACGCCGGCGCGCAATACCGTGCTCGCCGACGCCGCGCAAGGACGGGCCGGCCACGCCTTCGGCCTCCATGCCGCGCTCGACCAAGTCGGCGGCCTGCTGGGCCCGCTACTGGTCGCGCTCATGGTGCACGAAAGCGGTTACCGTCTCGCCTTCGCCGCGTTGGCGGTCCCGGCCCTGTTGTCGCTCCTCTTCTTTTATCGCGCCTACCGCGCCGCCCCTCCGCCCCAGGCCCATCCGGTCGTATCCCTCACGTGGCGCTTTCCGAAGGCCTACTACGGGTATTTGGCCTTCGCCGCGCTTACCGTGATGGGCTTTGCCCACTTTATCCTGTTTTCCTATCACCTCTCTGTCCGCCACCGTCTGCCACCGCCGTGGATCCCGGTACTCTACGCCGTCGGCATGGCGGCCGCCGGGATCACGGCCTTCCCGGCTGGCCATCTCTTCGATCGCATCGGCCTAAAAACCCTCTCTCTCGTCCCCATTTTGCTCATCATCGCAACACCCCTGCAATTCCTCGGGCCTTCGCCTGCGTCCCTCGTCACCGGGACCCTGCTATGGGGCGCGGCCTTGGGCGTTCAGGATGGCGCGCTGCGCGCGGGCCTCGCGCCGCTTATCCCGGCGGGACGGCGGGCCTCCGCCTATGGTCTCTTCGATGCGGGCTTTGGTCTTGCCTGGATGCTGGGGAGTCTCATCATGGGGGGGCTGTATACACTCGGGTCCGACGCCCTCGTACTCTTCGCCGAGGCCGCGGAGATCTTGGCCCTTGTGCTCTTAACAGGCCTCGTACGCACCCTCAGGCGTCTCTAGATCACCCGGAGCCACCGCCTGCTCTGACCGGTCTAGGGGCCGCCGGCCTCGAGTTCGGCCTCTTCCACTCGACCGCTTACCGGGGTCGGTACCAGCGATCGGGGCGGGATCAGGAAGAACCACGCCAAAAGCGCAGCGCCCAGGCACAGCCACATGGACAGACGCAAGAGATTGTCGAGACTCACGGTATGGGCCTCGACACCCAAATAGTCGGCGAGCGCGGCGCCATGGATCACCGGGGCCTGCGCGTACCGGGACAGCTCTCCGGAAAGCGCTACGGTCGCCCGGGCGCTGCCGCGTGACCAATACACCGACAAGGCCGTAACGCCGATATTGGCGCTGAAAACGCGGATAAAGTTGGCAGTCGTCGCGGCTGCCGCGATCGCCCCGGCCGAGATCTCCGACATGATGATAAGCGTAAGCGGTACGAAAAGTATTCCGACACCCACCCCCAGCATCACGAGTGGGCGAAACAGGGCGGCCATCGCGCTATGGGTATGCAGCGACAAGGTTCCATAGGCCCCGGCGAATAATAGGAAGCTTAACGCGCTTAGGCGCCGCAAGCCCACGAGGCCGCGTAATCGGTCGAGCACGATCGAGAGCGGCAAGGCCCCAAGACCCACGGGCACAAGCAAGAGGCCACCCCACAGTCCGTTGTAACCGAGATCCTCCTCCGCCCATAGGGGCAGGATGGAGGCCCAGCCCATGAACAAGGCCCAGCCCAGACTCAAAAGCAGGAGGCCCAGCACATAGTTGCGGCGCCGCAAGTACTGAAACTGCAAGAGCGGATGGGCCGTACCGCGCTCACGCAGGGCAAAGAGACCGAGAAAGAGCGCAGCAAAGAGGGCAAACTCCCGAATGAAGGGGGAGCCCCACCAGCCATGCTGCTCGCCCTGATCGAGCACCACCTGGAGCGCCATGAGGCCTGCATAAAGGAGGACGAAGCCGGCCGTATCGAAGGGCGGCGTCGCCGGGTCCGGGCCGCGGGCCGCCCGTAGGCCGTGGCTGCCAAGCCCAAGGGCCACGAGCCAGGGTCCAAGCGCCACCCAAAACACGAAGCGAAAACCCCAGTGCACCGCGAGCCAGCCGCCGATCCCGGGGCCGACGAAAAAGGGCAGCAGCATGGCGTTGCTCCAGAGGACCGTCACGAGCCCGTGGCGCGCCTTGGGCGTGGCGCGCAGGAAAACGCTTTGGCTCAAGGGCACGAGTAGCCCTGCGCCCAGCCCTTCGGCGGCGCGCGCGATCAACATGACCCCGAGGCCGTGCGTCAGGGCCGCGAGCAAGGTACCGACCGCGGCCAGGACCACGGCCCCCTGAAACACGCGCCGCTCGCCGAAGCGGCGCACGCTCCACGGCATGAGCGCGATACCCAGCGACCAATGGACGACAAAGTAGGTCAGCGTCCAGAGGGCGTGGTCGCTGCTCGTGGCAAGCCCCCCACCCACATACGGAAAGATGGCCTGAACGCCGGCCCCCTCGAACGAGCCCAGCGCGAGCGCAAGGCCCACGCCGGCAAACAAGGGCCACACGGGGCCACGGACGAACACGGATTCGGGAACTGCCGGGGGGGACGACACGCGGCCTATTATATCAAAGCCTGCGCGCCGCAGCAGCGCTCCCCGTCCTTAACGCGGTCTACACATATCCCCGGAATCCCAGACGGCCTGCAGCCGCCGGCGCGCAGGCCGCCAGCTCACGCACAGGCGGGCCCGCATCCCCTAACGCCGTTTCCAGGCCGGCTTACGAAACCATTGCGCCATACGTCCCAGCGTGACATTGACGACCGCCTTCCAGGTCCGCGGGATGCGGGTTACGCGCGCAAGAAAGTGCGCAAACATCACGATGATCATGGCCGGAACCGAGAAAACCATGATGATGCCGATCTCCCATTTCATCGGGATGGGGCGGTTAGTGCCCGGCGTCGTCAAATCCGACGGCGGCGGGGGCTGCCACTGCCCGCGACCGGCCGCGGCTGTGTTCGGCAAAGACGTCCCCAGGGCTTTGGCAACCGCCGGATATTGCACCCGAAACCGCCGCACGGCGGCTACGTTCTCCAGGTCCATGAAGGTGCTCGTCGACGGCCAGCCGCGCCACACCTTGATCTCGGTGCCGCCCGGCTCCTGCCAGCGGGCCACGACCGGACCGTGCGCCGGGTTCCCGCTCGTACTGGTCGGCGGCCCGTACTTATACTGCACCATGGCCACGATGTCCTTGACCTGATGCGGATTGTCGAAGCTCGGGAAGGTGTACTGGGCAATCGCAAAGCGCCCGCCTCGCGTAAAGTTCACCGTAAGGCGGCTCGCACCCTGCAATTTCGCAGGCTGCCCGTTGATCCGGTAGGTGTCGAACCACTCCTCCGGGCCCCGGCTTGGAATCCGGAAGCCGGCGCGGGTCAAGGCCGCGTTGACCGTGGCTCGCGTCGCGTGACTGAGCCGAACCCCAAAAAACGCCAAGGTGTGTCCGCTCGCAACCCCGACCCACAAGCCCAAAACCGCCGCCCCGATACCTCTACGCACTGTGCTCTCCTTAAAAGACCGCCCGACCATCGATCACCCCAGGGGGCCGCCCTTTACCGCTTACTTTAGGTTTCCTGCCGGGATACCCCGACGCCCTCATACTCCTGACTTTCGGATTCCCCGATGATGCCCCCTATCCACTGCCAGAAATGCCAGGTGACGAGACACATGGTCGGCAGCGAAAGCCCCGTCATGACGGCGCCCGCGATATGCTCATCGCCCACCCGCGTAAGACCCCAGAGTACGCGCCCTGCACTCGCCGGGTCCATCATGCGCATACCGCTCCAGAACCATATCGCCCCCATGGCCATCATGGCGAGTTCCATCGCCCACACATAGACGGCCTTTTTTAGATGGCTATGGAGGTTCGGCCAGGACGGGAATACCTGCAAGGACTGCATCCACACGAGCACCCCAAGCCCCAGGTAGACCCCCGGCAACACCAGGAATACCAGGGCGTTGCGCAGCCCCAAGGCCATCTGATCGGACATATCCCACAACACCAATATGACCGCAAGAGCGAGGCCCGTCACCGCCGGCCGATGCAGGAAGCGCACCACGCGCCATACCCACCCGGATAGCCGCTCGCCATCGATCAGACCAAACGGGATCCCCCAGACGATCAACGGGGCGGCGACCTCGAACTCGCCCATGA
Organism: Pseudomonadota bacterium; assembly: GCA_021816625.1. GTDB lineage: Bacteria > Pseudomonadota > Gammaproteobacteria > Acidiferrobacterales > Acidiferrobacteraceae > Acidiferrobacter. Next base: position 11,584 of record JAKAXM010000005.1, on the reverse strand, counting down.
GCTTTACCGTGTAGAGCGTCATGGACTCGCGCACGAGGACATTGATGGGCGACTCCCATAACACCAGGGCTACGAGCACGCCGGCCAGGAACGAACCCACTCGCCAGCGCGACCACGCCCCCTCATCGCCCTGCCTGGCACGCCGTTCATCATAGGCGCGCAGATAAACGGCCATGACGGCCAGCGCCCCCAGCCATGGCAGGGGGTTGAAATCCGCGGTCCAGAACCGCCATGCGTTTGCGTAAGGGCCGCTATCGGCGTACCCGACTTGGTACAGTGCGGGCAGCACCACCGCCATGGGAATGAAAAGCCACCACCGCGCTACGAGGGCTGCGAAGCCCCGGCCCTTTCTCGATTCTGTCTCAACCATACTTGCACCCTCCCCAAGCGGCCCGGTCCGTTACCATCACTGCCGACACCCCTACATCCCGGGATCACCGACCCTATCCTGCCGCCTTGTGACGCCGTCCGCCACCCTCATCCGTCGGCAGACGCTCTCAAGCGGGTCATTCTAACCCCAGGCCGCCGCGCGCGCTGCACCACCGGTCCGCCGCTACCGCCATTGCGGCGCTACGCATAAAAAAACCGGGGCCAGACTGCGCCCCGGTCTTTTACGCGATGACGACCCCACCGCAGGCCCACAGCCCCACGGACAAGATCCTCACGGCTACAGCACTTACTTGACGACGATCTTACCGAACATCCCCGTCGCCGCGTGACCCGGGATCTGGCACACGTAATAGTACGTGCCTGCAGCCGGGTGCCAGGTGAACGTGGCGTAGCCAAACTTGCCGGCCGCCGGCACCGGCGAGAAACCAGTCCCCGCCTGGATCGGCGCGATCTGCGGGATCACGGCAAACGGCGGGCCCTTCTTCGTGATGTCGAAGCTATGACCAAAGCCTTTGTTCGTGTTGATGAAGGTCACCTTCACAGTGGCCCCGGCCGGGAAATCCAAGGTCGGGTTCTTCACGTGATGGATCTCAAAGCTCGGGAACGGGAAGCCCGGCAAAACGGCCGCCACGACGACGTTCGCATTCTTGCCGTAGGTAACGGTCTTGCCGCTCACCTTGCCGTTATCCTTGCCCAACATCGCCTTCACCTGGGGCAACGAGGCCTTCTTGAACGCGCTGGTCGGAACGACGGCCGCCGCAGCCACGCCCATGGTCAACACGGTACCCATGACGATCGCCACACCCTTCGTCACGCGCATCCGGCCTGCACCCGCTACTACGCCTTCATAGTTCTGCATACCTTCTCCTTGATACTTAAATTTTTGAACGTGACCTAATCCCGCATACTACCGAAATTGCCAGCCACTCTGTCGCCATCATGCGCCACGCCTTACGACGCCGCACCCTGTAGCGCCCCGCGCACCGCCCCGCATCTGTCGGGTACAAGTGCCCGTTGCACCGCATTCTTCTCGGGGTTTTAGAGGATCATTCGAAGCGCTATGTAATATCCGCCCAGGGCGATTGTGACCCACGCCAATAGCAAAAGCAACACCAGTTTGCCGCTCGTACCTTCGGCGTTGCCTGACTCGAACTCCATATCGCCTTCCGTATCGTGCATACCGTTTCCCTCAATCGCGTGCCCAGAACCTGCTTAAAAATTTATGAGTCCGTGCATGTAATGATTCACGAGCAACAAGCCAAATATACCGGCCAAATAGGCAATGGAATAGCCGAACATCCGCATAGGGTTGTGCTGTTGGGGCGCGGTCAACAGCCGCCAGGCATGATAGAGAAAGCCTGCACCCAGCAAATCGGCCCCAATTACATAAAGTCGTCCGCCCATGCCTACCATATAAGGAAGCTGCGTCGCCAAGACGGTCGCTATCGTGTAGCCGAGGATAAGCCAGCTCGTGTGACGGACCCCGTGCGTCACGGGCATCATGGGGATACCGACGCGCGCGTAGTCATCCCGCCGGTAGATCGCAAGGGGCCAGAAATGCGCCGGCGTCCATAAGAACACGATCAGAAAAAGTATCCAGCTATCCAGGCCCGCGTGCCCTGTCACCGCGGCCCACCCCAGCACCGGCGGGATAGCGCCGGCCGCTCCGCCCAAGACAATATTCTGCGGGGTACGGCGTTTCAGGAAGCCGGTATAGATGCCGGCATAGCCCACAAGGCCGCCCATGGTCAGCACCGCGGTGAGCCGATTTACAAACAGCACCAGGATCAACACCGACATGGCCATAAGGATGGTCGCAAAGATCAGCGCCCCGGTCACCGAGATCGTCTCATTGGGCAGCGGGCGACTATCCGTACGCCGCATCTGTCCATCGATCTGGCGGTCGACGACGTGGTTTATGGCAGCCGCCGCCCCTGCCGCGAAGGCGATACCGATATTCGCCCACAACACGACACCCCAATGGGCAAGCCCAAGATCCGCAGGCAAGGCAAGCAACATCCCCACCATGGCGGTAAAGATCAAAAGACTGACCACTCGCGGCTTCGTGAGTTCGCAATACGACTGCACGACTACGAGATCCAGCCCCAGACTCCGCGATGACGACACGATCTTGGACTTCCAGGAGCCGGCAAGGGCCCGATCATTGCTCATGTTCGCGTCTCACATCTGTTTTTGATGGATGGGGGCGCTGCGGCCGGTCTTGTGCGATCGCTCCCGCCTTACCCCCTTGACTCGCAACCATCCCTGTTGCCCCGCTCGCGGATCGCGCCTATGGCCCGATCCCGCGTCTCCCCTAACCAAGCCACCGTACTGCCTGCGACTTAGCCTCGAAACCTGTGGCGTCCCTAAGACGCTTTCGACCGTAAAACACCCGGGGCGGCGACCGCCGCCCCGGGCTTCTTACCCTAACCGCTATCCGACACCTTAATAGCTATCGGGGTCCGCGGAATTCCCGCTGCGGCTCATGACCCGCAGCCGGTCTTCCTTGGCCGTCTCGCGCAACACCCACCAGAAGTAGATCGCGAGAAAGCTCACCGGGAAGCCGATGAACCCGATCAGCCAAAAGAAGATCGGCGTATCGGCCCCAGTCGGGATCACGAACGAAAGATGCGACAATGTCATATTCATATATAAGTGCCTCCTATGAAGCGCGACAGCCCGAGTCTTAGAGCAAGTAGAAGACCACGAAGAACGCGGTCCAGAGCAAGACGAGCTCGCCCCAAAAACTGACCACGTTATGCGCGACCCACCGCTCATTACGGAACCGCTCCGGCACACGCTTACCCTTCATGAAGCTCGCCAAAAGACCCAGCAGGCCGCCCACGAAGTAGAGCCCGATCCAGCCACTCGTGACATCGTAGATGCCACCATAGCCTGTGCCTATAGGTATAGCTCCCCAGGTCGAGATGATGCCGGCGATCATCAAGATCGCGACCACCATCAGGATCGCGAAGTTCCCGATCGCACCGGCATCCTCGCCCCGATTGAGCTTGCCGCGAGCTCCCAGCATCGGGCCTATGCTCAAAAGCATGAGCACCGTAAGCCCGATCCCCATACCCATGTCGACGCCTTTCGGTACGCTCGTGCCGCCCCACATGAAGCGCGCGAGGAACCACGCGGCGGACAAGATCCCCATGAACATCATGGGGAAGAAGAACGCGCCGCGCTTGGCCCGTTCCGGGGCCGGGTCCATCAATGGTCTTGCCATTTCTACTGCCATATACAGTTCCTCCGCGTGTTACTTGCCGGCCGTGGTCGGCGCCCAGACAAAGGGCTCCGGCGCGCCAGCGGCGTAATTGTCATTCGGGCCGACGACCGTCACCTCGCTCCCTTCAGGGAACACGATGTACGGGGTAGGCGACGGCGAATGCCATTCCAAGGACTTGCTGCCCCACGGGTTCTGCGGGGCCTTCTTGCCCGAGCGCCAGCTGAAGAACAGATTGGCGGCCGGAATCAGGAAGCCCGCGCCCAGGAAGAACGAGGAGATCGAAACGAACTCGTTCAAGGGGTGCAGATAGGGCAAGTACACCGCGATACGCCGGTTCATGCCTTCGATGCCCAGGATAAACATCGGCAGGAAGGTCATGTTGAAGAAGATGAAGAACCACCAGGCATGGAACTTCGCCCAGAACTCATTCACCAGCCGGCCCGTGACTTTCGGGAACCACCAGTAAAGACCCGCGAGCCAGCTGAAGATCACCGAGCCCAGGATCGTGTAGTGGAAGTGCCCAATCACCCAGTAGGTGTTGTGCAGCTGCAGGTCCGCCGGCACGTCCGCGTTGAATATCCCGGTCAGTCCCCCGATCAGGAAGTTCATCATGGCCATGAGGCAAAGGAGCGCCGGTGAGGTCAGACGCAACCGTCCGCCCCAGAGCGTGCCCAGTGCACAGAGGAACACGAAGCCGCTGGGGATCGAGATGGTCTCCGTCAAGGTCATGAAGATCGGCATACGTTCATCGCTGACGGCGGTGAAGTAGTGATGCACGCCGACCATGGCGCCGATCATCGTGATACCGAGGATGCCCGCGATGCCCCAGTTACGGGCAAACACAGGACGCTGGGCGGCCGCAGGCAGGATCTCGAGCCACAAGGCAAACGCCGGCAGCACGAACACGTACACTTCCGGATGGAACAGCCACCAGAACTGGTCATCGTAGGCCAAGGGATGGCCGGTCGGACCGGTATAGAAGTGGCTGCCGAGGATCATGTCCGACAGATCCATCAAAGTGCCCGTGAAGGTCGCGGGGGCTTCGACGATCAGGATCGTGCCGGCCGCGAACAGACCCCACAGAAACATGGGGATACGCCCGAGGCTCATCCCCTTGGCGCGCATGTACACGATCGTGCCGATGATATTGATACCGCCGAGCAGCGAACTCGTGAGCAGGGTCGCCGCACCCAGGGTATAGAACACGATACCGCTACCGCTATTCTGCGCAAGCGGCGGATAGCCCCACCAGCCGGTCTGAAAACCACCGATCAAGGGGCTCATGAAGACCGCGACGGCCGCCGGCGGCAGCAGCCACCAGCTCAAACCCAGAAGCCGCGGGAAGATCACGGTCCGCGCACCCAGCATCATCGGCAGCAGGTAATAGCCCATGCCGCCCACGATGGCCGACGCGGCAACCGCGAGCAACATCATGAGACCGTGGATACCGAAGGTCTGGTTGTAATGCACCTCCGACAACCACCACTTCGTGGAGTCCGGCGTCAAGAGTTCGATACGAATCGCCATCGCCGCAAGGCCTGCGAAGAAAAAGGCCAGGACGTTGAAGATGACGTAACGGACCGCCGTCGCCTTGGGGTCGGAGCTGAAACGAAAGTACCGCTCCACGCCCGTCAAAGCCGGGGCTTCTGCACCCCCGAAGGCGCGGCGAATCCAGCCGTCCCAAATCCCACTGCCTGCCAACCAGGCGAGCAGACCCACCACGTAACCCACCGTCGCCGGCAAGGGATTGACGATCACCGTGTGGCCGATCATGGCCGTGATCCACGCTGCCGCGAAATAGCCCGTAAATCCCATAAAACCGGCACGGACCAGCGGTAATACCATGGACCAGGCAAAAGGCTCGCCGCCTCCCCCAGTCCCTTCTACTGCCCGCCCCTGAACACCTGTAGTCGCCATCGTAATTTCCTCTTCCTATCCCGTAATCATGCCCAGCCGAGTCGGTCGGCGCCTCAGAAACTGTTGTTCGATACCCATGTCTTAAACGCCGCCTTGGTCAATACCTGCACCGGCGCGCGCATCATGGGGTGGCCATTACCGCAGATCAGCGAACACTGAACACGAATCATCGGATTCGTCTTGGTCGAACCGAGCACGGTCGGCGTGATGTAGAGATGCCGGATCTCGTTCGGGATCACGTCTTTCTTGATGCCCCAAGCCGGGACCCAGAAGTCATGCATCACGTCCTTGGTACGCAACACGAACTCTACCGTCCGCCCCACCGGTACCACGAGTTGCGATACGTCCGTTATGCCCTGCTTCGGATAGGAGAACGTCCATTTCCATTGCTGGGCCGTCACGTCCACCACCAAGGGGTGCTTGGCGTTCAACTGTATCGCCCACAACTGTTCCAGCCCCACCATGCCGGGGTAGATCGTGTTGGCCAAGTTGATCGCGATACTCATACCCAGCCAAAACACCACGAACGGCGCCCAATAGCGCTTCTGGTAGGTCGGGGGGGTATTGTCGTTATCACGCGCCCGGAACCGGAAGGCGCTATAAACGATCGTGCCGCCCACAAGCACATAGATCGCCACCGCCTGCCATACAAGGTAGGTAGTCGCGTCGGCGGTGATCTGCGCCTGGACGCTGCCTATGAGCGGCCAATGATCGATCCCGACGTGCACGAGCCATTCGGCAATGACCAAGCCGATGACCCAAACGACGACGAGTTCCCAAAAAGCCTTCATGAGATTTTCTGATTTTGCGCTCATCGCTCCCCCTTACGCCCCCTGCGCCGGTAATACGTTGATGACACCGCGCATCCCGTTCATGAAGTGCTGACCCGTCTGCAGGAAGCAGGCGTAATTCCACTTACCGGGCTTATTGGGCACGGTAAAGCTGAACGTGAACTTCTGGCCCGGGTTCAAGCTCACCGAAAACGCCGGAATCGGACCCGTCTGACCGCCGGCCGTGATCGGCACGCCGTCAAAGAAGTTCTTCTTCCAACCCACCGCCAAGGCCTGCGAATGCAGGAAACCGTTGTTACGGGTCGCCAGATCACGCCCGATGGAGAACTGGTGGGGCAACGGCGGCGCCGACTGCGACCGGTCGACCACCGTCATTTGCACCTTTTCGCCCACATGCCACGTGAAATGCGTAGGCACATAGTAATAGTTGAACTCGTTGACGGTGTAGTGATGCACCCCGTTAACCACCTTTCCGCTACTCACCGGAAGCGCAACGGTATGCTCCCACCGCAGCGCCCCGAATATCACCGCGGCGCATAACACGCCGGATGCGAGGACTCCCCCCGTACCCTTTCCTGCCGCCATCTCTTGTTTCCTCCTAATATGGACGCTAAGGCGTGCCACCAATCCGACCCAACACCCCCAAATGAGGTGTTGGGTCGTCCCTACTCGTACTGGTCGTCCTTAAAGCGAGGACAGATACGCCGCGACCTCTTTCTCCTGCGCCGGCGTAATGTTCTTCGCAATCTGATTCATCAGCTCGTTTTTGCGCGTCCCATTATGGAAGTACTTGAGCTGCTGGACGATGTACTCATAGCGTTGGCCGGCGATGTCCGGGAACGTGCCGGCACCCTGGGCATTGGCCCCATGGCACTCGGCGCAGGCCGGGATCTGCTCGGACGTTACGCCATTCGTAAAGATCGCCTTGCCGGCCGCCACCCCTTTGTGAGATACCCCGCTCGACCCAAACCGCGGACGCTGCGCCGCGAAATAGGTCGCCACCTCGTTGATCTGGCGGGTCGTGAGGCCTTGCGCCACCGGCCACATGTACAGCTGGCCGTTCTGATCGGCGCGGGTGTGCTTTTTGAACTGGTTCAATTGCATTACCAGGTAGGACTTGTGCTGCCCGGCCAGGCGCGGGATCACACCGTAGTCGGTGGCCGAGCCCCGCATGCCGTGACAGACCATACAGTCGCTGCTCACGCGATAAGGGATGTGGCCATGGCTCACAGCCTCTGTGGTCTGCGCGCCGGCCGGCCCCGCGAAAACGACTAAGGCCGCAGCCAGGGGCGCGATGAGACCTACGGTCCGGTTACGGGCCGCGTCCTTTTTGCGCGCCCGCCGTGCTTCTTGTCTCTCTGAAAGCGTCATCATAATCAGCATCCTTCCTTAATAGGCAAACCAAGCCAACAGTTCGACGGTGTTGAATTTCGAGGCGCTCGGCGTGGTGGCCGTTGCACCCTTCAGTCCGCGGAACTCGTTGAAGAACGTGTAACGCACCGAGAAGCGCATATTCCACCACGGGAGGTAGGACGCCTCGACCCACTCGTCAGAACTGTTAGGCGAGCCGTTGTTCGACCATATCGTGGCCCCAGCCGCGTTCGTCGGACCCTGGCCCCAGAAGAGCGCGTTGGCCGTACCGGTCGCATCCTGGAAGCCGCCTTGGGCCGCATAGCGATCGTGCCACCAATAGGTCGCATTCAGGTCCAAGGTGTTCAACTGGCCGTGACCCACGCTCGTTTCAGTCCCGATCTGGGACGCCGCGAAGCTTTCGTCTTCATGAATGAAATTCATGCGGACGGTCAGGTTGTCGTTGTCGTTGATGTTGAGCCACTGCAACTGGGAGTCAAGGTCGTAGTCGTTGAAGTGGTTGACGGCATTGCCCGTGGGCGTTGCATAGACGCGCGACCACATGTCGTAGGAACCGACTTCCCAGTTCCAGTTGGACCAGTCGTGCTGATAGGCCAAGCGGATATAGGGGGCAGGCCCTGCCAATTCACCCATAGCCGGCGTAGAGCCGCCTGGGGCAAAACTGCCACCTGCGTTGGGCCCTGCCTGCGTGCCCTCCGAGTTGGTGTAGACGTCGAAGTCAGCGTAGAGCCAATTGGCCCGATTGGCGCCAAAGATATCCGCCACATACGCCCCGGGGGCTATCAAGGGCATGTTCGCGCCGGCCGTATTGGCGATAAAGGTCGTCGGAACCGCGCCAAAGGCCGTGTAGCTCGAGAAATAGAACGGCGAGTTCCAGTCGGTCGAGGTGTTCCAGACATCCATGGCGGTCGGCGTATTGTTCACATCCTCGCCGACGATCAAGGTGTTCTGGGGCGCGAGACTATAGGCGCGTGTGTGGACCACACTCGAGTCGTCGAAACCAAAGCCGCCCCCGTTATCGCCACCATAGGTGATATGCAGGAAATCGCCCACATGCGGCGACAGGGCGCCGGCGTAGAACAAACTGACCTGCTGCGGGGCCTCGATGTTGTTATTGCTCGAAACCGAGCTGCCGCCAGCTCGTGTCGCCCCATAGCCGCCCAGCACCTGTTGGCCGCCGGCCACATGGGTTGCCGCGGCCTGCACGAAGATGGAGAACTGCGAGATGCGCGGGATCAGGAGGCCTACGGTATGACCAAGCTTACCCTCGACCTTCTGCTGGGGCTGCAGGTTGGTGGTGGTAAAGCCCATCAACTTGAACATGCGCCCCATCGGGGTGAGCTGCGGAAAAGATGTGTGACAGGTGGCGCAGGACCAGCCAGTCTGCCGGGCAAACGAGGGCAACGCCCAGGCATTGGCCGACATCGCCAAGCCACCGACCACCGATGTCACGGCGATGAGCTTTCTCGGTTCTAATTTTGGAATTTTAAATGCCATACTCTTCTTCTCCCTGTGAAACGAACAACTGTAAAAGTCGGACGCAGACGGCATAGCGCCGGCCGCGACCGCATCAACATCATCACCCCTTCTACCGTCGGTCGTGACTCTCCTCACCCCGCCGGTAGGGGCCCTACGCTAAGCCAAGTCGTTCCCGGCCCGGGCACGCGCCCGGACCCCGGATCGCTAGATCCCAGCCAGACCGCTGACCGCGACGACTTCGGCCCCTGCCGGGGCCCTATGGTGCCGTTCGTCACAGCACGACCACCGGTCACGGAAGCTTGGGAACTTTATGGCGAATGTCTGTCCAATGGATACGAATAGGTGCGCGTAGCGGCCGACAAGGGCGCGCACGCACAGGCCCTGGAATGGGGTCGGCGCACGGCCGAGTATCCGGGTCATTAGGGCGTGAATACCGGCGCCGTACCGCGGGACGCCAGGGGAAGCAAAGGGCATCGCCTCGGATAGGTCACGGGTCGTGATCGCTACGCGGGGTCGTTGCGGAATTCTAGGATCAACAATGAGGGCATTACGGAGGGCTGTGGACACGTATGGGAAAGGGCGCAAGATCCGATGCGAGCGGCTTATCCCCATGAGCTTTACGCCCCAGCCAAAGGAGGCGATCGCCCGCGGGTAGAGTTGCGCCCATCCCAAATGAAGGGGGCGCCACAGACCGCGCCGGGCGAGGGACAGTACGCACGTCAAAAAAAGCGTCCCCGGCCGTGCGGTTATGGGCCGCACCGATGTGACGAGCTTGAGCTCAAGCGCTCTCGGCATCTGCTAGATTTCCGCCCCTCACTCACCCCGCCTGCGAGATGAGCTGGTTGTCTCGTTCATTCGTAGGGCTTGCCTGCCTTCGGCAAACCCGCGGTCTGGGGTGGACGCGTTAGTGACGGCGTCTCCCCTTGCAACCGGACCCCTACGGCAATACCTCGTACGGGGTACGCCGCCCTTGACCACTATCAACGCGGCCCCGGGTTCTTGTGCTTAATATGGGCGTGACGCGTTCCCTGCCTCTTTTGGCCATGGGACCTCGCCCTTCCCGTTTTCACCCTACAGCTGAGTGAACGGCGAGATCGTAGAGGATATCCAACGGCTTCGCAATATGTTTTTCTTGCCGCTCGACATCTTAATTATTCATTAGATTCTAATATTTAGAGCGCGCCCGTACTTTGTCGCCGCCACCGCTCTGAGCTTCGCCATAGATCGCCCTCGCGATCGGCGCCGGCCCTCCCGAACGCGGGGCGGCATGAAACCACAAAAGCAAGCTCAGGGGCAAGCCTTGACTCTGCCTCCTGTTAGCGCAAAGCCTTAATGTCCCCTTTGGGCAATTTCACGATGCCTCCCTCTTTTGTTGCGGGGGGATTGTGGCAGCCGGGCCGGTGACCATGAGCCACAAGGAAGTGGATCGGCTGACGGTCATCCTGGAGAGGGTCGGCAAGCCGACCGGGCAAGGCACGGCGATGCGGCGCATAGGCTTGGGCTGTCCGTCCGACAGCTCAAACGCTTGGTGCGGCGGTTTCGGCAGGGGGGCGTAGCCGGGCTGGTCTCGCGACCCCGCTATCGGCAGCCTCCGCATGCCTTGCCGGAGGCACGGCAGCCGGGTTCTAGAACTCGTGCGGATCCCCTATGCGGCTTGTGGACCGACTCTTGGCGCCGCGTAACTTGCCGCCCGGCACGGCTACACCCTGTCCCACGAGAGCCTGCGGTAATGGACGACGGCACCCGGGCTGTGGCGGCCCCGTGAGCGTCGCCAGGCCTGCATCCATCTCCGACGGTGGCGGCGGCCTGGAATCGTATTGCCGTCTGGTCTTTGGACAACGCCCGAAAGAACACTATTGTTTTTCACAGGTGCTCGCGCATCAACTGCGGCATGCGCAGCTTGGTGGTCCTACCATCCCGTGGGACGCGATCACGTACTGGCTTGGCTCCTGACGGGTCTGGCCGGCCATCCGCTACGCGAGGTGCTGGCCTTCAAAGGCGGCATGGCCTTTCGCCGCTGCTGATTTGACGACTGCTGGTTTTCGGAAGACCTGGAGTTCACGCTGACCCGTTCGATCGCCCTCAAAGAGATCCTGGCGGGGCTGAACGAAATCTTTCCGGCGGTGGAGGTCGCTTGCGGCCTGCGGATCGCATTCGACCGCGAAGACCGCCACGGCCACCAGAACCGCCACACACTCTACTTACGCTATCAGGGGCCACTGCCGGCCGCAAACGACGTGTAAGGTCGCCCTCACGAGCAACGAAATCCTGGTTTCCCGCTGCAGGATGGCGAAGGCATAGACCTGCTTTACGATGTCGTGGACATGCACCGCCGTGGCCGGGCGCCCCGCGCGCCTTCACCTTGTTACACAAGGCGCACAGGTGATCGGCAGTGATTTCGTTGAGC
>JAKAXM010000026.1 GCA_021816625.1 Pseudomonadota bacterium | reverse complement strand
CCGGGCCGCCAGGGCTACCGGGCCGGCCATTACGAGCGGGGACTCGTCACCCGTATCGGCACATTGGAGCTGCGGGTGCCGCGGGACCGCGCTGGGCAGTTCCAGACCGCCCTTTTTGAGCGCTACCGGCGCTCAGAAAAGGCCTTCGTGGCCGCATTGGCGGAGATGTATGTGCAGGGGGTGTCGACCCGCAAGGTCAAGGCCATCATAGAAGAGCTCTGCGGCCACAGCTTCTCGGCGTCCAGCATCAGCGGCATCAACCGAGATTTCCCATTAGCCTCCGATTCCTAATGGAAGCCATTAGCGTAAGCTGTTGAGTTCGTTAATGTTCAGGGGTAAATTTGGGCGGCAAGCCGATGCACTCTTTCCGTACGGAGGGGTTATGGGGTTTGAGCTTCGCTTTACCGATAAGGAAATCACCGCCTGGGGCGGTATGGGTCTCATGAAACGGATGCTCGATCACCTCCATTTTGATGAGGCCTTACAAAAGAGCGGTCTACCCCAACCCGGCAGCAATAGGGGCTATCGTCCCGAGCAATTGATCACCCAATTTATGCTCTCGGTCTGGTGTGGCGCCAATCGTTTTGAGCATGGCGAAGTGACCCGTCATGACCCGGTGTTGGGGCGCCTCTTTGGTTTTGCCCGGATGGCCAATTTCAAAGCGGTGATGCGACTCTTTCGCAAGTTCACACAGGCGACCAACGAGCATGTGTTTGGCAATCTGTATCGGTGGTTCTTTACCCAAATAGCCGTTGATGGATTAACCCTCGATCTCGATTCGACCGTTATGACCCGATACGGCAGTCAGGAGGGTGCGGTTCGCGGATACAACCCCACTAAACCTGGACGACCTTCTCACCATCCGTTGATGGCCTTTGTGGCGGATACCCGCATGATCGCCAACTGTTGGTTACGGCCCGGGAACACCCAGAGCGCGCACAACGTGCGGGCCTTCTTGGACAATACCCTCGACAGATTAGGCCGTAAGCGTGTGGCCCTCTTACGGGCGGATAGCGGTTTTAGTGATCAGGTGTTTTTGCAGGATTTGGAGCAAAAAAAGCTCTCTCATGTGATCGCTCTACGTTTGAACCAACCCCTCCAGCGGGCCCTGGTCGAAGCCTCTGGCTGGTGGATGCTAGACGACGGTATCGATCTCGTCAGTATTACTTATCAAGCCCCCAGTTGGTCACAACCGCGCCGGGTGGTCGGCATTCGGCAACACATCGATAAGCGCGTAAACCCGAAGGGCAAGACCCTTTCACTCTGGGCCTCGGATCCCCAATGGGGCCGTTATCGCTTTGCCGCTTTGGTTACCGATTTGACTCTTCCGGCAGCGGAGATCTGGCGGCTCTATCGGGGCCGTGCCGACTGTGAGAATCGCATCAAGGAACTGAAATATGATTTTGCCGCCGACAGCTTCTGTCTCCAGGACTTCTGGGCCACCGAAGCGTCTTTAAATGTCGCTCTTCTGGCGTATAACTTCATGAGCCTTTTTTCGCCAGGCGGCGCTGCGCGCGAGTGTCTTGGAGCATGGCAGAAAAGATATCCAACACACCTTAACCACCTTACGCTTTAAGCTCTTCGCTAAAGCGGGCTACACGACCACCGAAGGCCGTAAAGACATCCTTAAATTGAGCCTCGCCATGCACAAGCGTGAGTGGATGGAAGGCCTCTGGAACCGCTCGAAGACCTTTTCCTTTCCGGTCCACTTTGCGCCGATATTTAGCTCTGCGTAGGGTTCTAATGGAAAATCTCGGGTCAATAAGAGTCTCGATGCCGCCCTCACTGCCTTCGCCGAGCGGCGCCTGGAGGAACCCTACCCCTATCTCATCCTTGATGCCTGCTACTAGAAGGTGCGGGAGGCCGGCGTCATCCGCTCCCAGGCGGTGCTCATTGCCATCGGTATCCATACCGGTGGCCGCCGCGCAGTGCTCGCGACCGAACTCGCCCCCCGGGAGAGCGAGACCTCCTGGCGCGACTTCCTACTGAAGCTCAAGGAGCGCGGCCTCCACGGCGGCGAGTTCGTGGTCTCCGACGATCATGCGGGGCTTAAGAAGGCGACTGCTGAGGTCCTGACCGAGAGCGCTTGGCAACGGTGCTATGTCCACTTCCTTCGCAACGCGCTGGATTACCTGCCCAGGAAGGCCGATGACGACTGCTTACAGGAGCTGCGCTGGCTCTATGACCGGCGGGATCTCACGGAAGCCCAGCGGGATCTCGCCAGTTGGCTCACCCGCTGGCAGACGAAGTACCCGAAGCTCACGGACTGGGTCGAGGAGCATATCGGCGAGACGTTGACCTTCTACCGCCTGCCGCGGGCGCACCACAAGCATCTCAAATCCACGAATATGCTCGAACGGCTGAATGAGGAGATCAAACGCCGCACCCGGGTTGTGCGGATCTTCCCCAATACCGAGTCCTGCCTCAGGCTCATCCGGGCGCTTTGCGTCGAGCCCCACGAGGCCTGGCTTGAAGACAACCGCTATCTCAACATGGATCTGCTGCGGGAACAGAAGAAGGAGCGGCTGCGCCAGGCGGCCTGATGAAGTGCCCTCTCATGCCTAAAGGAATTTGCACAACTTGACGGACACAACCCAGAATGAACTCAATGCCCCTAAAAATGCCCTGAGTGTCAATGGGCTCTCTCGCGCCTCGTTGACCACCGAATGGGGGGAAATCCCAGGTTCTACGCCAAGTCTCTGACCGTTACGGGATGTTGGGGGACGTTCTGGAATCAGGAAGTGGAGGCTGGGGCCGGAATCGAACCGGCATTGACGGCTTTGCAGGCCGCTGCATCACCACTCTGCCACCCAGCCTTCGTTGACTGCGGACTGAAAACACCCGTCTGGGCGATTTCCGAAAAAAGGCTGGAGCGGGAAACGAGATTCGAACTCGCGACCCCAACCTTGGCAAGGTTGTGCTCTACCACTGAGCTATTCCCGCAGACCGTTGCATTGTAAACATGCGGCAGCGACTGTCAAGCGGGCATTGCCCAAGGGCCCGTACCGGCGCCCGCGGGTCGCGCCCCGTAAACCCCCGTACCGCAAGCGGCCTTGAGCCGAAAACGGCGTGCGCACCGTCATTGGCGGGGATCTGGGCCTAAAGGCGCGACGAGCTGCCAATAGATCGTCTTTTGCCGGCCCGTCAAGAGCGCGTAACTCCGAAGATGGTAAGGCATCATTTCGTAGGCCAGCGCCGCTTCCGCGGCCCCGACCGCCCGGATATCGGCACGCAAGGCCTTAAGCGACGGATGGCGGGCCCGCGCTGCCATTTCGTAGCGGGCGTAGCGCCTCTTTAAGACTTGCACGTCTATCACGGTGCGGCGCGCCATACCTATCTTGAGCCGTAGCTCTTCCCGGATCTCTTTTGGGGTCAATCGGAAGGCGCGCGCGTTCTCGAGGATCCAATAGGGGCCCGGGTGGTGCCGCCCGAAGATATTCGGAAACTCCAGCGAATGGGCCCGAAAATAATGCTGGATCGCCTGCTTTTCCGCGGGGCTCATCTGGCGGATGGTCGCAAAGGTCACGGCCGCCGCGGCGGCCCGCAGCCCCAGAGCGGCCACGACCATCAAAACCAGGGCCATGGGTCGTATATAGCTCACAGGCACACTCCTTGTCGTTTTGGCTATCCGTGTCAACCGCACCATACGCCTCTCGTGTGCCGGGACCACGGTCCGGTACCAGACGGCATCACCGGTCCCGCTCTTTCATAAGCTCCGGCCAAGCGGCCTTCAGGTAGACCCCCATGGACCATAGGGTCAACAAGGCCGCCACATAGAGAAGCAGCTCACCCATACGAAAGGCCGAGAGGCCGGCAATCGGGCGTTCGTAGAGCAATAGCACGATGGCAATCATTTGCACGGCCGTCTTGAACTTACCCACTAGCGAGACCGCCACGCTCTTGCGCGCGCCGACCTCCGCCATCCACTCCCGCAGGGCCGACACGGCGATCTCACGGCCGATAATGATGAGAACCACTACCGAAAACAGGGGCGCATTCAGGAGGGCCGGGCGCAGGGTGGGATTCGCGACGATCAGGATCAAGGCGGCGGCCACCATAAGTTTGTCGGCAACCGGGTCCAAGAACGCCCCAAAGGCCGAGGACTGGTTAAAGCGGCGGGCCAAATAGCCGTCGAGCCAATCCGTGATCGCGGCCAAGAAGAAAAAACCCGCGGTGCCGACATTCGCCCAGGTCACGGGCAGGAAATAAACGAGCACAAAGACCGGTATGAGGCCGATGCGCAACAAGGTCAGGACGTTGGGGGCATTTAGGGGCACGGGACGCCTTCGCTATGAAAGATATCGTAGATGCGGCGGGCAAGGTCCCGGCTGATACCCGGGAGCCGCTCGAGATCGGCAAGCTCGGCCTGCGCCACGAAGCGGGCACCTCCCAGGGCCTTCACCAGGGTCTGGCGCCGCTTGGGCCCGATGCCCGGGATCGCGTCGAGTTCCGACACGAGTCGCGCCTTGCCGCGGCGCCCCCGGTGACCGGTGATCGCGAAGCGGTGGGCCTCGTCCCGCACGGCCGCCAGGAATAATAGGGCCCCCGGATGGTCGGCGAGCGTAAAGGGTGCGGCGCGGCCTGGCTCATAGAACTCCTCATCGCCAAAGCGCCGCTCGGGGCCTTTGGCGATCCCCAGGAGCCGACCCGTGAGACCCAAGGCCATAAGCGCCTCGTGGGCTCGCGCCACCTGCCCGGCGCCACCATCGATCAGGATCAGATCCGGGAGCGGCGCCTTACCATAGCGACGCGCGACCGCCTGCGCCATGGCGGCATAATCATCGCCCGCCGCGACGCCTTCGATATGGAAGCGCCGGTAATCCGCCTTCACGGGACCCTCTGGTCCAAACACGACACAGGAGGCTACGGGCAGCTCACCTTGGGTATGACTGATATCAAAACACTCGACGCGCCGTGCCCCCGCAAGCCCCAAGGCCTGTGTCATGGCGGTAAAACGTGCCCCGTGGCCAGCGCGCTCGGCCAATCGCCGGCGCAGGGCATCCTGGGCGTTGGTATGGGCAAGCGCCACCCATTGACGGGCTATGCCGCGCGCCGGTACCCGCACGGTCACTGCGTGCCCGCTGTCTTGGCGCAGGGCCTCGCTTAGCAGCTCCCGTCCCGGTATGGGAAGCCCAAGAAAGATACGGCTCGGCGGCGACTCGCCCAGGTAGTACTGGGGGAGAAACGCGGCGAGCGCCTCGGCCTGCGACATATCCTCGGGAACCCGCGGGAATAAGGTCTTGGCCCCGATCTGCCGGCCGCCCCGGATCACGAGTACCGACACCGCCAGCACCCGGCCTTCGCCGGCCACTGCCACGACATCGGCATCGCCCTCGTCATTATCGACATATTGCCGCTCCTGCGCCGCGCTAAGGAGCGCGACCCGGTCGCGCAGCCGCGCCGCCTGTTCATAATCGAGGCGCGCCGCGGCCTTTCCCATCTCTTCCTTAAGATCGGACAGCAAGGTCTTGTTGCGCCCTTCTAGAAACAGCAGCGTGCGTTCGACGTCGCGTGCGTAGGCATCCTTGTCGATCAAGCCGACGCAGGGCCCCGAACAGCGCTGAATCTGATACTGCAGGCAGGGGCGCGTGCGGTTGCGAAAGACCGTGTCGTCGCATTGGCGCACGGGAAACACGCGTTGCAGCAGATTGAGGGTTTCACGAACCGCCGTAGCGCTCGGGTAGGGGCCGAAATAACGCCCGATCTCGCGGCGCGCGCCGCGATGGAAGGCGAGCCGAGGGAAATCCCCTTCCCCCCCAAGAAAGATCATCGGGTAGCTTTTGTCATCCCGCAGCAGGATGTTGTAGCGGGGTTTGAGGGTCTTTATGAGGTTGTTTTCGAGCAACAGCGCCTCGGTCTCGGTGTGGGTGACCGTGACCTCGATATGACATACGGCGGCCATGAGAGAGGCGATGCGCGGACTTTTGGCCGGGCGCAGATAACTGCTCACGCGCTTGCGCAGGCTGACCGCCTTGCCGACATAGAGTACGGCGCCCTGGGCATCGAGCATCCGATAGACGCCCGGGCTGTCGCTCAAGTCGCGCACCAAGGCCCGCAAATCCGTCATGGCACCTCGCGTAGGGCGGCCGCGCAGACCGCCCGGAACATGTCCTCAGTGAGTCGCTTGGTCTGGGTGTTATAACGACTACAGTGATAGGAATCAAAGAGTCGGTAGGGCCCGATTTCATGACGCGCCCCATGGGCAAACCGATAAAGCGCAAGCCGCGCGCCCCACGCACGCAGCACCGCGTCATGGGCGATGCGCCCGAGTGCCAATACGACACCCCCGGGCGGCAGGTGCGCCAATTCCGCGCGCAGATACGGGGCGCAAGCCGCAATCTCGCCGGCCGTCGGTTTGTTGGCCGGAGGAACGCACTTCACGGCGTTGGTGATGCGGCAACCGGCCAGCACCAAGCCATCGCCGCTGGCCACCGAACGCGGCTTATTCGTAAGCCCCAGGCGGTACAAGGTGTCATAGAGCAAGATGCCGGCATGATCACCCGTAAATGGCCGTCCCGTGGCATTGGCGCCATGCAGGCCCGGGGCCAAACCGACGATCACAAGGGGCGCGTCGTCCGCGCCCAGGCTCGGTACCGGCAGGCAACGGTAGCTTGGCCACTCGTCTTTGATGGCATCCCGAAAACGCGCCAGGCGCGCGCATTTTCGGCAGCCCGCAAGCGCTGCGTCCCCGACCGGCCCCCGTTCGCGGCCACTACGCGACATCCGACGCCTAGGTGCTGCGGGATTACTCATAGGCTAGAGAAACGCCTTGAGGCGCGTGCGGGCGGCCTGGTAGGGCTCATCGGCGTAGAGCGCCGCGGGGTCTGCCCACCCGCTGCGCCCCCGCAACCGCGCCAGACGTCCCTGCGACAAGGGGTTTTCGTAGCCGACCAGTGCGGTCAGGAGATGGTCGGCCCCTGCCGGGTCGTTGCAGGCCAGAACCACATCACAACCAGCCGCCAGCGCCTTGCGGGCCCGCGCAGCGAGATCGCCGGCGCCATGCGCGCCGACCATGCTGAGATCATCACTGAAGATGACGCCGCTGAAGCGCTGCTGTTTGCGCAAGATATCCTGAAGCCACACCTGCGAAAACCCGGCCGGCTCGGAATCCACGGCCGGATATAGCACATGGGCCGGCATGATGGCGGCCAATACCGGGGCGGCAAGCTGCGCAAACGGGATGAGATCGGAAGCGGCCAGATCGGCCAGCGGCCGTTTGTCGACCGGCAGCTCCTTGTGTGAATCACCTACGACCCCGCCATGCCCCGGAAAATGTTTGCCGCAGGCGGCCATCCCGGCCCGCGTCATGCCAAGGATGTAGCGCCGCGCGAGTTCGGCTACGACCGGCGGGGCCTCATGAAAGGCACGGTCACCAATCACCGCGCATACCCCGCTTGCCAGATCCAAGACCGGCGCAAAGCTCATATCCACGCCGTGCACCAAAAGCTCCGCGGCCATCACAAAGCCTGTATCAAAGGCGAGCTCGCGGCTGCGCGCAGGATCCTTGGCATAGAGCTCGCCGATCCGGCCACAGGCCGGCAGCGCCGTGAACCCTTCCCGGAACCGTTGCACCCGCCCCCCCTCGTGATCGACAGTGATGATGAGCGGTGGCTGCCGCACGGCGTGGATCGTGCGTGTCAAGTCCATGAGCTGTTGCGGGCTCTCGTAATTGCGGCTAAAGAGGATAACCCCGCCTACGAGCGGGTTCCGCAGACGCTCCCGCTCGTCTGTGGTGAGCTCGGTTCCTGCCAAATCCACCATTATCGGGCCAAGCGACATGGAAACTCCTTATGCCAGTATCTGCACCTTGGTACCCGGTTCTACCCGGTCAAACAAGGCGATCACATCGTCGTTGCGCATCTTAACGCAGCCGTGCGAAGACGGGGTGCCCATGGCGTCTCCATCCGGGGCCCCATGGATATAGATGTACCGGCGCATCGTATCGACCTCGCCGCCGCGGTTCTTACCCACCTCGAGGCCGCTCAGCCAGAGAATGCGCGTCAATACCCAGTCGCGTTGCGGGTAGAGACTGCGCAGGGCCGCGCTATAGATCTCGCCCGTCGGGCGCCGTCCTACGAATACCGTGCCGGAGGGCGCACCGGCTCCGATCTTCGCCCGAATCACATGCAAGCCCCGGGGCGTCTGATAGCTACCCCGCCGCTCGCCCACACCGTTCTTGGCCGTCGCGACGGCCACTTCCCATAGGAGGCGACCGCCCATCCGGTCCCATAATCGCAGACTCTGGCGCGCCACGTCGACCTCGATGTAGGCCATCTATCCGTCCCGCGTGAACAAGGCCATGGCCTCGATGTGGTGAGTGTGGGGAAACATGTCCAACACCCCCGCTTGTGCCACCCGGTAGCCATAGCTGTGGACCAGCAACTGCGCATCGCGCGCCAGTGTCGCGGGATTGCAGGAGACGTAGACGATCCGCGCCACCCCCCGCTCGCCCAAGGCCTTTACGGCGGCCAGAGCCCCCGTGCGGGGCGGATCCAGGAGCGCCGCATCGAACACCGCATCGGCCGGCCAGGCCGCGACCGGATCGACATCCAAATCCGCCGCGACGAACTGCACGTTATCGAGGCCGTTACGATGCGCATTGGTCTGGCCCTTGGCCACGAGGGCCGCTGCACCTTCGACACCCCATACCGACTGCGCCCGGCGCGCAATGGCCAAGGTAAAATTGCCGAGACCGCAAAAAAGATCAAGCACTCGGCCTGTCCCGGCATCGCCCAGCCAGTCGACGGCCTGCGCGACCATGGCCCGATTCATGGCCGCGTTCACTTGCACGAAATCCGTCGGACCAAAAACCAGGTCGAGACCGAAATCCGGCAAGGCGTAGTGCAAAGGGGCCGACTCTCCCGCAAGGGGCGCCACGGTCTCGGGACCGCCCGACTGGGTATATACGGCAAAACCATGCGCATCGCCGAAGCCCGCCAGGGCCGCCCGGTCTGCGGGGGTCATGTCGACTAAATGGCGAAACACGAGCGCCGCGGCGTCGTCGCCCGCCGCGAATTCGATCTGCGGCATGGCCTCCGGGGCCGACAGGCCCTCCAGGAGGGTCTTCAGCGCCGGCAACCTGGTACCCAGGCGCGGGTCCAGGGTGTGACAGAGGGACAATGGCGTGATGTAGGAGTGGCGGCGCTCGCGGAAACCGACCAGTAGGCCGCCCTTCTTCGCGACCACCCGCGCGCCCAATCGCGCCTTACGGCGATAACCATAACTGGGGCCGGCGAGCGGCGGCACCCAGTGCGCGCATTCAACCTTGGCGATATGTGCGAAGGCCTCGCGCACCACGGCCTCTTTGGCGCGCACCTGCGCCGCGGGCGCCAGGTGCTGGAGCCGACAACCGCCGCACACCCCAAAGTGGCTACAGCGCGCCTCCACGCGTTCGGCCGAAGGCGTAAGGATCTCTTCCACCACGCCCGTATCGAAGCGGCGCTTACGGGTGAGGTAACGAAAACGCACCTCCTCGCCCGGCAGACCACCATCTACAAAGACCACCTTGCCCTCGCAATGACCGACGCCGCTGCCGTCATGGTTTAGCGAGCCAAGGAGGCAGGAGCCCGTGGCGGGCTCGCGCGCAGACTTCATGACGCCTTCTCCCAGGCCGCCAAAAAGGCGCTCAGATGCGGCCTTTGCGCGGCCTGCAACATGGCCTTGAGGCGCGCCTCTTCCTGTTCGTGAGCCGCAAGCGACAGCCGCCCCCGCATGAGCTCGAAACGGAGATAGACGAGATAGGTGTTCAACACGTCCGTTTCACAATAGTCGCGGATGCCCGCAAGCTCGCCGCGCCGGTAACGGGCCCAGACCTCACCCCCCTCATGCCCTTGCTTACCGGGGAAGCCCAGAAACGCGGCGATGTCATCGAGCGGCGCCACCGCGCGGGTCTGATAGCCCGACAATACGTCCATGACATCGGTATGGCGCGCGTGGTAGCGGCTCAAGTAATTGTTCCAGCGAAACGCCGCGTCATCCTCCCCCGTTTCCCAATAGCGCGCGCCGGGTATCTTGTGCAAAAGCGCGCGATAATGCAGCACCGGCAGATCAAAGCCGCTGCCGTTCCAGGAGACGAGCGTCGGTGAAAACCTGTCAATGCCCTCGAAAAAACGCCGAATCAAATCGGCCTCCGATGAGGACTCATCGCCAAGCGACCAGAGCTTGCACTCCTCGTCGCGCCGCAAAAGAACCGAGATCGCCACGACCCGGTGGAGGTAATGGCGCAAAAACTCCTGCCCCGACTCTTCGCGCCGCCGATGCACCATCACCCGCGCGGTATCCTCATCGTTGAGATCAAGGCCATAGAGACGCCGGCCCGCGCTTACGTCGGGCACGGTCTCGATATCGAAGACTAGGACATTCATGAGGCCGGAAACACCCCGGTCGACAGATAGCGGTCGCCGCGGTCACAGACGATGCTGACGAGGGTCGCATCATGGAGTTCGGCGGCGAGGCGCAAGGTCGCGGCCACGGCACCCCCTGAGGATATCCCGCAAAAGATGCCCTCCTCCCGGGCCAGGCGGCGGGTCGTGTCCTCGGCCAAAGCTTGATCGACATCGATTATGCGATCGACCCGGCTCGCATCGAAGATCTTCGGGAGATAGGCAGCGGGCCAACGGCGGATGCCGGGAATCGACGAGCCCGGGGTCGGCTGAACACCCACCACCACGATCCCCGGATTGCGTTCTTTCAGATAGCGCGATGTCCCCATGATCGTCCCGGTCGTACCCATGGCGCTCACGAAATGGGTGATCGCGCCGGCCGTATCGCGCCAGATCTCCGGCCCCGTGCCCCGATAGTGGGCATCCGGATTGTCGGGATTGGCGAACTGATCGAGGATGCGCCCTTCCCCGCGCGATTCCATGGCGCGCGCGGTATCGATGGCCTCCTCCATGCTGCCGGCCCGCGACGTCAAGATGAGGGTCGCCCCGAAGGCCCGCATGAGTCCCTGGCGCTCGACGCTCATATGCTCTGGCATCACGAGCACCATGCGGTAACCTTTAATGGCCGCGGCCATGGCGAGCGCTATCCCGGTATTGCCGCTCGTGGCCTCGATCAGGGTATCGCCAGGCCGTATCGTGCCGCGGCGTTCGGCCGCCTCGATCATGTTCAGCGCCGGCCGGTCTTTGACCGAGCCCGCCGGATTATTGCCTTCGAGCTTCAGCAAGATACGGTTGCCACGCCCGGCACCCATCCGCTGCAAGGCCACAAGCGGGGTATTGCCGACGCATTCGGCGAGGGATTTGATATTCACGGGAGGTTCCTGACCCACATTCACGTCCTGGCAGAGGTTGCGATCGGCACGGGCCCAGGCTGGCGGCTCCGGCCCCCGTATTTTTTAGTGTAACGCAGTTAGGGGGCCTGCGACACGGCACGCCACTCGTCGACGTACAGGCACAGACTCGGGTCCCCCGCAAACTCATCGACCGCGAGCCGATAGCGCAGCGCCACGAGATCGCCGACAGCGGGAGGCGTCACACAACGGAAGGCCCAGGCCTTGAGCGGCTCGCCCGACTCCGGCCGGCTTATGAGGAGGCGCAGATGGCGTTCCTTGATGATGTGCGCGGCCAGGACCCGAAAGACCCCCTCGAAGACCGGCTCCGGGAAGCCATTGCCCCAGGGCCCCCCGGCCCGCACGGCCTCGGCAAGCGCGAGCGACAATTCCTCAGGACCCAAAGGACCATCGCTATGCGCCTCCCGGAATGGTCCGCTGCCGATACGCCGGTCCACCTCCCCTATGAAGGCCGTCGCGAAGGCCGCAAAGTCACCCGCCCCGATGGTAAGTCCCGCAGCCGCCGCGTGACCGCCGAACTGGCGGATGAGACCAGGCTCGCGCTCGGCAATCGTCGCCAGCGCATCACGGAGATTGAGCGTGGGTACCGAACGTCCCGAACCGCGCAACAGGCCGTCATCGGCGGGCGCAAAGGCTATGACCGGCCGCTTATGGCGGTCCTTCAGGCGTCCGGCGACTATCCCCACGATACCCGGGTGCCAGTGGGGCTCAGTCAGGCAAATCGCCGCCGGCAAATCCGCCGTCTCCTGTAAAAAAGCGAGCCTGTCGTCGGCCTCGGCCTGCATCTGCGCCTCGCGTTCGCGACGTTCGCGATTCAAGGCATCCAGCTGTCGGGCCACCGCTAGGGCCTCCGCCCGATCATCGGTGAGCAGACAGCGCACGCCCACGGCCATGTCGGCGAGCCGGCCGGCCGCATTGAGGCGCGGACCCACCTGAAAACCCAGATCCTGCGCCGTGATACGGCCCAGGCGCTTGCCGCTCACCAGCAGCAGGGCCTCGATCCCCGGGCAGGTCCGTCCGGCATTGATGCGCTGCAGGCCCTGGCGCACGAGGAGTCGGTTGTTGGCGTCCAAGGGCACACAATCGGCGACCGTACCCAGGGCCACGAGGTCGAGAAGATCGGCCAGCGGGACCTGTCCGGCGCCGAGACGGCGACGCAAGGCGATCAAGAGATAGAGGACCACCCCCACCCCTGCCAGGGCCTTGCTCGGGAAGGGATCGCCCGGCTGATTGGGGTTTACGATCGCCTGGGCATCCGGCACGGACGCACCGGGCAGGTGGTGATCGGTGATGATGACCGGGATCCCCACGGCGCGGGCGGCACGCACGCCCTCGCCGCTGTTGATCCCGTTGTCGACGGTCATCAACCACTGCGGCCGCAGACCGTGGGCACGGGCCACGATCGCCGGCGTCAAACCGTAGCCCTCGCGGGCCCGGTCCGGGATCAGGTAATCGACATGACGGGCGCCAAGCCGCCGCAGGCCCCGCACCGCGAGCGCCGTGCCGGTCGCCCCATCGGCATCAATACGAACACGATTCGTTCTCTAGTACGTAGTTTGTTGCTGTACTAATGGGCTCTGGCATAGGCAATCACTGTCCTATGTGTTCATGAACACCTGAAAGGGATATGGACCAGACTCCAAAACGGTTATGTCCGTAAACTGCTGTAAATAGCTGACGAGCTCAGGCGGTTTGTGCCACCGCCCCGATCCGGGTAATTGGCGTTATCGAGACGTAATTTAACCGGGAGATCAAGGCAGTGGCAGATTATGAGGTTAACGTAGGTCGGGATGTATGTTGACACGGCTGCTGAATGAGCCAGAAGGTCTGGCGAGGCTCGTGGAGGCGGTCTTGAATCAAGCCGTGCAGTGGCAACGCATCGGGCTTCTTTGCCAACAACGCCCATTTGTCGCTGATGTGCTTACATAGCATGCTTGATGCCCTTTCGGACAAGCCACCAGTTGGCTGGGTAGGCTGTGATAAAGCCCACCACCATACCGATCTGCATCATAAACCAGAATACAGGATTGTCGGGTTGTGGCGCGTGAACGAATAGGATCTTTTGTACGACCGCCATCCAGCCAAACAGCCCAATTTCGAAGGCGATCAGTGACAGGGTGTCGGCCTTGATGGCGCGGATCAAGGCGCGTTTCCGGTCTGTCTCGCCCATCTCGCGTATGGGCAGATACTGAAAAAAGACGCCAAGTACATAGGCCGCTGCGAAATCCAGTAGGTAGGAGGTGAAAAGGGAAGATCCGGCAATCACCATTCCGGACAGAAATATCAGGTAGTCAGAAATGATATCGCCCAGCGTGCACCCACCGCCACAATGTGTCACGGACACGAAGACACCTTGCCACAAGGATTTTTTGGAATGTTTATTCGATGTCTTGTGGTCGCCGGCTGTTGTCGCCCGACCGAATTTCCAGTAAGCCCACCAGGCTAGTGGCCCCATGTAAAGCCCTGTCACAGGCCATGTCACTTCCATGATCGTCATACGCTGACGGTGACCGTTCAGGATGTCGACCAGGATGGCGACCGCCACGATCAGTCCTGACGCGACTGAAAGCCAAGCGCACGCAACAAGCCGGAGTGATCGAGTTTCAGGCATAAAGATTCCTTCCGCGTAGAAAGCTTGCGTCTAAAGCTGCAGAAGCCGGCCCAGCATATAGCGAAGGCGTATCCCGGCGATTCTATGAATGCGCTGAGACTTACGTCAAGGGGCGTTGGGTGGCCTCTCAAGAGACATCGGGGACAGGAAGCCCAGGACGAAGTTCGTTGTATAGTGCGCACCATATCCGCTGTGCTGTATTGAAGTGAGAGCAGGAAAGTGAGGCGTACGAGATTGGTTCATGGACCTAGCGCGGGAGCTAGCCGATTCAAAAAATAGAGCTGGTCGAGCAGGCTCGGCACCCTCGATAATCGTTGCTTAAAATGGGGATCAGTAAAGACTGACGTTGCGACGCAGAAGGCATGAATAATGTTTCAAGACGGCATAACGTCGGCACCCCGGTTGCGGAAACCTTCCCAACAGGGGCTTGCTAGCCGTCGGCTCCGGCGGCGGCACCTTGACCCTAGTCGGCGAACGGGGGGGCGCGGGTCGCCCGACTCGGATCGCTCATAATGGGAGTTGTGTTTTTGATCTCGCCGCTCACAAGTAGAATAGGCAGGGGTTTCCCATTGGCCAAATGGTCGCGGTGCGATCCGTCTGTAGGGGTGCGCATCGCCCCGGTGTCCCTCCCATCCCGGGGCGGAGCCATTTTGACCTTGATAGGTTTGCGCGTCATTGCTCGGCGGCCCGCATGCGAGTCTGGTCACGCCGGCGCAGGGCGCGGTAGACGCTCGGAATGACGATGAGGTTAAGCAGCGTCGAGGTGACGAGACCGCCAAGCACGACATAGGCGAGCGGGCGCTCGAGCTCCTTGCCGACCGGCGATCCCCACAGGAGTGGCAACAACGCCAGGGCGGGCGTGATCGCGGTCATGAGGATGGGTACCAGTCGGTTGAGCGTGCCTTCCCTTACCACCTCATCTAGAGTGCGCCCCTCGATTTCGAGATCCTTGTAGTGGCTTATGAGGATGATCCCGTTACGCGCGGTGATGCCAAAGAGCGCGATGAATCCGATCATGGCGGCGGTACTGAGCGTAGATCCCGTCAAAAGCAGCGCCGCCACCCCCCCGACCATGGCCAACGGCAGATTGACGAGCACGAGCAAGGCGTCGCGCAGCGAGCCGAAGGCCTTCTGGAGGAGCAGCGCCGAGACGATGATCGCGAGGAGGCCGAGCCGCCACAGCGTGGTGTTGGCTCGTTGTTGGCTGCGGAAGGTGCCGCCGTAGCGCACGAAATAGGTCCGCGGCAGAGGGACTGTCCCTACGCGTTTTTTGACCTCGCGGACGACCGTGGACAGGGCTCTTCCGGTCACATCGAAGGTAAGCAGCAGGACGCGGTGCCCGTGCGCTCGCCGGATCTCGAAGGGCACTGGGTGTACCCGGATCGAGGCCAGTTCGGCGAGCGGTACGATGGCATGCGCGCCGAGCGCCGGCGCGCGCATGGGCAGGCTGCGCAGGGTGCGTGCCGAACGTCTGGCGCCATGGGCTACGCGCAGCGTGATCGCAAACCGCCGCTGTCCATGCAGGACGTGACCCATAGACGTGTCGTTCAGGTAGAGATTGACGTCGCGCAGCAGTCGTCCCGCGGACACGCCGTAGTGCGCGTCGCGTCCGCGCCGCGGCGTGACCACAATCTGGGGGACACGAATTTGCTGCTCGAGATGCAGGTCGACAACACCGGGTATGGGCGCGATCGCCCGACTGGCGGCCTTGCCGATCTGGTAGAGGCGGCGCAGGCGCGGTCCGTAGATCTTCACGGCCACGTCCGCCGGCACGCCCGATTCCACATCGTCGATGCGATGGGCGATGAATTCGCCGAGATTGAAGGCGACCCCGGGGATGGTGGCGAGCTTCTTACGGATCTCGCCCAGCAGGACGTGCGGCGATTGCGGGCCGCGATGAAAGTCGATGCGCAGATCGAACTCGGAGTTGTTCGGGGTAAGCGCTCCGGGCGTGAGCGTCCCGGCGCCCGCGCGCTGATCGACGGATACGACTTCTGGGAAGGCCGCGAGGTCCCGTCGCACGACGGCGCCCAGACGCATCGATTCGCGCCAGGGAGTTCCGGGCAGGGCAGTCATGACTAGGATGTAATTCCCTTCATGGAAAGGCGGTAAAAATGAGCGTCCGAGGTGCGCGAAGCCCGCGCCGGCCGCTACTACCGCCACGAGCGCGAGAATCACGATGGTGCGCGTCCGCGGCAGGATACGCTCCAGGAGGCGCAGGTAATGGCGCTTAAGGAAGCGGACAAGGCCTGTTTCGCGCTCGGCGCCGGACGCCCTTTCGCCGTGGCCGCTAAAGAGCAGAGAACACAGGGCCGGGATCAGGGTTACGGACACGACCAGCGAGGCGAGCATGGTGGCCAGGTAGGATATGCCAAGCGGTGAAAAGATGCGTCCCGGGATGCCGTGCATGAAAAAGACCGGCAAAAACACCAGGATGACAATCGCCGTGGCATAGACAATGGAGTTCAATACCTCGCGTATGGCATGGAGGATGAGACTCTTGGTTTCCTCGTCGCCCGACCTCTCGCGGGCCAGACGCAGACGGCGGACGATATTCTCGACGGTAATGATCCCGTTGTCGACCACCTCGCCTATGGCGACTGCGAGTCCCCCGAGCGTCATGGCGTTGACGCCCGCATGAAAGACGTAAAGGATCAAGGCCCCGAGCGCGAACGAGGCCGGCAGGGCGATGAAGGTCGCAAGCGAGGCCCGCCAGTTCGCCAGGAACACGAGCAGCACGAGGATGACGATGAGCGCGCCCTCCCAGAGCGCGGTCCAAAGGTTGTGGATGGCGGCTTTGATGAAGGTCGACTGTCGGAAGATGTGGGTGTTTAGTGTGACGCCGGGCGGGAGCGCTCGCCGCGCCGCGCGCAGGGTATCCAGCACGTGCCGGGTGGTCGTGATGGTGCCGGCGCCGTAAGCCTTGTACACAGTCCCAACCACCGCGGGTGCCTGGCCCAAGGCTGCGGCGCCCAGGCGTATGGCGTGCCAGCGGCGGACTCGGGCGACCTGGGCTAGGGTTATGGGAAGGCCATCGCGCGTCGCGACCAGGGTATGCCGCAGGCGTGCAATGGCGTCGCTCTCGTGGAGCCGGCCCGCGGCCGACACGATCAATTGCTGACCCGGTGTCTCCACCATGCCGCCGGGAAGGTCGCGGCTCACGCCGCGCACGGCGCGCGCCACCTCGCCTACGCTGACCCGGTAGGCCTGCATCGCGGTGGGATCGAGGTCGATCTGGTATTGCGTGACGGCCCCGCCAATGTCCGCTACGTCGGCCACCCCGCCTACGGAAAGTAGCCGAGGGCGGACCACCCAATCGGCCAGGGTGCGCAGCTCCTGGGCCGGCACCATCGGGCTTGTGAGCGAATACTTGACAAGCCACCCGATGGCCGATGTGAGCGGGAATATCTCGGGTCCGTGGACGCCCGCCGGCAGTCGTGATTGCAGATCCTGGAGCCGTTCGGCGATGAGCTGGCGATCATGGTAGATGTTGGTGCCGGCGTGAAACACCACCGTCACGAGCGACACCCCAAGCGTGGTCTTCGAACGCACCACGCGTATGCCCATGGTGCCGCTTACCGCGGTCTCGATCGGATAGGTAATGAGTGCTTCCATGTCGCGCGGCGCCATGCCGGGCAGGGTGGTGCCTATGACCACGCGCGGCGTGGCGAAGGCCGGAAAGACGTTTATGGGCATGCTGCGCCAGGCAAGCAAGGCCGCCCCGGCGAGGATGGCGAACACCCCGACGACGAGGGCACGGCTGCGCAGAGACAGGCGGATCAGAAAGTCAAACATCAGCTGTCCGCCTTGAGTTTGCCGCCGGTCAACCACAGCGTATAGAGTTCGGCGTTCCCTTGTGTGACAACGCGCGCGCCGGCTTTGAGCCCCGAGACCCCACAATAGCCGTGTTCGCGTATACCGACGGTCACCGGCGTGTAACGAAAGCGGTCGCCACCTATTGCCACGAACAGCGCGTGGCGGTTGCCAACATCGACCACGGCGTTGGAAGGCACGGCTACCATCTGCGCGCTCGCAACCATGACGTGAGCGCGCGCAAAGAGCGCCGGCCTGAGTGCTGCGGGCGGGTGGGTAAGCGCAATCCATATCGTCTCCGCGCCGCGGCGCGGGTTGACGCGCGGCGCCACCATGACTACCCGTCCTTGCAGGGGGGTGGTGACGCCGAGCGCCCGGATACGGGCCTCCTGCCCCTGGTGGATGACGGCTACATCCTGCTGGTAGACGTAGGCCTTGAGCCACAGCCGGTGGGGTTTCATTAGGCGATAGAGGAGCGTACCAGGGGCCGCCGCCTCGCCCAGCACCGCGGGCCGCGTTTCCACCATCCCACTCATGGGGGCGTGGACTATCACGCTCGGCGGCGGGCTTCCGACCAGCAGGGATTGCACGCGGGCAAGCGCCGCACCGCGCCGCACCCTGTCTCCCACGGTGACGTATAGGGCGGTTACGCGCCCGCGTATGCGCGGGGTGACGACCGCCTCGGCATTCGGGGGCAATGTGAAATCGCCATAGAATGTGCGACGTGCATGAAGTGTGCGCATGCGGGCGTGGACGAGCTTGAGGCCGAGCGCCTGTCTCTTCGCAGACGACAAGTGGACGACAGGCGAGCGCTGGGCCAGGGCCGGAATGGCGGTGAGGGTGAGCGCCAGGACAATGGCCGCAGTAACAGGGGTCTTGATCATGATTTCTCCTTAGGGCCGCCCAGGGCGATACGCAGAGTTGTGCGCGCGTCGGCTACGGCGCTGCGGGTCTTCAGCCAGGCCGCAGTCAGGGTGAGCTGGTCTGTGCATACCGCAAGGGCACTTGCGGTATGCACCTGGCCAAGCCTCAGGCCTTGTAGCGCCAGCGCCGCCGCGTGCCGCGCCTGCTCGCGCAGACGCGCAAGGCGTTGCTCGCGCGCCTGCAGCCGTTGCAGTCTGAAGAGGTCGCGGGTGATGGCGTGGCGGATGCGCCAGCGCAGTGCTCGCAGGCGCGCCTGCGCCTGAACGACCTGCGCCGCAGCCGCAGACCGGTTGCCCTGGTTGCGATTCCAGAACGGCAAGGGCAGCGAGGCGCTCAATTCGACTGAGCGGTCGATGGGTTGGGGAGGGACTCCGCGCAGGACCTGCCGGTCAAGCCCCACGCCAGCGCCTACGGTCATCCATCCGAGTCGCCGCGCGCGTTGATAGCGGTGCACGGATTGCCGGTAGTGGCGATCGATCTCGGCCAACCGCAGATCCGGACGATGGGCTAGGGCCGTGGCCATGGCATCGGCCGCCGTCGGTGGGCGCCAGCGCGAAGGCCCAGGAACGGACCAGGGCTTTTGTGGTTGATAGCCGATGAGAGCCATGAGCGCGGCTTTGGCATCGTGGCGCCGCGTGCGCCAGGTCTCGCGCAATAGCCGCGCCTGGGCGCCGAGGAGTCGAACCCCGCTTGCACCCACGGGAGATATCTGGGCGGCCCGGAGCCGCGCCGCGACAAGACGCATCAACACCTGTTCACTGGTGATCAGGTTTGTGGTCTCAGTCACCGCGCGGGTAGCGCTTTTCCAACGTGTGTAAGCGTGCGCTACAAGCCCGCGAACCCGCCAGACACGGGTCCAGTAGCGGGCGTAGGCCTCACGCACATCCAATCGGCCAACGGCCGCGTGCCGCGCAATGCGCGAAGTCAAAGGGACGGCTTGCGTCAGTAGGACACGGGTGCTGAATTCTCCGGGGCTGCCGACCGGATTGCCAGTGCCCCCGGAGATGTTCAATCGCGGATTAGGCCATAGACGATCCTGTCGGGCCAATCCGCGCGCGATCGCGATACCCTGACGGGCGGCCGCGAGAGACAGGTTATGTTGTATAGCGAGGCTTTCAACCGTCGCGAGACTCAGGGCCTGAGCCGCGATGGGAGCCAAGCCGATTGCCGAGATGAAGGCGAGCGCTGCCGCGCGCGCCAAAGAAAAAGGGATGCGCATAAGGCCTTCTCATGGGATTCAGGGGGCACCGGGCTACGGCGCCGGGAATCTACAAGGTGAAGGCGAGGGCGGGTGGGGCGTTGGGTTGCGCGGGCCTGCGGCGACGTCGCTGCAAGAGCGGCACCGCAGTCGAGGCTGGCCTCGAAAATCTGACCAGGACCATCTCTATCGCGAGGAATACCGCAAGGACCATAGGCAGGGGCGCCGGCGTACCGACGATTTTACTGATGGTCTGCGGCCCTATGGCGTTGTGGACCACAGCGCAGGCCTTGCCGTCATGAGACCGGTGATGACCCTGCGGCGTCATGCACGCCCAGAGCGCCACTAGCCAGAAGACCAGGATCAAGGGGGTTATGACGTTTTTGAGCGAGCGGACTCTCACGCCCCAGATGATCGCAGGCCGGCGCATCGCCCGTCAAGGGTCACGATTCCGTCCGATTAGATCGGGTTGGTGCGGATTTGCTCCGATTCAACCCGGGCCCTGGGTGAGCGACTTCACGTCTGTGAATCGCGCCGAGGTGATCGGATGTAGCGAACCGGTCCGCCAAAAAGAAGAGTGATTTCGGTCTCCCGCCGCGCTACCAGCCATGGCAGCACCTTTCCACCACCATAGGCCCCTTGACGCAGTTCGTGTGCGGCGTTCGGCCAGTCCCGCTGGTTGATCCGCCGTCGCAGTGTCGCCGTCTGCAGCCGCCCAGCGCCAGGGTCTGAACGTGAAACCCATGAGAGCGACAAGTTGCATCTCGGTCTCGGTGGTCTGCGCCAGGCGGTAGCGCGGCGTCGTGTTTCTTGACCAGTCGGACCGAAAGCCTCGGCCCCCTCCCCGATACCAACGCTGAAACTCCACCACCATCAGCGTCGTCTGCGCCGCGTCCTCAGCCAGTTCGTGGCAGGTGGCCCAGTTGACTTGCCGTCCGCCGGAAGCAGGCACAGGATTGTGATAGGTTCATCAGTTCGGATGGCAAACGAACTTGGCAGCCGAGCTTGAGCCGACAGGTCAAATAGAATGGATTGCAGGGCCATCAGCACACTCCTATGCGACGACGGCCGCATGCCGGACGCGTAATTGCAGGCGCGTCTCGTCCCGGAAGGTATTGGTATCCAGTTCAAAAGCTACTCGGACCGCCTGCCCCACTTCCACTGGACACACGCCGTCGCGAACCGCACCAAACCAGATGGCGTCGAATCGATCTGGCCCGATGCCCATCGATAACTTCAAGTGGGTTCCGTCGCCGACGGGACGGACACTGAGGATCCGGCCTTCAGCACGAAAGACAGGCCACTCCCATTGCCGGCCGAAGGGCTCTAAGGTGGCCAGTTCTCTGAACAACTCCAAGCTTGGACGCTGGTCGAGTTCGCCATCGGTGAGTATGCGGGGTCCTGGAGTCCATGTCGCTAAAGCGCGGGCCGCGGCCCCATCGAAGGCAGCCGTGAAGCGATTAAGCGCCTCGCGTTTCAACGTGACCCCACCGGCACCTGCATGACCGCCCCACGTGACAAAGTCGCCGGGATGTGATTCGACCATTTCGGCAAGCGCGTTTCGTATGTGGAATCCGGGGACAGTGCGCAGTGAGGCGGTAACATGGTCGCTCCCATGCTTCGGCGAGAAGTAGGCGGCGGGACGTCCATAGGTCTCCACCAATCGGGCAGCACATACGCCATGTACGCCTGGATGTCCTTCCGGATCGAAGACGGTGATTGCCGTGCACCCAGCCATCACCTGCTGTTCAACCAATGGAAGGATACGACGTAACATTTGGGATTGGACCTGCTTGCGCTCGCTGTTGTGCCCCACCAGGATCAGCGCCAAGCGTGTCGCTTCCTTCTCGTCATCGCACATCAACAGGTCGACGGCCCCAAGCGCGCAGTCGAGACGGCCCCGAGCATTGATGATCGGCCCAAAGGTGAACCCCAATGTCGCCGCCGTAATGGGGCCAGAGCAACGAGAGACCGCGTACAAGGCGCGCCATGCAGGGCGCGCCTCAGGCGCATTCATTAGTGCGAGGCCACGTGTCAGCACCGCACGGTTATTCGGTGACCGGGCCAGATCGACACAATCCGCTACCGTTCCCAGGGCGACCAAATCGAGGAGGCGGCCAAGTCGCGGCGCATCGGCCGGAAGGTACCCGCAGTCAATGAGCCGTTGCCGTACGGCGCAGCAGAGCAGCCAGGCCACATGAACGCCCGCAACGTAGGGGTCGGCGAATGTCGAATCCGTGCGGACCGGATTGACGCAGGCGATAGCTGCGTGCGGCGGCCCCTGTTCTGGAACTCCATGGTGGTCTGTCACTATCGTCGTCAAACCATGATCGCGCAGCTTCTCAATGCGGGCATGGTCCGAACTTCCCTGATCAGCCGTAATCACGAGTGCAGGACGAGGCGCCGAGTCCAAAATACGCTGGGTTACGCTCTCCGAAACGCCATACCCTTCCCGCAGTCGATGGCCAATATAGCTGTGGATTCGGTGTTCTGGCACACCGAAGTAGTCCCGCAACGCGAACTTCAGTACCGAATGCCCCGAAGCACCATCGCAGTCGAAATCCGACAGCAGAATCACTGGCAACCCGTCCTTTACCGCGCGGGCAACGGCCTCAGCTGCGACACCGATGTCAGGTAGACGGTCCGGCGAGTCAAGCGCGCTCAACGGCGGGCGGACAAGTAATCCGACCCTTCCTGCATCCTCGTCACCCAATCTCCCCGCGATGATTCGCGACTGAAGACGCGTATAGCCCGCAGCCATCGCCTCACGAAGGGTATCTTGGGACAATGGTCTGTCGATAATCCGCACGGGTTCTGGCATCACTCGCCATCCCGGTTGATCAGATGCAACTTGTCGCCCTTCTGTAACAGCTTCTCCCGCCGCTGCGCTTCCTTTCGCCATCTTTCCGCCTCACGCTCAGCTCGTTGACGGGCCAGAAAATGGGCTGCCTGACCACTCAGAGCAGCGCTTAGCTTGCCCTTCAGGTCCGCCACATCTCCCCTGAGGCGGGAGATCACTTCGCTCGCGGTCCTTGGTGTGACAACCACACCAGGCTGCATCAACTGCAGGACCTTCGCCCTTTGTTGCTGATATTGACACTTCGCGTGTGCGATCAAAGTTCGCGAGTGCTTTGCCTCCTTGGCAACCGTCGAGAAATTGATTGCCAGGCGCCCTTCCGCCGCAAGGCGCTTCAACAGCGGATCCTTTGGCCTGTTCTTCTCGAGACGCTCAATTGCCTCCTCGAAATCCCGTTCGATGACCGCCCTCGGCGGCCGTCTTTTAGTGCCCGACATCGGCAATCTCCTGTTCCACGCACAGGTCCAATGGAGCGGTATCGACCCCCAAGCGCTCAAGGAGCTTTTTTGCGACTGCGGCCCGCATCGCTGCCACACGAAACATGCCGCCCTGCCCTCGCGCCTCGGCTTGCCTATGCGCGGCGGCATTGGTGATGTACCGTTCCCGCCAGAACCCGACGTGACGCAAGTCCAGAATGAAGCAATCGCAACCCGCACAGAGTGACGGCTCTCGCGTGGTGAAGTTGGGGAAGGGCACACCAATTGGACGCGTCCCCGCAGCCTTATGACAGCCCATAACCCCAGGGTCCCTTGGGAAGCAATTACCATGCGGGGCAAACCACATGTGCAGGCTGTTATCACGGACAAAGCGCATGACGCGCCTCCAGCCGACTTCCATATCCACACCTTCAACCAACTTACGCACCTCGTCGATCCCCTGCTCAAGCTGGGCGCCCATCTTTCCGGCGACCCTTGTCCGGCCAGTTACCATTTCGTACATCTGCATGGCCGTGAGTTGCGATGCCATGGCATTGATCGGCTCGATCTGGATACGATTGCGCCCCCAATAACCGCCTTCCGTAATAGCCATAGCTACGTGATGGTATTGGCGCTGAACCGCTGGCAGTAGACGCGGATCAATGGACAGCGCGAACTGGGCATAGGTCTTGCGAAACTGGTGTGACCGGATGATACGCCCCTTCGATTTACGCCAGGGAATGAGGTCATTCCGAGCAATTCGGTGTGCAGACTCGTCCGGCAGGTTGGACAGATCCACCCACCGCTCAATAAAATTCTTGATGAAGCGGTTCAGCCGAGAGGTATTGAAGAGGTTGATTTGCATCTCAGTTACGGCAAGATCCACTCCACTCTTAGTAGTAATCAATAGTCGATCCGTTTTGGCAAGTTTCCGTTCATGCGCGAACAGTCTGTCAAGGACCTGCATGGCGTGGACCGGAAGAGGAATTTCGTCGCTACCCATCGGCCGCATTCCAAGCAACCAATCTACATCCCGTGGAAGCTCTTCTTCCTTGGTCAGTTCCGATCGAAGTACGAATGCTTCATTGAGCCCCGATGATGTCTCGACGATACGGACCCCATGTGGAAGACCAGTGTCTGGGCAGGCACCTGCACGCAAAGCACATATCTCACTTGCGCGCATTCCAGTCGAGGACTGGATCGTAATACACGCGGCGCCTGCAATAGTGGCGACCAATTGTCGCACGCCCCGCACCGCATACGATTTGCGACCGCTCTTGGCCTCACAGCTCATTAGGGGCTCGTGCCATGACCCAGACTCACCGTCGATGATAGAAAACGCATGGTCACTCAAGGCCGCGTCAACGCGCCCTCGGCGGTCCTGCTGAAGCCGCCATAGTTTTTCGTGGGGGTTTTCTATTGAACGGTAGGCCTTCTCGATCTTTTCACGTAGCCGCAAAACATCTTCCGCAGGCGCCCCCAGAAACCAGGCCGCCTTGTTCATCAGTGGAATGGCCACCTCATCGGGCAAAGGCCGGATCCAACCCCGCGCCTCGGTGATGATCCGCTTCGCAATCGAGTTGGCACCCTTCTCGTCTAGCCAAGTCCGTTCCGGCATCGGCGAGATGCCCGCCTCTTCCAGCGCTTGACGCTGCCGCCAGAGCAGGTCGATGATCTTCAAGGGCATATAAGCTGCCCCTTCCCTAATAACCTCTTCGTCATCAACTTCTACAGCGACAATCGATGGTAGATCATCAATGAACGCGGCCACGAATTCTTTGTTTACATCTTTTGGCCACATCTGCCCGCGTTCAACCATCCATGGCACGACAACTCGAAGCCCTTGTGTCAGCAGAGCGCCATTCCCGGTTTTATATGCCTTAACTTTGTCTCGGGGATCCACAAACAGACCCCAGACAAATCGCCGTAGCCATCCAAGCAATTGAGAATGTTCTGGGTCGAGGAGGTTACGCCCATCAGGCAACTTCATATCCCAAGTCACTTTCGATGCCAAGGGACGCTGGCCAATACTCGCATTATCCAGAGACCAGACAGAATCCCTCCACCGACTCTTAGAGGACACCCAGACCTCGTCCAATTCACATTCGGGGCGGAGATGGAAATGAGCACCGGAATTGACGCGAATGATTTCTGCGGTCAACATATCGTCACTCCACCGTCGGCAAAGTGATATGGAAGCGCATGGCTGCGCTCATGACGTCACCGGGTACATGCTTCAGTAGCGCATCGAGATCAATGAACACGCGGCCATAACGCGCCCGCCAAGCCTCACCACCGATCCGGCCTTGCGCGCCGAAGATCGCCGTACGCAATGACAAGTACAACGCGACAGCTCCAGGGTCATGGATATCGGCGGCCGCCAAAGGGCAAGAGGGGCATCGGCCGTAAGCGGTGCACAACCGA
Organism: Pseudomonadota bacterium; assembly: GCA_021816625.1. Classification (GTDB taxonomy): domain Bacteria; phylum Pseudomonadota; class Gammaproteobacteria; order Acidiferrobacterales; family Acidiferrobacteraceae; genus Acidiferrobacter. The sequence goes on along the minus strand of JAKAXM010000026.1, from coordinate 3,262 downwards.
TTCTTGCCCTGCATCGGCCATGGCGAATCGTAAGGATCGAAGCAATGAAAGCCGGGCGTGGCGGCGCCACGATCCATGCGCGACGTCAGCCGACGTCGACGCGGATCGATCTTCCCGTCCGATCTGAACCATCGCTCCATGAAAAGCATGGCTTTTCCTAACGACTCCGCCTCCCGCCACCGCGTTCCGTCACTGACGTAATGCGTATCCGTGGTCCGAGCATTTTGGTGTCCCAGGACCTGACTCGACACCACGATGCCCTCGCGGAGGCCAATCTCGTCGCCGATCGTGGCCCTGATCTGGCTGAGCGTAAACGGCGAGAGCCCATAATCCCTGCAGAACTCCATGAGGCCGCGATGCCAGGACGCATCGCTTTTGTTTATTCCCCTGTCATTGCCACCGAGTCCTCGGCCAGCAGGATTCGTTCCCTGAAACCGATTGAAAAGGAACAACCTGTCCTTCAACGGCTCGCTGACGGTCGCGCGCACCAACTTCGTTAAACGCCTGAGAAGGTCTAGCACCGGCTGAATGCGAGCCGCCGAAATCGGGACCACGGGATCTTCGTTTGCCCGCCACTTAGTTCCGCCCAGTCGCACAACGGGCTGCCCGAGAAGCTCTCCAAAGTCGACACCTGACCACTCCAACTCATACAATGTCGTCGGATTCAAAGCAGATTCAATGGCCAGAAAAACAACGAGCGGCACGAGGTCGCGGGCATTTGGATAAAGAACCGCCTTAAGCGTCCAGATCCTATGCGCTTTCCTACCACTTGAGTTAATGTAGCGATATAACTCTGGATTACTTTCTTTTATCACACCCAACTGCGGGAGCCCTTCTGGGTACTTCTGAGCGATGTAGGCGGCGCATGTACCCAGATCGGAAAGATCGCCATTTGTAGCAAGCCTTTCGTGCCCCTCCTGCAACAACCTCTCTGACTTCTCTATCCTTACACGAAGGGCATCAATATCCTTTGTTACCGCATTATCGATTGCTTGCAATGCTTCAAACGACAATCTTTCTCGTGCTGTGGTTCGCTGTTCCACATTGTCCCAAGTGATGCTCGGCCTCGCATCAAAGGCAGCTCGCGCCAAGCGACTGAATTCTGGAACAGACTTCAATGCATCCAGCATAACGACCAATGCCCCAAAAGTCGTCGCCCTAGTTTTCGGATGAATGGGTTCACCGTTCCTCCGATCAATCTTCGTATCAAGCCATTGCTTGAACTGGTTCCATACGGGACGATCAATCTCGTCGAGACCAATGTGTAACAGCCCCCTTTCTCTCAAGAAGGCTACAAATCCAGCCTGCAGCTCGGATCTGCGCCCCACCAGTGTCTTCTGGCGCTTACCGACTCCGTAGACGCGGAAGCCCTCGGCCAGCGGCTTGGCTAGGCGCGGGGCCAGGCCCAGAAACGAAAGGTCTAAAACGCAGGGCTCACGATCCGGACCCGGAAACTCAACCTTGATATCATGAAAGTCCTTGCTAAAATGGAGCGTGGTTTGTTTCAGACGAGTTGCACCCAGATCTACGACGTTGGCGGTCTCTTTTGACCTCCTACGAGCCTGCGCGGCGACGGAGGCAGCCGAGCTTCGCTTACGCTTTACGTCTACGTTTTGCAGAAGAGCGGCATTAAGTTCCGGTGGTTCACCGGATGCGATGGTGACTGACTTTGCCGCCATAGACGCTTTGGCAACTCTGCTTGCAGGAGACCGCTTCTTAGCCATCCCTTTATTCCAATCCGACAAGAGATCTAATGTCCTGCTGACCACGCGGGCCAAAGAGCTGGACAAATTTCAGATAAGTGCGAATAGTCGTTTCCAGCCGCTCATGACCCAGTTGCGCCTGGATCACCTTCCATGGTTCCGAATTCCCATTGCTCGCCTCAATCCAATAGGTGTAAACGGCATAGGTGTGCCGGAGATCATGCACGCAGTGGTGCGCGACCGAAACCTGCGTCCTTACACCGGAGTCCGGATCGATACGCTGTTTCAAACGCATTAGGCCTGCGGAAACACATGCCTCGCCAACTATCGCCTCGAACCGCCGCGGGGTGAAAGGGGATCCTGGGTCGGGCGAACGCGCTCCCGCCAGAAATAAGACGTTCGGTATCTGTCTTCTTTTCTTACGTCCCAATTCCAGCGCTCGAGCCCGCTCGCCTTTCATGTATTGCAGCGTATCTGCAATCAACCAGTTCGGGACGGCGACGTTTCGTGTCACATTACCCTTACCAATGACTTCAACGGCTTGTTGCGAAAAGGGCGAGCTCTCATCAGGATGGTACACAAGGAATTGATACGGGTTGAGCGTCATGATCTCTGAAAGGCGGAGGCCAACTGCCCAACCCCAATCCGCCATAAGTCTATTTCTTGTAGGACGCAGGTCCCCTGCCGCCCTTTCTGCTGCGGAGGGACCAAGCACCGCCAGGAACTTTCTTAATTCTTTGGTCCCGAATGGGCGGATAGCATTTTTTTTCGCTCGTCGAGAAGGAATCAACCGTGACGCGTCAGATAAGGTGTCGGGCGATGCTTCAGAGGCTAGTTTCGCCTTCAAGACATCGGCGCTGCAGATATCACTGAAGTACGCACTGTGTCGCCGGGCATAATCGTAGAAAGCAATGACCGGCTGCATGTAAGCGACGATCGTCCCACTGCCGTAGGCGTCACCCGTCACTGGACTGATAGCCGTGAACAGACCGTCCCGGAAATCAATCAAATCGTCCTGAGATGCCGTTTGCCAATCAACGTTGGCTTCTAAGCACCAGTTGAACCAGAACCCCAATGCGTGGGCAACGTTTTTCCAGGTTCGCGGCGACGACCGGGAACCTGACTGGCAGTATTCGTCGTTAAGAAACGCGGTCGCTTCCTCGAACAGTCGAAGTTCTGGCTCCCAGAACAAACTTGGTTGTCCCACTTTCAGACCCCCGAAGTCCTGAGTGATGTGAACCGCCACGCCGCTGTTCATTACCCAAGCCCTATATCTCAGCCTTAAATGAACATAGTACGCCTTTAACTCGCTATTGCAATGGGATTATTGTTACTACGTGAACAGATTTTTGCGTCCGTACCCTTTATACAACGCAAGCGAACAACGCCCGTGTGAACGAGCAGGTCCACTCAGTTCTGAAGGTTCATATTGCGGCATCGTAGTCGCCTATGACGAGCACGGATTCATCCCGGCGAATGGCGCCCTCGAGGGCGGCACTTGCCGCCTCGAGGCCGAGCAGCGCCTCGGGCGCCGCCAACGCCTCGAGCCCGTACTCCGC
>JAKAXM010000048.1 GCA_021816625.1 Pseudomonadota bacterium | reverse complement strand
ACAAAGGCCGGGAAACTCCGCCTCATGTACGAGGCCAACCCCATGTCCTTTATCGTCGAGCAGGCAGGTGGTCTCAGCTCCACCGGCCGCGAACGCATCATGGAGATTCAGCCAACGGGTCTCCACCAACGCGTGCCGGTCATCCTCGGATCTCGCAATGAAGTTGAACGGATCGTGTCCTATCACAATCAATAGGGCGTAATGCCCGCGGCACTGGCCGAATTCGCCTGGCGGATTCGGCCAGTTTTGCGTACTGCGCTCACTCATGGGGCATGGCGAACTGCAACCGGACGAGGCGCCTAGTATCCTGATGCATCCCATGTCACTTGCGGAGACCGATCAATGGCCATTTTGTACGCGATAGAGCCGGAATTGTCGGCCGTAGAATTTCAGGCCGTGCTGATTGCATCGACCCTAGCGGAACGGCGGCCCGCCCAGGATCTCCGTCGCCTCGAAAAAATGCTTCGGGCTGCAGACATTATTGTCACAGCCCGGGACGGTGGGCACCTCGTGGGAATAGCGCGGGCCATTACGGATTTTGCCTATTGTTGCTATCTGTCGGACCTAGCCGTCGACGTCGATTATCAGCGCCAAGGGATCGGCAAACGCCTGATCGCAGAAACTCGCCAGACAGCCGGTGAAATCGCGACACTGATACTTGTCGCCGCGCCTGCCGCCGCGTCCTATTATCCCAAGATAGGCATGCAGAAGCTGGACAGCGCATGGGCCATACCTCGCATTGGATAAGAAGATCTCTGTTCCGCTGCACTGAAGACATTGATATCACGTATGGCGTATTCCCGAAACCGAGTCCGATCGTCCACTTTTTGTTCTCTCGCGTATATTGAGCACCCTCGTTTAGGGAAAACGCCGGGCCGCGGTGCCCTACCCCGTCTGCCTAAACACCAACGGACGGCGTCATGAGTGCGAGCGAAGCGTACTATCGGTATAGTCGACCGCACAGCGTGGGACGTAATACCCATTGCGCCCCTCCACCATCACGACACGAAGCAACCTATAAGCAGGCTCGGGATGACTACCGCAGCCGCTACCGAAAATATCGCAGGGACAATCGCGAGCGGACACAGGGAATCCCTCATCAACTGGAAACAACGCGAAAGTGACCGAAAGTAGACCCCTTGGCGTCAGGGTGTTTCCCGTTCAAAAACCGCGGACAGTCAGTTAAAATGCGCTCTGGAAAAGGTCCCTTTCGTATCACGGCCTTCGTAGCACGAACTGCAGCAGGACACTGTCCCCACCGGCCCACTCTCGGCGCGGTAGGACGAGACCCCGCTGCATCCACCGCATCGCACAACGTGTGCCCGGAAGCCCCGGCCTAGCGATACGTGCGTGCCCACCGACACGGACTCTTGGCCTTGCTAAATCGATGACCCACTCAAGCGCGCAACTGGCGGGATCAAGGGAAGAGGTGAGCCTTAAGCGTCGCGTGCAGCACGATGCGTAAACCACGGACCGATGTTACCGTCCGCACGGCCCGCCGGCGCTCCCGGACCCCCTGATGCCAAAGCCGCCGACACCGCCTCGCGCAAGGAAGGCCAATACGCACAACGACTCGCCCGCTGCCATAAAACCCGATAGCGAGCCGGGACTTCTCGTTCCTGTGATCGTGGCCATTGCCTTCCTCATGGAGCAGCTGGACACCACGATCGTAACCACCGCGATCCCGGACATGGCAAAGGCCCTTCATGCGGGCGTCACGCTCATGAACTTGGCCGTAAGTGCCTACGTCTTGACCTTGGCCGTATTCATTCCCGTGAGCGGCTGGCTTGCCGACCGCTTTGGGGCCCGGCGTATTTTTTTGCTGGCCCTGGTGATCTTTACGGTAAGTTCGGCCTTGTGTGGCCTAGCTACGGGTTTCGACATGCTCGTCGCCTGCCGGGCCCTGCAGGGGGTCGGGGGAGCGATGATGACACCCGTCGGTCGCCTCATCCTGCTGCGCAGTTTTCCCCGGCAACGCCTAGTCCAAGCCATGACCTACGCGACCCTGCCCGCCATCATCGGCCCCATCCTCGGCCCGCTCCTTGGCGGCTACCTGACAACCTACCTCTCGTGGCGATGGATATTTTACGTCAATATCCCATTCGGCGTGCTGGGCCTCATCCTGGTTGGTCGCTTCATTCGGCTCCCACCCGTAAAGAGACCACCGGCCTTCGATTTTGTCGGCTTTACGCTTTTTGCGACCGGTATCGGCCTCATAGAAGGAACACTGGAGGCGGTCGCCCATCTGGCCTTGCCAAGCCTCGCCGCCATGACAGCAGCCGCAGTGGCGCTCTTGTGGGGCTATGCGCGCCGCAGCCGCCCCCAAGAAGACCCCGTCATCGATCTTCGTTTGCTTCGCGAACGCGGGTTTGGTGTCGCGACGATGGCCGGTGGCATGGTCAGGATGAGCATGAATGGGCCTGCGTACCTCGTACCCTTGATGCTCCAGGTGGGTCTTAGAATGACAGCGGCCCAGTCAGGCCTACTTACCGTTTTGGCGGTTGCCGGCGCGCCCGGCATTCGTATCATCATCGGACCTGCGTTGCGGCGTTTCGGCTTTCGCCGCCTGCTCATAGGAAGCGCCATCGGCTGCTCCGCGACCCTCGCAAGCTTTGCCTTGATAGGACCGCAAACCCCGTTGTGGTGGATAGGCGGGACCAGCATCCTCTTTGGGGTCATGCGCTCCGCCCAGTTCATGACCTCCAACACCCTTGCCTATGCCGATGTGCCCGAGAGCCGACTGAGTCGCGCCACGAGCTTAGGCGGCTTGCTGCAGCAACTGACGGTGAGTTTCGGTGTATCCGCAAGCGCAGCTCTCCTGAATATCCTAAGTGCCGACCCCCTGAGACCGCGCCTTGGGGACTTCCATGCCGTATTTCTGGTTCTGGCCTGTCTACCCCTGTTGGCGCTCATGGGCTTTAGCCGCCTGCAAGTAGCCGACGGCGCGCGCGTGAGCGGGCATCTCGGGCCCCAGGCGGCGCATGATACCGCCCGCTCGCCCGACAAAATGAGGCCCGGCGATACCTAGCGGCCCCTCGGCTCACGCGAGGACGCCGCCTATCACGGGGCTCGGCGCCCCCGTCCAAGCGGCCGCAGAGAGTCATGGGGAACCGTACACTGGGCCACTCACGATCGCATGTCAGGACACGCGTGCGATGAGATAACGTGGCCGTGCGATGCGGGCGCCGGTCATAGGGAAACGCTGGGTGCTCGCGTGGCGGGAGACCGGGCGCGTTGCCTAAAAATGCGGCCTAAGCACGCGGTTTCTGCGGCACGAAAACTGTGTCGTGGCGGCAAACGGCGGCACTCGGAGAGACTCGAGATCGCAACCGTCGGGTTCATAGTCGTAAGAGCCTCTTTCTGAAAATCCGGTCGCGGCCCCCCACGATACCTCCCGGTGCGCGGCGCCCAAAGGCCGCTCGGGGCATCGGGCGGCGCAAGATCTCTTAGCCCTCCCCGGTCAGCCGTAAAAGTCGATCGCGGTAATCGAGGCAAAGGCTCCCGGGTTCGGACGGGATTGGCCGCTTGCCTGCGGCCGCACAATGCCACGAAAGGGCCGTGCTCCCGCGGACCCACGCGGCTTGTCCCATGCGCGGCGCACCGGCAACCCTTCCGCGGCCCGCGCAAGACCGCTGCTCTCGACGACCACCGCGCACGCCGCAAGGTCAGGGAGACCCCTGTTTCGCGAAACGAGAGCGGAATAGTTGGGATAACTCGCTATACCCGAATACCGGACACCGCTAAAGTAGGGTCCCTTCGAGATACAGGGCGGCGAACGGTGCGGGGCAGGAGTCTGGTCTTTCTGGTATTGGCGACGGCCCTCATGGGCTCATCTTTTGCGGTCGGCCAAATGGCCCTGCACTATGCGCCGCCGCTCTTTCTTGCCGGCCTCCGTTTTACCCTGGCCGGCCTCCTACTCGCGGCAGGCGTCCGCCATAGGCCTCATCCCCGCCAATGGCGCCCGTGGGCCCGAGTCGCCATCATCGGCCTCCTGCAGACCGCAGGCGTCATGGGAGCGATCTTCCTGAGCCTCGTCACGATTCCGGCCGGCGAGTCTGCCATCCTCACCTTCGCCAATCCGATGCTCGTGGTGGTTCTGGGCGCGATGTTCCTGGGGCATCGCTATAGCACGACGCAGTGGCTGGGCGCCGCGTTGGGTATCGTAGGTATCGCCGTAGCGATCGATGGGTCCCTACACCTCCAGATAGGCGTCTTCTACGGGTTCCTCAGCGCCGTGTTCTGGTCAATGGCGACTGTACTCATGAAACGCTGGGGCGGATCCGTCGATCCCTGGGTTCTGACTGCCTACCAGATGCTCATCGGCGGACTCGTTCTCCTGATCGTGGGTGGGCTCCAGGAAGGGCCGATCTTTCATGTCGACCTAGCCTCGGTCGGCCTCTTGGCGTGGCTCGTAATCATGGCCTCGATCATGCAATTCGGTCTCTGGTTCAACGTTCTACACCACGAGGATCCCGCCCAAGCGAGCGCCTACCTCTTTTTGGCGCCGGTGTTCGGCGTGTTGGCAGGATGGATACTCCTGCACCAGGTTATCGGTGTCCATGTGGCCGTCGGGGCGCTCTTCATTATAGGGGCGATCTGGCTCGTCAATCGATCACCGTCCTTACCAGCGAAACGACGGTAAGCCGTGAGCGAGTGGCCGTCTACAACAGTCTGCGTTTTAAAACACTATTCCGGTCTTCATGCCGTCATCCCTACGGTATTGCCTTGCGGCTAACGGCAGTTCACGGTCTCACTTTCTGCGCATGTGGTCTGCCCGCAACGCATGGCGATCTCGATCGCCTAGGCCATGAGGAGGTCGACCGTGCCCCGCCCGTCGTAGGCCGCATGGCCCATGAAGGGATCAAGCCACCGTAGACTGGCGCGGCGATATCGGGCGCGCAAAAAGGCGAAGAAGGAGGCGCGACCGGATCCGCGCCAACCGGTGCGGTCGGCGGTCATTGATCTGTCTGCCTCACCCGCGTGACGCCGGGTGCCGCGGTGACCTGGATTACAAGACCGCGGCCAGGGTCGTGCCTTCGGCCTCGGCGCGGGAGACGAACACCCCGCGCGCCATCTCGGATTCCAGGACCGATGCCCAGGCCTGCGCCTTGACCTTGGTGTCAAAGGTTTGTGTCTGCTGGGGGCAGCCCCGGCGCCGCACCAACGCCTGCCAGACTCGCCGCCCATTGGGCCCTTTGCGTTGCACGAACGTCGCCATGCGACACCTCCCATGTGTTAATGAGGGGTACATACCTCGCGTTGTCGCGGGATTGTCGCAAAAGGAGGGGGGTTATTGGCTACGGTGTGTCGTAAGTGCTTGATTTTATGGTGCGCCCGGAGAGATTCGAACTCCCGACCACCTGGTTCGTAGCCAGGTACTCTATCCAACTGAGCTACGGGCGCGCGTTTTAAGGCGGCGATTGTGCGGACCCATCGCCGGCTTGTCAAGACCACACCGAGCGGCCTCATCGGCGGTTCTGTGCCGTACGGGGG
>JAKAXM010000047.1 GCA_021816625.1 Pseudomonadota bacterium | reverse complement strand
TTGGTTGCTTGTGTTCCTGGCGATCATCATCTTTGCGTTGACAGAAAGCGCGGCGGTACTGATCTTGAAGGAGCGGACATGAACATCCCTATTGAGCAACTCTATATTGGTTTGGGCTGGTTTGCCCTTATTGGCATTGGGGGGCTTGTGTTGGCCTGGATGAATCATCGCGGCCACAAGCACAAATAACCCACCACAACCACCGGCGCTAACCCTATGGCGCCGGTTACATTGTGGGCCGAACGGCCCATCTACCCTAACCTCCCCACCAGATCCTCGGCCCGCAGGTGCGTATACCGTTTCAGCATCTGCAGGGTCTTGTGTCCCGTAATGGCGGCCACCTCCATAGGGTTCAACCCCTTCTCAAAGAGCCGTGAGGTTGCCTCATGCCGCAGATCATGGAAGGTCAGGCCCTCAATCGGGCCGGACTTATTGCTATCCCGGAGTTCGGTTTGGCGTAGGCGTTGTCGCCACACACTTAAAGATTACCTGGTTATTTTGTGGCGTCCGCCCCTGTATTCCGCTGCTCGTGCCACTAATGATGTCCGCAGATAACCCCTTCTTGTCGCAGAAGGTTGAACCGCCCCGTGTTTTGAGGAGGCTCCAACATTTGAGAGAATGGAGCCACTATGAATCAGCAAACAAGATATTCGTCGGAGCTTCGGGAGCGTGCTCTGCGCATGGTCTACGAGGTGCGTGAGGCACATACCTCGCAATGGGCCGCCATCGAATCCGTAGCGGGAAAGATTGGCTGCGCCGCCCAGACGCTCAGCAACTGGATGCGCAAGGCCGAAGCCAAGAGCCCTGCGGCTGCGAGCGCTGCAGAGGCCCGTGTCAAGGAGCTGGAGCGCGAGAATCGTGAGCTTAGACGCGCCAACGAGATCCTGAGGGTGGCCAGTGCGTTTTTCGCCCAGGCGGAGCTCGACTGCCGTTTGAAGTAGTCTGGGGGTTCATCGATACGCATCGGGAACACTTCGGGGTCGAGCCGATCGGCAAGGTTTTGCAGGTTGCCTAGTCGGCCTACCGGCGCCATGCCGCCCGTACCCGGGACCCGCATCTGAGATCCTCCCGGGCACAGCGGGATGAATGCCTCGGCCAGGATATGGAGCGGGTCTGGAAGGAAAACCGAGAGGTCTACGGTGCCGACAAGGTCTGGCACCAAATGCACCGAGAAGGCCTTCCCGTAGCCTGCTGCACGGTGGAGCAACTCATGCGGCATCGGGGTCTGCAGGGCGTCATGCGCGGGAAAAGGTCAAGACCACGTGCCCCGATGCCACAGCCTCCCATCCGCTGGATCTGGTCAACCGAAACTTCACGGCGGATCGGACAAATCAGCTGTGGGTGGCTGATTTTACCTTCGTATCGACCGGGCAGGGCTTTGCATATGTCGCCTTCATCGTCGACGTCTTTTCGCGGTTCATCGTCGGCTGGCGGGTCAGCCGCCATGTGCGTACAGATTTTGTCCTGGATGCGCTCGAGCAGGCCTTGCATGCCCGGCAACCCGGCAGGAAACGTCTCATCCATCACAGCGACCGAGGATCGCAATACGTTTCCATCCGGTATAGCGAGCGCCTCGGAGAGGCCGGTATTGACCCTTCCGTCGGCAGTACGGGGGACAGCTATGACAATGCCATGGCAAAGACCATCAACGGCTTGTACAAGGCGGAGCTGGTGCGCCAGCACGGGCTCTGGAAATCGATCGAGGCCTTGGAGCTGAAGACGCTGCATTGGGTCACGTGGTTCAATCACACCCGCCTGTTAGAGCCCATCGGGAATATCCCGCCCGCGGAGTTTGAGGCGTTATATGAACGTGATCAGAAGGAAAGCTGCAAAGCCGCCTGACCCAAACCCCACAGCCTCCGCGATACACGGGGCGGTTCACTACGCCCTGCTTTTCGACGGTAAACCAAAACGCAATTGACCAAACTTAGACCAATACACCAAACTAAGCTGGAGATTATGAGTGATACTGCTTGTAAGTCTTTGTTTTTCTTGGTGCCCGAAGCCGGACTCGAACCGGCATGGGGTTGCCCCCGAGGGATTTTAAGTCCCTTGCGTCTACCTGTTTCGCCATTCGGGCGCGGGTCCGTAAGACTAGAGCTTCTTGCCGCCTATGACAACCGGATATTGGATCGGCGGACCTCAGGGATCTCCCTGATACCCCGCCCGCCCGCATCCGATCCATGATCCTATCTAGGCGCGGTCCCGGTCCGTTGGGCGTCCCAGCCACATACCCACAAAGCCGCTCAGGAAGCCGAGGGTGCGTTGCCGGGCGCCCGCATCATCCCGCGCCTATGGCCTGTTCGCGGTTGGCTTCAGAAGACCCCGTTCCGCTGCCTCCCGGAGATAGGCATCCAAACAGCATACTATGTGATTATTAGCGCCGTACGATACCCCGAGATCGCCGCATTCGCGGCAACACCAGGCGACATAGGCAGGTTTAATCCCGCGATCCTCCTGAATCATCATCCCGTCATCGCGAGGAACCGGATGCTCACAACGAGCGCCTTCGGGAATGAGTCTCCTTAAGCGCCAGAGCAATCCACAGGCCCGATGCGGCGACAATCGCTCCCGTGCACCAAATCGCCGGCACAACCCGGCCCGTCTCTTGGGCCACCAAACCGAGGATCACGCCGCCTATCGCGTAACCGGTATCACGCCAATAGCGGTACGTACCGAGGATCTGGCCCCGTTCAAGCGGTGGAGCAAGGTCAGAGACCGCGGCGATAAGATTCGGGTACAGGAGGGCCATACCAAGGCCCATCACCATGGCGGATACGATCCAGGCCACGAATCCCCCGGCGGTGGCGGTCGCCACGAGGCCTGCGGCCAGCAAAGCAAAACCTGATACGATCGGAAGTTTACGACCGATACGATCGGCGAGATGGCCGGTGCCCAACTGCGACAAGCCCCATACCATGGCATAGACCCCAGTGATCCACCCTATGCGCACGACACCTAAGCCATGGAGACGAAAAAAGATCGGGAAAAGCACCCAGACTAGGGTGTCGGCGATCTTGTTCGCCACGCCCCCCTGACAGAGGGCGCGGTAGGTCGGATCCTGGAACGACACGCGCATAAACGTTTGCCCCATCTGGGTCCTCGGGATGTGCGCTACGTGCACAGCGTCTTGGGTATGTTCCGCACGGACCCAAGCCATCGTGTCTTGCAGCCACGTGAGGAGCATGATCGCGACCGCAATAACCGTAAGCCCAAAACCGAGCAGCGCCCAGCGCGGCCCGTATGTGAGCGCCAAGTAGCCCGTGAGGAGACCTGCGATGCCGACTGCGATATATCCGACGGCTTCGTTGATGCCCACCGCCAACCCGCGCTGGTGAACGTCGGCCAAATCGATTTGGCTCGTGACCGTCATGGTCCAGGTGAAGGCCTGGTTGATACCGAGAAAGACATTGGCGGCGATGATCCACCACCAGTCGGGCGCAAAGAAGATAAGCAACGGAATAGGAATAGCGGCGAGCCAGCCTAGCAGCAGCACCCGCTTGCGGCCGATACGATCTGACAATCCACCGGCTACAAAATTGAGGGCGCCCTTGACGATCCCGAAAGAAATGGCAAAGGAGGCGAGGAAGAAAAACGCCCCATGCGCCACTCCAAAGGTTCGGCTCATGGCCGGCAGGACATTGCGCTCCATGCCAATCATGAGCCCGACGAAAAGGACCTGCACGGTCTGCAGCAGGAACTGGCCGCGGTTCAGGGCTATCCCGCGGCGGTAGGTCGACGACGCGGCGCTATCGTTTGCCATCGCGCCCGCGCCTTACAAGGGGCGTCACGTGGGCAAGCTGCCGGTGGGCCTCGGTCACACCAGCCATCTGCCCCAAAATGAGTTGGCGCACGCTCTCGCAGGCCCGCAAGACCTCGGGACTCGTGAGGCGATAATAACAATAGGTTCCGCGCTTCTCGCAGTACACAAGCCCCCGGGCCTTCAAGATGCCCACGTGCTGTGAGACATTGGCCTTGGAAAGACCGGTCCGTTCCACCAAGGTGCCGGCCGTGTACTCGCCACTCTCCAGGATATGAATGATCTCCAGACGCTTAGGGTGTGCAAGCGCGGCGAAAACCTCAGAAAATAGTGCGAAACGCACGGTGTCCTGGGTCATGCCGCATGTCCGAGATTGGCGGAGACGATTTTATCCATGCCGGCCGGCCGCTCGGGGATCTCGGCCAGGAGCTTTGCGATAAATTCGGCGCGTGGGAGCGTAAGATAAAAGTCGAAGCGCTTCTCGAAACCCAGTGTCGATGAGGGTTTCCCGGAAAGACCGGCCCCACAGACGCTGCCCGCGGCGTGCCCTGGGAATATTTCGAGGTCATCCGGCAGCGTCAAGATCTTCGCGTGTACAGAGTCATAGATGCGCGCGGCCATTTCGGCGGGCGCGCCACCCAGATCCGGCCGCCCCACGCCGCCTACAAAAAGCGTATCCCCCGTCAGCGCAAACCAGGGATCAGGGCTGCGGCGCAGATCGGCGACCAACAAACAGACGCTATCGGGCGTATGTCCTGGGGTATGGACGACGCGTGTTAACACGTTGCCCGTTTCCAAAACCTCACCATCCTTCAAGGCCCGGATGGGAAACTGGACCACGCCTTCATCGCTCTCGTGTAAGCAATAGGGGGCGCCGATGCGCCCCGCCAGGGCCCGACCCCCGGACAAATGATCGGCGTGGATATGCGTATCCAGCACGTAGGCTATGCGCACCTGGGCCTTATCGGCCTCGGCGATAAACCAATCCTCGTCGCCGGCCACCACGTCGACCGCTACAGCAAGCCCCTTGCCGCCACACCCGTAAAAATAAGACAGCGTGCCATCGGCGCTCATGCGTTGCTTGAAAAACATGCCACCCCCACTAATACACTAGTTTAGATATTTATTAACTCTAGTGAGGCCCCCAAGGATCTGTCAATACATGACCTCTTCCAGCAAAGACGCCGTGGGATAGAAGGCTTGCGGTCGGTCAGTGCAAGTGTTGGGACCAAAATCCGATTTCGGGCATGGGTGCGACGGGGAGGGATGGCCGAGGGTGCCGTAAGCCCCGCCGGGTCTGGCCGAAAGGGTGACGCACGTGGGCGTATGCCTGCGCGGGGCGTGCCGTGCCATCGGTGTAGCGCTCGAGGCGGATTAGTAGAGAGGGCTTTGGCGACAATCCGGCGGGCGCGGGCAAGGCTTGCAAGCGTGGCTTAGGCAGACCGCGCGTCCTCTTGGGTTTGGCGGGCAGGCCCAGGCCTTCCTGCAGGCAACGCGCCCGCCAGCCGCACCCAAAAAAAAGCCCCGACTGAAAGCCGGGGCGAAAGTGATGCCAGGAGGATTTATTGCGAGGACTGATAGGCCCCCAGGTCGTAGGAGCCGCTGGTGGGGCGGGCCACGCCATTGAAGTCGTGGGTCACGGAGGGCAGTACGATACCGGCATTGAGGGCCGGGCTATTGGCGCTCAAGGTGAGTGTCGAGGTGCTTGCGTAGAGTGGGTTGGCTGCGGTGGAGTATTTGTCGAGGCCCGTGGTCTGCTGCCACGTCGCAAACGCCATGCCGTAGATGTTCTTGTCATCCCATTCGAACGTCACGCCGTTTGGGTTGAAGTACATATTATGGTCGATGTGGAGCGTCGCGTAATTGGTCATGGCGTGGGGCGCTATGACCTCCATGGGGCGGGCCGTCAGGTTATAGAGGACGTTGTTGCGGACATAAACGTTGGTGCCCGCCTGGCCCAAGGCCGACTCGTTGGAGATCATGATGCCGCCATGACGGCTGATCGCCGT
>JAKAXM010000046.1 GCA_021816625.1 Pseudomonadota bacterium | reverse complement strand
GCTTTTCATTCACTCCCTGGGTAAGGCACGCGTGGCGGAGAAGATACGCGCAGTATAGATGAGCCTGTTTTGTCAACACAATGGGGTGATCGTAATATTATTTCCGCCAAAAGACATGCCTCTAACGAGTGTCGGAGCAATACGGAGAAAACGGCTTTACCGCCATGTGTTTTTTGGTACTTTTGCAAGCCAACCCATCCCCTATTTTGGAATAACGGATGGTTTTTTATCGACTTACCAGAGATTTGGCAGAAGACGGCCGTGAGCATCTTTCGGATCAACGGCCGGAACGAGGCGATCTGGGGGGGCCGGACCGACGCTAATCCCGTGTAAATCATATGGCTAATCGCAAAGAGTGAAGCGGTCGGAGCCTACAGGCGGGGCCGTGACCCAGCGAGCGACCCGCAGACGGCCTCGGCAACAGGCTGGCCTACGCTAAGGGCCATATGGCATCCAGGCAAAGGCCCGTACGGCCAGGGCGCCATAAAACAAGCCCGAGACGGCGCCTACCCCTTCTAATCTGAAGTTCCTCCGAGCACCAAGCGGTTTTCCCTTATGTTTCAAGCCGCTAACCTGAAAACGTAGTTCCAGCTGCTGTCTACATTGGGGTGGTTTCGATCAGTTCGTAGGCCCGCTTTTGGGTGGCGTTGGGAATGGTGAGGACGGGGAAGGTGGATGCCTCTCCCTCAGTGTGGGACATACGACAAGTATTTCGTGTCACGCTGGCAAGATCCGCGAGCAAGGCCTGGAAGCTGTGTACGGGGGTACCGTCGTCTTGTTGATGCCGTGAGGCCTTTCTCTGGGCGGCTGCGGAACGTTGCGCCGGGGCTACGGGATCACGGGTCTCTTTGGCCTCCTGATCCTCGTCGGTGAACATCAACTCCCGCCAGGCCGCGCGCATATGCCACTCGACGTAGTAGGCGAGCATGCAGAGGAAGATATGGGCTTTTACGCGATCGGCCAGACGGTGATGAATCGGTCGTATTTTGAGATCCATCGTCTTGAGAGAGCGAAAGGCGCGCTCGACCTGGGCCAAGGATTTGTAGTGGCGCACACAGGTGGCGGCATTCATGCGCTCGGCATCGACTGAGGTGCGGATGATGTAGAGGCCATCCAGGGCGGCTTCCGCGGCAATGGCTTCGGTCTTGCGTGTAAAAGAGAACGCAGTGTCCTGAATGTCCCAGGTGAAGTGTTTGGCCATCTTGTAGCGGTTCACGATCTGGCCCACCTTCAGGCCGATCTGATCTCGCCCTGTCAGGCGTCCTGCGGCCACCCGCACTTGAATCTTCTGAAGACTCTCTTCGGTGGCCACCAGGAGGTCTTCGCGTTTGTGGCCACGCAGTTTCTGCAACTCCGGATTGCGACAGGCGACCAAGCGTTCTCCCGGATAGTCGGGGTGAGAGAGCTCTAGCAGGTTGCGCTCGTCAAAGAGATCGGGCTGTAAGGTTTTGTCTTCGACCAAGGCGCGAATCGAGACGCCCTTTAGGGCCGTGATCCAGTCAATGCCCCCTTGTGCGCGGATCGCGTCGATCGCTTTCTGGGAGATCATGCCGCGGTCGCCTATCATGACAAACTGCTCAATGCCGAAGTCCTGTTTGAGCCGTTGGATCTCGGGCATCAAGGTCGTGGGGTCCGCCACGTTGCCCTCATGCACGGAGATCGCTACCGGACAGCCCCGGCCATCGGTCATCAACCCATATTCGACCTGCAAGGTGCCGTGTTTGCCATCGCGGCTGTAGCCACGCTTCACCAGGGGACACGTACTGCCTTCGAAATAACTGGAGCTGAGGTCGTAGAGGACAAGCCCGCCTTCTTCGAGATGGCGCGTGGCCAACTTCTTCTGAATCCGATCCTGGCGGGCCAGCAGCCAGTCCATGGCCGCATAGCAATCGTTCTCGGAGGCTTGCGTCACTCCGAAGTCTTGAGCCAAGGTCGTGGTATGCCACCAGCGGGTGGTGGCGAGCTTCGTATGCGGGGCTAAGATGCGCGCGGCGATCATGGCCAGCACGAGGTCTCGCTCCGGGCAGGGCTTCGCGCCAATCACCGAAGCGAGCCCCAAACGTTGCATCATCAAGGCCACTGCCTGCACATGCCCCTGGGCCCGTGACTCCGTAATCTCAAAACTTTGCGCGACCGGTCGCAGCTCCTCACCACGCAACACTGCCCGGATCGCTTCGATCTGCGCCATCGGTAGGCTCGAGAGATTGGCCAGTGTCCGCTTCTTGACCTTCTTCCCCTCGCGATAGGACTCCCGCAGCAAAATGGTGGGGGATGCCTTACGATTCGGGACGATATGGATATGCATGCCTACTATATACGCCACATATCACTACATGTCAAGCCTATACGTCATAGTATGCATGCCCACATACCAGCAGACCCAAAACCTGCCCTAGGCCTTGATTTATCACATCTTTTCGGGCAATTCAGGGGGGTTTATAGGAGGAACTTCAGTCTAATCCCCTTTTACACAAGGACTTGCCAAGACGGCGTCGAAACTTGGGGGCGTATCCATCCAGGATATGGGGCCATGCCCTCGGGTGGCATAGGCGCTGCACCGAATCTTGAGAGCCTGAGGAAGGAAACTGGACCAGGCCGCCGCACGGATCGCGGGAGGGGCTGCGACAAGCCCACGGGAGAGGGTTCGGCCCCGGGGCGAAGATGGGGGCGGGCCCCGCACGCCCCGACGAGCCCCACAGAAGCCTCTAACGGCGATTGTCGTCGCCGCGATACCTATCGCCGTAATTGCCCCGGTCGCCGTAATTGCCCCGGTCGCCGTAATTGCCCCGGTCGCCGTAATTGCCCCGGTCGCCGTAATTGCCCCGGTCGCCATAATTGCCACGGTCACCCGATGGCCCATAGTCGGGGCGCGGGTAGGCGTAAAAAAACGGCTGATAAGGTCTGGCCTCGTCATCACCGCGGTCCCGATTGTCGCGATAGCGGGGCCTGTCCTCGCCATCATCGATACGCAAGAACGTTCCGTCTGTTATCTGGTTACGCGCGAAACGCGCCGACATCGGCCGCGGAAACACGAATGGGTTCGCGGGATCCGAACGTGCGGTGATGACAGTTGTGAGGGCCGCAGGCCGTGGCCCCAATTGGGCAAAGGCCCTGTCCGCTGCGAAAATTCCGAGACCCGTTACGATCGCAAGATATAGGGGAAATCGCCGCACCATAGTCACACCTCCTGTCCATGAATTCGCACCGCGCCCCCCGGCATGCACGATCATACTCGTCTGCGATGATATTACGTAAGACGCCTTACCGCTCTCGAGGAGCCAGGGCAGAGCGGAACCCGCGGGATGCCTCCGCCGCGGCTCGCGCCACCCCGATACACCGGGTGACCCTATCCCCGATAGCGGCCAATCACCCTAGCACGGCCGCGCGTCGCCGCCCAACCGTAGCGATACCCGATTCTGATTTGTTGCGAGGGTGATACCACGACGGGCACTCGTGCACCGGCAGTCCGGGTCTGAGCCAAAACCGCGGCCTGCCGGTTCACGACCTGCGAGCCCCTTTAAGATGGCCTAGCGCGCGATGATCTTCCCATACATACCCATAGCAGCATGACCCGGTATGACACACAAATAGTAATAGGTTCCAGAAGCCGGCTGCCAACTAAACTTCGCATACGCGAACTGGGCGCCCGTAGGTACCGGAGACAAGGATGTTCCGGCTAACACCGGCTGTATCTTGAGCTCCATGCCGTACGGAGGCCCCTGGCGGGTAATCTGCATACTATGGCTAAACTCGCGGACCGAATTAATAAAGGTAAAGTGCACATCGCTGCCCGCCGGCAGATAGAGGGTAGGATTGTCGACATTATCCACCTCAAAGCTCGGGGTAGGAAACTCAGCGGGACTTACCGAGACGACTACATGTGGTGCCGACCCCGTGTACACGACACTCGCACCCTTCACTACACCGCTATCCTGCGACTGCAACGCGGACAACTTGGCGTCATTCCCCCATTTAAACGCGTTCGTGCCGACCACAGACGCCCCCCACGCAGGTGCCGCCATCGTCAAGGCCACCCAAGTCAGCCCGGAAACTCCCCACAAGCCCCGCCGTTCCCGTACCATCGCGACTTTCCTAAGCATCTTCATATGCTTCTCCTCGCCAAACCCATGTTTAATGTAGGCTTCATGTCGCACCCGCCGGGTGCGATCGGGCCTTTCTTTTTGGATTACCCGCCCGGAGGCGGTCCTAGCGTTTACTCAAGCCCAAACCCTGCAATATATGGGCCATACACGCATACCCGTCTCTTCGCCAAGCGCCCTTCAGGCTCGCGCGATGGCGATCAGGTCGGGTTTACAGGAGCGCGTCAAAAAAACCAAGCACCGGCTACCGTCTCGACCAGACATCCCGCAAATCCTCACCCCCACTTGCCGCTCTTCCAGCAAGTAGGCGAGCTGACCGCTAGGTAAAATCGGCAACCGCCGCTCCCGTATCGTACCGCCCAACGTGCCGCTCCGCGCCCAACAAAAACTGACGATCAGTGGCGTGCAATGCCTGCCCGCCGCCGACGCCCACTCCGGGCCATGGCCGTAATTACGCGGTAAATCGCCCAACCATTCCCCAAAAAGGACGGCCAAACGATGGGAGCCCAAACCAGGCCCTCGCGATTTCCCACATTGTTGATATGGCAATAGACGCGGCGTACCGCGTCGAAATCTACCGCCCCGCAAGACCGCTCTTTAAGGCCCTGGCCCGACCCTTGTAGGTTACTCTGAATGGCGTGGCCCGTGGCGTAGCATCCCACTTTTTTTCAGAAGCCCGGACATTTTCAGGGATATCGACGCCTTTGATCGCATCGGCGGCACGTTTCTCGACTCAGGATAAATGGCCCCCGGCAATCGATTCCTAGACACCATCGTGCCGGCGCTGGCCGAGGCACTAAAGGTGGCGTAAACGCTACGGCTTTCCGCGGAGGGCCTCGCCCGGGGGTTACACGATTACGCCGCAGGGGAGATGGCCTCGTGCCGGCGTGCGCCTATGGCGCCCCCCGTATTCCCGGAGCGTCCACTTTGCCAAAGTGAGCAATTTTCGTCCGCATCCCCATCTGTGCAATTTACGTCCGCCGCTAATAGGCCGGCAGGAGGGTATATCTTTCGGCGTTCCCGGCAGCGCCGCGGACCTGGCGGTGCGCGGTGTGTGGCTTAGGGCCACCGGCCTATAGCCGCGCGGTTCACATACACCTTGGCATGTGGCCACGCGGCGCCGTTGCCACACCGCATTACGTATCGACGCGCGAGGCCATTGAAACACCCGCTCGCCAGGACACCTGATCAGGCAGGGCAAGATGGGGGCGGGGACACCCTGGAACATACTTATACCAGGCACATACCCCTCTCAATATGGCGTGGGAAACCCAACCTGTAGTCGCCGCCCTGAGCCGCCGGGCCGCCCACCGGGGCTTGGGACTAAAGGGCCTCAAGCGGCGGGACGGGGGCGGGCAGGCATTCTCGTCAGGGCCATCTGCGAGGCTACGCGAGCGTGGGGCGAAGCCGTCATGCCACTCCGGCGCGCCCACGCAAGTCCTCACGGGGCTAGCGACGCGGACTGCGCAAGCGCCTCAGTATTTTCCAATCCTTAAATGAGTCTGAAGAGTGAGAGTAAAGGGCCACCCTCAGCCGGATTTGAGATTCTGTTCGCGAATCGTGTGAAATAGCTTCTGACGGGCCTTCTGAAGACGGTCCGCCGCCTGATTGTCGCTAAGGGCATAAGCGATCTTATCCAGTATGGCAAAGCTTAAGTCGGGTCTCAAATAACGCTCCGCCTCAGGGAGGGATTTCAGCTTGTCATACGGGGTCATCATCGTCTCGTAGCGATAGCGCTTGCGCTCACGGCCTTTGGCATCCG
>JAKAXM010000025.1 GCA_021816625.1 Pseudomonadota bacterium | reverse complement strand
CAGCGCACGCTTGAATACCGAGCTTGCGAGCAGCCTTTGCCGCTCCGAGGCTCTCTGCCAATGACACTGCCTGCGCCTTGTAATCGGCGGTATATTGAGCACGAACCTGACGTTCCATAGTGACCTCCAAGTGGTTGGTTTAATCCATCCATTAGAGGTCCGTCAACGGGGGACCACTTCACTCATGCCTAAGCGCCAGCGGCAGAAAAGCTTGGGTTCTTTTTTTGGGGAAACTTTTGCTATGCTCCCTATCGCCTAATGTTTGGTTTCCCTGGGCGCGGCGATTGGGGCACTCCCTCATGAAGCCCTACGCGCGGAGACGACCTCTAAAAAGGGCGCCGCGAATAAAAGAATGCGGGACCAGGATGGACAAACGAGGAGGGGCGGCTTTGTGGAAACGCCTTGTTGCGCGATAAAAACACCCGCTCACGATGACGGTGACCGCACGGCACGGCTTCGGGCATGCGGTTGCGCCCGTGACTCTATCGGGCTATGCGTCCCAATGAAGGGGCAGAGCGCCTCCGCGCGTGCGTCCGACCGATGAAGGCGGCTGTGGGCCTCGCGGACAGACGGGAACGATGGGGGCCGCGGCCTCTTCTGCAGCGCGCTATACTTTTGTGGTCGTACCTCGCTGCGGTTCTCAATCTTGGCGTTCTATGTTTTGGGCAAGGTTTTTTCGTAAGCCCTGCCTACATTCATACTGTCTTTTGGCCGAGCATTATAGGGGGCCTTTTATACGGGATCGCCTGGGTGAAGGTCGGGACCAGGCCAATAGCGCCTGCCGGTTACGACACGCGCCAGACACGGGGTATGGGGCGGCGTACTCGGAGGTTTGTATTGCTGCCCCTCGTCACCGGAGGTTTCTTTGGCGCTCTTCCATGGCTGCTCGGGGTCCCATGGATCGCGAACTACGCGGTCGGCATACGCTACGAATTGAAGACAGTCGTTCTCCAAAAGGACCGTATAGTAGGCCGTTATCCGTGCAACGAGATCGATCTGGCGGCTTTACGCCATTACTGGGCCGGCAGGGTGTGCGTGCCGAGGCAAGCATTTGATCGCATCGAACCCTACGATTCCCTAACGGTCTACGGGTCCAAGTCTTGGCTTGGATTTAACGTCACACGCTATGCCATGGAGACCCCGCCTCCATGAGTGACAGAGACTTCGTGGCCGCGTCAAGGTTCTCGATACGGTGGCTCGCGCCCACCCTTTTGGTGTGGTCCTATATCCCCGCTCGCTGATCGCGCGGCCGCATGACACCTCCGTCGAAGAGTTCAGACCAGGGCGATTATCCTGTATGGTAGTGCTACGAAATACCTCATCTAAGCTCCGTCATTTCGACAAGCGCAAGGCCGCGAAGCGGGGCTCTGCGTCGAGTGCCCTCACTCAAGATTCCTGACGATGACCCGTCAGTTTTGGCCCTTATGGATGGAGATCTCGTCGATCGATCTGTTCGACAGGCACGCCGCTGCGCCGGTCAAGGCCAGGTCCTTGCTGTAAATTCGACCCCATAGGGACGTCTTGTCTCTCGCCGAGCTACGAAATGACCTCCGGTGTGCGTGAACTGTCGCGCCGCCACTTAAGGAATTCAACCGTATCGGGGGAGCACCGCTCAATCCAGACCTCGTTCTGTTCGTCCAGCAGGGAGCTCATCAGACGCCGAGCCAAGGCGCAGTTCAGGAAGATCCGGATCACACGCTCCGCCCTGTATCGCCATTTTCACGAGTACCAGCACAGCGGCCTGCTCATTATGCTGACAACCCTGGCAACTCGCCGGCGAGAATCTCGCGTTCCGGTTTGCGGGCCCCACACGGTCACGAGCTCCACGCGGGCCGGCCCGGGCTTTTGTCCCGTCCCGTGCGGGCTTATCTGCGCTATGGTACGGCCTGTCAAGGAGGACACTATGCCCCGCTCGAGCCCGCTACTTGCACGCCTCGCCTTCCCCCTCACCTTGCTATCCGCGCCGGTTCTGTCGGCAGCGCTCGTACCCGGATCGGGACACGGCCCCTACGCCCGTATCTATCTCCCGCAAAACAATCCCGGACCCAGCGATCAGGCCGGTTTCCCGCGATCCTGGACACACGCCTACGGTAACCCGCGCCACGATGCCGATTTCCCAGCGACGGCGCGCAGCCCGACCTGGCTCAAAAACGGC
This sequence comes from Pseudomonadota bacterium, assembly GCA_021816625.1. Lineage (GTDB taxonomy): Bacteria > Pseudomonadota > Gammaproteobacteria > Acidiferrobacterales > Acidiferrobacteraceae > Acidiferrobacter. Next base: position 29,015 of record JAKAXM010000025.1, on the reverse strand, counting down.
GTTACATGGCGCTACGCCGAGGCGCGCGCCTGGCCCTTGTCCCGCCATGCGCCCTACGGCGCCAAGGTCTATGGAGAGCGTCTGGCGCTTGCCACCATGACGCAATTCTATGGCAACGCCCTCGGCGTTTCCGCAGTCGATGGCGTGATCTACGCAGAAAGTGATGATCAATTCGCGTATGCCTTAAATGCCCGTACCGGGAAACTCATATGGCGCACGAGTCCTGTCGGAAACACGCTCATGGGAGACCCGCTCGTTTCCGGCAATATCGTCTATCTATCGGCCGGCAATGTGGGCTTCAACTTTTCCAACGTTCAGCGCTACTCGCAAAACACGGCAGCGCGCGGCGCCGGGGTGAGCTACAACGGGATCTATGCCCTAGATAGACAGACCGGCAAACTTCTTTGGCACTTCGGAACCATGGGCGCCACCATGCCGACGCCCGCCATTGCCGAAAATCGTCTTTTCATTGATACCGGTTCTGGAAATATCTATGCCATAAACGCGACCACAGGGCGCCAGATATGGCTCAAGCGCGCGGGAGGCATCGCCAATATGTCGGACCCGGCCGTCTACCATGGCCATGTCTACGTGGCGCTGTCGGTCATCCCCTACCTCTACTGCCTATCGGCCCAGAACGGCCACATCGTATGGAAGGCCACCATCAAGGATGCCACCAAGACAGGGCTTGGGGACGTGGCGCCGGCCGTGGCTCATGGTGTCGTCGTCATGGATGCGGTGGGCGTGGTCCCCTCGCACGGTGGGCACACCACCATGACGACCATCGTACGCGCCTACAACGCCGAAGACGGTCATGTGCTGTGGACCCATACCATGGGATTCGGCCCCAAGCCCCCCGCCTTCAAAGGCGGGATGCCCATGATCCACGGCAATACGGTCTATGTCGGAACACCCGTGAACAATATCTTTCAGGCCTACAACCTCCATACCGGCAAGATTTTGTGGACTTGGCACATCCCTAAGGCAGGCGCCGCTGGGGCCGGCCGCGGTCCCGCCACCTATGCCGATGGAAAGCTCTTTATCAGCACAGGGCCTCGCCTCTTCGTCCTGAACCCCCGTACAGGGCGCCTCATCGGAGAAAAATATGTGGGCGGGCGCTTTGGTATCGTAGATCCGGTCATCGTCGGCGGCACCATCTACCTCGACAATTCCTGGGACTGGGTCATGGCCGTGCCAGTTTCCTCCGTCGTAGGTCACAAGCCCACGCACCGCCAGCTATCGCCCTGACATTGGTGCGAGGCAAACGGCCACCCTATGGACTATGATAAGACCAAAGCATCGGATGGGCCGGAGGATTGCCGTGTCATATACAGTCTTGGAAAACGATCGCGAAGTACCGAGCCGAGTTCCTTTGGACAATGCGGTCAACTGGTCGTTGTTTCGTAAGCGGCAGGATGCGGAGAGCTATCTCGAGCGGGTACGCCTAAGCGATGGTCACGAGCTTGTCGGGGGTCACAGCCGCGACAGTATCGGTGACTATTGGTGGGTCGGGGTACGCGTGACCTCCCTCTCGACATGGGGGCATTCTCAGTCCATCAACAAGCATGGGCGCCACGGTGACAGCTAGGGCGCAACCGCTTGCGCATGCCGTTTAGGCAAGATGCGTCATGCCATCCTCGGCGCTAAGGCCTGACACCGGCAGAAAGGTGAGCTCCGCGCCTTGCTCGCCTGCGATCCACCGGCACTCCTCGCGGGATAGCTCGAGCGTGATCAAAAGCGTATCCCCCTCGACAACCTCCGAGGAGACATTGCCCGCGGCGTAAAGCCGCGCCCGCAAACGCCCGTCCTCGGCCGGTATCCGGGCCCGCACCTGCACGCGCCGCGGTCCCAGTCGAGATTGGATGGCCTGCAAGAGTTCCGCCATGCCCGCACCCGTCTGGGCCGACACAAAGACCCGGTAAGGTTGCCCGGCACCGTCGGTCTCGATCCGCGGCCCCTCCCCTAAGGCATCGATCTTGTTCATGACGATGAGGCGCGGCACCGCCTCGGCCCCGATCTCCCCCAGGACCTCTTCGACCTGCCGTTCATAGGCCTGATGATCGGGATGACTCGCGTCAATCACGTGCAACAGAAGGTCTGCGAACTCCACCTCTTCGAGCGTGGACCGAAACGCGGCGACGAGTTCGTGTGGGAGATGGCGGATGAATCCGACGGTATCGGCGAGGATCATAGGCCCCGTACCCGGCAGGTCGACGCGCCGCATGGTGGGGTCTAGCGTCGCGAACAAGCGGTCGGCGGCGTAGACCCGAGCCCCGGTAAGCGCATTGAAGAGCGAGGACTTGCCGGCATTCGTGTAACCGACGAGCGATACGGTCGGTATGACCGATCGGGACCGGGCCCGGCGCCGGATCAGCCGCTGCTTGCGAACCTTATCGAGGCGTTTATGTAAGACGCGGATGCGCTCGGCTAACATGCGCCTATCGCTCTCGAGCTGCGTCTCCCCCGGACCACGCAGACCGATACCGCCCTTCTGGCGCTCGAGGTGAGTCCAACCCCGCACGAGCCGCGTCGCCAAATGCTCGAGCTGCGCCAGCTGAACCTGCAACTTCCCCTCATGCGACTGGGCACGCTGGGCAAAGATGTCGAGTATGAGCCCGGTCCGGTCGAGCACCCGTACCCCGACGGCCTTTTCGAGATTCCGTTCTTGACCGGGCGACAGGGCGGCGTTCACTAACACGAGCTCGGCCCCCGTCGCGGCCGCCTGCACTCGGATCTCCTCGGCCTTACCGGAACCTACATAGGTCGCACTGTCCGGCCGCTGGCGGGCCCCTTCGACGACGCCCACAATACGAGCCCCGGCCGAGATTGCGAGCAACCGTAATTCCTCGAGATCCTCCTGCTCCGTGGCATCCGCGAGACGCAGATGGACCAGGATCGCCCGTTCGCCACCCGGGTCGCGCTCACCCTCTCCGCTACTCGTTGCCGGCTCCCTTATCTGCTTCGTCCATATCGAACGTAAACTTGACCGGCCGGCTCGGCACTACAGTCGAGATGGCGTGCTTATAAATCATTTGGCTTACCGTATTCTTCAACAAGACGACGAACTGATCGAACGACTCGATTTGGCCCTGTAGCTTGATACCGTTGACCAAAAAGATCGATACGGGCACATGCTCCTTGCGCAGGACGTTCAAATAAGGGTCTTGTAAAGCCTGCCCTCTATGCTGGCTCATGACAGTTCTCCTGTTCTTCTATTACGGTGACTGAGGCATTCACTTGCCTACAGATGGGTAATCCAGTCTTCTTTCTATGACCTCGCGGATCCGGGCCGCACAGTGGTCTGCCGTAAGAGAACCCCCGTCCAACCACCGCACGCCGGGATCGGCGCGCAACCAAGTGAGCTGCCGCTTGGCAAGCTGCCGCGTCGCTGCGGTCCCCTGCTCGACAAGCTCATTATACTGGATTTTACCGCGCAGGTATTCCCCAAGCTGGCGGTAGCCTACGAGCCGCAGGGCCGGTGCGATGGGCGGAAGATCCTGCCCGTGCAGCCACATAGCCTCCTCGATAATGCCGCGCGCCAACATGCGCCGGAAACGCGCCGCAATGCGCCCATGGAGCGTGCGGCGCTCATCTGTCATGACCGCAAACTTGAGGATGGCGACCTCCCCCATCGCGGGGACCGCGGAGCCGAGTACGGGCACGGACCCGGCCATACGAACGATCTCGAGCGCGCGCAATATGCGTTGGGGGTCGGTCGGGGCGATCGCCTGCGCCCGGAGTGGGTCGCATCGGGCCAGTTCCGCATAGAGGGCGGCAAGGCCGCGCTCGGCCCATTCCGCCGCAAGCTGGGCCCGTAGCTCTGGATTCGCGGTGGGTAGTTCCGGTAAACCGCGCTCCAGGGCCCGGAAATAGAAACTGCTGCCTCCGACCAGCACCGGGACGCGGCCTCGCCGGAAACTCGCCGTGATGAGCCGCGATGCATCCGCACAGAAGACCGCGGCCGAATAGGTCTCGGCCACATCGCGGATGTCGACGAGGGCATGAGGCACGGCCCGGCGTTCGGCCAGAGACGGCTTCGCGGTGCCCACATCGAGACCGCGGTAAATCTGCGCGGCATCGACGCTGATGACATCGATGGGCAGGCGTTGGCCGAGGGCCAAGGCCACTGCGGTCTTCCCGGCCCCTGTCGGCCCCATAAGGAACACGACAGGCGGCTTGCTCATGATCCCTGCGGGCGCATATGCGGAAACAAGATCACATCCCGGATGCTCGGGGCGTCCGTAAAGAGCATGACCAGGCGATCGATCCCAATACCTTCACCCGCGGTCGGCGGCATACCATATTCCAGCGCCTCGATGTAGTCGGCGTCATAGTGCATCGCCTCCTCATCCCCGCCTCCACGCCGCTCCACCTGCAACCGGAACCGTTCGGCCTGATCTTCGGGATCGTTCAATTCCGAGAAACCATTGGCAATCTCGCGGCCGCCGACAAAAAACTCGAAGCGGTCCGTTACGAACGGGTCGCGGTCGTTGCGCCGCGCGAGCGGTGAAACCTCGGCCGGATAGGCCGTGATGAAGGTTGGTGACGATAACTGCGCCTCGATCGTCTTCTCGAAAATCGCCATCTGCAGACCGCCCGCCCCCAAGCCCGGCTCGATCGGCAGGCCGCGCTTGCGAAGAAAGGCCGTAAGGGCCGCGACATCGCGCAGATCGGCCGGCGCATCGGCGTGATAGTGCCGGATCGCCTCCTCTACCGTGAGACGCGCAAAGGGCTTACCGAAATCGTAGCGCTCCCCCTGATAAACCAACTCCGAGCGCCCGATGACCGTCTCGCACAAACCGCGCAGCAAGGTCTCGGTCAGATCCATCAAATCCCGGTAGTCGGCATAGGCTTGGTAGAACTCCACCATCGTGAATTCCGGGTTATGCCGCGTGCTGAGCCCTTCGTTGCGGAAGTTACGGTTGATCTCAAACACCCGATCAAAGCCTCCCACGACCAGGCGCTTTAGATACAGTTCAGGCGCAATCCGCAGAAAGAGCGGGATATCCAGGGCATTGTGGTGGGTCACAAACGGACGGGCGGCCGCCCCCCCGGCCAATGGCTGCATCATCGGCGTTTCCACCTCGCTGAATCCGCGCTCGCCCAAAAATTGCCGGATATAGGCGACGATCTGCGCGCGGCGCTGGAAGATCTGGCGCGTCTCCGGGTTCATGATGAGATCGAGATAGCGCTTACGGTAGCGGATCTCTTGATCCGTGAGACCATGGAACTTCTCGGGCAAAGGCCTGAGATTTTTCGCCAGTAAACGCAGCGTATCGGCCCGTATGCTCAACTCCCCGGTCTTGGTTCGGAAAGGCCGGCCGCTGACGCCGAGGATGTCCCCCAGATCCCAATGCCGGAAGGCCTCGTAGATCTCATCGCCCACGGTATTGCGCTCCACGAAAACCTGGATCTGCCCGGACTCATCCTGAATATGACAAAAGCTCACCCGTCCCATGATCCGCTTGGTCATGAGCCGGCCACCGAGATGCACGACGCCCTCGGTGGCGAGCGCCTGCTCGGCGAGGCCTGCGCAATGCGCATGGACCGCTGCCGCCTGGGCGGTCGGCCGGAAATCGTTGGGATAGGCCTGCCCTTGCGCGCGCCATGCCTTCAGCTTCTCGCGCCGCTGCGCTATATGACGGTCTTCTTCGGCTGCGCCCGGCGCGCCGTCCTGTCCTGCATCCAATCCAGTCTCTCCGCTCATAACCCGCTTTTTAGACTCGCCTCTATGAATCGATCCAAATCGCCGTCCAAAACGGCCTGGGTATTGGCGATCTCGACACCCGTGCGCAGATCCTTGATCCGCGACTGATCCAGTACATAAGAGCGTATCTGGCTACCCCAGCCGATATCGGACTTGCTCTCCTCGAGACGCATTTGCGCCTCGCGCTTCTTTTGCATCTCGAGTTCATAGAGCCGCGCCTTCAGCATCTTCATGGCCTGAGACCGATTCTTGTGCTGCGACCGGTCGGTCTGGCACTGCACCACGATACCGCTCGGCCCATGCGTGATACGCACCGCTGAGTCCGTACGGTTCACGTGCTGTCCACCCGCCCCGCTCGCCCGATAGGTATCGACCCGCAAATCGGCCGGATTGATCTCGATCTCGATATCATCGTCAATCTCAGGATAGACGAACACCGAGGCAAACGAGGTGTGGCGACGATTGCCGGAATCGAACGGGGACTTGCGGACTAGCCGATGGACACCCGTTTCGGTGCGCAGATGGCCAAACGCATAGGGCCCCGTGTACTTGATCGTGGCGCTTTTGATGCCCGCGACCTCGCCTGCCGAGACCTCCACGAGCTCGGTCGCGAAACCCCGCCGTTCGCCATAACGCAGATACATGCGCAACAGCATCTCCGCCCAGTCCTGGGCCTCGGTCCCCCCGGAGCCGGACTGGATGTCCAAAAACGCATTGGCGCGATCCATCTCGCCTGGGAACATGCGCTGAAATTCGAGCGCCGCAAGGCGCGCAGACAGCCCCGCGACATCCCGCGTGATCGACGCGATCAGGGCCGCGTCGTCCTCCGCACGGGCAAGCGCATAGAGTTCGGCGGCCTCGGCAAGGCCTCCCTCCAGGCTGCGAATGGTGTCTACGACCTCGGCCAGCCGCGCGCGCTCGCGCCCGAGATCCTGGGCGCGCCCCTTGTCCGACCAGACCGCCTGATCAAGGAGTTCGCGTTCGACCTCCACCAGACGCTCTTCCTTGGCGGCAACGTCAAAGATACCCCCGAAGCGACGCGGTCCGGGCGCCCAGTTCGCGCAAGACCTGCTCTATACTCGCCTGCTCATCCACGCTAGCGCCTCCTGAAAAATGGGGCAGAATACCCGAAGCCCCTCGGAAACACGAGGGCTATGCACCGTGGTCCTGGCCTGCCGGTCGGGTCCAAGGATGGCCAGGATCCCAGGCCTCAAGGGGCCCCGTGCGCAATCGTGCTAACATCGCCAAAAAGGGCGGGCGCAGCGGCGCTTGCCGTGATCGGGTTACCCGTCTGCGACCGGCGCACGTGGCCCTTGAAGACTGCGAGAGCGTCATGATCCCCGTCGACTTGAAGCGTTCGGCCCTCTACATCAATCGAGAGCTCAGCGTCCTTGCCTTCAATTGGCGGGTCCTGGAGCAGGCCAAGGACCCGCGTCTCCCGCTCCTGGAACGATTGCGCTTTCTCGGTATATCCAGCACCAATCTCGATGAATTCTTTGAGGTGCGCGTGGCGGGCCTCCAGCAACGGGCCGAGATTGTAGGCACGGCGCTGTCCCCAGACGACAAGACCGCCGGCGAGACCCTCCAAGCGGTACGGGCCGAGGCCTTGGTCCTGGTCGCCGAACAATACCGGGTCCTAAACGACCTCCTGATCCCGGAGCTTGCGGCCGCGCACATCCATATTATTAAACGCGACAGCTGGTCTGAGGCGCAAGACGCCTGGCTTAAGGGTCATTTCGAAGAGGAACTGCTCCCCATCTTAAGCCCGTTAGGCCTCGATCCCGCCCATCCCTTCCCCCGCATCCTCAACAAGAGCCTGAATTTCATAGTCTCCCTCGCCGGCGAGGACGCCTTCGGGCGGCATAGCGGCATGGCCATAGTACAAGCCCCCCGCGCCCTGCCGCGGGTCATTGCGTTGCCCCGCAGCGATCAGGGCCACCATGAGTTCGTGCTCTTGTCATCAGTGATCCATGCCTACATCGGGCAACTGTTTCCCGGCATGAAGGTGCTTGGCTGCTACCAGTTTCGGGTCACGCGCAACAGTGATCTCTACATCGAAGACGAGGAGGTCGAGGACATCTTGCGCGCCGTGCAGGGCGAGCTTGCCTCACGCCGCTATGGCGACGCGGTGCGGCTCGAGGTATCCGCGGAGTGCCCGGAGGCGACGAGCGCCTTCCTGCTGCGCCAATTTGAACTAAGCCCCCAGGACCTCTACGCCGTAAACGGCCCCGTGAACCTAAACCGGCTCGGTGAGATATACGATCATGTCGACCGCCCCGACCTCAAGTATCCGGCGTTTGTTCCCGGGATACCGCGCGTTCTGGCTCAAGGCGCCGATCTCTTCGCCGCGATCCGCCGCGCCGACATCCTCTTGCACCACCCGTTCGAGTCGTTTCTGCCGGTAGCGGAATTCATCCAGCGCGCCGCGACCGACCCTCACGTGCTCGCCATCAAACAGACCATGTACCGTAGCGGCCCAGATTCGGTGATAGTCGACGCCTTAGTGCAAGCCGCCCACGCGGGCAAGGAAGTCACGGTCGTGATCGAGCTACGGGCGCGCTTCGATGAGGCCGCCAATATCGCGCTTGCCACCAAACTCCAGGAGGCCGGGGCCCATGTCCTCTACGGTATCGTCGGTTTCAAGACCCACGCCAAGATGGCGCTCGTGGTCCGGCGCGAGGGTACGGTCTTGCGCCGCTATGTTCACCTCGGCACCGGCAACTACCATCTGCGCACCGCCAAGGCCTACACCGACTACGGCTACTTCACATGTGATCCCGACATCGGTGACGACGTCAATCACGTGTTCATGCAGCTTACGAGCCTTGGCGCTGCGATCCCCTTGCGCCGCCTCGCGCAAAGCCCCTTTTCTCTACACACCCAGATGGTGACCTTGATTGATCGGGAGCGGCAACTTACCGAGGCTGGGGGGCGAGGCCATATGATCCTTAAAATGAATGCCCTCACCGAACCGGAGATCATTCAGGCCCTCTACCGCGCATCCATGGCGGGCGTGCGCATACAGCTCATCGTGCGCGGCATTTGCTGTCTGCGGCCGGGGATTGCGGGGGTATCTGAAAACATCCAGGTACGCTCCATCATCGGGCGCTTCCTCGAACACAGCCGCGTGTACTATTTCGGAAACGGCGGTCACCCCGAGGTCTATCTCGCGAGCGCCGACTGCATGGAACGTAATTTCTTCCGGCGCGTCGAGGTCGGCTTTCCGATCGCGCCCCGGCGCCTGCGTGAGCGGATACTGCGCGACCTGCGCCGCTATCTCAAAGACAATAGCCGGGCATGGATCCTTCAGCCCGACGGGACCTATCGCCCCCTAAAACCCGGTACGGCCCGTGTGCGTGACGCGCAAAGCGAGCTCCTCGCAGAGCTTGCCGACCGCAGCTGATCCGGTCCTCAGACGCCCAGAAGAAAGCGCAAACCGCCTTTTTGCATCTCCGTCAATTCCGGTCCCAGCTCGCGCCAGAGGGCGTCGCGAGTAGCCGCCGCGCGCACCGCCGCCCGGATCTCGAGGAGATTGCCCCGGGCGCTAAGTCGCCAGGTACGGGCCTGGGCCGGCACGTTCAGGTAGGTCTCGATACGCAAAAAGGCCAGACTCAAGCGCAATAGCACGGCAAGACGCACGCTCGCCGGTCCATAGCTCTTTTTAATGGCAGCAAGCCCCAGGCGCGTCCATTTGCCGCGCTGCAAGGCGATAAGTGCCGCCAGCCGCTGCTGCTCGCAAGGCGCAAACCCCGCAAGCTCGGCGTGCGCCACGATATACGCGCTGTGATGTTCATAACGCAGGGGGTTCACGGCCAGACCACAGGCATGCAGGGTAAGCGCCCAGTCGAGCATGATCTGGTCTTCGTGACTGAGTCGCCAGGCGGCGGCGACGCCTTGCACCAGCGCAAGTGCCCGGCCGCGCGCGGGCGCGTCGTAGGGGCCGGGCCAGCGCGTCGCAAAGCGGGCCACGGCCTCCGCACGCACATCGGCGCCGCCCAACCGGGCCATCAAATCCCGCAAGACCCCTTCCCGCAAGGCCCCCTTGGTGACCTTCATGGCCTGGATATCCAGCACCTCAAAGAGCGCCATCAAGATGGCAAGCCCGCCTGCAAACACCGGCGCGCGCTCACTTGCAAGCCCCGGCAACACGAGACTACGCGCATGACGCTGCCTTAGTACCTGTTCCTTTAATGCGAGCAGCACGGTTGGCGTGAGGCCATTCTGCACGAGCCCGAGCTCGCGGGCGACGGCATCGACAGCGCGTATCGTCCCCGAGGAACCCACAACCTGCCCCCAGCCGGCACCTCGCAGGCGGGCGCGTAGGGGCGCAAGGTTCTGACGCGCGAAGGCGATCGCCTGGGCAAAGCGCGCCTCGTTCAGGAGGTGGCCCGCCAAAAAACGATCCGTCATGGTGACGCAGCCCATGACGACGCTCTCCAAGACCACCGGTTTATCGCCGGCCCCGACGATGAGCTCCGTACTGCCCCCGCCGATATCGACGACGAGCACTCGCGCCTCGGGTGTAAGGTCGGGGCTTACGCCCCGATAAATGAGGCGTGCCTCCTCGACCCCGGATATGACCTCGACAGGCACCCCCAGTCGTTGCTCGGCCTGGGTGAGAAAAGGCTCGGCGTTGGCGGCCTGGCGCAAGGTGTTCGTGCCGACGGCGCGTACGAGCTCTGGCCGCCACAAGGCCAGACGCTCGCCAAAGCGCTGCAGACAGGCCAGCGCCGCCTTGGCCGCGGTCGGCTTGATGCGCTGTTTGCCATCGAGCCCCGAACCGAACCGCAACATTTCGCGCAGCTTATCGACGACGATCGGCTCCCCGTTTTCGACCTTGGCGATCACCAGATGAAAACTATTAGAACCGAGATCCACGGCCGCAATGACCGGCGCGCGGGTCCGCGCGGCACGGCGCACGATCTTTTTGGGGGTCGTCGCGGCGATCTTGACGCGGGTCTTGGGCATGGCTGGATCCCGGTGGCGATAAGCTTGCCCGGGCAGTGTGGCGAAAGGTCTCGCATCTGGCAAGCTCACACGGCCGCCGACTTGTGCTATCAGGGCCCCATCCCCGCCGGCCCCTCCGGCCGCCGTACCGCTCGTGATACGATACGTCCCCCGGTCAGCCGCCCTATGGGGCCTTTATGACGCACCGCTACATCTTGACCCTGTCGTGCCCCGATCGCGTGGGCATCGTCGCCGCCGTTAGTAGCTTTATCGCCGCCCACGGCGGCTGGATCACCGAGGCCAGCCACCATGCCGACCCGGAAGGGCGCCGCTTCTTCATGCGCCAGGAGATCCGTGCCGACTCACTGCCTTTTGGCGTAAAGGAGTTCCGGGAAAGGCTCGCACCGATCGCCACCGAATTCGCCATGAACTGGCGCGTGGTGGACAGTGCCCGCAAGAAACGGGTCGTCATCCTCGTATCCCAACTCGGTCACTGCCTCTACGATCTGCTGGCGCGCTGGCAAGCCCACGAATGGGAGATCGAGATCCCCTGCGTCATCTCGAACCACGACACGCACCGCGACTTCGTGGAATGGCACGGCATCCCGTTTCATCACGTGCCCGTAACGCCCACGACCAAGGCCCAGGCCTTCGCCACCGTGGCCGAGCTCTTCGAGGCCGCCGCCGGCGATGTGATGGTGCTCGCCCGCTACATGCAAGTCCTTCCGCCTGCGCTCTGCGAACGCTACCCGCAGCGCATCATCAATATCCATCACGGCTTCCTACCGAGCTTCAAGGGCGCCAAACCCTATCATCAGGCCTATGAGCGCGGCGTGAAGCTCGTTGGCGCCACCTGCCACTATGTGACAGCCGACCTCGACGATGGCCCCATCATCGAACAAGACGTCGCGCGCGTCGATCATTCGGATGAGCCCTCGGATCTCGTCCGCTACGGCCGCGATATCGAAAAGACGGTACTGGCCCGCGGGCTTGGCTATCATCTAGACGATCGCGTACTGATCCATGGGCGGCGTACCGTCGTGTTTCGCTAAAAACTAAAAAAGGGGGGCACGGCGACCGCCGTGCCCCCCCCCTTTAAGCCAAGCCCGTAGCCGCGTCGGACCTTAGAAGCGCAAATCCGCCGACACGTAGTAGGTGCGCGGCGCACCCGGGTAGGCGAGCGTGGCCCCGGCGCTATTGCCGCCCAGATAGCCGCCGGAACTCACGTAGGCATAGGCGTTGAAGCGCTTGTCGAGGACGTTTAGCAGCGAGAACGACAGCTTAAGGACCTCGGGGTGCCCGCTGAGATTACCGACCGGCAATGACAGCGCCAGCGCCGCATTGACGAGGTTATAGCTCGGCAGTGTCTGTGCCGACGGCGACCCGGTATCGTTGTTGAAGAGATGCTGGGATCCGGTAAAGCTATCCCAGATCTTGGGCGTGACGATCATGCCGCTCCAGAACTTGCGGTAGCTGATCCCGGCGCTTGCCGTTTCGTTCGGGACATAAGGGACCGCAAGCCCCGCGAAGGCAACGCCCCCTGTCGTATAATTGACGTAATGGGCACGTTCATAAGCCGCGTTCCCAAAAACGTGCATACCGGCGACCGGTCGATCCTGCACCGACACGTTCACGCCCTGATAAAGACTATCCCCCGTGGCCTCCTCAGCGTTACCGTTCGCCGTTGTGACGGAAATGAACTGATTGGTGAGCGACAGGCGGTAGTAGTCCAGATTCAAAAGCAAATGCCGCGCCAAGCCCTGGTGGCGCACCAAAACATGGATACCCGCCGTATCGTAGCGACCCTCGGTCGGCACCAACACCGAAGACGGCAAGGCCTGATACGGTCCACCGCCCCCTCCCACCTCGGGGTTCTGGTAGGCCGTAGCGCTCTGCGCATAGAGCGCCACCTCCCGAGTCCACTGGTAGCGGATGTCCAGGGATGGTTCGACCTTGGTGAAGCGCGTCGAGCTATTTGGCTCCGTCTCCGGATCATATTGGAGATTGGCCTGCGGAAAGTCTGTCGTCGCATGGTTTGCGTAGGTGGTCCCAAAATACACCGCACGCACACCGGGCGTTACGCTAAGGCCGCGCACGATGCCGATATCATCTTGCAGGAAGACCGCACCGAAGTTCTGGTAGAAAAAGCCGCTGCGATACTTTGAGGGATACGAATAGGTGTAGGCGATCCCCGCGGGATCGGTCACAGCGGGATTGTAAAACGCGTTTTTGGTGTTGTAGACGCTATAGAGGTAATACCCGCCGACCTTGACCGCATTATCGGGAAGACCGAGATCATAGACGAGTTTGTCGCCTACGGTGCTCGTGTAGGGATTGTTGTATTCAAACAGATTGCTCGCGCCCTGGTTGAAATCGTTGTAGTGGTTATGCAGCCGATTGCCGTGGCGGTACCAGAGCGTGTTGTGCCACGCACTCGTTGCCGACGTGGTGAGCGTCAAGGGGACATAAAAGAGATAGGTGTCGTTTTCCACCTGCTTGTGCCATATGGCAAACGGGGTTCCGCCATAGTAGCCCGACGTCGTCTCGCTATAGAGTGGCCCCGGCACGCTCGCCCCGGAACTCGTGAAACCGTTGACGGTAAGCCCTGCGATCGGAGCTGTGGGGATAAAGCCCGGACGGTAGGATGTCGAATTGGCGACATAGGCGCCGAGCCCCACGCTGCCGTTTGTGAAAAACTTCAAAACCTTGCCATACAGCGCTTGATCGTGGCTGGGGTTTGCAAAACCGTCCTCTTCGGACTGGATATAGTCGTTGGATTGGGTGGCCCCCCCGGCAATGACTGCCGAGTAACCGTCATGCAGACCCGTGCGCGCCGTAAAGTGGAGCCCTTCGGCACCATAACTGCCAAACAGGAAGCCTACGTCAGCGCCGGCCCGGGCGCCCGGTTGCCGCGGTACGAAGCCCACCGTGCCGCCCAGACTATCGTACCAACGGCCGTCGGGGTTGCCGGGGCCGTATATGACATTGATCCCGGAAATCAAAGACAACTCAGGGATCTGAGGCGTGCCCCACAGGCCTGAACCCGGATTATTCATGGGGACGCCGTCGAAGGTCACGGCCAGCAGGCCGTTGGAGGTGAGCCCCTGCAGGCCACCCCAACCCTGCTCTATGCCGTTTACGCTAATCGCCGCGCGCTGCGCGCCCGTAGCCCCGGCGCTCACCACCCGCACCCCGGGCGATTCCGCCAGGGCCTGTGCCGCGCCCCCGACAGGACCCGCAGCCTTGAGTTCTTGCGCGCCGATCACGCGCTCGGACTGGGATGACTGGAAGATGCGCTTTTGGGTCAGCTTTTTGTTGGTCTTGCGCAGCGCCTTGGTCTGCGCGGGCGCCGTGCTTTCCGCGTTGACCGTCCCGACACTTACGGCGGCCTTGTCCGATGCCGCCCAGCCTGGATCACTGACGAGCAAGCCAAGAAACACCCACAACCCGAGGCGCCCCGCCGCCACCCCGCGCATCCGTAATACGCCGACACCATCACAAACCGCCCCTTCACGAGACCCGCAACCCATATCGCCCTCCCTTTATTTTTTAGGCAGGACGAGTCTTGCGAGCCTCTGTGACGTTGCCATGACCACTTGGCGACAAACCGCTGACAGCCCGACGTCTGTGACGGTGCCGTGACGACCGCCCTGGCTGGTATCGAGCCCGGTAGGCCGCCTATAATCTCATTGTAAAATACCGTGCCGCTTTTACGCGCGGACAGACCTGCCCGCGGCGCGACCCCAGGACATGCTTACACGAGGACGGCGCCATGATGCACTGGTTTCTGACGACCCTGGGCCATTTCATTCAGATGGCAAGCCCCATCATGCACCGCTACGGCCTGTGGGCGCTGGTCGGTGTCCTTTTTGCTGAAAACATCGGGGTCATCTTTGCCCCGGGCGAGGCGGTGGTGGTGACGGCGGGCTTTCTGGCGGCCAAGGGGGTGTTCGCGGTCCAGGAGGTCTTGCCACTTGCGTTCGCCGCGGCCCTGCTCGGGGGCTATCTCGCCTATGGGCTCGGGGCCCGTTACGGGCGCCTGGGCCTCATGCGCTACGGCAAATACTTGCGCATCACGCCACACATGATCGAGCGTGTCCACGAGCTCTTTCACCGATACGGTGCGGGAATCGTGATCGTGGGCCGCTACATTGTTCCGCTGCGTCAACTGCAAGGCTACATCGCCGGCAGCGCGGCGATGGGCTTTCGGCCCTACGCCTTATGGAGCACGCTGGGCGCGGCGCTCTGGGTGGGGACGTGGGGCGGCGGCGCCTGGTGGCTCGCGCAGTCCATCCCCGGTTAGCGCCGCGCGTGTCCGAACCGGGCGCGCGCGGCCTCGGGACCGGGACCCCCTAGGACCGTGCCCCGTGGGCAAACGCCCAGATCACGACCAACAACATGACGACGATATAGAGCCTAAGGCCCCAGAACACGGCCTGTTGCCACGCCTTCAGGGTCTTGGGGGTCACCGGCGGCAGGTTGCGGTCCCAGCCCTCCTCTCGCAACAAGCGCGCCAATTCGGCATGATCGACCTGGTCTGCCCGTTTCATGAGCTACCTCCCAATGCGTGCGGGAAGATCGTAACAAGCCCATAGAGGCCATTGCACGCAATCAATAACACCATGATGACTACCGCCACCATATTCCGGTTGCGGCTATTCGTAAACGTGCCCATGAGCTCGGGATCATTGACGAGCATCAGTAAAAACAACATAGCAGCCGGCATGAAGATCGTCGCGATCACCTGCACCGTGATGTTCAAAAAACCCAAGGGCACGTGCGGCAACATCACGACGCCCGCGGCCACGGCAGAGCCCACAACCGCGGGCGCGTAAAAGGCCCAGGCCTTGCGCGGGGCATCGTTTAGGGAACGTGGGATATCCAAGGCCTCGCCTACCGCCCAGGCAGTACTGGCCGTGATGACGATAGACGATATGAGTCCGGCCTCCATGAGCCCTAAGGCAAAGAGGTCCATCGCCCATCCCCCGACGTGGGCCTTCAGGGCGTGCAGTATGCCCTGCACCCCCATCCGGGCGGCCGTCGGCAAGGCATGCAGATGTTGGCCGGTCAGCACGATGATAGCGATCGCAACCAGCACCATGCCGATCACCCCGAGCATCAGATCGCGCCGGCTCGCCTCGATATCTTGAGGCAGTAACCCCTTGTCCACGATGCATGACTGCTGAAAGAACAGCTGCCAGGGGGCGATCGTGGTCCCGATATTGGCCGACAGTAATATCAGGAATCCCGCCGAGAAAAGGCCGCCCGGGATCTTCCAGTTCCCACCGATAAAGGCCTGGCCAACCGCCGCCCAGTGCGGATGGGAGAGGATCGCCAAAGGCACGAAGACGAGGTTCAAGGCCGCTATGAAAAGCGCGATGCGCTCCCACGTCCAATAGCGCAGAAAGACGAGCACAAAGGCCACGAACACGAGCGTCACGGGGACCGTGAGCCAATACGAGAGCCCAAAGACCGCACCGCCCACACGCACGCCGATGAATTCGGTCATGAGGGTCAGGAGGTTCGCGATCACGAGATCTACGATCGAAAATATGCCCCAGAAGGCGCCGTAGCGCTTCCATATGAGCTCGGCGTGGCCGCGCCGGGTGACGGTGCCCAAGCGTATGGTCATCTCTTGCACGAAATACGCCATGAAGCCGAGCGGGATCATGAGCGGCAGAAAGATCCCGAGCCCGTAGAGGGCACCGGTTTGCGCATAGGTGATCACGCCGCCCGCGTCGTTGTCGCCGAGCATGACCAAAAGGCCTGGACCCAGCAAAGCCAGCCATAAGGCGAGGCGATTACCAACCGTCTTCGGTCCTTTGCGCAACTGCGCGATCCGCAACCGGTCCTGGACGCGTATCAACAAGGCCTCGGGGACGGCCATCTCCTCTGGTTCGGCCGCCGGTTTGCGCACCAGGGCGCGGCGTTCCACCTGTCGGGCCTGTGCCGCCTTGGCGCGCAAGAGCGCGGCCCGTAACGCCTGAAGAACATGCACCTGCATGAACAGATCCCTAAATGATCGAAGGGCGAGGCGCCCATGGTGACGCGTAAGGGGCCCGCCTCTCGAGAGTTCTTGGTGGTTTTAGGGGGTGGGGGACTACGGTAGGTCCCGGACCCGCAGTCATCCTGAAGGGGACCGCGATCCGGCGTGGTGCGAAACGGGGTCGGCCTCAGGCCTTGGCTGTATGGCTCGTACTGCCCATTGGAGGTCGGACCCTCCCGATAAGCGGCGCGCCGCGATGGGCGCTTTTTAGCAGCCCCTCCCCTCACTGTCAACGTCCGCGGGGGCATAATTGACAAAGAGATACAATAAAGAGGCCTGCGCACCGCGCCCCCGCGTCATCCCCTTAGGCGGTCCCCGGTGACGGTAACGATTGCTTACGCGCCCTGGGCTTAGCAAAACTGGCCTAGACCTGTACAGTGAGGCCCCATGCGCCTACACCCACACGCCACCGCATGGATCCGCCCCCCTGTGCCGGTGCCCGTAAACCCCCAGGACCCGTAATGCCGGGTGCGATCCGCAGTCCGTGCCCCCGACCCCCGCGGCGCGCCCGGCGCCGCCTGCTCGTGGGCGTGGGCCTCGCGCTCACAGCCGGCTGCGCCGTAGGGCCGGCGTTTCACACACCCCCCTTGGCCGCGCCGCCCGCGTTTCTGGCCGCGCCGGCCCAGCGGCGCCCGCTCTGGCCGGATCGCACGTGGTGGCGCGGCTTCCGCTCCCCGGCGCTCGACCACCTCATTACGCTTGCCGAACGCCATAACTTCAGCATCCAGATCGCAGCCGCGCAGCTCGAGGCCGCCAATGCCGAAGTGACCGTCGCCGGTGCCCCCTTGTTGCCGCAGGTAAACCTCGGGGCCAATGCCCAGTGGCAACGCGCGCCCCAGACAGCGACGCTCGCCCGGGTCGCAGCGAGCCCCACCTACGGCGCCTCCGCGCAGATTGCCTATATGCTGGATCTCTGGGGCAAGAACCGCGATGCCCTGCAGGCCGCGCTCGCCGATGCCGCCGCCTCCCGGTTCAACCGGGCCACGGTCGCGCTGACGGCCGTCACGGCCGTTGCGACCACCTGGTTTCAGGTCCTGGCCGACCGCGCGGCGCTACGCATCGGCCGGCGCAACCTCGCGGCCGCCACCGCGCTCCTCACCCAACTGCAGGCCGAATTTGCCGCCGGCACGGTCGATGCCGTGACCGTGGCCCAGCAGGCCGCGCTCGTGGCCTCCGAACGGGCCACCATACCGGCCTTACGGTCGCAACTGCGCCAGGAGGCCCTGGGGCTTGGTTTGCTCGTGGGCCGCCCGCCCGAACGACTGGCCATCCCCGGCGGGCGCTTGCGCGATCTGGTGGTACCGCCGCTCGCCCCGGGACTACCCTCGCAGCTCCTGGAGAGGCGTCCCGACGTCGCACAGGCCGTGGCTAACCTGCGCGCCGCCAACGCCAATGTCCGTAGCGCAATTGCAAGCTTCTTCCCGACCATCAATCTGACCGGGTCGGCGTCCACCACCAGTACGGCCCTGCGCTCCCTGCTCGCGCCGGGCTCCTTGCTCCTAAACGCGGCGACCGCGGCCAGTCAGCCGCTTTTTGCCGGCGGCGCGCTCACAGGCCAGCTCGCCGTGAGCCGCGCGGTCTACCGGGAGGACGTCGTAACCTATGAAGAAACCGTAGTCCGTGCCTTCACCAACGTCGAAACGACGCTTACCGCCCTGCACTATGCCACCGAGCAGCAGGGCCGGGAGCGACAAGCCGTGATCGAGGCGCGTCGCGCTTTGCGGGCCGTACAAGCCCAGCTCCAGGCCGGCATCGTCAATGTAAGCAGCGTGCTCACGGCCGAAGAGACCCTGCTTGGCGACGAAAACGCCTATACCCAAGCGCGGCTCGCGCAACTCGACGCGGCCATCGACCTCTATCAGGCGCTGGGCGGCGGCTGGCGCCTGTCCGCCGCGCGTCATATGCCCGGGAAACCTTAAAGAACATGTCAAGAACCAAACGCGCAGCCTTGGCCCTCGTGGGCGCCCTCGCACTGCTCCTCATGTACCGGCTCATCCATAGACCCGCTCCGCTCAAACCCCACAGACCGCCCGTGCCGGTGCGCGTGGCCCGTGCGCGGCTTGCCGATATCCCCGTGAGCCTGCGCGCCTTGGGCCTTGTCCAGGCCTATAGGACGGTGACCGTGGAACCCATGATTACGGGGCCCTTGATCGCCATCGACTTCCATCAGGGGCATGCCGTACGACGCGGCGCATTGCTCGCCGAGATCGACCCGCGCCCCTACCGCGCCGCGCTGGCCCAGGCCCGCGCCAAAGAGGCGCAAGACGTGGCGCTTCTGGCCGTTGCCCAAGACACCTTGAAGCGCTACGACCTCTTGATCGCCCACCACTATATCGCCGCCGAGATCGTCGCTCAGCAAAAGGCGACGGTGGCGGCGGATCGCGCCATCGTCGCCCAGGACCGGGCGAGCGTGACCACGGCACGCACCAATCTCGATTACACGCGGATCACGGCCCCGATCAGCGGCGAGACGGGACTACTGGGGGTGAACGCCGGCAACATCGTAGGCCCTGCTACCCCGGGCGGCATAGTGACGATCACGACCGTGCAGCCCATCTACGTACGCTTTAGCCTCCCGCAACAAGACCTCGGCGCGATCCGTCACGCCCTTCATGCCGCCACCCCCAATGTGACGGTCTTCACGCGCCGCGCGAGGCAGCGCGTGGCCATTGCCCACGGTGTACTCACGGTATTGGACAACGTCATCAACCAGGCCACCGGCACGCTGAGCCTCGAGGCCCGCTTCCCCAATCCCGCGCTCAGGCTCTGGCCGGGCGCCTACGTAAACGTCGAGGTCAAGGTGCGTACCGAACGCGGCGTCCTCGTGGTGCCCTCCGTCGCCGTGCGCCAGGGTCCGACCGGTCCCTTCGTGTATGTGGTGCAGGCCGCCCACGGCACCGCCGTAAAGGGCTCGCACGCACCCACGGTCACCGCCGTCCCCGTGCGCCTGGGCTTTGCCAACCAGCGGCAAACCGTCATTGTCGCCGGCCTAAAGGCCGGCGCGCAGGTCGTGATCCTGGGCGGTTCACGGCTCCATAGTGGCGCCGCCATCCACATCCTGCCCCGGCGTCCCGCCCCCGCGCGACACGGTGTTGCGTGAACATCTCGCGGCCGTTCATCGTCCGGCCCATCGCCACGTCCTTGCTGGCCGTGGCCTTGCTGCTCGCGGGCCTGTTGGGCTATCGGGCACTCCCGGTTGCCTCCCTGCCCTCGGTGGACTTTCCGACGATACTCGTTACCACCCGTCTACCAGGGGCCAGCCCCGATATCGTGGCCCGCCTCATTACGGCGCCCCTGGAACGGCAGATGGGCGATATCGCGGGGCTTGCTGCCATGAGCTCCGTAAGTTCCTTCGGCACAAGCGCCATTACCCTACGTTTCAAGCTCCATGAGCCACTCGACGCCGCCGCCCAGGCCGTTCAGGCCGCGATCAACGCGGCGGCTGCCACCTTGCCCCCCAATCTGCCCTACCCGCCGGTCTATGCCGAGATCAACCCCGCCGACGCGCCGATCATGGTGCTGGCCCTGACCTCCACGACCGCACCCCTTTATGCCTTGGCCGATATCGCCAACACCCTGCTCGTACCGCGGCTGAGCGAGATCTCGGGCGTGGGGGCCCTGCGTGTGACCGGCGGCATGAAAAAGGCAGTGCGCATCCATGTCGATCCGGCACGACTGGCGGCCTACGGTCTTTCGCTTGAGGATGTCCGGACCGCCGTCAGCAATGCCAATCAAAATGGTCCGCAAGGCGGTTTCGAGGGACGGCGACAGTCCTTCGCGCTCGGCGCGACCGACCAGTTGCGCACCCTGCGCGGATTTCGGCACATCGTCATCGCGACCGTAGGTGGCGCTCCCGTGACGCTCGCCGACGTCGGCCGGGTGGTCCCCGGGCTGCAAAACGCCTGGGTCGCGGCGAGCTATGACGGCCGGCCTGCGGTTCTGCTCTCGGTGGACCGCGAGCCCAATGCCAATATCGTGGCAACCGTAAAACGGGTCACCGCCGCCATCCGCGATCTACGCCCCACCCTACCGGCAGGCACCACCCTCTCCGTGGTCGCCAATCGCACGACCACCATCAAGGCCTCCGTCACCGATGTCGAACTGACGCTCTTGAGTTCGGTTGCGCTCGTCATTCTCGTCATCTTCCTATTTCTGCCGACCTGGCGCGCCGCCTTGATCCCCGCGGTAGCGCTGCCCTTGTCGCTCGTGGGCACGTTTGCGGTCATGCACGCGCTCGATTACAGTCTCGACAATCTCTCGCTCATGGCGCTTACGGTCGCATCGGGTTTTGTCGTCGACGATGCCATCGTCATGATCGAAAATGTCGTGCGTTTTCTCGAGGCCGGCCGCACCCCGCAGGCAGCGGCCTTAGAAGGGGCGCGCGAGATCGGTTTCACGATCGTATCGCTCACCCTATCCCTCATTGCGGTATTCGTGCCCCTGATCTTCATGCCCGGCCTGGTCGGACGCCTCTTTCGCGAGTTCTCTCTCACGCTCGCCGTGGCCGTGGCTCTGTCGGCGCTAATCTCCCTTACGCTCACCCCCATGATGTGCGCGCAGCTCCTGCGCCCCCTCGGTGACCGGCCCGCGCCCCTGGCCGCACGCCTGGAGGCCTTCTGGGTGGGGCTGCGCGCCCGTTACCGCACGGCCTTGATCGCGGTATTGCGCGCCCGGGGCCTTGTGCTCGTCCTCTTTGCCGCGACCATTGGTCTCGCGGTCGCCCTCTTCTTTTTCATTCCCAAGGGTCTATTGCCGCAACAAGATTCCGGCGAGATCGCGATCGTCACCCGGGCACGCGGCGACATCTCCTTGCGGGCCTTCAAGCGCCTGCAGGCGGACGCCGTGGCGGCCGTGCACAGGGATCATGCGGTGGCCGGGGTCACTTCCTATATCGGCACGGGCCTCACGAACCCCACCCCCAATGTCGGCCGCCTCACGGTCGTGCTCAAACCGATCGGGCAGCGCGCCGGGCTTGGCTCGGTCGAGCACGCGTTGGCGCGCCGACTGACCGCCATCCCCGGCCTGCGCTTCTCTTTGCAAGCCGTTCAAGACATCACCTTGTCTTCGCGCATCGCGCCGGCCGCCTACCAATATACGATGGTAGACACAAACCAAGCCGTGCTGTCCCGGTTTACCGCCCAACTCCTCGATAAGCTCCGCCATGACCCCCGGCTACGCGATGTCACGACGAGTAGCGGTGGAACGGCGCCAGCGGTGATGGTGCGCATCGGGCGTGCACGGGCCGCCCGTCTCGGCGTATCCATGCAATCCATCGTCAATGTGCTCTACGACGCCTATGGACAACGCCAGATCTCCACGATCTATACGCAAAATAATCAGTACCGCGTGGTCTTGGGGGTCGCCCGGCGGTTCCGGGAAAGCCCCGCGGCACTCGGGGCGCTCTACGTTCCGGGCGCCAATGGGGTCGTCGTGCCGCTGCGCGCGATTGCGCGCATCCAAAAGACCGAGTCGCCGCTTGCGATCACTCAGGAAAACCAGTTTCCGGCGACCACCATAAGCTTCAATCTCGCCCCCGGCGTCTCCCTGCAATCGGCGGAGCAGGCCATCATCCAGACTGCGCGCGCCTTGCATGCGCCGCATGCCATCACCGGGCGCTTTGCCGGGACCGCGGCGGCCTTCCAGGCAGCGCTCAGCGACGAACCCGGACTCATGGCCGCAACCCTGATCGTCATCTATATCGTGCTGGGCGTGCTCTACGAAAGCCTAGTCCATCCCTTGACCATACTCTCCACGCTGCCGTCGGCGGGCGTTGGCGGACTCATCGCGCTTTATATAAGCCACACCGAGTTCACCATAGTGGCCTTAGTGGGCATCGTGCTGCTCATGGGGATCGTAAAGAAAAACGGCATCATGATGGTGGACTTCGCCATCGAAGCGCAGCGGCGCGGGCTGACACCGGAAGAGGCCATCATCGAGGCCTCGGTGTTGCGTTTTCGTCCCATCGTGATGACCACGCTCGCGGCGCTGTTCGGTGCGGTTCCCTTGATCCTCGAGGGCGGGGCGGGCGCCGAACTACGGGGGCCCTTAGGGATTACCATCATAGGCGGCCTCCTCGTTAGTCAACTGCTCACGCTCTTTACCACCCCCGTGATCTATTTGGCGCTCGATCGCCTCCGCCGCCCGCGCTTCCTCGGGGAGGCCCCGGCACTTAGCGAATGAATGTCTCGGCACCCTTCATAAGGCGACCCATAGCCACCCTCTTGCTCGCTGCCGGCATTCTGATCGCCGGGATACTGACCGACCGCCTGCTACCTGTCGCCGCAGTCCCCAATATCCCCCTGCCGGCCTTTGTCGTGCTGGCCCATGAACCCGGCGCGAGCCCCCAGACCATGGCCAGCACCGTCGCAGCCCCCCTCGAGCGCCGGCTTGGCAAGATCCCGGGCCTCGATCAACTCCTGTCGTTCAATTCCACGGGCGCCACCAACGTGGTCTTATTCTTCGCGCACGCCGGGGGCGCCACACGCAACGCCTACGCCATCCAAGCCGCCATCAACGCCGCCCTCCCGGATCTGCCGGCCAATCTCCCCAGTCGGCCCTATTACAAGGAGTTCAATCCCGCCTCCCGGCCGATCCTGACCATGGCCCTGACCTCGGCTACGGCCCGCCCCGCCCAGGTCTACGCAGCCGCCGATACCATACTGGCGGAACGGCTCTCCCAGGTCCCTGGTGTGGCGCTCGTGCAATTGAACGGGGCCGAGTCCCCCGCCGTGCGTATCGACCTGCATCCCCGCGCCCTGGCTCATGCCGGACTCACGGCCGAAGACATTTACAACGCAATCCATGCCGCCAACGTCTTGGCCCCTCTCGGGGAGTTCCGGGGCCCGGCGCAGGACCAGATCCTGGCTGTGAACGATGAATTACGGCGTCCCGCCCAATACCGGCGCCTCGTCATCAAGGCAAGCGGGGGCGCCCTTTTGCGCCTCCAGGACGTCGCCTCCGTGACCGCCGGGGTCGCTAACACCGAGCTTGCCGCCTGGGATGGCATGCAGCCGGCCGTCCTCGTCACCATCACGAAAACCCCCGAGGCCAACGTCATCGCCACGGTCAATGCGATCAAGGCGCGTCTTCCCCGCATCCGCCATTGGCTGCCGGCCAATATCCACCTACGGATACTCACCGACCGCACCACGACCATCCGCGCAAGCATCCATGACATAGAGATCACGCTGCTCATTACCATCGCGCTGGTGCTGGCCGTGGTGTGGGCCTTCATGGGCCGCGCAACCCCGACCATTGCCGCGGGCATCACCGTACCTTTGTCCATCGCCGGCACCCTGGCGGCTATGTGGGCACTGGGTTACTCGCTCGACAACTTTTCGCTGATGGCGCTCACCATTTCCGTGGGGTTTGTCGTCGATGACGCGATCGTGATGATAGAAAACATCATGACCCACATCGAGGCCGGCCTCCCGCCCCTGGAGGCCGCGCTCCAAGGCTCCCGGCAGATCGGCTTCACGGTCGTATCCATCACCTTGTCGCTTATGGCGGTGTTCGTGCCCCTCACGCTGATGCCGGGGGTCGTCGGGCAACTCTTTCATGAATTCGCCATGACCTTGACCCTGGCCATCGGCATTTCAGCCCTCATCTCGCTTACCGTCACACCCATGATCTGCGCCCATTTCCTGCCCAGGCGGCCACCCGCGACGCCGACCTCAGGGCTTGCGGCTACCCTGAACCGCGCCTATGCGCGCCTCCTCAACGCCTATGCCGCATCCTTGGACTGGGCGCTTGGCCATCGGCGCCTGATGGTGTTCCTGACGCTTGCCACCGTCGCCGTGACCGTCATCCTCTATGTCCGCGTTCCCAAGGGTTTTCTGCCTCAGGAAGACACAGGGCTTGTGATCGGCAACACGGTCGCAGGACCAGACGTGTCCTTTCATCGCATGAAGACCCTACAAAAACGGGTCGTCGCCATCTTGCTCAAAGACCCAGCAGTGGCGACCGTAAGTTCGAGCATTGGCGTTGTAAATGGATTTACTCCCCCTAACCGCGGCAAGCTTTTCATCGGTCTTAAACCACGCGCTGAGCGACGCATATCGGCGCGTGCGGTCTTGAGCCGCCTGCGACCCCAGCTTGCGCGGCTCGTGGGCATCCAGACCTATCTGCAGGTCGCACAAGACATCTTTATCGGGGGCCGGGCTGCCAATGGCCAGTATCAATTCACGGTCCTCGATCCGGCCCTGTCTTCGCTTGGTACCGTCACACGCACCATAGAACGGCGGATAGCCGCCATACCCGGCATTCGCGATGTCTCCTCGGATCAAGACAAACCGGATCCGCAGATACGACTTGTCATCGACCGCGCTAAGGCGGCGCGCCTGGGGGTCTCGATAAGCGCCATCGACGCGGCCCTAAACGATGCCTACGCGCAGCGCCAGATCAGCCGAATCTACACGGCCACGGATCAATACGAGGTGATCTTGAAGGTGACGCCCCGCCTCGCGAGCTCCCCGAACCATTTACGAGCCCTTTATGTCGCGGGCGCGGCTGGACCGGTCTTGCTCGGGGCCGTAACCCGTATCGAGCGCTCGGCCATGCCTCTCTCAGTGCGTCACGATGACGGCATACCGGCGGCCACACTCAGCTTCAACCTGGCCCGAGGCAAGGCCCTGGGGCCGGCCGTGAAGGCCATTCAGAAGGCGGTGGCGGAGCTCGCGCTGCCCGCGGGGGTGCGCGTCCGGTTTGGCAGCAATGCCAAGTATTTCCTGAAATCGATCGCCGCCGAGCCGCGCCTGATATTGGCGGCGCTGGCCGCAATCTATATCGTGCTCGGTGTCCTCTATGAAAGTCTCACCCAGCCCCTGACGATACTCTCAACCCTGCCCTCAGCCGGCGTAGGTGCGCTCATGGCGCTCGTCCTCACCGGCATCCCCTTGTCGCTTATCGCGATCATCGGGATCTTTCTTTTAATGGGTATCGTGAAGAAAAACGGCATCATGCTCGTCGACTTCGCCCTCGAGGCTGAACGCACGCTCGGCCTTACACCCGATCAGGCCATCCGTACGGCCTGCCTCAAGCGCTTTCGTCCCATTATCATGACGACGTTCGCAGCACTCCTGGGCGCCGTGCCGCTCGCCTTGGCTATCGGTACCGGTCACCATCTGCGCCAACCGATCGGCGTGACGGTCATAGGCGGCCTCATAGTCTCCCAGGCCCTGACCCTCTATACGACCCCCATCGTCTATCTCGCGCTCGCGCGTCGCCACCCGACGCACGCGCATAATTCGGTGGGCGAGGCCCCGCTCTAGACGGACTTCCTTCGCGCACTCCGTCACAAGCCCCGCGCCCTAAGTCCGGGAAGCAATCAATCACCCGCCGCTTTCCGGTATGGATGTCGACCGTGACCGTCATCCCCGGGCGCTTGCGCCGTTTGCGTTCCTGGACCCAGAGCGCGGTCTTCAAGCGCTTCACATGCGGACGGAAATAGAGGGTAGGCGGGGCGAGCGATCCTAAGTGCGCATCGGATTTGTCGGAGTGGTGGGCGCCGGCCTACGGGCGGCCTGCGGATTCTCGGCCCCCAGCGCGCGGCGACTTTGTTGCTGACAAAGCGCGCTACGAATGCCTGACGCCACACTCATGCCTGCACTCCCTGATCGGGCCGCACGGGGGTTATGGCGGCACCCTCGGGAATCCAAACTACATCCAAAAGATATCCGTCATCACGCATGGCAGTCGCCTGTAATAGCATCGCCTCCGGAACAGGTCAACGGCTCCCGCTCCTTTTAGAACCCATGTATCGCGCTATGCCGCACGGCCGCAGCAATGTCATGGGGACCGGCCCGATACAGGCCTTGCAGACCAACAAAAACGCCAAACGCCACAGAAGCCGTCATCCCTTATGGTCCTTTTTTGGGCCTTGGCATACCGCCCGTACATATCGAGCCATGCCCTGAGACTCAGACTGCCCTTTCTGCTGCTCAAGATAGGCGACCACAGTTTCACGGTTACAGAGTGGCTGATTCTGGCTAAGCTTCCATTTACCGGACCACCGGGCCACCGTGATCTCGATGCCCACCACATGGCCTATAAGGCCCTCCGTAAAATCTTTGGGTGCATCGTCCACCCGCCAGGGCCGGGCCAGGTCATTTTCCTGTTGCGCGGTCAGGGCCATCATCTGTCGGCGTATCCAATCAGAGTCGTCTCTCACTTGCAGCCGGCCGTACGCATGGACGATGGCGTAGTTCCAAGTCGGCACCACTTTTCCTGATTCCGCCTTAGTCGCATACCACGATGGGCTGATATAGTGTTGCGGCCCCTGAAAGATCGCCAGCACCTCGCCACCTGAGACCGCCTCTTGCCACAACGGATTGGCACGCGCCACATGTCCCTGCAAAACGGGTTGCGAGCCCTCTCCGGGCCGAAGATACAAAGGGATATGATTCGCGTCCAACCCTTTATCGCTCACGCTGACCAGTGTCGCAAGCGGATAAGACCGAATCAGGGCCTGCAGGATTTCCGGGCGATTTTCCGCAAACGGTTCAGGGCAGTACACGGTCGCAATCAACGCCATCGAGGCGTCGCCCCGTAGGCGTGCTTATACACGACCCGGCAGCCGGCGGTCGCGCGTCAATGGGGCAACTCCGATACTGCGATATGCCGCGTAGCTCCGCCATGGCCGCGAGCACGTCGGGCCAAGGCTCGGCCCAAATATCGGGGTAGGTGTACTCACCCTCATACTGGGATGAATAAGCAAGATTTTCCCGTCCAGGCGTAAATTCGCACCGGATTCCGGGTTTGCTGTTGCCGCGCGCATCACAGCGATACCAGCCCTGCTCATCCAACCAAACAGCGGTGAAGCCGTGTGTACAGTAGGGCGGCGTAGGGCCGTCCAATGTCAGCCGCTGATAACAGAACCCTGCGGGTATTCGGTTAGCCCGCCATAGGGCCACGAGCAGATGGCTTTTGGCGGTACAAAGGCCGGTGCGTTTCTCGAGCACTTCCGACGCACTGCATGTTACCTCCTCCCGCTCGAAATCCATGCTGTGTTCAATGTGATCGCGTACCCACTCAAAACACGTCCTCGCGGTCGTCGTGGGATCGGGCCCGGCTAGCTCTGATGCCAACGTGCGGATACTGGCGTGGGCGTAATTCACGGTGGCACTGTCCCTAAGGAAGTGCGGAGACGGCTGAGCCTGGGATTTCGTGCGCCTCATAGGCCTCCTCTTATTTCTGCTGGGTGTCCCTCACGACATGGATATCGGCCACATCCACCAGATCCCATGTGCCGTTATGACGGTACAGTCTCTTATGTTGATGGGGATAATCGACGATATCCTGCGCCAAGCGTTGACCCATGACCAGACACACCAAGATCTCCGCCCCGTCGTTTCTGATGGCATGGGCGACCGTAGCACGGGGAAACCCGGCGAAGTCACCAGCGGCTATGGGGTAGCAATCCCCATCTACGGTCAATGTGCCTCGTCCGGACAACACATACACAGCCTCTTCTTCATAATAATGTCGGTGATACTCGGTACTGTCATCACCCGGCTTCACCTCGATAAGGTGTATGCCCATGTCCTGGAGACCTACCGCATCACCCAAAGATTTATTGATACGAATCGCGCCGGGGTTAAGAAAATGAACTTTGTGTTCGCCCTTCATGCCTTTAATATCCTGCGCGGTCAGCAGCCGTGTGCGGGTATCCATGTGAGCGGCACTCCTTGGAGGTGAGATTGTCTGCGCCGGGACGCGGGTCAGGCATCGCGGCGGGGGCTTTGCCTGTCTGCCTCATGGCCTTAAAGCCGCGTTTTTCGCCGCTTCTCGGTGGGACATGACGGTGCCCGTCCCAATCCTTGCGAAGTGCCCCCTCGGCGACGACGGACAGTGCCCCTTGCGACCTACGGCCCGTTGACCGTAACGCTTGCTGTCGAAGAGATCAAGCGCTTCGCGTAATCCAGATCCGCGCTGCTGGGGGATGCGGCGTTGATCTAGGGCCCGGCACACCCTTCTCGGAGGGTCATGAGGACGCCTTTGGGTGCCCTTACGGCCCCAAGCCCCATCCGCCTTCCCAAGTCTAGAAGGCGCGGCACAGCAGGCTTCCATCCGCGTAGGCGGTACAATCTCGGGCGATGGGCCACAGGCTAGGCTTATGCCGCACTCTTATACATCGTCGCCCTTGACCGTTCTGAAACGATGTGTCCTGAACCGCCCGTTCGTTTGCGACCGGCGCGTATGTCCTCTATTTATTTACAGGAATCCCTAGTCGGCGAACGTTATAAATAGCGCCGAGGTCCAGACTTTGGCGTCATCGACCTGCCGGCCAAGAAAATATACCGGACGAAAACCGTGGGG
>JAKAXM010000045.1 GCA_021816625.1 Pseudomonadota bacterium | reverse complement strand
TCGGGTCATGTCCGTATCGCGAACTATATGGTGCGTACGCTATCGTAGGGTACGTTGCGATGAATGCCGCAATGGCGCTACGTTTGCGCCACATACAGCAGACCCCCACGGGCCTCGTATGGAAGCTGGGGAGGAAAGCCGCGCGGCAAGTTGCTCGATGAGGTCAGGCGCAAATCGCGCGAGAGCTGGGGGTTAGCCTAGCTCAAATACGGGAATGGGTTAAAAAAGGGTGCACGCCATCTCAAGCGAGTCTACCCGGCGCATCGAGCGGGCAATGGGAAAGCCCTTCCAGTGGATGGACGCTCATGAGAGGCGGTCGCCGGCAAAGGAGACGGAGCCCGGCAACGTCTCCCCCTGCGCCCGGCGGCCGGCCGTTCCGTTCATCTCAGGGCCCAAGCGGGGTCCTGACGAGGGCACCCTGACCCCCTCTGTGGCCGGTAAATGGATTCCAGCCCCTGCGAAGGCCGGGCTTCGCACGCTTACCCTTCGCGTCCGGGGACTCTATGGCCGAGGGTTGGCGGAGGGGGACATCATTATCGTCGATCCCCACCGTCCGGCCAAGCATGGGGCTTCGTGGTGGCCCGATCGATGACCTTGCGGGGCGACCCTCAACCAGGTCGTCACTGATGGCGGGCAACAGGCCCTGAAGCCCTCGAACCCGCGCGGCCCCTCCCCCTATCAATGGCAATGCCGTCATCGTGGCTGTTGTGGTGGCAAAGATGAAGAATCGCTAGAGGTAGTGGTTACATGAAAAGCGAGGCACGGAACCAAGACGCGTCGGAAACCGCCAATAGGGAACCAGGAATCCGCGTAGAAGGCAGGATGAAGGCCGAAGATCACGAAAAATGACGGGCCATGAGGATGCGATTTTGGGACAAGGGACTCGCTACGCTACGGTTCGCTCTAGAGGCAGGCGCGATCGGTTTCTGTGTCTATTTTGTCTCTAAGATAGCTGGCGTATTGGCTGGGCATGTTACAAAAGCTGATAGAACGCCCAGCTTTTTCCCGTTGCTCGGCCGTGGTAGCTTTAATACCTGGACGGTCGGGACTGTCACAGCCGCCCTTTGGGGTAAAGGTGAGCGCGCCTTTCGTAAGACAGAAGTCGAGCACCTGAGCGCGGACTGCGGAGATTGAACAGAACCCCAGCTCAGACAAGTCCAGAGGTGGATTGTCTCCAGTGGGTGACACGAGGCCGGAGGATAGACCATGAACGTGACCGAGCACTGGAATGCCGAGAGCGGTCTTGCGGCGACCGTTTTTCGCATGTGGCGCCTATATGGGCCCATCCAGTCACTGATGATCAGTATCGCGCACGCAACAGTGTTCTCGATTCGTGCCGAACCGTTGGATCTTGCTTTGCAAAGACCAATTCGCTTCGGCACAGAGCGTTACCGGATCCCTCAAGACTACGCGAACAGCAGCATTCGCATTCAGGAACACATGACAAGAACACGTCTTTTGGCATTTGGCGTTCTCGTGTCAAAGCAAAGGGAACAGTGCCTTGCGCCTGTCGGACAGGTTTTATCTCAGATCGCTGATCGAGAAAACAGCATTATTTTTGGGCGCGCCACCGACACCCTGAACTCAACGTCCATGCACTTCATAGCCTTTCAGACGCCCGTATTGATGGTGCTCAATTTATGCTTCTTCGCGCCTGCGTATTTACTTGCTCTCGCTTGGAGGCGAACCGATCGGCCGTGTTACCGTAACGCACGATTACGTGCAAAAACGGCCAAACCGTATGGCAATGAGGGCGCGCGAGCAGAGATCGTGACGGCCCCTCAAATAGGGGTGCACACTTACAGAAACCTAATCTTGTCGTACAGCTCTATCTAGGGCTCCAACAGCACTATGCGGCGTCTCTCCAAAAATACCAGCAGCAGGGAAAGTGGCTTTCTGCGCGAGAGGGAATGCATATGAACGCAAAGCACTTCTTCGATAAATACTGGGACGGTCGGATGCCGGTTGACATCGTTGCACTCGCGAAGGCCGCGGGCGTGATCGTTCGCCCCAACCCACAGCTCAAAGCGAGTGGCCAATTTTTCTTTGACGAAGAACAGCCTATTATCGAATATAACCCGAGTGAGCACAATGTTCGACAGCGCTTTACAATTGCCCATGAGCTAGGCCACTTTGTGTTGGAGCACGGACCTGCTTTCCGTGACTCTGTAGAAAATTTTAATTTAAGTACATGGAACCCTAAAGAAATTGCGGCCAACCGGTTCGCGGCAGAGATCCTTATGCCTGAAGACGCCGTAGAGTACTTGATACATAAAGAAAAGGAGTACTCCCCGAACGAAATGGCGTTGGCATTTGAGGTTTCACCAGTTGCCATGCGATATCGACTCAAAAATCTCGGCTGGCTACCGTGAATAGTGAAGGAGATATGTCGTCTCTTCCCGGCGTAGACCCTCCTGAGACGCCGTCGGGATCCGGCCGCTGGCGCGACAAGCTTGATGAACATCTCATAAAAGAAAAGGGGGAAACACTTAAGCTCAAAACAACGGCGTTTTATACCGCCGGCATCACCGTCCTGATTTTCTATGGCGTTTTTATAGCCTTCATATTTTGGCCACGCACTATGCCGGCGCGCTCGTTTTTGGCTATTGCTGGGTTTCTTGGTGCGGTTCCAACCGTCTTAGCGCTCGCTATTCTTCGCTACACGTTCGCGAAATCCGAAAACGACAACGACGACCGCAAGGATTCCCCGGGGATTCTTGCAAGCCTCTTATCTGAGCTGCTTGATCTTTTTAAGGAATCAATAAAACAGAAATAGAGTGTCGCAACGCCAAGATTGCTAGCCTGTCAATAGTCCTGGTTGACCGCCCTCATCCATGCGATAGATGAGGGCGGCCTATAGCGAGTTAGTGCCAACAAAACGTAGCGCCACACAATATTGAGTGAACAGCTGTGTGTCTATGGGGTAACGAGCCCGTTGGGTCCCACCTCCGCGTAACAGGTGGCGACCCCAGGGACGCAAGCGCTTACGGGGTGGCCGGTACTATCGGTCCCAACCACGGCGGCGGTCATGCCGGTCTGCACCACCGCCGCTATGATCGCCTGGCCGAGGGCGCTGTTCTCTCCACAGGTCGTGCCCACGCCCACGCTGATATATATGGGCCGCACGGCTCCCGGATTCATCCAGGCGCCGGGCGTCGTAGCCGGCGCCAAAGGCCCTGCCCCCACGATATCGACCTCGCCACAATAGGACGGCGTGGCAAAGTTCGTGCCGGTGGACCCGATGAAGGCAAAATTGAGAGGCGAGGCCGCACCCCCCGTGGTCGCTGCGGCCGCAGGATCCGTGGCGAGATAGCTCAGAGTCGGCGTACCTTGCCCGGCGACCGGGACCGCCGCAGCTTGGCCCTGGACATTGTGCATGGCGATCAAGGTCGCCTGACCGGCCTGCGAGGCCGCCACCGCAAAGGCTGCGGCGTCGACTGCCGCATGGAAATTCGTCGCGACATCCTCGGCCTTGGCGGCCTCCAGATAGGTCGCATAGCGCGGAATGGCGATCATGGCGAGTATCCCAATAATGGCGATTACGACCATGATCTCGATGAGCGTAAAACCGTTGGGCCGGCCCCCGCTAAGGTCAGGCCTGCTTCGGATCAACACGGTCATGGGCCCCCGCCTCCGTTTATTATGTGGATGTATGGCCGTTAACCTGCAGGGTTCGTGCCAAACGTAGAGGAAGGTCCTGTGGCAGACAAACGCGCCTAAAACCACCGCTGCCGCCCTAAAACCGGCGGAAATGGATCGCAAACACGGGGTCGCAGGAGGAAAGGAACGAAAAAAGAGGGCGTGCGGCGATGCGGGTAGCCTGAAAACAGAAAAGCCGCGGGCGGTAAGCGGCATTCCGGACTGCCGGCCCGGGTCACCCCGATCAGTCGCGGTATCACGGGCCTCCCCGCGCATACCCTGGGGAGATTTACAGCGGCGAACCCGTCCCGCCGGGATTACAGGCGCAGCTGGGGGCCGCGCAGACGCTCATCCGCCATATCAAAGGCCGCCGCGACGGCACTGCGCCCCAAAAACCGCAGGAGACCCCGGGGCTTCCTGGGTTCCAAAAAGGCGGGTCGGGCCCGTTCGCCTGCAATCTTACGCACGAGTGAGTCGACGCTCGCAAAACCGTCTATAAGTCCCAGGGCCAGGCCCTTGCTCCCAAGCATATACGAGCCATCGAACACCTGCTCTTCCGGGCCCAGGCGGCTACCGCGGCGACTGCGCACCCAATCCTTGAACTCCTTGTGCATATCCTGCAGCAGATCCTGGGTAAAACGGATGTCGTCTGCGTCCTCGGGACGGAATGGGTCGAGGCGCGATTTGTGGGCACCGGCCGTATAGATGCGCCGCTCGATCCCATGGCGGGCGATGAATTCGGGGAATCCAAAACCCGCGCCGATCACGCCGATCGAACCCACAACGCTCATGCGATTGGCATAGATCTCATCGGCGGCACAGGCGATCCAGTAGCCGCCGGAGGCGCCCACGTCCCCAATGACGGCGAGGATCTTTATCTTTTTGTCGTCGGCACGGTCGCGGAGGTAGCTTGCCACGAGGTCGGACTGCACGGGGGAACCGCCGGGACTTTCGATGGCCATGATAAGCCGCTCATGCCGTTTGGCCATGGCGATACCACGATCGATGGCAGACCGGTAGGCGGCAAGACTTATAGCGTAAGGTCGCGCGGCTATGATGCCGCGCAGAGACAGCACGGGAATGCGTGGTGCACGCCAAGAGAGTAGGCCCATAAGCCCGAGTGTAGCCGATCGCACCCGCGGCATGAAGGGCAGGCCGGTCGCGAGGCCCCTGCCCCGCCCCCTGACATAGTTAGCCGAGCTGTACCGACAACATCGATATCGATCCCCCGTCAACGCCAGCGACCGGAAAGCGCACGGCCTCATCACCCTGTCGCGTCGCCAGGACATAGAGGAGGGGCAAGTAATGCTCCGGGGTGGGCACCGAGAGCGCGGCATCCGGACCCAGCGCATCGTAATGCACGAGGCCTTGGTCGTCGCCCGCCTCCATCATGCCCTTGATGGCCGCCTCAAAGCGCAGCGCCCAATCATAGGGGTCTACGTTTTCCCGACCCCAGGCGTAGGCGGAAAGATTGTGCACGAGGTTGCCGCTGCCCATGATCATGATCCCCTCCTGCCGTAAGGGCGCAAGCCGGCGGCCCATCTCGAAATGAAAGGCCGCGGGCCGGGTTGCATCCAAGCGGAGCTGCACGATGGGGATATCGGCGGCCGGATAGGCATGCTGGAGCACCGACCATGTCCCGTGATCCAGGCCCCAGGACCCATCGAGACCGACCTCCACGGGCGCGAGGAGCCCTTGGACGCGGCGAGCCAGCGCCGGATCGCCGGGCGCAGGATAGCGTACCTCATAGAGCTCGCGCGGGAATCCGCTAAAGTCGTGGATCGTAGGGGGCGCAATTGAGGCCGTCACGGCCGTGCCCGGCCCATACCAATGGGCCGATATTGCGAGTATGGCCTTCGGTCTTGTTATCTCCGCACCTATCCTTTGCCATGCCGCGCTATAGCCGTTCAACGCGAGCGCATTCATGGGATTGCCGTGGCCAAAAAAGACCGCGGTTTGCCAACTGCTCATGGACTTACCTCCTTGGTAAGGAGCACAGGGCGTGCGGGGGCAGGACCCGGGGGCCGTCCACGCTACGCACCCCGAAATGCCCAGACCGACTGACCCGGCGCCGGTCCCAGGGCGTGGGGCCCAGCCCGCGCCCTTGTCGGCCCCGGTGCGGGCCACGTGCCTTGGCGCCTATGGTCCAGCCTATCCTAACGGAATCGGCGGGCCTGCGTCACAGCCCCCGCCCCGGCACGCGGGAGACCCCCAATGCAGCCTCGGACGCGCCGCCGCCCCTCCGCGTGGGGCCACCATCCCCATCCAGGCGACCCCCGACCCCTTGTCCGCCCAAGCCCCGCTTTCAATAACTGCGCCTCACGCAAAAAGTCAGGATAGCGGGCA
>JAKAXM010000044.1 GCA_021816625.1 Pseudomonadota bacterium | reverse complement strand
GTCGAACGCTAGATTTTTATCAGGAGAGCTTGTATGAATCCGTCACTTGCCGTTATTTTTCTTACACTCTTCTCGGGCGCCGGTTTCGGGCTCATGACCATGGTCGCTGTCGTGAACGACTTTGCGGTGGACGGCGGTCTAAGCCCCATCCGCACGAGCGTGCTCACGGCGCTGGCCCTGCTCCTCGTGACCGTGGGCATGGTGTCTTCGACGGCGCATCTCGCCAACCCCAAGAACGCCTGGCGCGCCTTCACGCGGTGGCGGACCTCGTGGCTCGCCCGCGAGGGCGTCTTTGCCGTCCTGTTCTACCCGATCGCGATCGCCTATCTGGGCTTTGTATTCTTTACGAACAATGACCGCAGCCCCGGGGCGCTGGTGCTCGGCAACGTGGCGGCGGTCGTA
This sequence comes from Pseudomonadota bacterium, assembly GCA_021816625.1. GTDB lineage: Bacteria > Pseudomonadota > Gammaproteobacteria > Acidiferrobacterales > Acidiferrobacteraceae > Acidiferrobacter. Next base: position 5,652 of record JAKAXM010000044.1, on the reverse strand, counting down.
GGGCTTGCCACGATCTTCTGCCAAGGCATGATCTACGCCTGTCTGCGGACGATACGCCAGTGGCACACCCCGCTCGTGCCGGCCAACTTCTACGCCCTGGGATTGGCGCTGGGGATGACGGTGCTGGCCGCAAGCCGCCTTATGGTCAAGGGCCCGGATCTGCTGCTGGCCAGCATGGCCTGTGCGCTCTTGGTGGCGGCCGCCGTCATGAAAGGTATCTATTACTTCTGGATTGGTGCGCCAAGCGGCACCACCATACAGACGGCGACCGGATTCACGCGCGGCAAGGTCCGGCTTCTCGACCAAGGCCATACCTTCGGGACCTTCCTGACCCGCGAGTTCAGCAACTGTATAGGTCCCGTGCGCGCCAAGCGCTTTAAGATCGCCGTCTATGCGCTCGGTTTCCTCGCCCCGATCGCCATACTGCTGTTGGGGGCCCATGAATCCATTGGGATCTTTGCACTCTTGGCGCCGCTTTTGGCCTTCGTCGGGATCGGACTCGAACGCTACCTCTTTTTCGTGGAGGCTCAGCACGTCGTCAACCTCTACCATGGCCGCATGCCTGGTCCTTTGCCGCGTATGCACCCGGCGCTCCGGGCCGGTGCCGAGGCGGGTGCGCAGGCTGGCCGCCTGGTGCCGAGCTACGAGAAGCGCTAGAGGACCGGCGCCGACCAGGCTATAGTGCCGGTATCACCCTGAAGGGCGGCCGCGGTGAGCAAAGACGCAGACAAACCTGGGGCCCTGACGCACTTTGATGCCCAGGGTCAGGCACAGATGGTGGATGTCACGGAAAAGGCCGTGACACGACGGGTCGCGGTCGCGGAAGGCTGTATCGTTATGGCCGCCGAGACCGCCACCCTCATCCGAACGGGCAGCGCGCGCAAGGGCGACGTACTTGGCGTGGCGCGCCTCGCCGCGATCCAGGCGGCTAAACGTACCGACCTTTTGATTCCGCTCTGTCATCAGGTCCCCCTGTCCGGACTGGATGTCGCCTGGGAGTTTGTCGCTCCCGAGCGGCTACGGTGCACCGTGACTGCGCACACCCGGTACAGCACGGGCGTTGAGATGGAGGCCCTAACGGCCGTGGGGCTTGGGCTTCTTACGGTCTATGATATGTGTAAGGCCGCCGACCGCGGCATGGTCATAGACGGCATCCGCTTGCTGCACAAGGAAGGAGGGCGTTCTGGAAACTGGGATCGCGCATAAGGCCATTGCAGACACGGCTTCCGAGACGATAGCAACACCCGGCGCCCTTGGCGATCGCTTCGGCCGCCGCATTTCTTATTTACGCGTCTCGCTCACCGAGCACTGCAATCTACGCTGCCAATACTGCTCGCCCGCCGAAGGCACTCCGCGCTTTGCGCGTCACGATCACTTGCGTCCCGATGAACTCGACCGCCTCCTTGCGATCTTCCACGGGCTCGGCATTCGCCACATGCGTTTTACCGGGGGCGAACCGTTACTCTACCCCTGGCTCGTCGACCGGATTGCCCGGGCCCGCGATCTGGGGGTCGAAAAGCTAAGTGTAAGCACCAACGGCTATCTGCTCGACAGACTCGCAGCACCTTTGGCGCACGCAGGACTTAAGCGACTGAACGTAAGCCTTGATAGCCTAAGACCGGAACGCTTTAAACGGATCACTCGCGGCGGCGATTTGGACCGCGTGCTCCGCGGACTTTTTGCCGCGCGCGACCTAATCCCCCGCATCAAACTCAACGTCGTGCTGTTGCGCGATGAGAACCTATCCGAGGTCCCGGCCCTCACCGACTTTGCCCTGCGGGAAGGTTTTGATATTCAGTTCATCGAAACCATGCCCCTGGGAATGGCGGGCGGATCGAGTCGGGCCGTGAGCTACGCAAGCGTCGCAGAGGCCGAAGCGGAACTGCGCCGCTCTCACACCTTGATCGCCCGGCCGCGCCCCGACGACGAGGGTCCCGCCCGTCGCTTCGGTATCGAGGGCCATGACCGGGAGATCGGCTTCATCAGCCCGATCAGCCAGAATTTCTGTGCCGCCTGCAACCGCCTGCGGCTTACGTCCACGGGACGGCTCGTCTATTGCCTCGGACAAGAGGACGGTGTGGACCTGCTGGGCCCTTTGCGTGAAGGACGCACGGACGCCGATCTGGCGCCCTTCATACGCGCCAAAGTCTGGCACGAGAAACCCGAACGCCACACCTTTAACGACGATCCGCAACGGGCGGCGCCCGTCTATATGATGCGCCTCGGGGGCTAACATGATCACCGTGCGCTTTTTTGCCGCCGTCCGGGAGGTCATGGAACGCGATGGCGCCCGTTACGAGGCCCCTGGTGCGACCGTCACCGCCAATGACGTCCTCGCAGCCATTGCCGGTGCACGGCTTGCCGACCTGCCCCGCCCTTTGCTGGTCGCGATCAATCGCGAGCACGCGCACCTCACAAGCCCCGTCAAGGATGGCGACGAGATCGCGTTCTTTCCGCCGGTCAGTGGTGGCTGATGATCATACGATTGCAAAGGGAGGATTTTGATCCCGAGCGCGCGGTGCAGGCCATCGACGTCAAGGGCTCGGGCGCGCGCGTGAGTTTCGTTGGTATCGTCCGCGACACCGCGGCGGGCGCCCCCATCACCGCGCTTGAGATCGAACACTACCCCGAGATGACCCAGGCTGAACTTGCGCGCATCGCGACCCATGCGCAGGACCAACATCATTTGCACGAAGTCGTGATCATCCACCGTTATGGCTACATAGAACGGGGCGAGCGCATCATGATGGTCGCCGTCTGGTCAGCCCATCGCGCCGAGGCCTTTATGGGCTGTCAGGCGATCGTCGATGCCCTGAAAACCCGCGCACCCTTCTGGAAGAAAGAGATATCTCCCCAAGGCAGCGCCTGGGTAGCCGGCGCCATGCCTCATGACCTAGGATGAGAGGGACTGGGCCGCTAGCCGTTCTTCGAGACTGAGCCAGGCCTCCTCGGCGGCGCGCACGCGCGCAACCAGTGCCGCACGTTCGCCCTGCAGATCCTTGGCGGCTTGCGCCCCACCCCGATACAGAACCGGATCGGACAAGGCCGCATCGATCACGCTCAAACGCGCCGCATCCTGCGCCATCCGCTCCTCGATCGCCTTCTGTTCACGCTGCAAACCCCGTACGGACACCCTGGGAGGCGATGGCGCGCGGCCGGCGGGTTTGGCAACCGGTACGGGCGTCCGGGGAGCCGCAAGCGTCTGCTGATACTCATCGAGATCCCCCACATACTCGCGGGCGCACCCTCCCTGCACGAGCCATAACATGTCGGCACACGACCGGATCAGATGCCGATCGTGGGATACCAAGACCAGGGCCCCTCCGTAGTCCTGCAGGGCGTAGGCCAGGGCCTCACGCATCTCGAGATCCAAATGGTTGGTGGGCTCATCCAGAAGCAGGATATGCGGCCGCAACCACGCGATGCCTGCGAGCACCAGACGGCTTTTTTCACCGCCCGACATGGTGCCTATGGTGCGGTCGAGGGCGTAAGAGCCGAACCCGAAACGCCCCAGGTAATCACGTAGGGTCTGGGTTCCGGCCCGCCTGTCGATGGCCGAGAGATACGAAAGCGGCGTACCGGTAAGGTCCAGTTGCTCTAACTGGTGCTGCGCGAAATAACCGACCACGAGGCCTGCCGCGAGCTCGTGGCTTCCCCTAGTGGGCGCAAGTTTGCCAAGCAGGAGCTTTAGAAAGGTAGATTTCCCGGCGCCGTTGGGGCCTATGACGGCGATACGGTCGCCGGGCGCAATGGTAAGGTTTACGCCCGCGAACAAGGGCGCTCCGCCTGGGTAGGCAAAACTTACGTCGCGCAACGCGATCAAGGTATCCGGTACACGCTCCGGGCTTTTGATCGGCAAGGTATGCTGGATCTCGCCACGCAGCCGGGTCACGCGCTCCATGCGCTCCAGCATCTTAAGCCGGCTCTGCGCTTGGCGTGCCTTGCTGGCCTTAGCCCGAAACCGGGCCACGAAGCGCTCCAAAGCCTCGATCTGCGCCTCCTGTTTGGTCGCGGCCGCTTGCTGCTGCGCAACCTCTTGCGCGCGCTGCTCGACATAAGCGTCATAGGATCCCGCATAGATCGAGAGCGTTTTATCGTGAAAGGCCGCGATCCGCGTCACCACCGCATTCAAGAAGTCGCGATCATGGGACACGACAATCAGCGCGCCTGCGAAACGCGCGAGATATTGTTCCAGCCACGCGATCGCCTCCAGATCCAGATGGTTGGTGGGCTCATCTAGGATCAGCAGATCGGCCCGGGCCATGAGCGCCCGCGCCAGGTTAAGCCGCATGCGCCAACCGCCACTCAAGACCTTGACTGGCCGCTCCAGATCCGTTTGCGCAAAGCCCAGACCCGCCAAGAGTTGACTCGCGCGCGCGGGGGCCCCAAATCCCCCGATCACCTCATAGCGCGCCTGGGCCGCAAAGTACGCATCGTCATGCACATCTCGCGCAAGGACCCTCTCCAGCGCGCGCAACTCGGCATCGCCGTCCAAGGTGAAGGCAAGAATCGATGCCTCGGTATCCGGGGTCTCCTGAGCCACTGCGACAACCCGAACGTCACCTGCAAACGCGAGCTGGCCTGCATCGGGTTCAAGCCGCTCGCTTATGATTTTAAGGAGCGTTGACTTACCCGACCCATTGCGCCCCACCAAGCCCACCCGCTGGCCTGGGAACACGTCGAGACCGATGTCTTGAAAAAGCAGCGTGCCGCCCACGCGAAAGGCCAGATCTCGGATACTCAGCATGGACTTATTCTACCAGAACAAGCCCTGGTGGTCCGCCGACAAGCGCCTGCCAGTTCGAAAGACAGAGGCGGCCCAGCGGCGGATCATCCCGCCCCCGCTGCGGATAGGACATGGGATGCCGCCGCAGGGCCGGCCGTGCGCGCCGGGCCATCGTTCCGGTCTGTGCTGTGACGCAATGCCTGGCTTGAGTATAAACGGGCACAACAGCGGTGACCGTGGCGTGACGGCGCCTTACGAATGTCGGCTTCGCCCGGGGTTTTTTAGGGACGCACCCATTTCTTCAGGGAACGGTGCCGTGGGCTTGGAGCCGTGGCGCCGTTGTTCACAAACGTCGCAAGCCTCGTGCACGGTTGCAACAACTCCGCCTGCAGACTTGAGGCCGCATCTCGCCCTCTCGTGCCGGCCATATCCCAAGGTCGGGCCACGCATGTGACGAGCGGACATGCGGGGCTTTCACGAGAACTTTGATGGCGCAGCTTTGGCACCACCCACCCGTAGGTGCTCGCAAACCGGCCCCCGTCTAGCGTTTGCGTTTCACAGCTATGCGCATCCTAGAGGACACAAGACCCATGCCCGGTCTTGGCCGGCCACATGCCCCATCAGAGTCCGTGATCGGCGAGGCACCGCGGGGCTCTACGGGTCTATGGTGGCGGGCGAAGGGCGGCGCAAGCCTGGGCTTCCTTCCGGGCGTCCCACCACCGTCAAAGCGCCGGGGCCTGTTGTGCCCGTCAATTTACGCAGGTGGCATAAGGGGTACCTGCATCAGACCCCGAAAACTCCTTTTGATACGAAGCAGGGCTTACGGTATGATGCCACCCAACGACGGGGCGTAGCGCAGCCTGGTAGCGCACCTGAATGGGGTTCAGGTGGTCGGAGGTTCAAATCCTCTCGCCCCGACCAATAAA
>JAKAXM010000024.1 GCA_021816625.1 Pseudomonadota bacterium | reverse complement strand
TCGGTATGCTGCTCTGCGACCAAGCAAGAGGAGACACCGAAGGGGCCAAGAAGAGAGACTTCATGATGATACAAGACTTAATACGACAGGGAGTAAGCCAGAAGGATATCGCCGTGCGGCGTGGGGTGTATCCGAGGACGATACGCCGGGCTTGGCCGCGCGGCGAGGCCCCGAAGGCCCGGTGGCTGCGCCGGGGCCGGGCGCTCGATCCCTATAAGCCGCAGATCGACGCCCTTGTGGCCGAAGGGGTTTGGAACAGCGTTGTGATCCTGCGCGAGATCCAGGCGCAGGGCTATAAGGGCTGCTACACGAACGTCAAGGACTACGTGCGCCCACACTACGGCGGGGGCAAGCCCAGGTGAGCGAGGGATGCATTCCCCCACATTGTCGCGGCCTTGCCGCAAAATGGGGGTGTAATTGGCGCGGGTGTGTCGTAAGTGCTTGATTTTATGGTGGGCCGTGTTGGGATCGAACCAACGACCACCTGATTAAAAGTCAGATGCTCTACCGACTGAGCTAACGGCCCCAAAGGCCCGTCATTATTGTGATTGGCGTCCCCGCTGTCAAATGAAGGGCCCCGCTCGAAGCTCTAACCCTCTCCCTTATCCACAGTGCTCAGCTGAGGGTGACCCCTCCATGGCGCCGAACGCCACCACGACTCACAGGCGAGTAGAAGACACTAAGGCCGGGTCGGCAAGCCCTGCTTCGGCAAAGCCCTTGGCCCGCAGCCGACAGGCGTCGCATGTCCCGCACGGATATCCCGTAGCGCCAGGGGCGTAACAAGACAATGTCAGCGCGTAATCGACACCGAGGGCGAGCCCTGCCTTGATAATCTCGGCCTTCGTGAGGAAGAGCAGCGGGGCCTGGATGCGACAGGGCGTCCCCTCGATGCCAGCGCGGGTCGCGACATTGGCGAGGGACTCGAAGGCTTGCAGGAAAGCGGGGCGGCAGTCGGGATAGCCCGAATAATCAACCGCGTTTACGCCGATGAAGATGTCGAAGGCCCCGAGCGCCTCGGCCCAGGCAAGCGCCATCGCCAGAAATACCGTGTTACGGGCCGGCACATAGGTGATGGGAATGCCCGAAGTCGGCTCCGTGGGGACAGCGAGATCCATATCTGTCAGGGCCGAGCCACCAATAAAGCCCATGTCGAGACGGGCGATGCGATGCTCGGCCGCGCCGCCTCGTGCCGCGACGGCCGAGGCCGCCTCAAGCTCTTGTTTATGGCGCTGGCCGTAATCAAACGATAAGGCGTGGCAACGAAAGCCCTTACTTCGGGCAATCGCAAGAGTGGTCGCCGAGTCGAGCCCGCCCGACAGCAAAACGACGGCATCCCGTTCAGCGACCACGGGCGTCTCCCCACAATATCTTATGCAATTGGACCTGGAAGCGAACACCGAGCTTATCGCGCAGGATCCAGTCCGCGAGGTCGGCGGGCGCAAGACCTGGATTGACGGGCGAAAACAGTACGTCGCACCAGTCGGTCAGCTTGTACCGAGTGACCAAGGCGCGCGCCCAGTCGTAATCCTCGACACTGGTGATCACGAACTTGACCTGGTCGTGGGTGCGGAGACGGCCAATGTTCTCGTAGAGGTTACGTTGGCATTCGCCAGACCCGGGGGTCTTGAGATCGAGAATCACGCTCACCCGCCCATCGACGCCCGCCGTACTCAAGGCCCCGCTCGTCTCAAGCGACACCTCGTAACCGGCGTCACAGAGGTCCCGGAGGAGATCGAGGGTCGGCGGCTGCGCCAGGGGCTCCCCGCCCGTCACCGTCACGAACCGCGGCTTATACGTACCCACCTTGTCGAGGATGGCGGCAAGCGGCACCCGCTCGCCCCCCTGGAAGGCGTAAGTCGTGTCGCAATATGTGCAACGCAACGGGCAGCCGGTCAAACGCACAAAGGCCGTAGGCCAACCGACGGTTCGGGTTTCGCCCTGGAGGGAATAAAAGATTTCTGTGACCCGTAGATCCTGTGCCATGCGTCATTTTACCGCGCACGGCAAGGTGATGCGATGCATCCCGACTTACTGCGGAGCAGGACCCAAATTCGTCAATGAGTTACGTGCCACTTGGGCCGCCATGCTCTTAGGGTATTGAGCGATCAAGGTCTTCCAGGTGGTCCGGGCCTTGTTCGGGTGCCCTTCCCACTTCGCGATATACCCCATCTTCAAGAGGGCGTTGGGCACCTTTGTACTCTTGGGGTAATGGGTCACGAGTCTATCGAAAGCCTTTTGCGCAGACGGATAGTCGCGCTCGACGTAATCGGTCTCCGCAACCCAGTATTGAGCCTTGGCCGCTCGCTTATCGTGGGGGTGAGCGGCAAGATAGGCCTCAAAGGCCGCCACCGCATGACGGTAGCGCCCTGCCCTTAACAGATTGAAGGCTTTGTCGTACATTTCCCGGGCCTGTCCCGAACCGGTCGCAACCGCAGGGGCCGGACTATTGCTGGCGCCCGCCGGCTGAACACTACCGCCGGGCGGCGGTGCCGTGGTAGAGGCGGTATCCGGCGGGATCACTGTAATCCCGCCAGGGGCTGCCGAGGGACTACTCGCGCTCGCAGGCGAAGCCGCGCCCGGCGGGGTGCTCGCCAAGGCGCCTGATGCCGCATCCGCGGATCCAGGACCTTGCAAATGCCGCAGTCGCCGGTCGAAGTCCGCAAAAAATGTCTGCTGCTGGCGACGCAGTTTACTGATTCGGTGGTTTTCGATCTCGACCTGATTTTCGAGGCTGCGGAGCTGCTCACGGATGGCACGCAGGCTCTCCATGAGGCTCAAGAGGCCGGCTCGTGATGAGGGTTGGGCACCGTCGGTCGGTATCGAGATAATCGGTGGCTCGCGATCATGAGCAATGGCGGGGACCCCGAGGACCCCCGCCATCAATAGCGCTGTCCCTAAAAGATGACCGGACCGCGCGCCCATCAAACTTACTTGCTCGCGAAATACTTGTAGTTGAAATAGACGCGGCGATTCTTGGCCCACGCCTGGGGGTTGTGGCCCATTGCCAACGGCCGCGATTTTCCAAAGGAGATCGTCGCCAATTGGCTGCCGGATACCCCCAACACCTCAAGCATATGCTTTACGGCATCGGCACGGCGCCAGCCGAGCGCCATATTGTACTGGGCCGTGCCGCGCTCGTCGGTATTGCCTTCAAGGCGCACGCGGACGTTCGGATGAGCCTCGAGATAGCTCGCATTCTCTTTTACAATCTTACGGTTAACGCCGCTGATGGTGGCACTATTGGTCCGAAAGTGCACGAGGTGCGAAAAACTGCTAAGCGTGGGGCCCGTGCTGCTCCCCATGCCGGTACCCTGCATATTGCTGCCCTGCCCAGCCCCATTCGCCTGGGTATTCATACCGCGCGATGCGGTGGCCGACGCCCCATGGGGCTTCACGGCCTCTTTGCCCGCACAACCCGCCAAAGCGGCAAGCCCGACAATGACGAGCGTCCGTTTGTTCATCTTCATTGCATCACTCCTTAACCTTTAACCATTGGGATAGTAGTCATGGATGACGAAATGGCGACCAAGCAGGATCAGTTACGTCCCCCCCTCTAACCCCTAGTATACGATGGCCTTGGCCGTTTAGCGAAACCGTCGCCAAAACGCGATGCCCCCCTACCACCGTACTGTACAGGATCTCCTGTCCATTCGGCGCGAAGGTGGGGGATTCATCGAGGCTCGTATCCGTCAAAATCTCTAGGGTTGAGTCCGCCAACTCAAACACCGCTGCATGATACTGGCCCGCGCGCCGACTTACCAGCGTCAGCCATTTGCCGTTGGGCGAGAACGAGGCCCCGGCATTATAGCGCCCCCGGAAGGTCAAACGGTGTTTGTCGCCCCCGTCGGCATTCATTTCATAGATCTGCGGCCCCCCGCTCCGGTTCGAGGTAAACACGATATGCCCCCCGCCGGGGGACCAGGACGGCTCGGTATTGATGCTGGGCCCGAAGGTCAATTGACGCAGATGCCGGGTGGCGAGGTTCATGGTATAGATCTCGGGGTAACCGGTCTTCGACAGGGACAAGGCCAGGTGGGTACCGTCCGGCGAGAACGCCGGGGCCCCATTTAGCCCATGAAAGGCCGCCACCCGGGACATCTGGCCCGTCGCCACATCCTGGACATAGACGGCCGGCCAACCGGTCGCAAAGGAGACATAGGTCAGGCGGCCACCGTGCGGCGACCAGCGCGGGGACATGATGGGCTCCCGCGACTGCAGCACGACCCGGGCATCGTGCCCCTCCGCGTCGGCGATCTCGAGCTTATACAGAAAATGGCCGGGTGGCCCATCGCGGTACATCGTGACGAAGGCGATGCGGGTATTGAACACTCCGCGTGCCCCGGTAATGGCCTCATAGACCACGTTGGCTATGGCATTGGCGGCCGCCTCCAGTTGGGGCGGGCGCACCGTATACTGTAATGCCGCTAACTGACTACCCTTATTGACGTCATAGAGGCGAAATGCCAGATCGATGCGGCCATCGGGCAGGCGCTGCATGTGGCCTATCAAAAGCGCCGTCGCCTTGAGCAGCCGCCAGTCATTGAAATGCCCTTGCACCTGGACGTCGTGCGTCGGGTGGGACAAGTAGTCGCGGCTCGGCAACACATCGAACCAGCCGCTCCCCGCCAAATCCTTTCCGATAATCGTCGTCGGCCGGCTTTCCGGAGGCCAGGCCTGCTCACCGCCGAAGGGAACGATCGCGATCGGAAACTTCTGTCCATACCCGTGGCTAATATGGATAGTGACGGCCAGGGCCGCAAACGGGGTCCCCAAAAGGACCCACAATAAGACGCCCACACGCGCTTTCAAACGATTCATGGCAAAGATCCCTTTGGTGCCGTGAAGTCAAACGTCAATGGATTCAGGTACTGAAGCTTGGCGGCTGATCGCGGCACCGGCAAGGGCGCAGCGTTGTAGATAGCCGCGATTACCGACCGGTCGAAGACCGCATTACCGCTGCTCTGCACAATGCGCGCGCTCACCACCTGCCCGCCGGCTATGAGCCGGACGAGTACCCGACAGCGTAGGCCCTTGGACCCGGGGACCGCCACCCAGGCCGCGCTCACGCGCGCCTCGATAAGCGCCTTATAGCGATCCACGACACCACGCGCTGCCTCGGCCGCGGCCTTTTGCGCAGCGGCCTTCGCCCGGGCCCGCGCCAGCGCCTGAGCGATCTGTTGACGTAGCCGCGCCCGGGCTCGGGCCGCCGCCTGCTTTTCCTCAACCTTCAGCCGCGCCTGTGCCTGGGCCTTAGCCGCCGCCAGGGCCTTAGCACGGGCCTTAGCCGCCGCCAGGGCCTTGACCTTGGCCGCGGCAAGGGCCTGAGCACGGGCCTTGGCAGCGGCAAGGGCCCGAGCGCGGGCCTCACGGGCCTTGGCCTGTTCCTGGGTCTTCAAAAGCGCGCGCGCCTTGGCCTGCGCTACAGCTTGCGCCTTGGCTCGGGCCTGCTGTAGCGCCTTTTGGTGGGCACGCGCCCGCGGTTTGGGGACCGGCGGAGACGGCGTACTCTTCGGTAGCGCAGGGGCGGGCGGGCGGCGCATGGGAGGTGCGGAGCCCACCATAAACGCGTGTATGACGCGCGGCCCCGTCTTTAAGACATAAGACGTATCAAGCCTGCTAAACCGGAAGCTCACGACCAAAAACGCGAGCACCGCCAAGTGCACGGCCACCGCGTATACCGCGGCCCGTACGCGCCCGGGCGCTTCTCGCCGACGCACCATGCTAACCGCCGCGGCTCTTGGTCATGAGGCCTACGCTCGGAGCGCCTGCCTGCTGCAAAATCACCATCGCACGCACGACATCTTGATAAGGCACGGCCCGGTCGCCCCGAATCAGGACCGGCGTATGGGGTCGCAGTCGCAAGAGCCGCCGGGTACGCGTTTCCAGGACCGCGGCACTAACCGGGTGTCCATCCAGGAAATAATGGCCGTGGGCATCGACTGTGACGATCAATACCGCGCGGTGCGGATTGGGGATGGCATGCGCCGAGGCCTGCGGCAGCTTCACCTTCACGCCCCGCTTCAGGATCGGCGCCGTGATCATAAAGATAACGAGCAAAACCAGCATGACGTCGACGTAGGGGACAACATTGATCTGGCTCATGAGCCGCGTCCGGCTACGGCGATGGTGCCTCATGCCGAGACCTTACCGGCGTAGGCTTGGCGCTGTAAGACGCTCGAGAACTCCTCTAGAAAAATCTCATAACGCGACGCCAGCCGGTCGGTGTCATCGGCATAGCGGTTATAAGCGATGACCGCGGGAATGGCGGCAAAAAGACCCATGGCCGTGGCAATCAGGGCCTCGGAGATACCGGGGGCCACATGGGCCAGGGTCGCCTGCTGCATGGCGCCAAAAGACTGAAAGGCCGACATGATGCCCCATACCGTCCCAAATAGACCTATATAGGGGCTCGTCGAACCGACCGTCGCCAGGAACGACAGGTTGGTGCCGAGATAGTCGATCTCGCGGGTCAAGGCCACGCGCATCGCGCGCTGAACCCCCTCGATCACCTCCATGGGCGCGATCCCTTTCTGCTTCTCGAGTCGGGTGTACTCACGAAAGCCTGCCACAAAGACGCTTGCGTTACCGGCGAGTTTGTCTTCGTTGCGCGATAGCTCTGCATACATATGGTTAGCGTTGCCGCCTCGCCAGAAGGTATCCTCGAAGCGCTCCGCATCCCGGTAGGCCTTGCGCAGAATGAACCATTTTCGGAAGATCATCGTCCACGATATCACCGACGCGACCAACAGGATCAGCATCATGAGTTGCACGACAAGGCTCGCATGGTCCACCATGGACCATAGGGTGATTCCCTGATGGGAAGCAGCGACTCTCACGACATTCTCCTTTCTCTCGGTAAGGCGGTTTTAGGCCAAGGCCCGGGTAAGCTCTTCTGGCAGCCGGCGCGGCACGAAGGTGCGCGCGTCTACGCACGCGATATCGACCCGCCCCGCACATATCAGCTCGCCATCGCGCCGGCAGTCCTGCCGGAAGGTAAGGCTCGCGCCCCGCACCGACAGAGGGTCCGCCGACACCTGCAACAAATCGTCGAGACGCGCCGGGGCCCGAAATTCGAGCGCCACCGAACGTACCGCGAATAGGACTCGCCCGCTTAGCGCAAGTTCACTGGGCCCGGCCAGCTGACTGCGTAACCACTCGTTGCGGGCGCGCTCCATGAAGCGCAAATAATTCGCATAATACACAACACCGGCCGCATCCGTGTCTTCGTAATAGACGCGCACCGTAATCGTAAATGGTCCTTCTTTATGACAATTCTCGTTACTCACGGCCCGCCCCCGCAGGAGGCGCGAGCCCAAAGAGCTGGTAGGTCCGGGGGGTCGCCATACGTCCACGCGCGGTCCGCATCAGATAGCCCTTCAGGATCAGGAAGGGCTCGACCACGTCTTCTATGGTGCCCCGCTCCTCGCCTATGGCCGCCGCCAGGTTTTCGACACCGACTGGCCCCCCTTGAAAGATGTCGGCCACCGCCCATAGCAAGCGCCGGTCCAGGGTATCCAACCCACAATCGTCGACCTCGAGCATCTTCAGGGCATCCTTGGCCACGACCTCGGTCAGCCGGCCCTCGCCGCGCACCTGCGCGAAATCACGGGCGCGCTTTAGGAGCCGGTTGGCGATACGCGGGGTGCCGCGCGCGCAGGAGGCTATGGCCTGGACCCCGGCCTCTTCCGCCATAAGGCCCAGGATCCCCGCCGAACGCGCAACGATACGCGCGAGATCGGCCGTTTCGTAGAACTCGAGCCGTTCGACGATACCGAAGCGATCGCGCAAGGGTGAGGTCAAAAGTCCGGCCCGCGTGGTGGCGCCGATCAGGGTAAAGGGTGGGAGCGTAAGTTTAATGGAGCGCGCCGCCGGTCCCTCGCCGATCAGGATGTCGATCTCGAAGTCCTCCATGGCCGGATACAAGATCTCCTCCACCACCGGACTCAATCTATGGATCTCGTCTATGAACAGAACGTCATGGGCCTTCAGATTCGTAAGGAGCGCCGCGAGATCGCCGGCGCGTTCGAGCACCGGCCCTGATGTCTGGCGTAAGGATGCCCCCATCTCCGCGGCGATGATGTGAGCAAGGGTCGTCTTGCCAAGACCCGGGGGACCAAACAGCAGAACGTGGTCCAGCGACTCCTTGCGGGCCCGGGCGGCGGCAAGGAAGATCTCGAGCTTGTCCCGCAGGCGCGGCTGCCCGATATAATCGGCAAGCCGCTGGGGACGCAGGCTCACCTCTTGCGCGCGCTCTTCCAACGAACTGTCGGCCGCGACCAAGCGCTCGGTTTCGATCATCGCACCATGCCTCTTAGCGCCTCGCGTATCAATGTCTCGCCGGAGGCCTCGGGGCCTACGACCGCCACCGCGCGCTCGATGGCCCCCTGGGCCTCACGCTCATTGTAACCGAGCGCAAGAAGCGCACTCATACCCTCATCGCGGCCCGTGGTGCCCGTCCGTCCGGCCACCGGCGCCTTTCCGCTGAGCTCCACGAGCAGCCGTTCCGCGGTCTTGCGGCCAATGCCGGGGACACGCACGAGCCGCGCCACATCCCCGGCCTGCACACAGGCCGCCAATTCCTCGTCGCTCAGACCCGACAACAGGGCCAGGGCCACCCGCGGCCCTATGCCATTGACCTTGAGCAATACGCGAAACCAGGCCCGGCGGCCCTCGGTCAGAAAACCATACAGGAGATGGGCGTCCTCACGGACGACGAGATGGGTATACAAAACCACCTCGCCCGCGGCAGGCAGGTCGGCAAACGTCGACAGGGGGACCTCGATCTCGTAGCCGACGCCCTGGACCTCGAGCAGCAGGCCGGGCGGACTGCGGCCCACTATGGTGCCCCGCAGCCGTCCGATCATGAACGGGTCGCGTGCAACTGCGCCTCCTCGCCCTGCCAATGATAGAGATGACAGAGCGCACTCGCGAGCGCATCCGCCGCATCAGGAGAGGGGACAGCCGACAAGCCAAGCAAGGCACGCATCATGTGCTGAACTTGGCCCTTGTCGGCGTGACCGACCCCCACCACGGCCTTCTTGATCTGCAAGGCCGTGTACTCGTGGATCGCAAGGCCGGCACGCGCAAGGGCCACAAGCGCCGCACCGCGGGCCTGGCCTAGCTTCAAGGCACTGTCTGCATTTCTTGCCAAAAAGACCCGCTCCACGGCACAAACCTCCGGCTGGTACTCGGTAATCACCTCGCCGAGTCCCGCGAAGATCCGGTGCAAACGCTCCGGCATGGTCCCCGACAACGACGAGACGACCCCACAGGCGACATAAACGGGGCGACCGGCGCGATCATCGAGGATCCCAAAGCCCGTGCGCCGGGAACCCGGGTCGACGCCCAAGATGCGCATCAGACAACACCCCTAGGGGGATCCCTCCGCGAATGCCGCGTTGGTGTAAACCGCCTGCACATCATCGAGGTCCTCCAGTGCCTCCAGGAGCTTCATAACGCGCTCGGCGTCCTCGCCCGCTATCGTGACATCCGTCAAAGCACGCGTCACGACCTCGGCCGAAGCCGGGGTAAGGCTGCGCCCCTCCAGACCATCCCGCACCGCCGCTAGTTTCTCGGGGGCGGTCAGGACCTCTACCCCCTCACCGGGGAGCGTCGCCACGTCATCGGCACCCAGGTCGATCGCGGCCTCCAGCAAGGCCTCCTCATCGCCATCGGGAAACATCAGGACACCGCGCTTCTCGAAAAGATAGGCCACCGAACCCTCGGTCCCCAAATTACCCCCGTGCTTACTGAAGGCATGACGGACCTCGCCTGCCGTCCGGTTACGATTGTCGGTCGTGCACGCGACCAGGACCGCGGCCCCGGCAGGACCGTAGCCCTCGTACTGGATCTCCTCGTAATGCGCCCCTTCCAGTTCGCCGGTACCACGCTTGATGGCGCGCTCGATATTGTCCTTGGGCATGTTCTGACCCAAGGCGCGGTCGATGGCGAGCCGTAGCCGCGGATTGTGCGCTACATCGCCACCGCCGACCCGGGCTGCGATCGTGATTTCACGGATCAGTTTCGTGAAGATCTTACCGCGCTTGGCGTCCTGCACGCCCTTGCGAAAACGGATATTGGCCCATTTGCTATGTCCGGCCATATGCCTTCCCCTTAAACTCCGAGACCCGGCCCGTGCCTATCGGACCCGGTGCCGCCCAAAACCACCCCGAAAGACCACCTTAAAACCCGGGGCCTACACCCTCCGGCCGGCCCCATCGGGCACGCACCAGGCGCCGGGCCTGGCCGCGCCGTTCTACAAGAAACCCCGCTCGCGTCCTAGGGTCTCGAGGGCCCAGCGATTGCTGTCCGAGGTAACACGCGCCACCGCCGGCGCCCACCGCAGCCATTCGTAATCGCAGTGTTCGGCGGGGTGCAAGGATACCGCTACGCGGTCGCGCAGTTCCAGAGAAAAGACGTGCTCCGTATTGTGCACAGTGCCCGGCTCGTAACGATGGCGCCACTCCGGAAAGATCTCGTAGCGATGGCTTAAGCCCCAGTCCCGCCAACCCTCCGAGGCGACGATACCGGTCTCTTCCTGCAGTTCCCGGCGGGCCGTGGCCAGCCTATCCTCTTCGGACCACTCAAGGCTCCCCGTCACCGACTGCCAGAATTCCGGATGGTCCGCGCGCCGCAATAACAAGACCTCGGCCTTGGCCGTGAAGATCACCACCAGGACCGACTCAGGACGCTTATAACGCGGCGGCAGGACCGCGGCCATGACGGTTATGGCTCCGGCGCGGTGCTACGTAAAGACAGATCCGCAAGCTGACGGGCCGAAACCGCCGCCGGGGCCTCCGTCAGGGGGCAGCTTGCCTTTTGGGTTTTGGGGAAGGCGATGACGTCGCGAATCGAATCGACCCCGGCGAGCAAGGCGCACAACCGGTCGACGCCGAAGGCAAGCCCCCCGTGCGGGGGCGCCCCAAAGCGCAGGGCATCCAGCAGAAAACCAAACTTCTCCTGGGCCATCTCCGCCTCGATCCCGAGAACCCCAAACAGCTGCTGCTGGAGCCCCTGATCATGAATACGCACCGATCCGCCGCCCACCTCGGTCCCATTGAGCACCAAATCGTAGGCGCGGGCCCGCACCTGTCCCGGGTCGCTTGCGAGCAAGGGGACATCCTCGGGCTTCGGCGCCGTAAAGGGGTGATGCATGGCCTGAAAGCGGCGCTCCGCCGCGTCGTATTCGAGCAGCGGAAAATCGACCACCCACAGCAACCGCCACCCATCCGCGAGAAGTCCCCGGTCCGACCCCAGGCGCAACCGCAAGGCGCCCATGGAGTCGTTCACGACCTTGCTCGGACCGGCCCCAAAAAATATCAGGTCCCCAGCCTCGGCCCCGGTACGTGTCACGATCTGCGCGATTGCCCCAGGCGTCAAGAATTTGAGAATGGGCGACTGCAAACCGTCCGCCGCAGCAGGATCATTGACCTTGATATAGGCAAGGCCCTTGGCGCCAAACTCCGCGACGTATGCGGCGTAATCGTCGAGCGCCTTGCGGGATAAATCAGCGGCCTGCGGTACCCGCATAGCCACCACACGGGATTTGGGATCCTTGGCGGCGGCCGCAAACACCTTGAATTCGACATCCGCTACCGCGTCCGATATTTCCACCAATTCCAGGGGGTTGCGCAGATCCGGCTTGTCGCTACCGTAGCGGTGCATCGCATCGGCATAAGAAAGCCGCATGATGGGCGTAGCGATATCGACACCGATGGCCGCATGGAATATGGCCTTAACCAGACCCTCCATGAGGGCCATGATTTCGTTCTCATCAAGAAACGATGTCTCGATATCGAGCTGGGTAAACTCCGGCTGACGGTCGGCACGCAAGTCCTCGTCGCGGAAGCAACGGGTCACCTGGTAATAGCGCTCGAAGCCCGCCACCATGAGGAGCTGCTTGAAAAGCTGCGGGGATTGCGGCAAAGCGAAAAAGTGGCCCGGCTGGGTGCGGCTCGGAACCAGATAATCGCGAGCGCCCTCGGGGGTCGAGCGCGTCAGCATCGGCGTCTCGATCTCTATGAAATCCTGGTCCTCGAGGAAACGGCGCGCGGCCCGGACCACGCGGTGGCGTAAACGAAAATTGTCCTGCATCGATGCCCGCCGCAAGTCCAGGTAGCGATACTTGAGGCGTACCGATTCCGAGACATCGGGCTCGTCGAGCTGGAATGGCAAGGCGTCGGAGGTGTTTAAGATCTGCACATCGCGAGCATCGATCTCGAACTCGCCTGTGGCAAGGCTTGGATTCTCGGTACCGGCAGGCCGCCTACGCAGTATCCCGGAGACCTGCAGGACATACTCGCTGCGGATCTCGGCCGCGCGCGCAAATACCTCCGGGCGCGCCGGATCGAACACCACCTGCACGAGACCGCCGCGATCCCGAACGTCCACGAACAAGACTCCGCCGTGGTCGCGGCGGCGTTGTGCCCACCCGCAAACCACCACCGCCGTCCCTACGGGTAGGGAAGGTAACTCACGACTCAAATGTGTGCGCATAACACCCTAGGCTGTCGCCCTCTTGGGCACCGGGGCGGCGCCCTTCCGCGGAAGGCCGGGAGCGACCATACCCATCGAGAGTATCATCCGCAAGCCCTCGTCGACAGTCACATTGAGCACGATCGCATCCGCCCGCGGGACCATAAGGAAGAAGCCGGAGGTCGGGTTGGGCGTGGCCGGCACAAAGACGCTCACGAGGTCTTGACCGGTCGCATCCACCGCTTCCGGCAGCCCCTCGCCCGTCAAGAAGGCGAGCGTCCAACTACCCGGGTGCGGGTAGGGTATGAGTACCACGGTGCGGAACGAATTGCCGGCACCTGAGACCAGTGACTCCAGAAGCTGCTTTACGCCCGAGTACAAGGATCGCACAAGCGGTATACGTGCAAGCAGCGCCTCGCCCAAACGCACGAGGCGCTGCCCCACGAAGTTCGCGGCCACCATACCCGTGATGAGGACCGCCGCGATTACCAAGACCACGCCTAGGCCTGGGATGTCGCGACCCAACCAGTGCGCGGGCTGAAGGGCGGCGGGCAAGATCAGCAGGATACGGTCCATGAAACTCACGAGCGCCTGGATGACGAGAAACGTCACCCCCAGAGGGACCCAGATCAGCAGGCCCGCCGTGAGGTACCGCCGCAAGCGTCCCATCTAGTGGCAGCCGCAGCCGCCTCCTCCACACGTCGCGGCCGGCGCGGCGGCCTCCTCCTTAGCCTTGTCCTCACCCTTGGCCTTATCCTTGCCGCGGAAATCCGTCGCATACCAGCCCGAACCCTTCAACTGAAACCCCGGCGCCGACAACTGCTTCTTCAGGGCGGGTTTCTGACAATGCGGGCATTCCGTCGCGACCTCGCCTATCTTCTGCATGATCTCCGCGTGCTGACCGCAGGCACCACAGACGTACTCATAAATCGGCATAATGACCTCGCAAAACCGTTGACACCGTCCCTGGAAAATGGGGACAAATCCGCAAAAACCAATGGCCTTCAGTATAGCGGAAACCGGGAAACGCCACACCATTGCGGAATACGACGCAAAAAACCTCGGGAAATACCTTTCCCCTAGGTTTTTTTATGCTAACTTAAGTGCCGTTGTTCTCAACCTGATAGGATGACCATGGCAACGAAAAACAAGGCCCCGAGCAAGAAAGCGCCCAAGAAACCGATGTCGAAATCGGAGCTTTTGTCGCACTTGGCGGACAAGACCAATTTGAAACGCAAAGAGGTGGGCGCTGTTTTTGACGAACTCCTCACTGTCATAAAGCGCGACATCAAGAGTGGTCCCGGGGTATTCAATTTGGCGGGGCTCATGAAGATCAAGGTCGTTCGCAAACCGGCCACGCGGGCGCGCAAGGGCATAAATCCCTTCACCAAGGAAGAAATGGTCTTCAAGGCCAAGCCCGCGCGTAACGTGATCAAGATCCAGCCGTTGAAAACCCTGAAGGGCATATTCTAGCCAAAAGCAACAAGGGCGACCGCGTGGCCGCCCTTGTTGCCCCCGGGTTAACGGGTTAAAGCGCCCCTTTTTTAAGACACCCCGCCCGCCGTCCAGCATCCCCCGTAACGCCCCCGCTAGAGACCGTTGCCGCGGCTGCCCTCCTCCCCGCGAACAGAGGCCTCGCGCGCCACCTCCACGGTCACCGCATGGACATGCTGAAGCGTCCGTGACACAAAACGCAGGGCCGCGCTCAAATCCTTCCAGGAACGGGGCTGACCGTTGCGATTCAGAAGAACGGCGCCCTGATTCGTACCTTGTGGTTCGATCAGCATGCGGTACCAGATCCCGCCACGCTGGCGCACCGGCACCAAACGCACGGAGATTGGGATCTTGCTCTTCCCGAGCCAAATAAGATCGGAGTGCTGTGTGGTTAGCATTACGAAGAAACGCCTCTCCTCGAGTGTTAGGGGATGCCAAAACACTGTTTTGCCACACAAACCGTACGTTTTCCATGCTCAACTGCGACTTCTATGAGATCGTCTGCCGACAGTGCGATTTCGGGGGACAGACTCTAGGATCTTGGTTTATAATCCCCCGCCGGGCGCAGATCTCGGGACACAGGCGCTTACGAAACCAGAAGTGGGGGACAGGGCTTTGAATATCAAGCCCAAGGTCCGTAACATAGGGACGAGCAGGGATTACAGGGAGTTGGCATGATCAGTTGGGACGCGATCGCCCAACAAATTTCGCAGGTTACGGGTAAGCTATTCGTGGCAAGGGCGGCACGCCGGGCCCCGGTATCGGCCTTGAACCAAGCGACAATTTTAAGTGATGAGGCCGAGTCTTATTTCGTAAAGCACAACGAACCAGGGCGGCTCGAGATGTTTCGTGCCGAGGCCCTGGGGCTCCATGAGATCGCCAACACCCTCACGGTCCGGGTCGCTCGCCCCGTGTGCTGGGGCGCAACCGACCAGATATCGTATCTGGTCCTAAACTACATGGAACTATCGGACCGGACACCATCCGATGACATCGAACTCGGCCATACGCTGGCCGCACTCCACGCGCGCACCGCGCCCTACTTCGGCTGGTACCGGGACAACACAATAGGCACCACGCCGCAAATCAACACGCCCCACGCCGAGTGGGCGGTGTTTTTTCGGGATTGCCGTCTGCTCACTCAGCTACGCCTGGCACAAGAGGCCGGTTACGACGGGCCGATACTAGAACTCGGGCATAGGGTTGCGGAGGCCACGCCGGCCCTCTTGAGCGGCCACCAACCTCATCCGAGTCCCGTACACGGGGACTTATGGGCTGGAAATTGTGCGGCAAACGGCGGGCGACCTATACTGTTCGACCCAGCGGTGTATTATGGTGACCGAGAGGTGGACCTGGCCATGACCGAGCTTTTTGGGGGATTCTCGGCGGCGTTTTACGCGGCCTACGACGAGGTGGTCCCGCTCGATCCTGGATACAAGGTTCGCAGGACTCTCTACAATTTGTACCATGTCTTAAATCATCTCAACCTATCGGGAGCAAGCTATCTCGGCCAGGCGCAACGCATGATGAAGCAACTACTGGCCGAGACCGGGCATTAACCCAACCGCCCACCCCGGGGCCCGGGGTACGGGCATGGAGAGCCGCCATGCTAGTCAAAGATGTCATGACCACGAACGTCCGCACCGCCCGTCGCGACACCAGAATCCGCGACGTCGCCATCTTGATGTGCTTTCACCGGATCAGCGGCTTGCCCGTCGTAGACGATGAGAACGCGATCATCGGCGTCATCTCGGAAAAGGATGTATTGCGCGCGATGTACCCCAAGGTGGACGAGGCCTTGCGGCTCGCCCAGACACCGCATTTCGAGGAGCTTGAGTCCGAATACCGCGACGTCTTGAATCTGCATGTGGACGCGCTGATGAGTCAAAGGGTCTTTACCGTAACCCCCAATGACCCGATCTTGCGCGCGGTATCGGTCATGTTCGCCCATAAGATCCGCCGCATACCGGTCGCCGATCATGGGCGACTGGTCGGGATCTTGAGCATAGGGGACGTCCATAAGGCCATCTTCAAAGAGACCTTCGACCGCGAGTTCGGGCAGGAGAGCAGTCACCTAGACGCCGTACAAGACCGGCGCCTCGTCTCCTCCTAAGCCGATTCCGAGGGCATCGCCTGCGGCTCTTCCTCGGCCATGATGCTAAAGGCCGAGGGGGTCTCGGTCGATGCCCGCGCACCCTTGCCCCGGAGCTTCACGGCGAGCCGCAATTCATTCACGGAATCGGCGTTACGCAGCGCATCCTCATAGCTGATCACACCCGCCTCATAAAGATCGAAAAGCGCCTGATCGAAGGTCTGCATGCCCTGCTCGCGCGATTTCGCCATGGCCTCTTTCAGCGAGTGAACCTCACCCTTGAAGATAAGATCCGCGACCAGCGGGGTGTTCAGCAGTATCTCGACGGCCGCAGCCCGACCAAGACCATCGGCACGCGGGATCAGGCGCTGCGAGACGATCGCGCGGGTGTTGAGCGAAAGATCCATCAACAGTTGATTGCGCCTTTCCTCGGGGAAAAAGTTCACGATGCGATCAAGGGCCTGGTTCGCGCTATTGGCATGCAAGGTGGCCATGCAAAGATGTCCCGTCTCGGCGAACGCAATCGCGTATTCCATGGTTTCGCGATCGCGGATCTCGCCGATCAGGATGACATCAGGGGCCTGGCGCAACGTGTTTTTCAGGGCCGCGAACCAATTGTGCGTGTCGGCCCCGACCTCCCGGTGGGTGATGAGGCAGTTCTTGTGGCGGTGGACGTACTCCACCGGGTCCTCGATCGTGATGATATGCCCATGCGAATGCTCGTTACGGTGGTCGATCAAGGCCGCAAGCGAGGTCGACTTCCCCGATCCGGTCCCGCCCACCAAGATCACGAGGCCGCGCTTCGTGAGACAGACGTCACGCAGAACCGGCGGCAGCTTGAGCTCATCGAAGGTCGGTATCTTGCTTGTGATGGTACGCAAAACGAGGGCGACATGACCCTGCTGAACAAAGACGTTTACACGGAATCGTCCAATATCGGGCGGGCTGATCGCAAAGTTGCACTCCTTTTCCGCCTCAAACTCCTGACGTTGCTTGTCGTTCATGATGGCGTGCGCAAACGCCTTCGTATGCACCGGGGTGAGACGTTGCTGACCGGCCGGGGTCATCTTGCCGTCGAGTTTGATGGCCGGCGGAAAATCTACCGACAAGAACAGGTCGGAAGCCTTTTTGCTTAACATGAATCTCAACAAACCATGCAGAGCAGTGGTCGCTTGCTCGGGGGTCATGACGTCCTCACTCGAAATCACGATGATGCGCAAGGCCGGACTGCGCGCCGCGGGGAGCGACGGCACGGCTCTTCTTTAAAGCGTAGTCGCAATCCGGCCAAAAGAAAGATTGTGGGTCAGGATAAAAGTAAAGCGACTGTATCGCGCAGGCCCTGGGCCGGCGCGCGATCAGGGGGTAGCGTAAGACAGCGGGCAAAATCCCGCGCAAGCGGCGCAAAAGATCCGTCCACGCGCCCGCAGACGAGATAGGTGGGGCGCCCCAGGCGGCGAGCCAAGGCCGCCACGAACTGCGGGCCCTTGCCATAGGCCGTCTGGCCATCGCAAGCCCCTTCGCCGGTCACCACGCAGGCGGCCCGGCCGATCGCCTGGCGCAGGCCCGTCAGTCGCGCCACCATGGCCGCGCCCGCGGTCATGTGCGCCCCCAGAAGGGCGCAGGCAAAGCCTATGCCCCCGGCCGCCCCGCTCCCTGGCCAATGGGCGACCGCCACCCGAAAATGGGCCTCAAGGGCCGCGGCAAGCGGACGCAGGCGGTCATCGAGACCGTCGACTAGGGCCCTTTCTGCACCCTTCTGGGCGGCAAAGGCGCGCACGCCCATGGGACCCAGGAGCGGGCTCGCGACATCAGCTAAGACCACGAGCGAGGTGCGCGCCAGACGCGGGTCCAGGCGACGGCTGTCGACTTCGATACGGTAAGGCGAGGGTGCGGGTCCGGGCGTTTCAGTGATCACAAGCCCAAGAGCGGTCAGGAAACCCGCACCCAAATCACAGGTCGCGCTACCTCCAAGACCGAGATAGATCGCTTGCGCCCCGCAATCCAGGGCATGACGGACAAGTTCCCCCACGCCCCGGCTCGTGCGCTGCTCAAAAGGACAAAGGGGGTTCAGCGCAAGCCCTAAGACCTGAGCGCTCTCGATCACCGCCACGCGCCGGCGTCCGCGTCCCAGGAGGGCAAGGGGGGCCTTGCGCGTAAGGCCACAGGCGTCCGTCACGTCAAACTCGTAACGTTCGCCCCCTAGAGCCGCAAGCAGGACCTCTAGGGTCCCGTCGCCCCCATCCGGCAAAGGGCGCATGAAAACCGGCCGCCCCGGACACGCGAGTTCTACACCGGCGGCCATGGCCCGCGCCGCCGCGTCCGGAGACAAGGTCCCCTTGAAGGCATTAGGGGCCAAGACTATCGGCGCATTATCCATAAAAGCAGGCTCAGAACCACGCTCAGGAGGAGCGAGGTCGCAAGGAGGATATGGATGCGCGCATCGCCGACACGAAACACGAAATCCCCAGGCAGCCTGCCGAAACGGCGCGTGATCAGCCCCCAGAGCAAACCGGTCACGATAAAGGCAAGTCCCATTATGACGAGCCAACGGCCCACTGCCACCTCCCGTGCCGCCGCCACTGTCCCCTAACGCGGGGCCCGCGTCACATCCGCCAACTGCGCCGCCATCGCTCGGACATCATACGGCTTCGCGATCACACCGACAAAGCCGTAGTTCTTGTAATCGGCCATCACAGGATCCATGCAATAGCCGCTCGATACGATCAGCTTGGCCTTGGGATCCAAGGCCAGCACGCGCCCCGCCGCCTCCCGACCGTCCATGCCCCCGGGCACAGTAAGGTCAACGATGACCGCGTCCGGCACCGACCCCGTTGTCAGCCGCTCGGCATATAAGGTCACCAAGGCCTCCCCGTCAGCCACGGTTTCGACGCGGTAGCCCAGGTGTCCCAAGATCTCCGCACAGACCTTGCGCACCGGCTCCTCGTCGTCCATCACCACGATATACCCAGAACCCTGGTCCGGCCTGTGTCCGCGTAAGTCCCCGTGACCATCGGCCGCCAGGGCGGTGGTGCTCGCCGGCAGATAGACCTCGAACAGGGCGCCGCGGGCGCTCTCGGCCACACCGACATGACCGCCATGCCGCTGAATCACGGAGTATGTGGTGGCAAGCCCAAGCCCCGTTCCTGCGTCTTTGGTCGTAAAGTACGGGTGAAAGACGCGCTCCCGATCCGCCTCCGGGATACCGGGCCCCTCATCCTGGATCGTAAAACGCACGTAGCGGCCCTCCTTGAGCGGCGGAACCTCCCGGGACTTCAGAAAAACGTTATGCGCCCCGATCCGGATCTGGCCGCCCTCCGGCATGGCCTGGACCGCATTTAAAATGATATTGGACACCGCCTGTGACATCTGGCTCGCATCAAACTCCGCCGTCCACAAACCATCCGGGAAGACAAATTCCACCGACACCTTGGTCCCATGCAATAAGAAACGCGCGGTCTCGCGCAGCAGATCGCTGAGCGACCCAACCCGTTTTACCGGGGCCCCGCCCTTGGCGAAGGTAAGCAGTTGCTGGGTCAGGTCACGGGCCCGAAAAAACGCCTGCTCGGCCTGATCCAGAAGCGGCAGCGTGGCAGATCCAGGCGGCGTATGCAGCCGCATCAGACTGATATTACCAAACAAGGCCGTCAGGATATTGTTGAAATCATGAGCGATGCCGCCCGCGAGAAAGCCGATGGCCTCGAGTTGGCGAGCACGCAGCAAGGCATCCTCGACCCGCTGTTTTTCGGTAACGTCCCGAAACACCAGCACCACGCCGACGATGAGGCCCTCGGCATCGCGGATCGGCGCGCCGCTATCGGCTATCACGCGCCGGGTTCCGTCACGGCTGACCAGGGCCGTATTATGGGCAAGCTCCACCGTGGCGTTGGTCCGCAACACCTGGCGCACAGGATCCTCACACACCTCGAGGGTCTTGTCGTCGACGATGCGAAAAACCTGCTCCAGAGGTTCACCCAAGGCCTCGGCGAGCGGCCAGCCGCACAGGGCCTCGGCGACCGGATTGAGCAAGGTGATCCGCCCCTCGATATCGGTGGTGATGACCCCATCCCCAATGCTGCGTAGGGTCACGAGCAATCGCTCGCGCTCGGCGGCAAGCGACTCTTCGTAGCGGCGGCGAACGGTAATGTCGCGCATGAATAGCGAGAACCCGAGGCGCTGCCCCTCATCGTCAAAAACCTCCGCCAAGGTCACGTCGACGGCGATGCGCCGGCCGGCTGCGTCACGCAGCACGAGATCTTGCCGCACGGCGGCCCGACCATCCATGACCGCGCTCAACACGGTAAGGAGATCGGGGCGGTCGGCCGGTTCATCGCGGGAGGCCAGAAAACTCAGAGGGCGCCCAAGGACCGCCCCTTCGTCATAGCCGAGCAGGGCCACGGCGCCATTGTTCCAGAGACTGATGACCCCTTGGGCATCCAGGAAGGCGATCGCGTCGTGGGCATTCAAAAGGACGCTTGCAAGATACTGGTTTGACTGCAATAACCCGCGGACGTTGGCGATCGCCGGCCCTGCGCGGGTCAGCTGGACATTAATCGCGCTCAAGGTCGTATGCAGGGAACGGCGCCGCTGGGCTTCGGTAATGTGATGCACGAAGTCATGGCACAAACGCGTGCTCGCCGTGTCCTGCGTGCGGTACAGATCTCCAAAGAGCCCGCGGATGGTAAGCTCATTACGGAGCGCGAGCAGACGAATGGCAGGGGCCAGCAACACGATGAGGGCATCGGGCCATAGGGTGCGGGCACGCCGCGTAACGGCGAACAAGGGGGCCACATCGGGGGCCAACACGATGAGCAAGGGCGGAGGTCCGGGGACTTGCCCCAGCTCATCGGCCGCGCCGACCGAGACCCGGCGAAACTCGATCTGCGCCGATTCTGCCGCCGCCCGCGCCTGCTCCGACAAGGCGCTTGCCGGACGGCCGCTGGCACGGGCATCAACGAAGAGCAGAGGCGCGGGGTGCATGGTTATGAGAAAAGCGGCTAGAGAAGCGGCACGCCAAGCAAATGCCGGCCCACCCAAAGACGTAGGAGTGCCGCCGTCGGTGACATGACGGGCGCGGCTTGGGCATCGCGCAGAAGGCGCGCCTGCACCGCATTCTCGCGATAGCCAATCCCGCCACACAAGGCCATCGCCTCGCTCGTGACGTGCACCACCATCTCTCCGGCACTTGCCTTGCTCGCAAGCAGCGCCAAGAGGGCATCCGGGTCATTGGCGTCGGCGAGTTCGGCCGCGTGATAGGCGAGAAGGCGGGCTTGCTGCACACGGGCCCAGAGCCCTGCCACCTTGTCCTGAACCATATCGGCCCGCGCCAAGGCCTCACCTGAGTGGCTAAAGGTCCTTTGCCGGACGTGGTTTAGGGCCCCGGTGAGCGCCGCCTGTGCGATCCCGTTGTAGACGCCGGCCATGGCCAACAGGAAATAGGGCGCTATGACCTGGAAGAAATACCACACTTCATCCCCCTCGTTGCCCAACAGATTCGCAAGCGGCACGCGCGCCTCGTCGAGCTGCAGGCCGCGCGACGAGTTCCCGCGCAGGCCGAGCCCGTTCCAGGGCTCGAGCCATGTCAGCCCGGGGGCCGTCTTGTCGACCAAAACGCAGGAAAACTCGCCTTGTTCATTGCTTACGCTCGCCCGCGTCGACACGACATAGGAGTCGGCATGGCCGCCGCTGGTCACGAACTGCTTGACCCCGGTTACTCGATACTCCGATGCCGCTTGCGTAAGGCTCGTCTCCGCCAGATAGACGTGCGCCCCATGACCCGTTTCCGATAAGGCGAGGCTCGTGACGTGCTGGCCGCGGGCGATGGGTTCGAGATAACGTTCCTCGTGATCCTTGGTCGCCTTGGCCGCGATGACTGCCGAGGCGACGCAATGCATGCCGTAACAGAGGGCCGAAGAGGCACAGGCCTGCGCCAGGGTCTCGGTCGCCATGACAAGCGCGGCGAAGCCCTCCTCGAGCCCCCCGAGCCTTTTTGTCACATGCAGACCCATGAGTCCGGCCTCGCCCAGCGCCGCGAAACTCGCGGCAGGCCATGCCGCCGCCCGATCGACCTCGGCCGCGTGCGGCGCCAGGACCCGATCAGCGACATCCACAAAACGCGCATGAAGCGGTCGCAATCGCACTGGTATGACTTTCACAAGCCCTTACCCCTTCCTTGTCCGATCTTGTCAGGCGCATCGGTCCGTATCGAGCGGGGCCGTTCGACGGCAGGCTCGGGACGAGAGGCCCGCAATGCCCGCCGCTTGCGCATTCCGCCCGGCCTCAGGACGCCCTCATCCTCGCCCGTCCGGAATGCGCAGGCTAAGCACGCTACGGCACGCTGGCCGAAACTTGAGATTCGCGACGATCAATCAGGCCCATGCCCGCCCCGATAACGCGCGGCTAGGCCCCCATTCCTTTGCAAATTCTGACAA
The DNA here is from genome assembly GCA_021816625.1 of Pseudomonadota bacterium. Lineage (GTDB taxonomy): Bacteria > Pseudomonadota > Gammaproteobacteria > Acidiferrobacterales > Acidiferrobacteraceae > Acidiferrobacter. Next base: position 9,786 of record JAKAXM010000024.1, on the reverse strand, counting down.
ATCCCCGTTAACGATGCCACCGGCTCGCGCATTACCGGCCCTGCGGGGCAGCGTCCAGGTAGGCCGCCAGATCGTAGGCCTCGCGCCGACTCAATGTGCCGGCCTCACCGTAAGGCATGGTGGCCTTGAGAAAGGCCGCAAGCAGAGGCTCCTGCGCAAGGCTTGCCGTGCGCCCATAGCTTGCAGCCCCTAGGACCGGCGGGAAAACGAGGCGTCCATTATAACGCCTCCCGGCCCCGCGTTCACCGTGGCAAACCGCGCATCGGCTATGGTAGAGCACCGCTCCTTGCGCGCTGTCCGGCGGCCCGTGCAGGGGCGCAAGACTTGGGTAACCGCGTCCGGGCGCTGGCGCGCCGATCACCTCGCCCCGGCTCATCCAATGGATGTAGGCCAGAAGATCGGTCAGCACCGGGCTTGCCAGCGGCGGGGCGCGGCCCGCTTCGCTGTGGGCAAAGGCATCCCGAATCCGTTGCGCGAGCGTCGTCACGCGTCCCCGGTAAACGCGAGGATAGAGCGCGGCCGCGGCCCACAGCGGCCCGGCATGAGGCGCACGGCCCTCCCCCAAATGACAGTCCCGACACGACAAGGCGTTGCCGACATAGGCGCGGGCATAGCGGGGGGTGTCGTCAAAGATCGCCCGGCCGCGCCGGGCGGCGCGCCCGAACACCGTTGCCGGAATGGCTGCACGCGGCGGCGGCATGAAACCCCGCGGCACGATGGGACGCGCGCTGCGCACCCAAGCATGCGGCCTGAGCGCAAGCGGCGGCCGGGCCCCGAGCAGACGCACATAGAGCGCGATATCGGCGATTTGGTGGCGACTCAAGGGCCGCGCCGCATGGCGCATGAGCCCCAAGGCATGGCCGGTGCGCGCACCGGCCTGGAACGAGCGCAATTGCTCTATGAGGTAGGCCCGAGATTGGCCCGCGATCCAGGGAAAGCGTGCGCCTTGACCGTGGCCGCGCCGCCCATGACAGCGGGCGCAGGCTATGAGGTGGTCGGACAGGGCGCCATACTGGTAGTAGCGCCGCCCGCGCCCGAGCCGGCTTAGGCTCAGAGATCCTGGCCAATGGGGAGGACGTGGCCGGAACTGCGCATAGTAAAGGGCGACGGAGCGCATCGCCTGCGCTGAAAGCCGGCGGGCGATGGGCGTCATGATACCGTTGAGACGGCGCCCATCGGCAAAGGCACGCAGGGTATCCAGGACGTAAGGGGCCCCAAGCCCCGCAAGATGCGGATACGCAAAGTGCGGGCGGCCTTGTCCCCGTGCCCCATGGCAAACGGCGCAGGGCACGACCCCATCGGCGCCCTGCAGGGCGAGGCGCGCCCCCGGGGACAGCGCCGCGATGGGCCTCGCGCAAGCGGCCTGCGCGGTCAGCACAAGCGCTGCGCAAAGCGCCGCCCAGCGCATGGCTAATGAACCAAACCCAAGATCCCTATGGCGATGAGATAAATGGCCACGATGTAATTGAGGAGACGCGGAACGACGAGGATCAGGATCCCCGCCACCAGTGAAATGAGGGGCGTAAGCGCGACATGAAGATACATCGAAGGTCCTCGTGAGCGAAGCGACGACCAAGCTTACCCGATTTCCGGCGGGCTCGTCCTCCTCCCTTGCTGGGCCTACCCCGGTAGCCGGACCCACAGCGGGCGTGCATCCCTCGAGCGCGCGGTCCCGGCCGGGACCTGAAGGCCCGCTTGAGCGAGGTCTACGTTACCAAGGCCGTCTTAAACCGGCGATAATCGCGAACGCGCGGCCGGCTTCGCCGCGGCGGGCGCGCCTTGCATGGGCAGCGACGCGATGCCATGACGGAGGACGTAATGCTCGGCGCGCGTCAGGAACACCACCATAGCCAAGGCGAGCGCCGCAAATACGGTCGCCGCCTTCAGGCGGCTCACGCCATGGACATAAACGCTCGCAATCACGAGCAGGCCAAACCACCAAAACAACCCCACCAAGGACAGGTAGGGGACAAAACCCATGATCGTGGTTACCGGCGATATGGCATAGCTATAGGCGAAGCTACGGTAGGCCGTCTCGTAGGACTGCGCGGACCCCATGAGCCGCCAAAACACATAGAAAACGGTGGTCAACACGAAGCCCGACAAGGTAAGCGCGAGCGGCGCAAGCAGCAAGGCATTGGCCGCGAACCCGAGACCGGCACGCACCCCAATCGTGAGGATCTGGAAGAACGACAACAACAGCATGTCGAAAAGGCCGATGACCAGCAGGAAGACGTAGGGTGTCCGAAACCCCCCGCTGCGCGGCATCGCCTGAAAAAACGTCGTCGGCCGCAGGATCACGGCCACAGCCGTGTCGCGTATGACCTTCAGCACCCCTAAAACCGTATCCCCTGACCGCATGGCGACCCCTTTCCCGGGGGCAAGCATAGCAGCGTCGACTATAAAGCCGCTAGGCCCGGACGGCGCCCAGAGGACACATCAGGGAAACGGGAAGGGATTTCCCGAGGCTGGACCACTTGGGGTTCCAGGCGGGGCTGGCGCAGTCGCCCCCAGACCCCCATGCCGGGCCCCGAGAGCGCCGGGATACGAGGTCGACGGGGGGCTTACCCCCGCGCCTCCAGAGACCCCTCCAAGCCCATTTAAGAGGCTAAGGTCCGCGCTGACCAATTGACTATCCTCGGTCAGGAGTTGTTGCAACTGAGCCGCCGTCGTCGCCTGCGCCATACGCGAGACCACGATGCTTTGCGTCTCGAGATTGGCCCGCAACTGGGCCAGGGCCTGGGCCGTCGCGGCCTGCGTCCCTAGGGAGCTGCCGGGCGCAACCGTTCCCTGCGCCCAGGCTGCAGAACTCGCCATCACGAGACCGGCGGCGACGACTTGGCGCACAGAGGCCATAAGGCCCGCTTTAGCTTCCGCTACCCCCGCTCGAGCCCGTGCCGCCCCCGGTCCCCGTGCCAGCGCCCGAACCGCCGCCACTACCGCCGCCCGAGGAACCGGTACCAGCGCCAGCACCGCTACCGGCCGACCCTGCGCCGCCCGGCCCGCCGGAAGGCGCCGTCGTCCCCGCACCGCCCCCGCCGGAGCCGCTGGATCCGGCGTTGTTCGATTTGTGGTGGCAGGCCGTGAGCATCGTCATCAACAACAAGGAACTGCCGATTGCTGTCAGTTGCTTTCTCATGGGCGCTCCTTAAAAGAGAAAGTGGATTGGGAAAGACACTGTAAGGTCTGCACCCTAGCATCCCATTTCAGAGGTCGCATGAGACCTATGGCAGACCCCGGGCCTAGCCCATAGCCCATGACGCCCCCTCCCCAGTGGCTGGCCCGGCCGTCCCGGCGGTCTTGGCCTGCAGACGCGACCAGGCTCGAACGAGCGCCAGCAGACCCGCGGTCACGATGTTGGTATGGATGCCGGCCGCAAAGACTACAGGTCCGCCGGCCCACGGTTCGACCGCCACGACGGCCAGCGCCTCCGCAGACGAACCGCTCGCGCACGATCGCTCCTCGTAATGACAGACGCGGACCGGGATAGGCAGGGCGTGCGCGGCCGCATCGAGAGGGCCGTTGCCATGGCCTTCATAGCGTGTCGTTATCCCCGCCACGATGAGCGTGAGATGCATCGGGTTTGTCTGCGGCTCGCCCGACCAGTCGTGTCCCACATAGCGAGCCAGCCCCCGGTCGTCCAAATAATGATTAGAAAAGACCTGCCATATCTGCTCCGGGGTGATCTCGCGGCCCGTTTCATCCGCGAGCGTCTGCACGGCGGCGCTCAATTCCATGAGCATGGGCCGCGGCAAGACGATGCCGTAATGCGTCTCCAGGATATAGGCAAGCCCACCTTTCCCCGACTGGCTATTGACTCGTATCACAGCCTCGTAGTCGCGACCCACATCGGCCGGATCCAAGGGTAGGTAAGGGACCCGCCACAAAGTCCGGGGCGCTTGCGCCGCCAAGCCCTTCTTTATGGCGTCCTGATGGGAGCCCGCAAACGCCGTATAGACCAACTCGCCCACATAGGGATGGCGCGGGGACACGGGCAGGCCGGTCAAGCGCGCGACCGTCGCGGCCAAATCGTCGATATCCGAAAAATCGAGTCCCGGCGCCACCCCTTGCGTATAAAGATTCATTGCCAAAACCAGGAGATCGACATTCCCAGTACGCTCGCCGTTGCCGAGGACGCACCCCTCGACCCGCTGCGCACCAGCCATGAGCGCAAGCTCCGCCGCGGCAATGGCGGTCCCGCGATCGTTGTGCGGGTGCACGCTTAGAATGATGGCGTCGCGCTGTGCCAAGTGGCGATGCATCCACTCGACCTGGTCGGCGAAAACATTGGGGGTCGACATCTCCACCGTTGCCGGTAAATTGATGATGACGCGCTCACCGGGATCCGGCTCCCACGCCGCCACGACCGCATCGCATATCCCCTTCGAGAACGCGATCTCTGCGGCACTGAAGTCCTCCGGGCTATACTGAAGGACCCATTCGGTCTCCGGAAAGTTACGGGTCAACAGCCGCGCATGGCGCACCGCGTCGACGGCCATGGCCACGACCGCCGCCTTATCTTTTTTGAACACGACATCCCGAAAGACCGGGGAGATCGCATTATAGATATGCACGATGGCGCGGCGCGCCCCCTTAAGGGCCAGGATGGTGCGCGTTATAAGTTCCGGGCGCGCCGGGGTCAGCGCCCCGATAGTGACATCGGCGGACACCAGTGACTCGTCAATCAAGCCACGCACGAAATCGAATTCGGTGCGCGAGGCTGAAGGAAAACCGACCTCGATTTCCCGAAAACCGATCGCGCACAAACGGGCAAAGAACTCGCGCTTTAGGGCGATGCCGAGAGGCTCCCGGAGTGCCTGATTTCCATCCCGCAGATCGGTACTGAGCCAGATAGGGGCCGTCTCTATGACCCGCGTGGGCCACACCCTATCCGTTAACGGTAAGACCGGAAAACTCCGATATTTACGGCTCGGGTCTTGCAACATCATGGTATCTCCCAAGGTTACGTTGGCGTGCGCCGGGGTCAGCGGCCACTGCCGGGCAACCACAGGTCATGGCCCGGCAGGGACTGCGCAGTCGCAGAACGACACCCAGAAGACGCATACAACAACCTCAGAAAGCACGATGAAACGCAAGACGCAGCGTGACGCTTACCGCAGGGACAACTACCGCAGTCGTTCTTTGAATCGGGGATGGGCGTGGATAATCATGGGCCCATGATCAGGCGGGGACATCGCTATGTCAAGACCCGGGTTGCCGGGCGCCACACGGGCCAACCGCAGGATCCGCGGTCATCTGCCCCTGCAAAAAACGAAACCCGCGGAGACTACGCGCCGTCCGCGGGCCAATTCCCCTCCTGTCGCCATCCATTGTTCCTTCAGGCGCTCGCGAAAGTCCGTCCCAGAACTTGCCCTCCTCCTCCCCCGCTGTTTCTCCGACCCCTATCCATTCCACTCAATCGGTAAGCCAGATCGCCATCGCGACCACCCATCCGGCCAGCACTACCTCGCCCCAGGTCCAAGACACCATCACAGGCCCTCCGCGCTCAGCTCATAGAGACATCTTCGTGAGGACGGGACGATGAAGCCCTCTGCCCCGCATACCAAGCGCGCGTTTTCTTTCCATATTTATCCAAGCGAGCTCAGTGTATAGAGACTGGGAGAGTACTGTCCCATCGCATTTTTTTATCCACCCCAACTTCTTTTTATTTTTGTAATTTTGCGTATTCTAATTTTATGATATTTAGGCCACGCGCCACCGCCGGCGATCCGCAAAACCTGGCAGACAAAACTCGCCCGCACAGCACCACCGCCATGCCCTGACAGATGAACAGTCCGCGATACAAGGGATGGGCTCATACGATGAGGTCGGTAGTGTACGGACTTATGTGCCCATTCTTGGGATCGCAGCGGCGGTCATCAGGGCAAGGCCCTGGTGGCTAGCGATACTCCCGCACCTAAATTGCGGTTACGTTAAAACACCCCCTTGTGGCAACGACCCTGCGAATCCCCGTCTTTGCGCGAGAAAGACGGGGATTGGTAGGGTCATCTGCGGATATTGCTGCCCTATTATGCCGAGCGGCACTTACGGGGCCTGGCGCCTGCTCCCCGTCGCCCATGAGAGAGGCCGCAAGAGCCGACGCCATGCCATGGCACCTTGTATAAGGAAATATCGCCTACTTCGACCCGCCCTGGCAGCACTACTTGTTTGTGTAAACGAAAAACCCCTGCAGCCACAAGGCCTACAGGGGTGTTATTTACATACTATGTCTTGGTGGGAACTAGAACGGAATGTCGTCGTCGAAATCTCCACCGCCCCCTGCGGGCGCTGAAGGGGACGGTGCCGACCGGCCGCCCCCGACACTGCCAGCCGCCGGCTCGTAACCGGTATCGGGCGGCCCGTCGGAACCTCCTGCACCCCCGCGCCCTCCCAACATCTGGAGCTCGCTACCAATGATCTCGGTCGTGTACCGATCCTGTCCGCTGGTCTTGTCTTGCCATTTCCGGGTCTGAAGGCGCCCCTCGACGTAGATCTGTGCACCCTTCTTCAGGTACTCCTGAGCGATCTCGGCGAGCTTCCCAAAGAACACCACGCGGTGCCACTCCGTGCGCTCCTGTTTCTCACCGGTAGCCTTGTCCTTCCACGATTCGGACGTCGCAATGTTGAGGTTTGCGACCGCGCCGCCGTTGGGAACATACCGTATCTCGGGGTCTTTCCCGAGGTTGCCTACCAGGATTACTTTATTGATGCCGCGCGCCATGATTTTTTCCTCAGCGTGGAGGCCGGCCGGAAAAGGCCAGCAACAAGGGGCCGGGCCGCACGCCTACGACCCCGCCCGGCGAGACCCTAGTTTATGCCAGGGGCCCAATCCTTGAACAGAGCGAAGTCCGGTGAACGCACATGGGGGAATCGTCAGCAAAGCTCCGCCCGGTGATGCGGCACCGGCGGCAAGACCCCCGCCACCCACCACACCCAAAGCCAAGGTCCGCCCGATCTTTGCCTTGCACCCGGCCCTCGCCGTATAGTATCCGATTGATTCCCACTCGAAAGATCGCATGGACCTTATCCGCCTCCGCGGCGTACGTACGCACAACCTGAAAAACCTCGACCTGGATCTGCCCCGTGATCGCCTGGTAGTGATTACCGGACTCTCCGGTTCCGGCAAATCGTCGCTTGCCTTCGACACTTTGTACGCAGAAGGGCAGCGCCGCTATGTCGAATCCCTGTCGGCCTATGCCCGGCAATTTCTATCGCTCATGGCCAAGCCCGACGTCGACCTGATCGAAGGGCTTTCGCCTGCGATCTCCATCGAGCAAAAGAGCACGTCACATAATCCGCGGTCCACGGTTGGCACTGTGACCGAGATCTATGATTATCTGCGCCTTCTCTATGCCCGGGTCGGTGAGCCCCGCTGTCCGACCCATGGTGTGGCCCTCGATGCCAAAACCGTGACGCAAATGGTCGACGAAGCGCTGGCGCTGCCAGCGGGCACCAAGGCCATGATCCTGGCCCCCGTCATATCGGGCCGCAAGGGCGAGGCCTTGAGTAAACTCGAGGAGCTCAAGGCGCAGGGCTACATCCGCGCCCGCATTGACGGCAAGGTCGTCGAGCTCGGCGAAGCCCCGCCCCTGGCCAAGAGCCAGAAACACACCATAGAAGCCGTGGTGGACCGCCTGACCCTACGCGCCGGACAGGAAACACGGCTCGCCGAATCCTTCGAAAACGCCCTGGCGCTCTCGGATGGTCTGGTGCGGCTCGTAACCTTGCCCGCCGAAGGCGAAGCGGCGCAAGAATTGCTGTTTTCGGCGCGCTATGCCTGCCCGCATTGCGGATTTAGCCTCGCCGAGCTCGAACCGCGCCTCTTTTCCTTCAATAACCCAGCCGGGGCCTGTCCATCCTGCGATGGCTTGGGCGTACGCCAATTCTTTGATCCGGCACGCCTGATCCAGGATCCGACCCTGAGTCTGCCGGCGGGAGCGATCCGTGGCTGGGACCGCCGTAACCCGTTTTATTTTCAACTCCTTGAGTCCATCGCCCGGCATTACGGGGTCGACATCGATCAACCCTTCGAAGACCTCCCGAAGAAGGTCCGCCAGACCATACTCCACGGCAGCGACGACGAAGAGATCACCTTCACCTACAACGACCGTGGGCGGCGCCATAGGCGCAAACACGCCTTCGAGGGCGTCATCCCGAATATGGAACGCCGTTATCGGGAGACCGAGTCGGCGAGCGTGCGTGACGAGCTGGCGCGTTTCATTGGGACCCAGGTCTGCAAGGACTGCGGGGGCAGCCGGCTCCGCGAGGAGGCCCGGAATGTCTTCATCGACAACCGCGCCATCCACGAGGTTACGGGGCTTGCGATTCAGGAAGCCCATGGGTTCTTTCAACACCTGCTGTTGCCGGGTCAGCGTGGGGTTATCGCCGCTAAGATCGTCCATGAGATCAGCGAACGGCTCAAGTTCCTAGTCAACGTAGGCCTCGACTATCTGACGCTCGCACGCTCCGCAGAAACCCTATCCGGAGGCGAGGCCCAACGCATTCGGCTGGCCTCGCAGATTGGGGCCGGCCTCGTCGGGGTCATGTACGTCCTTGACGAGCCCTCCATTGGCTTGCACCAGCGCGACAACGGCCGGCTGCTCGCGACGCTCGAGACCCTGCGCGACATGGGCAACACCGTCATCGTCGTCGAACATGACGAAGAGGCGATCCTGGCTGCCGACCACGTGGTCGACGTGGGGCCGGGCGCCGGGGTCCACGGGGGCCGCATCGTCGCCCAGGGAACGCCGGCCGAGATCCAGGACAACCCGGAATCCCTGACTGGCAAATACTTAAAGGGCCTAGAGGAGATCGCGGTGCCTACCGAGCGCCGGGCGGCACAGGGCGAGATCGTGATCCGGGGGGCGCGGGGCCACAACCTGCGCGCCATCGACGTTGCGATCCCTGTTGGCGTTCTGACCTGTGTCACGGGCGTTTCCGGATCCGGGAAATCGACGCTCATAAACGACACATTATACGCCGCCGCCGCCAACCATCTGAACAAAACCCGGCTCGACGTCGCCGCCCATCATGCTATTGATGGACTCGACCATTTCGACAAGGTCGTCGACATCGACCAGAGCCCGATCGGGCGCACGCCGCGCTCGAATCCGGCGACCTACACGGGCCTTTTTACCCCACTGCGCGAACTCTTTGCCGCGACGAGCGAGGCCCGCGAGCGCGGTTTCGGTGCCGGCCGCTTCTCTTTCAACGTGCGCGGCGGCCGCTGCGAGGCCTGTGAAGGGGACGGACTCGTCAAGGTGGAGATGCATTTTTTACCCGACATGTACGTCCCTTGTGACGTCTGCAAGGGGATGCGCTACAACCGTGAGACACTCGCCGTCCGGTATAAAGGGCGTACCATCCACGAGGTCTTGCAGATGACCGTGGAGGAGGCCTTGGCCTTCTTCAATCCCGTGCCGGTCATCCGCCGCAAGCTCGAGACCTTAAACGACGTCGGGCTGAGCTACCTGACCCTCGGCCAGTCGGCTACCACCCTATCGGGCGGCGAGGCCCAGCGCATCAAACTCGCCCGCGAACTTTCCAAGCGCGATACCGGCCGGACCCTCTACATCCTGGACGAGCCCACGACGGGCCTGCACTTTCACGACATCCGGCAACTGGTCGCGGTACTGCAGACACTTACCGAGCGCGGTAACACCGTGGTCGTCATCGAGCATAATCTAGACGTCATCAAGACCGCCGACTATCTAGTGGATTTAGGGCCCGAAGGCGGCAGCGGCGGCGGCCAGATCGTGGCGACCGGCACGCCTGAGGAGGTCGCAA
>JAKAXM010000043.1 GCA_021816625.1 Pseudomonadota bacterium | reverse complement strand
AAGGTGTGGCGATAATTCCGCCGGCGGAATTATAGGCATCGATTCGGCCAAGAGCTTCTTCAACCGGGTGTTCTCGGTCTCGAGCTCCTTCAACCGTTTGGCTTCCGATACCGACATGCCGCCGAACTTCGAACGCCAGGCGTAGTAGCTCGCTTCCGAAAAGCCAGGCCGCCGGCACAAGTCTTTGACCGCCATGCCGCCATCGGCCTCCCCCAGAAAGCCGATGATCTGTTCTTCTGAAAACCGCTTCTTCACGTCCAATCTCCTTGCCGTTATGGGATTGGACTCTAAATCAGCGTGCTACTCAAATCGGGGGAGGGGTCGACCGCACCCCAGAGTCCACGACAAGTGGCCCAGGGTGTCTTTCTTTTCGCTTTGAGCAAGAGGCGGCAGCTAGAGTCCCGCTCTCAGCGCCGTCTGTGCGAAGCCGGGCCCGAAGCGCGCATCAAGGTCGCACGGAGCAGTCTCGTCGCGAACCGTTGCGGTCTGTCGGCCCGCACAAGTTTCCAGGCCGCGAGTGCGCGCGTGAGGACAGCGACCCGTTCGGTGGTGAGTGCCTGGAGGCGCGCGACCTCGGCTTGGGCCAGGGCGAGTTCGCTATCTTGTTGACCTCGAATCCGGGCCTTGGTGAGTTGCACGGTCTCATGGGCCCAGCGGACACCCTGGGCCGCGGCGCGGATATTGGCTTGCGCGGTCTGATAAAGGCTACGGGCGGCCTCGCGGCGCTGCCGCGCCACCACTTGGGCGTGCCGGAAGCTCGCCTCTGCCGAAACCGTTTGCCCCGCGGCGCTCTCGACAGAACCCCCGGTGTTGATGAGCGGAAAGAGCGTCCAGGAGACCGTGAGGCCCACAGTGTAATTGCTGCCGCGGGTTGCGGTGAAGGCGGTCTGCGCACTGCCGGGATTGAGACCCAAGGCATTGTACTGGGCGGTGACGGCAAGTGTCGGCCAGTAGCCCGCTTCTGCGACACTCACCCCTTCGCGAGCGGCCTGCCACGTAGCGCGGGCCGCCACGACCGAAGGTGCCCTGTTGACCGGTGCGACGACGGCGGGCAGCCGCGCAGGCCCCGGCACGTGAACTGCGACCCGCAGTCGGTTATGACCTGGGATCCCGATCGCACGCGCCAGCGTCTCGCGATCTTCCACCTCCTGGGTGCGGTCATTGATCCCGGTGGTTTCGGCCGTGATCAACTGCTGCAAGGCTTGCAGCACCGTGAGACGGCTCGCCACCAGATGCCGGTAGCGTTGTTGGGTCATCTGCACGATACGATGGTCCCAGGCCACGATCCGGGCATCGGCCTGCACCCGCACCTGATCGGCGGCCACCGCCTCATAGGCGCCCACCACCCGAGTCAGGGTCTTGTTGACGGCCGCTTCGAGGCCCGTATGAGCGGCGGTCAGCGTGTCGGCGGCGGCGCGATAACCCGCCACATCCTTGCCGCCATCAAAGAGATTCCAGTTGGCGCTGACAGTCGCAGCATTGTCATAGAAGCGTCCGCGGGTGGAGACGAGGGTCCCGGCGATAAAGGTCGATGACTGGGCGCCGAAGGGGGCGTACAACTGTTCGCTGTCGCTGACCGATAGGGTCGGCAGAAACGCGGCGAGTGCCGAGAGATGCTGACCATGGGCTTGGGTCAACGTCCCTTCCGCAATTTGGATCGCGTGGGCGTGGCGGAGACTCATACGCAAGGCCTGCGCAAGCGAAAGCGTGGGAACACGGAGAGACCGTGCAGGAGAGCGCGCCGCTTCAGTCGGCCGCATCCCGCCCCCACCTATCAGGCCGATCATAAGGATCCGATTCCAGAGCCCCCTTCCCTTCCCTACGCGCCTGAGGCCGCTTGGCGCCTCACGCCATCGGGGGCCGATCCTGCGTGCCCGATGTCTCACTTAGGGAATGCGCGCGGGATTGGCCGCGAAACGCCGTTCCAGACTCTCGGCCCGCGCCCGCGCCGAAGGACTCAAGAGCGCCCGGACCCGACGCAAGGCACGGCGCATCGCGGGAACCGGAAGTCCGCGCCGTTGCGCTACGCGCATCAAGGCATAGCCTACCGTGGGATTCGGGGTCGCCCCGCGCCCGATCGCCCAGGTCATCCCGAGGTTATAGATGGCATCCACGACCCCGCGCTGGGCTGCACGGGCCCACCAGGCGTGGGCGGCGCGGGGATCGAGCGCCACCCCCCAGCCGCGATTATAGAGAGTGCCCAAGAGCGATTGCGCCAAGGGCTGCCCGTGTTGGGCGAGGCGTTGCAAGCGTTGGGCGGCGCCGTGATCGCCAGCACGGGCCGCCTGCAGTAGCAGATGGTCCTGATGGAATGCGGCGTGCCCCGTGAACGGCGCCCTCCAGGGGTGTCGCGCCCGGTGCGGCCGCGGGGCTAAGAGACCGACGCGCACGGCGGCGGCTTCGGCGTCGATCAGCCCATAGCCCGTGCGAGGAGCCCAGCCGGGCCGCCCACCCTGAAAACGGGCGGTGCGCTGCAAGACGGCCTCGATGCGCGCCGGCGGGACATGGTCTGCCAACAGCAAGGCTGCGACCCCCGCGGCCGCCGGCCCCGCAGCCGAATCGCCGGAGAAGGCGCGCCAGCGATACCCACGGGCGTTAGCGGCCGGCATGGCCACCTGGGTCTTATCGGGGGCAGCGAATACCGGTTGCTGAAAGCACATAGGACGCGTTAACCGGTCAAGTCCGCTTGGACCCCATCGGTAGTCGAGACATTGAGGACCACTATTGGCATAAGGTTCTACGAGATACCGATGATGGTACCCGCTATAAGGGTCCACGGCCGCCACCGCCATAAGACCTGGGAAGGTCGCCGAGTTCCCGGCGCCGCCGCCCGTATGCACGGTCAGGAACAAGGGACTCACCCCCAACCCTATGCGAATCGCGACAAGCTTCAGCGCGAAGGCCGGGGGCCATGTGGAGGTGCGCGTGAGCACAAAGACCCGCCAATGGACCCAGCGCGCACGGCGGTTACGCAGACGCACATGCAGGGCGGCGCACCGGCTGGTGGTGCGCGCCAAGACCGCGCCTTGTCTATTGGTGACAAGCAGCGTGATACGCGGGTTGCTCGCCACACACCGCCCACCGCGGGACGCCGGACGGGCATTGGTGCCCAACAGAATGACCGCCCGGGCCCGGGGGCTCACCCACAGCCCATCATACGGTGTTGCTGCGGGACCGACTCCAAAGACCTGCGCCTTATCGCGCCGCCCGGCGAGGGTCACCGCCTGCGGGCGCCAGCGCCCTTGGTAATATCCGCCACCGTTGTTCCCATCGCCGGTAAAAAATAACACGCCGGGGTGACGCTTCAGGAGAGAGGCCAGGCCTTGGGCCTTGATCGTGGGCGCAAAGAAGATGGGCTGTGGGTTCATGTCATCGACCACAATATCCGCATGAAAGACCGTCACGAGGGTCCGCGCACAGGCCACGGTGCGGCGCGCGGGCCCTCCGGGACAAAAGCCCAGCTGCGCCCGAGGCGCCACGTCGTGAACGACTTGCAGCATCCAGTCGCCTTCATCTCCTTGGCCGTATCCTCGGGGGAAGGCGATGTCGGGCGGCAAGATACCGTGTCCGACCAGGGTTCGGTCATTCCGGGCCCCGTTGGAGATTACGCCCACACGGACACCCTGGCCCCCATCGCCCGCTTGCCAGAGCCGTGCAACGCGCAGGATACGGGCCACGGGCGGGATGCGGGGCGCGGCGTACGCGGACACAGAAAGACTGAGACACAGGGCCCATGCCGCCCACTCCACCATAAGAAAACCGACGGTCTTTGCTGCTGTGAAACGCATCATCGCGCCGCCGCTTGGGACGCGCCTTCGTCGCCCTTTCCGGCCTTCTCGGCCGCGGCGCGAATAAACGCCCGGTCGGTCTCCGGCATAAGATCCCCTAACTCCTCAATCAGCGGTGTCAAATAGGCCGCATAAGGCCGCCACCGCCCAACGGAACGTGTATAGAGCGGTTCGCGCACCTGCTGGTAACTCGCCGTGTGGACCACCCGGGGGTTCTCATGAAAGCGCAGACAGGCGTCGTTCCAGGGGAGCCCGCAATAATTGAGGAGCGCCCGCACCGTGGGTTCGGGGTTGGCTACTAAGGTTTCGTATTGCAATTCAAAAAAGGGCTCCTCGAGCACGGATCGCCAATGGTCCATGAGCGCGGCATACTGACGGTAGAAAAAGCCGCAATCGGCGAGGTCATGACTGAAGCCATTCGCCTCGCCAAAGTTCTGCATGTAGCACGAGAGCATGGTATCCAAAGGGTCGCGCCGACAATGAATGATCCGCGCGCCCGGGAACAGGAGCGTCATGGCCCCCAGATGCTCGAAATTGTGCGGCATCTTATCCGTTACAAAGGCGTGGCCGCGCGACGCCTTGGGCAGCGCCTCCCGATAGGTAGCAGCCATTTGTGCTAGCGTCTCGGCGTTTGTCGCGATCATGCTCTGCGGATAGGGTACGATGGCATTATTCCTCCGCGGTCTGCGTCGCAGGACCATTTCCAATTCCCACAGCTCTCCGGCTCCATAGACATCGGGGTGGCTCGCCAGAATCTGCTCGGCAAGCGAGGTCCCCGAGCGCGGCATACCCACGATAAAGACCGGCGGGCGACCGGCTTGGGGTGCCCGCGGGGCGGCGCGCAAAAAGGTCTGGGTAAAGACCGCTTTGAGTTGCGCAAATCCCTGTTCCGTGTCCGCTCGGCGGTATTGTTTTTCTTGCTTCCGGTAGGCATTGCCGACGGTGAAGTGATGAAAAGCGCCATCCCAATCTCCGAGCTTGTCACCCAGCGTCGCTGCCGCAAAATGCAGCGCACAGACCATGTTCTTCGGGAGATCGGCGCGTTGCAGCCGGGCCTCGATATGCCCCAAGACCTTGCGTTTTTCATCGGAGTCTTGGGCGAGCCGAGCCATGAGAATCAAGAGCTCAGGATGATCCGGCATCTGCGCCCACCATTCGTCCGCCTGGACCTTGGCCTCCTGTCCTCTTCCAGTTTGCTCGAGAAGCGCCAGCAGGGCCACACGCGCAGGCCCAAAGCCAGGTCGCATCTTAAGGGCCATCACAAAACATGCCCGCGCCTCATCCCATTGACCCCGCTGCACCAATGCCTTACCAAGCCCTACCCGTGCCTCTATATCGCCGGGATCTAAGCGGACGGCCTCGCGGTAGCACTGCTCCGCCTCAAGGAGCAGTCCCCGCCCGTGCTGAATCGCCCCCATGCGCATCCACACCCTCGCGCTCGGCCGCACCCGGAGGGTTCGCTGGTAGACCTCCATGGCCTCCTGGTACCGCGCTTCGTGGACCAACACTTCCCCCGCCTGAAAAAACGCCTCCCCATGACGTGGGTCGCATTGAATAGCCCGTTGATAACACAGCAGTGCCTCCTCCTGCCCTCCTCGGGCGCCCACAACGCGCCCCAGCAGGCACCATAGGTTGGCCCAGTTCGGCGCCGCGCGAACCGCGTGGCGAAGAATCTCCTCCGCCTCCGCCATGTGGCCGACTTCCGCCAACGCCTCTCCGAGCCGAAAGCGCACCAATGCTGACTCGGGAGCAATCGCAAGGGCGGTCCGCCAATGCGCGATCGCCCCCGCACCATCCCGCAGTGCCGCACACGACACGCCCGCCGCTTCATGGAGGTCCGCGGTCTCTTCCTGGACGCTCAAGGCGCTACGGATGACACTCAAGGCCCGGTTATGGCGTCCGAGTGCCTGCCACACGACGACGCAGCGTAGCAAAACCCCCTCCTCCCCGGGACGCTCTCTCAAGAGCCGCTCGGCTTCCGCGGCGGCCTCTCTGGGATGCCCTTCCCGGAGCGCGTCGATCATGTTCGCCCACGCCGGCTGTAGGGAATCTGTCACGCCCTGAACCACTGTCTGCGGATCCGTCTGCACTTTGACTACCCCCCACAAAACCCTATCACCAAACGGTGTTCGATTGAGCCTTTCTCTGATCGTCTGAGCCCGTTTTCTTCGGGAACGGGAGTCGCCATCAGCCTCATGAGACACACATAACAGGCCGTCCCTGGCCCCTATCCACGGCTTTCCTTATGTGCGTGCCCCACTAGCTGAAACAGCCTAACCGAAACTGCTACCGAAACCGCCGGAGCTCGTGTTGTTAAGGATTGTGGACGTGAA
>JAKAXM010000004.1 GCA_021816625.1 Pseudomonadota bacterium | reverse complement strand
ATGGTGGGCCCGGAAGGACTTGAACCTTCGACCAGAGGATTATGAGTCCCCTGCTCTAACCAACTGAGCTACAGGCCCGTAGAACGGTTTACATGTCGAGGAAGCTACGCAGGTGCTCCGACCGGCTCGGATGACGCAGCTTGCGCAGGGCCTTGGCTTCGATCTGGCGTATACGCTCGCGCGTCACATCGAACTGCTTGCCCACCTCTTCCAGGGTGTGGTCGGTATTCATCCCGATCCCGAAGCGCATCCGCAGAACCTTCGCCTCTCGCGGCGTAAGGGTGTCCAATATATCAAGGGTCGCCGCCTTGAGACCAGCTATGGTAGCGGCATCGGTCGGCGCCAGGATACTCGTATCCTCTACGAAGTCACCCAGGTGCGAGTCTTCGTCGTCGCCGATCGGCGTCTCCATGGAAATCGGCTCCTTGGCGATCTTTAAGACCTTACGAATCTTATCCTCGGGCATATCCATACGCGCCGCAAGCTCCTCCGGGGTAGCCTCGCGCCCCATCTCCTGGAGCATCTGCCGCGAGATGCGATTGAGCTTGTTTATGGTCTCGATCATATGGACCGGGATACGTATGGTCCGCGCCTGATCCGCGATCGACCGCGTGATGGCCTGCCGGATCCACCAGGTCGCATAGGTCGAGAACTTGTAACCGCGCCGGTATTCGAACTTATCGACGGCCTTCATGAGACCGATATTGCCCTCCTGGATCAGATCCAGGAACTGCAAGCCGCGGTTCGTATACTTCTTCGCAATCGAAATCACCAAGCGGAGATTGGCCTCTACCATCTCCTTTTTGGCCCGGCGCGCCTTGGCCTCGCCGATCGACATGCGTCGATTGACCTCTTTCAAGTCGGCGATCGGGAGGCCGGCACGGACCTCGATCTCGCCGAGCCGCGCCTGCGCGGCGATGATCGCGGACATATTGGCCTCGATCACCTCGGCGCTTCCTTCCGTGGTCTTGCCGATCTTCTTCACCCACTTGATATTGGTCTCGTTGCCCGGGAAGGTCTTCAAAAAGACCTTACGCGGCATCCGAGCCTTGGTCACGCAGATCTCCATGATAATCCGTTCCTGCTCGCGGGCCTCGTCGACCAAGGCGCGCACGTGCTCCACCAAGCGATTGATCTGCTTGGAAACGAACTTGATCTCCATGAACTCTTCGGCGAGCTTCTCCTGACCCTTGGCGACCTCGGGGCTCTTGAAGCCTTTCTTCTCGGCGGCCTTTGTGATCGCGGCATGGAGTTTGCGGATACGGCCAAACCGCTCTAGAGCCTCCTCGCGATCAGGGCCCCCGTCTTCCTCGGCGTCAACATTGTCGCCATCGCCGGCCTCATCGTCTTCGTCGTCCTCGACGGCACTCAGATCGCGATCCAGGTCAGGCGGCGGCACGTCCGTGGCCTGCGGGTCCACGAAATCCACGACCAGGTCGGTCAGGCGCAACTGATCCTGCTCGACCAGCTCCATCATGCGCAAAACTTCGGCGATCGTCGCCGGACAGGCCGCTATCGCCTCGGTACTCTGGCGAATGCCGTCTTCGATACGCTTGGCAAGGTCTATCTCGCCTTCCCGCGTCAGCAGCTCCACAGTTCCCATTTCGCGCATATACATGCGCACCGGATCCGTGGTCCGTCCAAACTCGCCTTCGACCGCCGAGGCCAGCACCTGCTCGGCCTCCTCCACAACCTCCTCGTCATCTGGGGTTGCGGCGCTGTCGGTTTTCATGAGCAGGGTGTCCGGATCCGGGGCCTGATCATAGACCTCGATGCCCATGTCGTTGATCATGCCGATGACGGTCTCGATCTGGTCAGCGTCATGCACGTCTTCGGGCAGATGATCGTTGATGTCCCGGTAGGTAAGAAAGCCTTGCTCCTTACCCTGCAGAATGAGCTTCTTAAGCTGTAGGCGTTGCGTCTCTTGATCCATTCAGTCGCCCTTCATACCGTGTGAGTTGAGGTCAGGCCCGAAAATTAACTGGTAATTATAGCAGGACGGCAAGACGGCGTCCTGCGGCGTAGGGTCAGTCGTGCCTGCGGTCCTGGCCCCGCCGATAAGCAACGATCTCCGCCTGCTCATCTTGCGTGAGTGTTCCCTTATGTATCAGGGCGTTATACCGCGCCCTGGCTTCCGCCGCGCGGGCCTGTTCGGTCATGGTCTTCATGATGTCGCGTAACACCCCCCCTTGATCGGGTAGCAGTGACGGATATTCCCATACCGCAAGCCGGGCCAAGGCCCCGCGGTATTCGCTATCGGCAAAGCGCTCGAGGATCGCGCCCGTACTGAGCCCTGGGGTCTCCCGCAAGAGGCCCACGACGGCCCTCAAGATATCCATTCCGGGCCGATCCGTGGCCGGCAGCTCACCCACCTCCTCAATGAGGGCGGGATATTGCAAAAGCAAGGCCACGGCCTGGCGCACCAGAGTCCCCCCGCGCACCGGGGTCATCGGGACCGGGGCCGGGCTCTGCGGCGCGGCGCTGGCACGCCCCGGAACCAGGGCCTGCGCCTGCGCAGCCGGCAGGGCCGATAACTCGGCGAGGCGCGCGACCATGAGCTCGTAGAGCGCCCCTTTCGCCAATTTGGACAACAGGGGCTTGGCAAGTTCAACGAGCCGCGCCCGGCCATCCATGCGCGCGAGATCGGCGCGCGCCGTCAGAGTCTCGAAGAAAAACTCCGGCAACTCCATGGCCGTCCGCAGGCGCTCGTGGAAACCATGCACCCCTTCCGCCCGCACCAGGGTATCCGGATCTTCGCCGTCGGGCAGGAACAAGAAACTCGCCTGCCGACCGTCGCGCAGCACCGCCAAGGCCTGCTCGAGGGCCCGCCAGGCGGCTTCGCGGCCTGCCCGATCCCCATCGAAACAGAAGATGACCTCCGGGGCATACCGAAACAAACGGTCGAGGTGATCGCGGGTCGTAGCCGTGCCGAGGGTAGCAACCACATGCTTTATCCCGAACTGGGACAAGGCAATGACATCCATGTAGCCCTCGACGACCACCACGCACCCGGCCTTCTCGATCGCCGGCAGGGCCTGGGCCAGGCCATACAACTCGCGGCCCTTATGAAAAAGCGGCGTCTCCGGGGAATTCATGTATTTGGGTTCACCTTGATCGATGACCCGGCCGCCGAAGGCGATGACCCGTCCCTGGCCGTCAGTGATCGGAAACATGACCCGGTCACGAAAGCGGTCGTAATGGCCTCCGCCCCCATCGCGCGCGATCACGAGGCCCGCCCGCTCCAGCACCTCCGCCCCGTAGTCACCACTCAAGGCGCTCAGCAGCCCATTCCATCCCGGCGGGGCGTAGCCCACATGAAAATCCTTAGCGGTGACACCCGTTATGCCCCGGCCTTTGAGGTAATTCCGCGCCCGCTCAGCCGCTGGGTGGCGCCGCAGCGCCTCCTGAAAATACCCAGCCGCTGCCGCCAGCACCGGCCGCAGATCCGGACCTGCCGGGGCCGACGGCGAGGTCTCGCTCGGCATGTCGAGGCCGGCCCGCTGCGCCAGCTCCGTTACCGCCTCCACGAAGCCCAATCGCTCATAGGCGATCAAGAAGCCGATCGCCGACCCGTGGGCGCCGCAGCCAAAACAATGGTAGAACTGCTTGTCGGCGCTTACGGTAAACGAAGGGGTTCGTTCTTCATGGAAGGGGCAGCAAGCCTTGTAGTCCTTGCCCGCCTTGCGTAGCGGGATGCGCGCACCCACGAGTTCAACAATGTCTGTGCGCGCCAGCACCGCGTCGATGAAAGGCGACGGTATCTTACCTCTCACGCTGCCCCCAGGCGCCCCGACCCAGACGGACGCGTTCTCCTAGCTTAGACGTTCCTTTACGCGCGCGCTCACCGCGGCCATGTCGGCCCGGCCTTGCGCGCGCGGCTTCAGATACGCCACCACTCGCCCCATATCCTTAAGGGAGGCGGCTTGCGTCTCCGTCAGGGCCTCTTGAATCAAGGCCTCGACCTCGGACGCCGACAACGGCTCTGGCCGGTATGCCGACCAGACCGCCAGCGCCGCCTGTTCCTTCTGTACCAAGTCCGTGCGGGAGGCGGCTTCAAATTGCTGTATGGATTCCTGGCCCTGCCGCACCAATTTCTCTAATACAGCGAGCACGGCGCCATCATCCAAGGAGACCCGCTCGTCGACCTCGCGGCGCTGGATGGCGGCCCTCAGCATGCGGATCGCCTCGAGCCTCACCGTATCCTTGGCGCGCATCGCCGTCTTCATATCCTCGGCGATTCGGTCCTTTAAACTCATGGGGCCTCA
Source organism: Pseudomonadota bacterium (assembly GCA_021816625.1). GTDB lineage: Bacteria > Pseudomonadota > Gammaproteobacteria > Acidiferrobacterales > Acidiferrobacteraceae > Acidiferrobacter. The sequence goes on along the minus strand of JAKAXM010000004.1, from coordinate 127,395 downwards.
GAACGGCTTGGTCGTACGCTGGGTGACGCGGGCGATCTTCTTGAGCTCGCGCTTGCGGGCCGCGGCTGCCTTGCGCTTGCGAACGGCCGTCGGCTTCTCATAAAACTCGCGACGACGAACTTCAGCGAACACCCCTGCCTTCTCGCAGGACCTGCGAAAACGACGGAGGGCAACCTCAAAGGGTTCATGCTCCTTGACCCGCACCGATGGCATAGACGCAACACACCTCGCTCACAAAATGGGCCCGCGGCCCGTGGTAAACGGCGGATTCTAGCGCGCGCAGGCCCATTTGTACACAGACGCCCCACGCAGGCAGCAATTCTCAATGTGAAGCGATAGGGCCCGGAACACCCGGTGACGGCGTAAGAATGAGAGTGTCTGAGTGCACCTATGCTGGTACGTTGGGCGCCTACCAGCACACGCAAAGCGGCCGGATGCTCATGGCCGTTGCCACATTGAGAATTGCTGCCACGCAGGCGGTCACAGCCGTTGCAGGTAAGCGCCCGCTCCGCTTACGCCCCTGGGCGTAAGTCATTTCTGGCCAGCGCCGCGCCCAGGCGTTATGCTAATGCCTGCATTCGTCCGCAGGTGACCTCCGCTTATGCTCGTGTTAGGTATCGAGACCTCGTGCGACGACACCGGTGTCGCCCTGTGCGACCGCGACCGGGGCCTGCGCGGCCACGCGCTCTTTAGCCAGCTCGGCCATGCAGCCTTTGGGGGCGTCGTGCCGGAACTGGCCTCGCGCGACCACATCCAGAAACTGCTGCCCCTGATCGACTCGCTGCTCCATGAGTGCGGGGTAGATCTGTCTCATCTGGACGGTATCGCCTATACCGCAGGTCCGGGGCTCGCCGGGGCGCTGCTTGTGGGTGCCGCCCTGGCCCGTTCGCTGGCCTTCGCGCTCGATATCCCGGCGCTCGGCATCCACCATCTGGAGGGTCATCTCCTCGCGCCCCGCCTCGAGGCCGATCCCCCCGACTTCCCGTTTCTTGCGCTACTGGTCTCGGGCGGCCATACCCTCCTGGCCGACGTCCAGGGCCTCGGTGCCTATACGATCCTCGGCGAGTCCCGTGACGACGCGGCCGGCGAGGCCTTCGACAAAAGCGCCCAGGTCCTGGGCCTCGGCTACCCGGGCGGCCCCGCGATCAGTGCCGCCGCGCGCCACGGCTCCGACACGGGTCTGCGACTGCCCCGGCCGCTCACCGATCGCCCGGGACTCGAATTCAGCTTTAGCGGGCTCAAGACGGCGCTCGTCCTGGCCGCCCGCGAACACCCCTTGGACGAACAGCGCCGCGCTGACCTCGCGTTCGCGCTGCAAGACGCCATCGTCGACACCTTGGCGCTCAAGTGCCGGCGGGCCCTGGCCGCAACGGGGCACCAGCGCCTCGTGATCGCCGGCGGGGTCGGCGCCAACCAGCATCTGCGCGAACGCCTCACCGCCGACGCCCGCGAGCTCGGGATCCGGCTCTATTACCCGCGACCTGCCTTCTGCACGGATAACGGCGCCATGATCGCCTACGCCGGCTGCCTGCGACTGGCGGCCGGCCAAAAGGACACCGGGACCTTCGGGGTACGTCCCCGCTGGCCCCTCAACGAACTTTCGCCGCCTTAGCCCCGATCTTGGTCTCCTGCCCCGACAGGAGGTTGCGGATATTGCTGCGGTGGCGCCATAAAAGGAGCAGACTCATGGCGGCCGTGGCAGCAAAGAAGAGCCCGACATGGGAGTGCCGGGTGGCGCCCATCAGGAACGGGGCGGCGACGGCCGCGGTGAGCGCCGCAAGCGACGAATAGCGGAAGATCAGGGCAACGACCAGCCAGATCCCCAGTAGCGCAGCACCCGCCAGGGGATCGATCGCGACTAAGACGCCAAAGGCCGTGGCCACCCCTTTGCCGCCGCGAAAGCGGAAGAACACGGGATAGATATGCCCAAGAAGGGCCGAAAAGGCCACCAGCGCCACGATCCAGGGCGCGACGCCTAGGACGCGGGCCAGCAGCACAGGTAGCGCCCCTTTGAGCACATCTCCCGTTAGGGTGATAATGGCAGCCTTCTTGCCGCCGATACGCAGCACATTGGTCGCGCCCGGGTTCCCCGACCCGGCGTGGCGCGGGTCGGGGAGACCCAGGATACGACTCGTAATGATGGCGGTCGATAACGAACCCAGAAGATAAGCAATCCCCGGTAAAACATAGGCCCATGTCGAGATATGCGTAACGGCGTTCCCCCAAGCGGCACAGACGTGCTGTATTTACACGATCTGCGAGTGGATTGCATTATCGGGATCTGGGATTGGGAACGCCAGACCCGTCAGACCCTCGTATTCGATCTCGACATGGCCGTCGATATCCGGCCCGCGGCGGCCCATGACGACATCCGTCACGCCCTCGACTACAAAGCGGTCGCCAAGCGCGTCGTGGGCTTCGTGGGTGCGTCGGACTTTCAGCTGGTCGAGACCCTCGCCGAACGGGTCGCCGCGCTCGTGCTCACGGAATTCGGCGTCTCCTGGCTGCGCCTCAAGGTCAATAAACGCGGCGCCATTCGCGGGGCCGGCGAGGTCGGGGTCCTCATCGAACGCGCCGCGGAAGGGGCGACCACGCCCCCGGCCCGCCCGGCCTAAACCCAGGCACCGCGCCCTAAGCGGTGCGGTTTTACGGCCTCTTTGTTTAAAGGTCCGCGCCGCACGCGGCCCTTCACAAGACCGTGGAGCGGCCACCGTCGACGGCCAGGATCTGGCCCGTCACATAAGGGGCATCCAGCGCCAAAAATGCGACCGCACGGGCGATGTCCGGCGGCGTACCGATACGGCCCTGGGGGATACGGGCTAGAACCGCGGCACGTTCCCGCTCGTCGGCGCCGGCCTCCGGCCACAAGATGGCACCGGGGGCGACACCGTTGACCCGCACCGCAGGCGCCAGTTCGCGCGCCAGGGACTGCGTGAGCATGGCGAGTCCCGCCTTGGCGATACTGTAGACCGAATAGCCTTTGAGCGGGCGCTGCGCATGGACATCGACGATATTGACGATGGCGCCGGCATGGGCCGCCAGTGCGGGCGCGGCCTGCTGGCTCAGAAAAAACGGCGCGCGCAGATTGGTCCCGAGCAGGTCATCCCATGCCTCCCGGCTCGCCGTAGCCAAGGCAGTTCCATAGAAACTCGAGGCGTTGTTGACGAGGACGTCGAGACGTCCGTAATGGGTGAGCGCCGCCTGGACCAGGCGCTCCGGGGCGGCGGGGTCGAGAAGGTCGGCTGCGACCAGCAGCACGCTGCCGGGACGCGCCGTCTCGAGCTCTGTCTTCAGCGCCTGCGCCTGTACCTGCGAGCCCCGGTAATGCAAAACCACCGACAGGCCGCGGGCATGCATATGCCGCACGATCTCGGCGCCGAGCCGCCGGGCCCCACCGGTAACGAGCACTACGCGTTCCGACCCCTGCATGCAACCCACCTAGTGTGCCAAAATACGGACAATAGCCGCTAACGGTCGACCATGCCAAATCCTTCGCGCCCCGCATGGGCTACGCTCACGCCCGCGCAAGCTCAGATACTGGCCCGCAACGAACAGGCCGTGCTTCAACTCATCGAGCGCGGCGGGCCGCTTACGTTTTCAGAGTATATGAACTGGGCCCTCTACGACCAGGACCATGGCTATTATGCCCAACACGAGGCCTTCGGAGAGTCCGGCGACTTCGTGACGGCCCCGCTCCTATCTTCCCATCTCGCCCGCTGTCTCGCACGCGAATGGGCCCCCATACTCGACCGCCACGGCGGCACCATCATGGAGGTCGGCTGCGGCAACGGTCAGCTTGCCGCCGACACCCTCGAGGCCCTCGGACGCCTCGGGCAACCGCCCACGCGCTACTGGATGATCGAACGCAGCGCCCGGCAGCGCGCCGCGGCTGCTGCGCGTATCGCGACGTCCGTGCCGCAGTGGGCGGACCGGGTGCGCATCGTGGCCGACTGGCCGGACGACGAGGCGACGATCATCGTGGGCAACGAGGTGCTCGACGCCCTGCCCGTCACACGATTCCGGATACAGGACCAGGAACCGCAGCCCCTGCTGGTCGCGGCACCGGAGGGGCGCCTTCGGTATGTCGTGGGCGATGCAACCGAGGCACTGCGCACCGAGCTCGCCGATCTCGCCTTGCCCGACGGCTACGAATCCGAGGCCCTGACCGGGGCCTTCGGCTTTCTGGAAGAGGCCGCGCGCCACCTAGGACACGGCGTCATACTACTGATCGATTACGGCTTCCCGCGCCCCGAGTTCTATCACCCCGACCGAAGCGGCGGCACCTTGATGTGCCACTTCCGCCAGCACGCCCACCCCGATCCCTTGATCCTGCCGGGCCTCCAGGACATTACCGCGCATGTCGATTTCACGCGCGTCGCGCAGATCGCCATGCGGCTTGGGCTGACGCTCGCCGGCTACACGAGCCAGGGGGCGTTCTTATTGTCGCTTGGGATTGGTGAAGATGCCGGCGGTGATGATGCGCCGGGCCTGCGCGCGCGCCAGGCCATCAAGCGTCTCACCCTGCCCCACGAGATGGGCGAACTGTTCAAGGTAATCGCCCTCGCCCGGGACCTGGCGGTCCCGCTCCAGGGCTTTCGTCTACTCGACAGGCGCCGTCGGTTGCTGGGCTAAGGAAACAGGCGCCCTCAGGCCGCTCCCTTGCGCAGGCGCAGGTAGACCTCCGGCAGCCGCCGGGGCAACTCATCTAGGCCACCGACCACCAGAAAATGCCCGCGCCCAAAGATCCGCTCCAGATAGGGGCCGCCCTGGGCGTCAAGTGTGATGCAGAAGGCATGGACGCCGGCGTCCTGAGCCTCCTTAACGGCCATGCGGGTATCCTCGTGGAGATAGCGCTCGTCGCCGCCGTCGTCATAGTCGGCCGGGCGGCCATCGGACAGGATGAGCAACAACCGGCGCCCGCCGGGAGCGCTGCGCAGGCGCGCGCTGGCATGACGGATAGCCGCGCCCATGCGGGTCGCGAGCCGCCCCGACAGTCCGCCCAGGACCGCCTCCGTGTCGGCCGTCAAGGTCTGCCCGAAGTCCTTGATCGGATAATAACTTACGGCATCCCGATACTTCGAAGCGAACCCGGCTATCGCATACGGGTCCCCCAGGGACTCGAGGCCCTTGGCAAAGAGCAGGAGCGCCGCCTTCATGCGGTCCACCACGCGGCCCGACCCGTCTTCGAGCGGCTGCATGATCGAGGTCGATAGATCGGCGAGCAGCAGGACAGCGGTATCGCGGCGGGTCACCTGGCGGCGCCGGTAGATGGCCGGTTCGGGCCGCGCGCCCGTGCGCCGGTCCGCCACATATTCGACGACCGCGTCGAGATCGAGCTCTTCGCCCTCACGCTGGCGCCGCACGGGCGTCAACCGCCGGGGCTTCTCGGCCTGAATGGCGCGTTTGAGACGGGCGAGGACGTTGCCGTGGCGCGCAAGCAGCGCCGCCGCACAGGCCCCGTCGCGCTCACTCAGATCGCGCTCGATGACCCGCGTCCAATCGCGCCGGTAGGCCTGGTCGCGATAATCCCACTCCGGATAAGGGATGCCTGCGCCCGCGGGCGCAAGCCGACGGAGGCGCCTCGCTGTCTGCGCCGGCTGGGGCCGGCCCACACCGACCCGGCCCCCCGATCCGCTCGTGTCCTCGGGCGGGATCTCCATGTCCGGATCCTGGCCGGGGCTCACCGGCGCCGGGCGCGTGGCCGCCGACTCGGCCACGGCCCCGCCCTCTTGCTCATCGGTCTCTGGCCCTTCGGGGCGGGCGGCGGATCGAGGGTAGACGGGCCGCTGATGGTTGGGCGATCGACCCGGGAGATAGAGATGATCGCGATCCGGGATGGCAAGCGCCGGGAGATGGCCATCCTTGTAGAGGGCGCGCGCGAGGCGCCAGGAGGTAACGAGATCGGCATCGGCCGCAAGCAGCTCGGTCCAGGGCGGCGGGACGCCCCGCCCACCCATGAGCGAGGCGAGCGTCGTCCGCGCCATATCGAAATAGGCAGCCGCCGGACCCGCCGGACGCTCATGGGCCAAACGCAAGAGGCGCGGGATGTGGTTGGGGACGAGAGCCTGGACACGGGCATCCACGCGCAGGTCTTCGCACAGATCAAACAAGGCCTGAAACCGTAGGAGATCGTCGCCAAAGAGCGCAAAAAGGGGGCGCCACGTAATGCGCTGCTCCGCGTCGAGTGGCGGGTGCTCCATGCCGGCCTCACGAAAGAGACGCGCGATGGCCGCCCCGTCGTAGGTCCCAAACCGCAGGTGTCCGGCGTGATGCAAAAAGGCGGCTAGGGCATGCTCAGAGCTTGGGAAGGCCGGTGGCACAAACAACGTACGCCCATCCGTTTCTATGAAGGCCGGCCGCCCGAGGGCGAGTCCCCGCGGTGCCAGGGCAGGCGTGAAACCGCAGGCCGCCCGGACGAAGAGCGTGAGGAAGCGCTCATGGTCGCTGGTCTTAAAGCCCGGCAGGATGGCCGCCAGGGCCTCCTCGCTCTCCGGGCCCTCGAGCCGGAAAAAGGCCTCGCCGCGCAGCCGCCCCGATTTCAGGATATCGGCCCCGCGCGTAAGCCAGGGCACGAGTGCGCCGGGGCCCAGCAGGCCACGCACGGTGATGGCACCCCGCAGGGCGAGCCCAGGTGGCACGGCGCGGGTCACGGCAAGCTCGGTAAGCGGGTCTAGTATCTCGCGCACCCCCTCGTAACCGCGGCCATCCGCCCAATCGGCCACAGGCGTCTGAAAAAAGATCTCCCCGGCCTCCACACCCTGCCGCATCCAGCCGATACCCGCCTGCGCAAAGGCGCGCCCGTCGTCCGGGCCCAGCACGGCCACCACCTCGGCCCAGGCCGCGAGGTAGGCGGTCAAAGCCTTCCAGGAACCGCGTATCCCAAGAAAGCTGCGCGCCTGCTCGGTCCAGATATCTATGCAAGCGGCGGCGTGCGCGAGGCCGGGACTTGCACGTAGAAAGGCCTTGCCGGCCTCGCGATCATGCAAAAAGAGGTCGCGGCCGGTCTCAGCCCAACGTGCGGTCTGCTCGGCCCCGTGCGGTTCGATTGCCGGGAGCGCCGCGCACAGATCGCGATGCGCCACGAAACTCAACTGCTCGAGCTCGCGCCGGACCAGCGCGAGCCGCACCGCCGGATCGTCGGCGCTCATGCCGCGTCGAGATGGGCCTTGACGATCTCCCGGAGGGCACGCTCCAGCTCGATATCGTCGGTAAGCGGGCTCACGAGCGCGGCTAGGCCGGCCGCCAGGGGGTCTAGACCAGCGGCGATCAGGGACGCGGCGTAGACGAGAGAGCGCGTGGAGCTCGCCTCGTCGAGTCCATGATCTTTCAAGGCACGCGCCTTATGGGCGATGGCGACGAGGTCTCCGGCCAGCTGAGGGCTGACACCGGGCACCTCGTTTTGGATGATACGGGCCTCGATGTCGGCGCTCGGATAGTGAAAACTGATGGCCACGAAGCGCTGCTTGGTCGACGGCTTCAGGTCCTTCAGGACGGTCTGGTAACCGGGGTTGTAGGAGATGACCAACAGAAAGTCTTCATGGGCCTCGATCTCGAGACCCCGCTTTTCGAGGGGCAGACGGCGTCTGTGATCGGTCAAGGGATGGATGATCACCGTCGAATCGGTGCGGGCCTCGACGATCTCGTCGAGATAACAGATCGCGCCGGCCTTCACGGCCCGGGTCAGTGGCCCATCTTGCCAGACCGTGGATTCTCCCTCGAGCAGAAAACGCCCGACCAGATCGGCGCTCGTCAGATCCTCGTGACAGGAGACGGAGACCAGCGGCCGGCCGAGACGATGGGCCATGTACTCTAAAAATCGCGTCTTGCCGCAACCCGTAGGACCTTTCAGCATCACCGGCAAACGGCGCCGCCACGCGGCCTCGAAGATCGCCACCTCAGACCCTTGAGGCTCGTAATAGGGTCCGTCACCCGCGTCCGGCGCTTGTACGATATCGCGTTCCACACCCCGCAGGCGATCAATCAAACCACGCATGGCCACCCTCGTCGCAAATATTAGCCGATCATGATACCTGCCTGGGGGGCGAATGCCAGGGCTTTTAGGGGCGCGGCTGCGCAGCGATGGCCCGAATCCGCGCCGCACGTAGGCGCGCCTGAATCTGTTCGCCCGTGAGTCCCGGCCCCGCGCAATCCCGCCCGGACACCTGCGCTGCCGCCGCGCGGGCCCGGCGCAGCCAGGCAGCTTGGGGATAAGCCTGATCCTCACGGCCCGCGCGTCCGCGCGCGTCGGCCTCGCAGGCTGTGAGAAATTCGTCGAAACGCTCCGGCCTGCGAAAGGCATCGACCGCCTCGAGGAGCCTTAGGACCGTAGCCGGCCTTAGGCTCAGGGCGGTGTGTACCTGGAGATGGTATTGGGCGACGGCGCGCGCCAGGGCCCGGTGCTCGGCAGGCGCGCGCAGCCGTGCGCAGAGGGCATCGACTAAGACAGCACCTCGCGCCTCATGGCCCTTGTGGGACGGCCACTCATGGGGCGGGGTCGTGCCCTTGCCGAGGTCGTGGAGCAAGACCGCGAAACGGCCGCGTGCTGACAGGCCGAGCGCCACGGCCTGGCGCAGGGCCAGCAGAACATGGACGCCGGTATCGCCTTCGGGGTGATGCGACACGGGCTGCGGTACACCAAAGAGCCGCGCGATCTCGGGAAACTGGGCCTCCAAGGCCCCGCAGGCGCGCAGCACCTCGATAAAAAGCCAGGGATAGGGCTCAGCGAGTGCCCGGTCCAGTTCGTTGAACACGCGTTCGGGCACCAGGGCGCTGACCTCGCCGGCCGCTACCATGGAGCGCATGAGCGTCATGGTCTCGGGGGCCACCGCGAAACCGAAACGCGCCGCAAAGCGCGCCACCCGCAGGATGCGCACCGGGTCTTCGCTAAACGCCGGGCTCACGTGGCGCAGGAGGCCTGCGCGCAGATCGGCCAGTCCTCCGTAGGGATCGATCAGTGCGCCACTCTCGGAGCGGGCCATGGCGTTGATCGTAAGGTCCCGTCGGCGCAGATCATCGGCGAGCGTGACGTCCGGATGCGCGTGCACGACGAAACCTCGATAGCCGGGCGCCGTCTTGCGCTCGGTCCGGGCCAGGGCGTACTCGCAATGGGTCTCGGGATGCAGAAACACCGGAAAATCAGCCCCGACGCGGCGAAATCCGAGCCCCTCCATCTCTTGCGGGGTGCTACCGACCACGACATAATCCCGATCGGTCACGGGCCGCCCGAGCAACTCGTCGCGCACCGCGCCGCCCACCAAATAGGTCTCCATATGCCTAGCCGCCGTATCGCCCAAGGTCGCCATTCTATCGGCTTCTGGGCGCTTGCGCTCGCCTGCGCCCTGCTGACCGGCTGCGGCCTGCCCTACTATACCCAGGCCGTGGGCGGCGAATGGGCGATCATGCGCCATGAGCGGCCCATAAAGACCGTCCTGCGTGAACCGGGGGTCGCGCCGGCCATCAAGGAACGGTTGCGCTACGTGGCGCGCCTGCGGCGGTTTGCGCGCCGTGACCTCAGTCTTCCGGTCGGTGGAAATTACCGCGAATACGCCGACCTGCACCGGCCCTATGTCGTCTGGAACGTGTTTGCGGCACGTCCGTTCACTCTGCGCCTGAAACGCTGGTGTTTTCCGTTCGCCGGCTGCGTGGCCTATCGCGGTTACTTCGCAAAACGGGCGGCGGTGCGTTATGCCGACCATCTCAGACGCGCAGGCTACGAGGTCTTCGTAGGCGGCGTACCGGCCTTTGCTACGCTTGGCTACCTCGACGATCCGGTCTTAAGCACCTTCCTCGACTATCCGCACACGACCATTGCGCACATCATCTTTCATGAACTCGCCCACGACCTCATCTATATCCCCAACGCCACCACCTTCGACGAATCCTTCGCCGACACCGTGGCGGCCGTGGGGGTAGCCCGCTTCCTGAAACGCTATGGGACCGCGGCGCAATGGCGCGCCTACCAGAGGCGCCGGAGATGGCATCGGGAGGTGATCGCGCTCATGACCGCCTGTCGGCGGCGTCTCGCGCGGATTTATCACGATCCGACCCTCGACGCCGCGCAACGGGGCGTCGAGAAACGGCAGGCCTATCGCGCACTGCACCAAGGCTTCATGGCCCTCGTTGCGCACTGGCATGGCAGCCACGGGTATCGGGCATTCTTCCGGCAACACTTCAATAATGCGCTGCTCGGCGCCTATATGAGCTATGAGGGTTTGGTTCCCGCGTTTGAGCGGCTGCTGCGCCTGGAGGATGGTAATCTGCCGGCATTCTTTCGGGCGGTGCGCTGGTACGGAAGACTTCCGGATGCGCTGCGGGATGGGGCACTGCGCAGCCGCAGCGGCTTAGTCGAACGCCTGCCCGCGCTTTACGAAACGCAGCGACGCGCCCCGACTGAGCGGCGTCGGCACGCCTTGGTGCGCCCGCAAGGCGCGGGCTTGGCGGGCACGATCCAAAACCGGCCGCACGATGAGACGCAACCCTTTTAGGTATTTACCGTTCATGGCGGCCACGGCCAATTCGCCCTGACGCTCATCGCTCACGGCGACGAAGGCGTAACCGCGCCCCTCGCTGCCCGTACCCTCCGGGGCGAGCCGCGCAAAAACGATCTGTCCCAGACCCTCGAAGATCAACTCGAGATCGGCCTCGGTCACCGATCGCGACAAATTCCCGACATAGAGGTTCATGCCCTACCCGCCCCTTTTCCCATGACAGCGTCCGTATGGTTACAAACTAGCAGACGATCGCCACCTCCGACACGGGCCGTCCGTCCTCCCATCAGCCAGGCGCGACCGCGCATCAGCACCGTGCGTCGGCAAGCCCCGCAAGCCCTGGGTGAAAGCCCCGCGGCTGCACGCCGAGCTCAGAAAGGCCAGGGCCCGCCCCGCATACCGCGCCCGCCTTCAGGGTGCGCCATTGGTCCAACGAAAAGGGCCGCCCGGGCAGATGACCGAGAATGCGGGCTAGGAGCAGACTTTGCCGGGACGACAGCGGCCAGATCCGTCGATCACGGCGGAGCACCTGGGCTATGAGTCCGACGGCCTCCCCCAGGGTGAGGATCTCCGGACCGCAGAAGCCGAAGGTGCGCCCCCGCGCGTCCCGGCGCACAAGCGCGCTCACTAAGCCGGTCGCGGCGTCATCGACATGCACCGGGGCGAGGCGGCTCTCGGCCAAAGGCAGGGCAAGCGGCAGGGGCCACGGCAATCCGCACAAAAGCCCCCGGAAACGGTTGACGAAGTGATCGTGGGGACCGTAGATCACACTCGGACGGATGATCACGGCATCGGGGGCCTGTGCGCGCAACCGCTCCTCGCCGCGCCCCTTGCTGCGCAAATAAGCGCTCGGGGCGGCGCTGCTCGCGCCCGCGACGCTCACATGCACAAGCCGCAACCCCGCCCCCAGGCGGGCAACCCGGGCGGGCAGGTCCTCGTGGGCGCGCACGAACTCCCGGGGCGTCCGAGGGTCCAGTACCCCCACGAGGTTGACGATGGCCGTGGCGCCGGTCAGGAGGGCACCCACAAAGGCGTCGTTATGCACGTCGCCTTCCCAGAGTTCGAGGTGGGGTAGGACCAGGAGGTCACGGTGGCGATCGGGCCGGCGCGTCGCGACCCGGATCCGGTAGCCGCGATGATCGAGGGCGCGCACTAGGGCGCGACCGAGGAAACCGCAGCCACCCAATAAAACGACGGTCGCGCCGGGTCTAACGTCCATCGGCTACGAGCTCGACGGCCGGCGCAATGGGTGCCATGCGCCGCACCAGGGCATCGCGCCGCCCGGTGAGCAGATAGTCGTAGATTGCCGTGAAGGTCAGCACATTCTTGACATAACCCCGGGTCTGACGGTAAGGGATCGTCTCGATCCAGATGTCGGCGGGCAGGGCGCGGCGCACCGGCAACCACGAGATCGCGGCGGTCGGCCCGGCATTGTAGGCCGCGGTCGCGACCGGCTCCTGATCACGGGCCCGCATCAAAACGTCGGCCAGATAGCGGGTGCCGACATCGACGTTGTTCGCCACATCGATGAGATCGCGATCGGCGGTGATCGGCAGGTGGATCTCGCGCGCCGTTATGAATCCCGTTTGCGGCATGAGCTGCATGAGCCCCAAGGCCCCTACATCCGAGCGCGCATCGAAAATAAAGGCGCTTTCCTGGCGGATGATGCCATAGACCCAGGCCGGGTCGATGTTGTTCTGGATGGCATCGGCCTCGATGAGCGGACGATACAGGAGCGGGAAACGGATCGCCAGGGCATGTTTGGCGGAGGTCCCCGCCACCGTCAGGATCGCGCAGTCGCGCCACCCCCAGCGCGCGGCCAGCAGACCGGCCGCTTCGACCTCATTCCCGGACATACCACTAAGCGCCCGAAACCAGAGGGCGCGGGCCTCACGATGCTGATGCAGGCGAAAAAGCTCGTGGGCCATCTGGATCGCGGGACGCGCGGCAACGGCACGCAGGAGGCCGGCAGGCTGTCGCAAGGGTACATTCGGGATCCGGTAAGGCCGGCCGAGCTGATCGGCCGCCAGGAATCCGTAATAGCCGAAATGCGTAGCAAGTCGCGTCCAGATCGCCCGCGCCGCCGCCGGCTTGCCGGTCTTCGCCAGGGCCCGCGCCCGCCAATATTGCCACTCATGGGCCCGGCGCCAGGAGGCCGGCAGCGAGTCTATGAACGTGAGCACGTCCGGCCAGGCGCGCGCGCGCAAGGCCGCCCGTATGCGCCAGCGCCTAAGCCGCCCATAGCCCGTACCCATCATGGCCTGCGATAGCCATGGCAGGGCTTGGGGTAGGTGCTCCTGCGCGGCGATCAGGCCGAGGCCGCGCATGACATAATCATCGTCGGGGCCGAGCGCCGCCGTCTGTTTGCACAGCTGTTGCCATAGCGCCATGGCGAGCGTGGGGCTTCGGTAACCCAGTTGCACGACGGCGGCCCGTACCATGTGGCGCGCGCGGCGGCTCGTCAGGGGGTACGGTGGATGACTCAAGATGCGCACCGGGTGCGCCTGCAAGGCAAGCCAGCGCCGGACCCAGCGCGCCCGATCCGGCGGCAAGGTAGGCGCGAGGCGTTTTACGAGCGCGCGATTCCCGGCCCGCATGGCAAGCTGGGCGCGCGCCCACAAGTTCTGCGGGGTCACACCCCCCGCCCGCAGCCACTCGGCCGTGATCGTCTGACAGCTGCGCGGCAAGGTCGCGCCGGTGAGCCAGATGCGCTGGACGGCGGCCGCGATCGGTTGTCCGGCATGCGCCCGGGCGGCGAGATCTGCGCAATGCAAGGCCGTATCCGCAGCCCACGCGGGCGTGTAAAACTTAAGGAAAAGCGCCTCACGATGACGCCGCGCGAGAAACTCAAGCCACGCGCGCTCGAGCTTCGCGGTCACCGGCAGCGTCGGGTAATGGCTGATGAAGGCGGCCACGGCCGCGGGCCGGTCATGGCGCATACGGTCCATGAGATAGTGGTAGCGCAGATACGGGCGCGCGATATAGCCTCGCAATTGTCGATATATCGCCCGGAAGTGATCGTAACGCTCCTCGCGCAACGCGGTGAGCGCGCGGCCGTAAAGGTCGCGATCGAGGGCCAAAGGGGTGGCGTGGACAGTGGCGTGGACGACGCCAGAAAACGCCAGGACGAGAACGAAGATTTGAGCGACGCGCACGGACCTGACTGCGGTGACTGGTTGGAATTACTATACTTGAGCGCAAGGGCCGCGCATAGGAGGCCGGCATGGCATTCGATAGCATCAATCCCGCGACCGACGAAAGGATGAAGACCGTGCCGGAAACGACGCGCGCGGCCCAGGAAGCGGCCCTGGACCGCGCCGTGACAGCCCAGGTAGCATGGGCGCAACAGCCGGCCACAGCGCGCGCGGCCTTCCTGCGACGGCTGGCTGAAAGCCTGCGTGCGGCCAGCGCAGACTGCGCCCGAATCATTACCATGGAGGTCGGCAAACCGGTAGCCGAGGCGCACGCCGAGATCGAAAAGTGCGCCTGGGCCTGCGAGTACTATGCCGAACAAGGGCCGCGCCTCATGGAGGACGAACCCGTCGCAATCGCGAGCCCCGATGTCCGCGTGATCTTTAAGCCGCTCGGCGTCATCCTGGCGATCATGCCGTGGAACTTCCCTTTTTGGCAGGTTTTCCGGTTCGCCACGGCGGCCCTCATGGCGGGCAACGCGGGGCTTTTGAAACACGCGGCCTGCGTCCCGCAATGCGCGCTCGCCATCGCCGATATCTTCCGGCAGGCGGGTGCGCCGGAAGGGCTTTTTCAGGTCCTGCTGATCGAGTCCCGGACCGTCGCCGACCTGATCGCCGACCCCCGCATTCACGCGGTGACCCTGACCGGGAGCGAAGGGGCCGGGCGCGCGGTTGCCGCCGCCGCCGGGAGGGCATTGAAAAAGAGCGTTCTGGAACTCGGGGGCTCGGATGCCTTCATCGTCCTCGCCGACGCGGATCTCGACCGCGCGGCCACCGCCGCTGTCGCCTCGCGCTTTCAGAATGCCGGCCAAAGCTGCATCGCCGCCAAGCGGCTGATCCTCGTGGAATCCATTGCCGAACGTTTTGTGGAGCTCTTTACGCACAAGGTGGCGACACTCATCCGCATGGGCGACCCGCGCGACCCCTCGGTCACGATGGGCCCGCTCGCGCGGCGCGACCTGCGCCAGACGCTGCATGAACAGGTGGGCGATGCCATAGACCGTGGCGCCCGGGTACGTCTGGGCGGCGAGATACCGGCGGGCCCCGGTAACTTCTACCCCCCGACCATTTTGGACGACGTGACCCCCGCCATGCGGGCCTACCGCGAGGAGTTATTCGGACCGGTCGCCACCCTCATCCGTGTCGCCGATACCGAACAGGCCTTGGCCGTCGCCAACGACAATCGCTATGGATTGGGGGCCGCCGTATGGACAAGCGATAGGGTGGCAGGCATGGCGCTCGCGCGGCGCATCGCATCAGGATCGAGTTTCGTGAACGCCATCGTGAAAAGCGACCCGCGCGTACCCTTTGGCGGCATCAAGGCCTCGGGCTATGGACGAGAGCTTGCCGCTTACGGGCTGCGCGAGTTCGTGAACGTAAAAACGGTCTGGGCCGAGTCGTGAACGTGCGCCGCATGCCCGGGGCCGGGACTATCCTCCGGAGATCCCCGGGCCGGCGCCGGCACGTCCGCCATTACCGAGGGTAACGGTAGCCGCGCGGCCGCATGCGCCCCTTTTTAAAGACGTCCGCAAAACATCCCATCCGGCCCGACAGACCTTCTAGAAGCCCAGCACGAGACTGCCGCTATAGAGCTGCGTATTGTTGTTGGGTATACGGAATTCCTGCCATTGCCCACGCACTGCCACATGGGGCGCTACAAAAAACTGCACCCCGGCGCCATAGTCAGGATGGGTCCCATCATGGCTTGTCGTGTTCGATACCGGCGTGATCGTATGGGTCTGGAACCGCGATGCGCCGCCTTCGACGAATAGCGAGAACTGGCGCGTGAACGGAAAGCTCAGCAGCCCGTTCACGTCATAGCCGCGATTACGTACCTGTTCGGTCCCCACGGGCGTCGAGATGCTGTCGGTGCCAAAGTTTTGATAACCGGCCTGGATCGCAAAGAACCGGTTGAACGCAAAGCCGGCAAACGCCTTCCAGGCTAAATGCGAGCGTTTCAGGTTGACGAAGGGTGCGGGCAGGCTGGAACTCAAACCCTGGTTACGGGCCGCCCCCGCACCGGCGCCCACATAGAGGCCCGATGTCGGGAAACCCCATCTGTGGGCCAAGGCCGCGGCCGGTGTCGACAGCACAACCGCCGCGACGCCCGTCTTCAAAAGCGTTGTCATCCTGGCCATAAGCTTAGTCTCCATGCGCTTTTTTTGTTAAACAGGGCCTGTTCGCGAGCGCCCCGCCTCGTCAGTAGACAGCCATTCTAAAGACAAGCAGCAGCCGCCCACATCCGTCCAATAGGACCCACTGGACTATCGTTCCGTCTAGGCCGCCGAGCGGTTATTCATCATGCCGGAGGACGGGACCGAAAAGGCGGCTGGCAAGGAAGCCATCGGGATCCTGGTCACTTTAAGGGGCGAATCCACCCGCCTAGGCATGAGACCGACACCGTTTGCGTCATCGTCCACCATTTAGTGAGTCCCTGCGCCGTACCCCCGGGGGATAGGCCAGCCGACGCGCCACCCGGGTCGGAGGGTGCGTATACCGGCCCGAAGGCCACATGCGGCCGGATCTCAGAAGACCGGCAGGGCGCGGGCCAGAATAACCTTGAGATAGGCGGTCTCGGGGATCGCGGGATGTACGGGGTGATCAGGGCCCTGCCCACCTTCCTCGACGAATTGCAAACCCCGCCTGCGGGCCGTGGCCGCCTGGGTAATGAGCCGCGGCAAGGCATCACGTTCGAGATGGTGGGAACAGGACGCGGCCAGCAACAGGCCATCGTCGGCGAGGACCGCAAGGGCCTGTTCGTTCAAGCGCCGATAGGCGGCGAGTCCCGCGGCATAGTCCTTGCGCCGTTTGATGAGGGCCGGCGGATCGACGATCACGACATCGAAGCGCGCGCCCTCCGCCGCAAGGCCGCGTAAGACCTCGAAGACGTCGCCTTCGATGGCCGTGACGTGAGCGGCCACGCCATTGTCCGCGGCATTGGCGCGCGCGTAGGCGAGGGCCCGCGCCGAGGCATCGACAAGCGTTACATGCGCGGCGCCGTGGGCGGCCGCCTGGATCCCAAAGCCGCCCACATAGCTAAAGAGGTCCAGGACGCGGGCATGCTCGACATAGGGCAACAGCCGCGCACGATTAGGCCGCTGATCATAAAACCACCCGGTCTTCTGGCCCGCGCGCAACGCGACGCGGAAGCGGCAACTCCCCTCGATCACGGTCGCCTCATCGGGGGGCGAGCCCAGCGCCACCTCGACCGTCGCCGGCAGACCCTCGAGGGTCCGGCTCGCCCCATCGTTGCGCAAAAGGATATGCGCCGGGCGCACCACCTCGTCTAGCGCCTCGATGAGGAGGGGTCGCAGCCGTTCCATGCCGGCGGTCGTGATCTGCACGACTAGGGTATCGTCGTAACGATCGACGACGAGGCCGGGAAGGCCGTCGGCCTCGCCAAACACCAGCCGGTAAAACGGATGGGCATGACAACGCGTGCGCCAAGCAAGCGCCCGGCGCAGGCGCGCCGCCAGAAAGGCCCGGTCGACCACGGCATGGGGATCGGTACTCAACAAGCGGACGCTGATCAAGGATTGCGGGTTCACATAGCCTACGCCCAAGGGCCGCCCCGTTGCGGTTTCGACCCGCACGAGATCGCCGGGGGCGGTCGCTACCAGAGGGGTAGCGTCGCAATCGACTTCATTACTGAAAATCCACAGATGGCCCGCCTTGATGCGGCGCTCCTCGCGGGGCTTGAGGCGAATTCGAGTAAGGGACATGAATGGATTATACAGGGAACGGGCGCCGTTGCCGGCCAACGGGGGTACAATGGGCGTTTTGGGACCACCGCGATGGATACGAGCACACTGCAAAACCGCCTCGCCTTCGAGACTAGCCCCTACCTTCGGCAACACGCCGACAATCCGGTGGCCTGGCAACCCTGGGACGAAGAGGCCCTGGCCTTCGCCCGCGCGACCGACCGGCCTATCCTGCTGTCGATCGGCTACTCGGCCTGCCACTGGTGCCACGTCATGGCCCACGAGTCTTTCGAGGACCCGGCCGTGGCCGCGGTCATGAACCGCCTATATGTATGCATCAAGGTGGATCGCGAGGAACGCCCGGATCTCGACAAGATCTATCAGAGCGCTCACAACCTCCTCGCGCGGCGCGGCGGAGGCTGGCCGCTTACGATGTTCTTGGCGCCGGGCGATCTCGCACCCTTCTTTGGCGGCACGTACTTCCCCAAGGAGCCGCGTTTCGGCCTACCGGCGTTCGGAGACCTCCTGGTACAGGTGGAGCAGTACTTCCGCGCGCACCGTAATGAACTCGCCGAGCAGGGGCCGCGGCTCAGCGCGGCCTTGAGCCAGGAGACACAAAGACGCCCGGGCCAACTCGGGCAGGCCCGGGCCCAGGACATCGCCGCGCGCGCCCTGGCGGAGCTAAAGGGGCAGTTCGATAGCGAGGACGGCGGTTTCGGCGACGCCCCCAAATTTCCGCACCCGGTCAATGTTCGCCGCCTCCTGCTGGCAGCGGCCGACGGCGACTCCACGGCACTTGCCATGGCCCAGGCGACGCTCGCGGCCATGGGCGACCGCGGCCTCTTCGATCACCTCGAGGGGGGCTTCTTCCGTTACAGCGTGGATGGCCAATGGCATATCCCCCATTTCGAGAAGATGCTGTATGACAACGCCCAACTTATTGCCCTCTATGCGGAGGCCTTTAGTGCGACCGGCACACCACGCTGGCGTGATGTCGCGATCGCCACGGGCGACTGGACACTGGCCCACATGACGGCGCCCGAAGGGGGCTTCTATGCGACCCTGGACGCCGACAGCGAGGGGGAGGAAGGGCAGTTCTACCTCTGGGAGCGCGACGCCTTCACGACGGCATTGACCCCCGAAGAGGCGGCGGTCGCAATACCCTATTTCGGTCTCGACGCCCCGCCGAACTTCGAGGGCCGCGCCTATCACTTGATGATCTCCCGAACCCCGGCGGCGTTGGCTCACGATCTGGGGCTCACAGCCGACGAGGTCACAGAACGTCTCGCCTGCAGCCGGCACAAGCTGGCGGCACAGCGCGCCCGCCGGCCCCGACCCGGGCGTGACGAAAAGATACTCGCCTCCTGGAACGGGCTCATGATCAAAGGGCTCACCCGGACGGGACGACTGCTGGGGATTCCCAGCCTCCTGGAGGCCGCCGACAAGGCCTGGGCCCGGGTGCAAACGAACCTTTGGGACGGACAACGGCTCTACGCGGTCACCAAGGATGGGCGCACATCCCCCCACGCCTACCTGGATGATTACGCCTTCCTGCTCGACGCCGCCCTCGAGCGGCTCATGACGTGTTGGCGTGACGCGGATCTGACGTTTGCGATGGCCTTGGCCAACCGGATCATGACCGACTTCGAGGACCGCGAGCGCGGCGGCTTCTACTTTACGCCGGGCGACCACGAGGCCTTGCTCTATCGCCCCAAATCCTTCACCGACGACGCCTTACCCTCCGGCAACGCCGTGGCCGCCTCAGCCCTGCTCCGCCTAGGCCATCTGCTCGCTGATCCCCGCTTCACGACGGCCGGCACGCGGGCGGTGGAGGCCGCAAGTGCCCCTCTCGAATCCTATCCATCCGCCCACGCCACACTGATCGAAGCGCTCGAAGAGGCCTTCGCGCCACCGACCATAATCATCCTGCGCGGCCGCGTGCCGCAGCTCGCCCATTGGCAGCGGCGCGCGCAACAGGCCTTCGCGCCACACCGTTTGGTGTTTGCGATCCCCGCGGATGCCCAGAACCTGCCCGCCGGCCTCGCCGCCCGGGCACCGCTCGCGGACGTGGTCGCCTACGTCTGCGAGGGCCTATACTGCCGGGCACCGATTACGGACCTGGAAAGCTTCGAGACCCTCCTGGACAATCCGGCAAGCACGCATGACGACCAATCCTAAAAGCGGGGACGACCAGCATCACAGCGCGCCCTTGAGCCTCGGCGATCTCATCGCCCGGGCCCGCCGGCGCATTAGCGAGATCAGCGCTGAGGACCTAGACACCCGACTCGAAGACAACGAGTCGGTGCTCGTGATCGACGTCCGCGAACCCGCCGAATTTGCGCTCGGCCACATCCCAGGGGCCCTGCTCATCCCCCGCGGCACGCTCGAGGCGGCAGCCGACGCCCAGAGTCCGCACCGTGTGGAGCGGCTCTGTGGGTCGCGCGAGCAGTCCATAGTGCTCTACTGCGAGTCGGGGGGCCGTAGCGCGCTCGCAGCGGCTACGCTCAAGGACATGGGTTACAAGGACGTCCAGAGCCTCGCGGGAGGCTCGGTCATGTGGGAAGCCGAGGGCTTGCCGCTCGTGCGCGAAACGGCGGCGGGTTCATCTTAAAAGAGCGCGCAAACGAAAACTGGCAAGTGGCCCGAGGCGCGCTTGGCCTTATCTTTTATCTCGGGTGTAGGCGCGCACCGCGCCAGGGTCAGAAACTACGCCGTAAATGGCTCTCGCAAAGCGCCTTTGTCTCTGCCTCGCACGGCGGCCGGGCTGTGCCCCCGGCGGCATCAAGGCCTACGCCTTACCCACGTGGGCCTTTGAAGTCGGACTACTCCTCTCGATGCCGCTGACGCCATACCCCTGGTTTCCAGGGGGACTGAAGACCAACCCGCCCGTCTTTTGGTTTATGATGCGGATCGGGATGCTCATAGGCTTCGCCACCACCTACCCGGTCAACTGGCAGCTTGTGCGCACAGGCGCTAAAGAGCGTATGTAAGGTCTCACCTTCGTTAGACGCAACAACCGAACGCCCATCTTGGGGCTTTACCAAGGGCTGCTGCGGCAGCCCCCCCGAATAATGCCCGCCGCCTGTCTATATCCATATATCTCGCTCGCTTGCACGCCGCTGGTGCCGCCCCTACCCACGTAATCCGCCGGCAAGGCAATGTTCCCAAAACACATAATGCCATTGCCCGCGACCCTTTCCTTGCGACATTCCGCCACCCAACCACCGCCACCGCGCCCCCGGCGCCAAATCCTCCTGCTTCCCTTGAGGAGAACGGTTTTTGGCCGCGCGGCAAAACCTTTGTCCCGCGGCCTTGCAAGCGCTTCATCGCCCCACAGCGACCACGACAACAGATCTCCGCTTCCGTAGCGGGCGGTCAGCCCGAAGGGCGCTTTTCCGATCGCGCGAACAAATATTAACGTCCACGCCCGATAACACGCCGGATACTTTCCGGCCCGCCGCACCGCAATGACGGCCACAAGGCCTCCCAGGGAGGGCAGGCCCCGAAAAATATCACGCCTTCCAGGGGTGTGACTTGACAGTGGCAACCACAGGCGCACAGTAGCGTGTATCCAAGGGATGCTTCCATAAGCCGCTCGGGCTCGCCATCCCGGCGCGCTCTGTTCATTCCCATGGGCGAGAGGAGGCTGCCATGGCGTCGGCGCCGGAACAGTATAATGCGTGGTATCACACGCGACGTGGCCATTGGATTGCGGAGCGCGAGTTTGCTTTGATCATGCGATTGCTGGCACCGAGGGCGGGGGCCACCCTCCTGGATGTGGGGACCGGGACAGGCCATTTTGCCCGCCGCCTTGCCGCCTGCGGTTTTGCGGTGACAGGCATCGATCTAGACGGGGCAGCGCTTACCTACGCCCATACGAAGGGCGCGAACATAGCGTACGTACAAGGGGATGCGCAACGCCTGCCCTTCGTCGATGGACACTTCGACTACTGTACCGCTATAACCAGTTTGTGCTTTGTCACGGATCCCGCGGCTGCCGTCACGGAAATGTGGCGCGTAGCGCGTTGCGGCATCGTTCTGGGTTTGCTTCATCGTCACAGCCTCTTGTACCGGAAAAAGGCAGGGCGCGGCGCCTATGCGAGCGCCCGCTGGGACGATATGACGACAGTAAAGGGCTGGCTGCAGCGCATTATGCCCGCCACATGGTGCGCCGGATATGCGGTGTTCCTGCCGGGCGCAGGTTTAATGGCCCGGCTCATCGAACCGTTAGTGCCGGCGTCATGGCCAACGGGTGCCTTCCTGGCGGTAACCGTGCGGCGGCCCCACGCCCCCTGATCATGAACGCGCACCTCGGGACCAGACGCTCTCTTGCCCGAGAGCTGCTGCCGCATGCGGCCCCGAGGACACAGCGGCCGCGCAAGTTGAGATACTGCGGGTCGCCAAGCGCGAGACACTACCAAGCCCTGCTCCTTAAAGCCGCCATTGTAGGCGCGGTACTATTGGTTCTCACGTAAAGGGATGGAATGAAACCGTGGCCGCCCGGAAGGGCAGCTATTTCTCTGGGCATGCCCGGATCGGGCGAGGGACTACCGCCGCGGTGATCGCGCCCGCGGATAACGCTCAGATCGCCAGCCGATCAACCGGTCTTCTGATTGGCGACCGCGGGGATCGCCGGCTGCGGACGCCCGGCTGGATCCTTGTGGCGGCCCAGCCACTGCACAAAGGCCACCCGCGCGCTCGTGGCTTGCGCCTCGCTACCCGTGCGCCGGTCCTCGATCGTCTGTTCGCGAAAGGTGTCGACATTGCGGGCGATAAGTTCCTGGGAGCGCTCCATGAGCCCAAGATAGGCCTCGGTGTCGAGCGGCATCTCCAACTCGCGACGGATCGCCACATTCGCCTGAACGACCAGCGCGCCAAAGGCAATACCCGCGTTCGCCGCCTCGCGCAACAACTGGGCCTCGATCGTCAAAAGCCCTTCCCGCAACTCCCGCAGCCGCTCCGTGGCGCCCTCGATGGCGCTCTGTGCCTCAGCCAATATCTGGTTCTGTACGCCCCAGAATGCCGACTCGGTCGCCTGTGCCTGATCCATCTCACGCATTCTTGCCAGCGCCTCATCACGGCGCCCGCCGGCCGCCTCCAGCAGCATCTCTTCGGCCTTGATCTCGTCTTTTAGGCGGCGCACCGGCAGGCGCTGCACGCTTAGATCTGCGACCCGGCGCACAAAAAATTCATTGGCCTCGACAATGGCGCGAACGGTCGCAAGCGAGCCCACGATATGGACCTTGTTCAGGTCGCCGCCGATGCCTTTGATGAGCGCCTCGTGCTGATCGGCCGCCAGCTCTTCGCGAGCGAATGCGGCGAGATATTCCTGGGCATGAGCCAGGGCCTCGGCGGACTTCAGATACACCTCACGGCGCAAAGCCATGTCCCGTTCGCGGTCGCGCATCATGGCATCGTGCCGCAGCCGCTCCGTATTGCGTTCGGATTCGCTGCGGTTTTGCATGTAGAGGCCGCTTAGGGTAATGGTCGATCCGGTCGTTATGGCGTAAAAAATGGCCGGCACGGACTTCAATAAGGCAAATACGGATTCCAATAGCATGCGTCGCTGCCCTCTTTAATTCAGATCATATCCAAATACATCGGTAAAGCGCTTGCGGAACCCCTCCGGGGTCACCACGTGGTTCTGCGTTCCGGCCTGTTCAATCTTCAAAGAACTGAGGAGCGATGCAACTCGCCCGCTGGTCTCCCAATCAAAGCCCCGCTCGAGACCGTATAAAATCCCGGCCCGATAAGCGTCTCCACAGCCCGTTGGGTCAACCACACGTTCCGCGCGTACGGCGGGGATATCGTGAATCTTTCCCTTGACACGGATCTCCGAGCCTTCCGCGCCTTTCGTAATGATGAAGGCGCGGGTGCGCTGCGTGATCTCGTCCATATCGAGCTCGGCCCGCATGGCTAGGAGTTTTGCTTCATAATCGTTTACGCAGACGTAGTCCGCCTGTTCAATGAATCGCCGTAGATCCGCCTGGCCGAACATCGGTAGTCCCTGGCCGGGGTCGAATATGAAGGGAACGCCGGCTTCGGCAAACTGCTCGGCATGCTCTATCATGCCCTCGCGGCCATCGGGCGAAACAATGCCGAATGTGACGCCGGTAGCGTCGCCTACCCGGTTGCGGTGGGACTCGGACATCGCCCCTGGATGAAAAGCGGTTATCTGATTGTCATCGATATCCGTGGTTATGAATGCCTGTGCCGTATAAGCGCCAGGGATCTGCGTAACATGCGTACGCGCGATGCCGTGACCATCCATCCACTGGGCGTAGGGCGCAAAATCTTCGCCGACCGTCCCCATGGGCAACGCCTTGCCGCCCAAGGCGTTCAGGTTATAGGCGATGTTGCCCGCGCAGCCGCCGAATTCGCGACGCAAGCGCGGCACCATGAACGATACGTTCAGGATATGGAGCTGATCCGGCAGGATGTGGCGGCCGAACTTGTCGGGGAACACCATGATCGTGTCGAACGCAAAAGAGCCACAGATAAGCGCGGTCATGTCTCTTAAAACCCTCATGAATTGGCCGTCCCCGCCGTGCGCCCGACCCGATGTCCACGCAGCATAACGGTCGACGGCAGCCCCTGAAATGCCAAAGGGCCCCAGTGGAAGAAAAGGCCCGATGGGTGGCGAACGCCGACCTCAGGCAGAAACGGACTCAGGACGCCACGCCAGATCGAGGGTACGCGCTGCGCGCGCCTCGTCGACACGGCGGACCGGTAAGGTGTGAGGCGCCGTTTTCAGGATCTCGGGGGTAGTGCGCGCCTCGGTCAAGATCTCGGCCATGGCGGCGACAAAACCGTCGAGTTCCTGACGGGTCTCGGTCTCGGTCGGTTCGATCAAGAGACACTCGGGCACCATGAGCGGGAAATAGATCGTGGGGGCATGGTACCCCTTGTCGAGCAGACGCTTGGCGACGTCGAGCGCCGTGACGCCCGTCTCGTCCTTCAGACCCTTTAGTGTCAACAAAAATTCGTGCGTGGCCCGGCGGCCGGGATAGGCGGCCTCGAAACCCAGATCGATGAGCCGCTTCAACAAATAATTCGCATTCAGAGTCGCGTACCGGGCGACAGGCACCATGCCCTCGCGGCCGATCAACCGGGCATAGACATAGGCGCGCAGCAAAACACCGGCGTTACCCATGAAGGTCGACAGGCGACCGATAGACTGTGGGCGCGTCTTTTCGGTGATCCAGTAATAGCGCCCGGCACTTTCACCGACGATGGGTACTGGCAGAAACGGCAGCAGGCGCTCGCCGACACCTACGGGCCCCGCACCCGGCCCACCGCCGCCATGAGGTGTCGAGAAGGTCTTGTGCAGATTCAGGTGTACGACGTCGAAACCCATGTCACCAGGCTTGACGCGCCCGAGAATGGCATTGAGATTCGCGCCGTCGTAGTAAAGGAGGCCGCCGGCGGCATGAACCTCGGCCGCGATCTCTCCGATATGACGATCAAAGACCCCGAGGGTCGACGGATTGGTCAGCATGAGGCCTGCGGTACGGGGCCCGAGCGCGGCCTTGAGGTCGGCCAGATCGATATCCCCGCTCGCATTCACTTCGATCTCGCGGACCCGATAACCGCACATGGCAGCGGTCGCCGGGTTGGTGCCGTGCGCGGCCTTCGGTATCAGGATCTCGGTACGCGCCTCATCATGGCGGGCCCTATGATAGGCCCGGATCATGGCCACGCCCGCAAATTCGCCCTGGGCGCCTGCCATGGGCGTCAAGGAGACCGCCTTCATGCCCGTTACATCCTTCAATATCTCCTGCAGTTCAAAAAGACAGGCAAGAAAACCCTGGCCCGTCGATTCCGGGGCAAGCGGATGACGGTTGGCAAAACCGGGAAGCCGGGCCGCCGCGTGTGCCGCTCGCGGATTGTATTTCATCGTGCAGGAGCCGAGCGGATAGAAATGTGTGTCGATGGAGAAGTTGCGCTGACTCAGTTGTGTATAGTGGCGGACGACCTGGAGTTCCGAGACCTCCGGCCACAACAGGGGCGTGCGCCGCAGAAAACCCGCCGGTATATCGGCGGGCTCTGCCACGGGACGCGGCATCTGCCCGACATTCAGGCGGCCGCCCTGGCCCTTCTCAAAGATCAGCACGATAGGCTACCCGGCCGCGGCGATCGCCGCGGCATAGTTTGGTTCGTCGCCGATCTCCGGGACCAACTCCGTGTATAGGACCTTGTTGTCCGCGGCCAAGACGACGACAGCGCGCGCGGTAATGCCGCCCAGCGGCCCATCCTGAATGAGCACGCCGTAGTCGCGGGCGAAATGGCGGTCACGCATCATGGAAAGCGGGACCACATGGGTCGTGCCCTCGGTGGCGCAAAACCGCCCCTGGGCGAACGGCAGATCCGCCGATACGACCAGGACCACGGTGTTGCGGTCCTTGGCGGCATACTCGTCGAAACGCTTGGTGCTGATGGCGCACACCGGGGTGTCGAGACTGGGCACGATATTGATGATCTTCTTGCGCCCCTTGAACTCATCCAGGGTCACATCGGCCAAGGCCCCGTTCACAAGCCGGAAACCGGGCGCAATGGTGCCGACCTTCGGCAGCTCGCCGGAGGTCGTGTAGGGACTGCCCTTCAGGGTGATCTTCGCCATGTCATGAACTCCTTTGGTTGTTGTCCTTGTAAGCGCACGGCGGGTCGAGCCGGCGCTTGCTCACGATACGTTCCAGGTGTCCCGCGTAACGTTCGATATCGGCGGCCGTCTTAGTCTCGGTCGCGCAAACGAGTAGACCGTCGGCAAGCCCTGGATAATCCTCACCCAGCGGATAGCCGCCCAAGATGCCCTGAGCTTCCAGGGCCCGCAACACCTCGGGGACCGGGGCATCGATGCGCAGCGCCACCTCATGGAAAAACGGCTGGCCGGGAAATGCCAGGCGCACGCCCGGGGTGGCAGTCAGACGCTGACTCAAGGCGACCATGTTGGCATGGGCGGTCAGCGCGACCCGCCGCAAGCCGACCGGCCCCAGTAGAGCCATATGGATAGTGGCCGCCGCCACCAACAGGCCCTGATTGGTACAAATATTCGAAGTCGCCTTCGAGCGGCGTATGTGTTGCTCGCGCGCCTGAAGGGTAAGGGTGAAGGCCTCATGACCGGCGGCATCAACGGTCCGCCCGGCGATACGTCCCGGCATCTGCCGCACATGTTCACGCTTGCAAGCCATAAAGCCGAAATAGGGGCCGCCCGACGCAAGCGGCACCCCGAGTGGCTGACCCTCGCCTACAGCGATATCGCAACCGCGGCCCCACTCTCCCGGGGGACTGAGCCATGCGCAGGCCACCGGATTGACGAGCCCTATGACGATAAGCCCGTGCGTCTGGGCAAGCGTGGCCAGCGCGTCGGCATCCTCAAGACGCCCGAAGAAATTGGGTTGCGGGATGACAAGCGCGACCGCCCCGGCTAAACGGGTCGCGAGGATCGCCTTATCCGTCGTGCCGTCTGCCGTCATGGGCACGATGTCTAAGTCTATGCCCTGCGCGGAAACGATGGTCTGCACGACGCGGCGATAAAGGGGGTGCACGGTCTCGGGAATCAGTACCCGCCGTGCCCCCCCGCCCAAACGCACGGCCATGAGTACGGCCTCGGCCAGGGCGGACGCTCCGTCATAGAGACTTGCGTTGGCGACATCGAGACCCACGAGACTTGCGATCATGCTCTGAAACTCATAGAGCAGTTGCAGGGTGCCTTGGCTCGCCTCGGCCTGATAGGGGGTGTAGGCCGTATAAAACTCGCCGCGCCCGACGATCTCCCAGACAGCCGCCGGGATATGGTGCTCATAGGCGCCGGCCCCGAGGAAGGTCAGAAACTCGCCATCGGCCGATGCGCGTTCGCGCATGAGCCGCATGACCTCTTGTTCGGTGAGTGCCGGGGGGATCTGCGCGAGCGGGGCAGCGCGCAAGGCCGCCGGGATCTCCGCAAAGAGATCCTCGGCGCCCGCCACGCCAAGAACCGCCTCCATGGCCTGGGTTTCGGCCTCGGTATGGGGAATGAAGGCCATCCTTATGTTTCCTGGGCGAGCAAGGCCTCGTAGCCCGCGGCATCGAGCAAGCCTTCCAGGGCCTGCCCCTCGACCCCGCCCATCTTGAAGAGCCACCCCGCCCCATAGGGATCGCTGTTGAGCGTCTCCGGGGCCTGGGCGAGCGCAGCGTTGATCTCCGTGACCTCGCCTGAAAACGGCGCATAGATATCGGATGCCGCCTTGACTGATTCGACCACCGCGCATTCCTTGCCCGCGACCAGCCGCGTTCCCGTCTTGGGCAGTTCCACGAACACCATGTCGCCCATGAGATCCTGAGCGTGATCGGTGATACCGACCACGAAACCGTCGCCGGCCGCGCGCACCCATTCGTGGCTCTTCGTGTAACGCAATTCCGCTGGTACCTTACTCATCTATCGCTTCCTCTCAATCAATGAGCGCGCGCCCGTTGCGCACGAACGGCGGCGCCACAAGACGCGCTGGATTGCCCTGCCCAGATCGCCCGACCACCTCGCAAAGGGCGCCATCGGGGGCGGCCTGCGGGACACGCACGAAACCGATGCCGTGCGCGAGCGATGGGGAAAACGTGCCACTTGTCACGACGCCCTCCCCCCATGCCCCGCGAACCTCCTGACCGGCGCGCAGCACGCCGGGCCCCGCCAGCAAAAGCCCCGTGAGGCGCAGGGCCACACCGCGCTCACGCAGCGCCAACAGGGCCTCACGGCCCAGGAAATCGCGCTCGGGCGTAAGGCTCACGGTCCACGCCAGACCCGCCTCGAGCGGAGATACGGTCGCATCCATGTCGCGACCATAGAGGTTCATTCCGGCCTCCAGACGCAAAGTATCGCGCGCCCCCAGGCCTGCGGGAACGACCCCGTGACGGACGAAGGCCTCCCACAAGGCGGGTGCGCGCTCGGCGGCCAGCAATATCTCGAAGCCTTCCTCCCCGGTGTAGCCGGTGCGGGCCACGAACAAATCGCCGCTCAGGACCGCCGAAAAAGGCTTGAGCTGCAAGAGTGCGGCGTGCGTATCCGGTTCCAGCACGCCGTGGGCGAGGGTATAGGCGCGCGGCCCCTGCACAGCGATCATGGCGAGGTCGGGGCGCGGGGTGATCTCGACTGCCCACGACGCCACATGCCGGCGCAACCACGCGATATCCTGCTGCGCCGGACCGGCGTTGACGACCAGGCGATACCAATCGGGGGCCACAAAATAGGTGAGCAGGTCATCGAGAATGCCGCCCTGCTCGTTGAGCAGGCAGCCATAGAGGGCCTTGCCCGGGACCGCAAGCTTGGCTACATCATTGGCCAGCATATAGCGCAAAAACGGGCGAGCGTCCGGGCCGCGGATGTCGACGGCGCGCATATGCGAGACATCGAAGATCCCGGCTGCGGTGCGTACCGCATGGTGTTCGGCGATCTGCGACCCGTAGTGGAGCGGCATGTCCCAGCCCCCGAAATCGACCATGCGGGCGCCGGCCTTGATGTGTTGTTCGTACAGCGGGGTTCGGTGACCCATGAGAGATCTCGCGTTTGATACACACGAACTCGTGCGTCTACCCGCCACGAGCGCTCCAGTCACCCCTCTGTCCCCTAACCTGAGAGCTTGAGCCCCTTCGGTGGACCGTTTTGCAGTCTCTCTCCAGAGTCGACGTATAAGCCTTGCGGTCCTTTTGCCGGCACGTTTCCGGGCGGTTGCGTCGTCGGCGCCCCTCCCGTGCCGGGCTGGGCCTCTCCCGCAAGCTTGCTGTCGCCCGCGAACTATAACAGCAGGCCCGCGCAAACGCCACGCCTAGCCGCGCTCGGCCAAGAGCCCTGCGTCCGCGGCCACGCCTAGACGGGTGACGCCGCGAGACTTGCTTCCCGAAACGAAAGGGCTAGTCTTAAAAAAGACTAGAGGCGGCGTCAGAACGCCTGAAATAAGCGGGGCGGGTTCTCGCGGACCCCGAACGTAGGCATAAGGAGGAGAGATGAGACGGGTCCTGATCATTGCGATCGCATGGTTGTCGGCATCAACGCCGAGCTGGGCTGCCACGGGCAGCTACACCTTCATCAGCCCGCCCCGCGCGAATAGAGCCGAGGCGGTGGCGGTCTATGGGAAGATCGCGCGCTTCCTGACGCGAGCGACGGGCGCATCCATCGTCTTTCACTATACGAGTAACTGGCTTAGCTATATGGCCGACGTGCGCGCCAATACGGCCGACATCTACTTCGATGGCCCCGCCTTCATCGGCTGGCGCGTGGCGCACTTTCATGATCACGCGGCCGTAGCACTGGCCGGACATCTCAATTTCGTGCTGGTCACCAAAAAGAACGGCCCGCCCATCACCAAGATCACAGACCTCGTGGGGCATAGCGTATGCGCCTTCTCGCCGCCCAATCTCGCTACCTTGCGTCTTGATAGCTGGTTTACGAACCCTGCCCGCCAACCCTACTATGTCATCATCCACAGTTTTGCCGATGCCGCGCACAACATCATCGGGGGAGGCTGCGTCGGCGCCCTCGAGCCACTGCCGGTCTATAAGCGCCAGGCGGCGCGCTCCCCGGGGGCGCTCACCATCGCCTATCGGGCCCCGGGCATCCCCAATCAAGGATTTTCGATCAATGCACGCGTACCCCGGGCCTTGCGCCAAAAGATCGTGCAGGCGCTCCTAAGCCCCGCGGGCCTGGCGGCAACCAAGCCCTTACGTGACATGTTCGGACACAAATCCCTGGTGGCGGTCCAAGACCAGGCCTACCTTCCCTACCGGAAGCTATTGCACGTCATGGTGGGCTTCTAGATCCGCCGGAGCGGTAGCGCCGTCAGACGCGATGGGGGATCTGGTATTTGTCGAGCAGACGATAGAGTGTGACGCGCGATACGCCAAGGGCCCGCGCCGCGCGCGATAGATTGCCGCCGCTCTTTTCGACGGCGCCCGTGATCGCCTCCCGCTCGGCCCGTTCGCGCGCCTCCATTAGCGTCTCCTCGACCGGGACGTCGCGATAGGAACCCGTGTACGCGAGCCCCAGATCCTCGGGGCCTATCAACGGGTATTCGCACATGACCATCGCGCGCCGCACACGATTGATGAGTTCGCGCACATTACCGGGCCACTGATGTTGGCTGAGCGCCACGAAGGCATCGCGGCTAAAGCCGCGCACCTGTGGGTTTTTTTCTGCGGCAAAGACGTCGAACCAGTGGCGCGCGAGGACTGTGACATCACCCTCGCGGGAGCGCAGCGGGGGGACCTCGAGATTCAAGACGTTCAGCCGATAATAAAGGTCCTCGCGAAACCGCTTCTCCTCGACCGCCCTCTCGATATTGACATGGGTCGCGGCGATGACACGGATGTCAGCGCGCTGCGTCTCCGTGCCCCCCACGCGCTCGTAGGTCCCATCCTGCAATACCCGCAGCAAATTGACCTGGAGGTCCAGGGACAAATCCCCGATCTCATCTAAAAACAGCGTTCCGCCTTCGGCGGCCTCGATGCGTCCGATCTTGCGCTGGTGCGCGCCTGTAAAGGCGCCCTTTTCATGCCCGAAGAGCTCGGACTGTATCAGCTTGTCGGGAAGCGCGCCGCAATTGACCGCGACAAAGGGCCGCGTTGCGCGGACCGAATGGGCGTGGATGGCGAGCGCGCACAATTCCTTGCCCGTACCGGTCTCACCTTGGATCAAGACCGGGGCATCGGACTGGCTGATCTTGGTGATACGCAGAAAGGTGGCCTTCATGGCCTGGCTATTGCCGACAATGTTCTTCTCGAACCGGTTCTCGGCGGGTGCGCGGGCCCGCTGGCGGCTCAGATTGGCCATACCAAGCGCATGCCCGAGGCTGTGCAAAAGCCGCGGGACATCGACCGGCACCATATGGAAATCCAGGCAACACTCGCTGATCAGGTGATTGGCAACCGCGCTCTTTAGGAAGGCGAGATCGGCGATCGCGATCCAACGAAAGCGGCTATCGGCATAGCCGAGCAGGGCCTCGGCATCGGCCACTTCCCGATCCTTGAGGTCCCCTAGGCAGACGACACCCACCCCCCCACCCATGCGATCCACCTGCGCGCGGGCCGCCGCCCAGGTATTGACGCGCGTCACGTTCCAGCCCCGGCTCGTGAGATCGCCCTCCTGAAAGGGCAGGGCCTTAGTCGGACAGTAGACGAGCAGCGAACGCGGCTCCGTAACGGCGGCCCCGCGAAAACCGAAGTTCTCTGTGCTGTACTTAACCTCTTCTGCCGCCACCGAATCCTCCCTCGAATACTGCGGCCCTAGAACGACGTCGGCATAGTGAAGCTAAGATCGATGTTCGGGGCATCTTTGGTAAGGCCGACCGCAAGATTCGTCACGATCGTCACATGACGGCTGCGGGCATAGGACAGTCCGAGATTTAAAACCGCGGCGTTGCCGCTACTGCCGACCACCGTCTGCCAGCTTCCACCCTGCGGTTTGATCTGGGTCGCCGCGATAAAGGTCTCATCCATGGACAGCGTAAGGCTTATTCGCTGGTTCAAGGCGAAGGCCGTGCCGCCTCCTAAGCTAAACGAGTTGCCGGGCGCGACGGCACCGGACTGCGGGGTCGTCGTACTCGATATATTCCCGAAATTCCGCGGTATGTTGTAGGTATAGCTCAGGCTTCCGAACAGAATGGCCGGGCTTAGCGACTGAATGAACGACAAGCCCGTCGAAACGGCCCACACGCCGTTGCCGGTCGGCAGCGATGTCGGGTAACTTAGGTTGTTGTTTTGCGGCTGCGTCACCACCGGGATGCCATAGGGGCTGCGTCCCGTTGGGCCTTTGGCGGTCAAATTCCAGATCGTTGCCCCACCGCGGCTATCCCCGGCGAGCTGGTAGTAGAGGGCGACGCTCGCGTCGCCGATCTGGCCTTTGTTGGTTACGTCCTGTTGGCTCGCCTGCAGGCTGGACCCATTGACGCCCACGGACTCGTAGCTGCTCTGGCGCGCGAGATAGGGCACGGTCGCCGACAACTCCATCCGATTGGTCGGCGCGTAGCTCGCCTGGAGCGACAAGGTCTCGATATTGCTCTGCACCTTACTCACATTGATCTGACCGAGAAAGATCGCCCCCAGGGCGAGAAAACCATTCAAGGTCAGCGCGTTGCTATCGGAGTACGCGTAGCTCACGCCGGGCTGCAGGATGATCTGGCCGGCCTTGAAGAGCGCGTTTTGCTGGCGATACACCGCCTGTACGCTTTCCTGGGTTCCGGGCTTATGTTCCACCCCGAGGGCCGTGGCGGCATGCGCAACGACGGGTCGCCCGAAGACGCCCGTCAGCAGCAGGGCCACCGAGGCAGTGCGATAAGGCCATGGGCGCACGATCGTGCTCCTTCGTATCGGTTGACTATCGGAACGGGCCGGTATGCGGCCTATCTTATTAAGAAGTTTATTATAATATTATGTATTAGATATTATGCCGCTATGACTCGCGTGCACGGCGCCGTACACAAGCCCCGGCGTCACCACGCTGACAGACGCCCCGGCGACCGAGGCCGGCCGTCCTGGCCGTCCGATGACGCAGCCGCCGGCTATCTCTATCGCACCGTCGGCGACCACTGGACCCCATATCCGGCACCGCGGCCCTATCGAGATGTCGCCGTCACAGACAAGTCCGCCTGTCACGATGCTGTCGGCCCCGATGAGTAGCCGACCGTGCGCCTTGAGGGATCCCCGGTGACGACTGTTGGCCGGCAGGGCGAGGTCGCCCTGCACAACCCGCTCCTCCTCCACCCAAACCTCCAACGCGCCGGCCCCGGCCTCCGCGGGCAGTGCCTCCCCGCCGTCGCCGATAACGATCTCCGGGGCGGTCAGGGATGTGAACATGCAGGGCGCCGCCACGATCATCCGTACATTCGCAGTGGCTCGCCCCAATATCTGCGCGCCACCGTCTATGACGAGCTGTCGACCCGCGTGGCACCAGCGAATGATCGTGGAATTTTTGGCGAGATGCAAGATATCGGCAGAATAAAGCACGCGATAACGGCCGTTTTCTCCGGATCGCAATGAACCTTCTGCCGCGACTTCCTTTTTGAACGACAGCGACGCCGGGAGCGTGATATCGCCAAGCGCGTAGGTCATCGTTTTGATGCAATCTGATCCGATCCGGTGCACAGTCGACGGAACGACGAGCAAAGGTTCGCCGTCGAGACGATGTTCTTGGATAAGGGGGCGCGCGCCGTCAAGAATAGGTAAATGACTGCGCAGCTTGCCTATGAGGGTGCGCGCAAAGTGGTCGGGGGTATAGGCCCCCTCGGAGAGTTGCGGCGGGCCCAAGGCATGGCGCCGCCATAGGAAGAGGCCGGCGGTTGGGGCCAGGGGTAAGGCAAAGAGCGCGGTGGTAATAAGGAGCAAGATCAGCACGAGATCTCCTTAGGGACGTGTCGGGGCGGTCGCGCCGCCGGATTGGCCGCTGGGTGCACGGTAGCGGGGCGTCTTGGTCCAGTTGACTCGTCCGGGCCGCAGGACGTCCCCCAAGGCCGCAAGAAAGCCAGCTGTGGCCGCGTACGTCGATACGAAAAACCCGACGAGTATGAGCGGCACGCCTTTGACCTTTTGCCGCTCGCCGTCGAGACGCAAAGCCGTTGCGATCTCGTAGAAGGCCGCGGCGTTGCCGAAGGTGCCGTAACTCACGACTGCGAGCATGAGCAGTAAGCCGCTGCCGTTATCCCCACAGAGCCACAAGAGGTACAAGACAAGCCAGCCGGTGAGCAACACAGGCGCCATAGCATAGATGCCAAGTAGCATCGCCCCGTCCCAGCGCTGGCGGCGCGTCATATGAGGAGAGCGCAGCAGGGCAAGTCCATGGCGGAAAAATACCTGATTATGCCCGCGTGACCAGCGCAGGAGCTGGCGGTAACGGGCTTGCCAGGTCTCGACCACTTCCTCGTAACATTCGGAACGATTCTGATAGGCGATCTTCCAGCCGGCGATCGCCAGACGATAGGTGATGTCCGTATCTTCGGCGAGCGCATAGGGATTCCAACCGCCCACTTGCCGCAAGGCCGTCATGCGGACGCCACCTACCGTGCCGCCGAACTGCGGGATGAGGCGCAGGTTCGAGCGCGCTTGCTGATCGACCTGATAGCCACCGGCCCGCTCCAATTCGAGCAGGTGGGTGAGCAGATTGCTGTCGCTGTTGAACGGAACGACGCGCCCCATCACACCCCCCACCTCGGGATCGAAGAAAGGGGCGACGAGTTGCTTCACAAGACCGGGCCCGGGTAGATAGTCGGCGTCGAATATGAGCGCTATATCGCTCGTTATGATATCAGTCGCATCGACCAAGGCCGCTGCTTTGCCGGGCAAGGCGTCGGCGGGACGATGTATGACCGTTACGCGGCCAGGAAAACGGGCGGCGAACCGATCGAGCAGGGTGGGTGTCGCGTCCGTGGACCGGTCGTCGATACAGACGATGGCGAGGCGGTCGCGCGGATAGTCAACGTTGACCACCCGCTCGAGGATCTGCGCTATGACCTGTTGCTCGTTGTGGGCGGGGATGACGATGGTGGCGGGAGGCCAATCGGCCTGGGTAATGTTGATATAGGGGTGCCGCTGCCTACCGAACAGCCGATTCAAAGTAAAGAACAGATGGCGCACGGCATAGATCAATACAAATACGATAATGACGATGGCCACCGGCTGCAAAACTGCGATCAATCTTGCGTGGGCCGCGAGCGCCGGCGCCAGATGGTGAACCTGGTCATTCATCGCGCAACCTCCAGCTCATGCCCCAGGAATAGAGGGCGACGAGCCCCATGATGTCCAGCAAAAGACCGGTGAGTAGAAACAGGGTGGGCAAGGCCATGAGGCCGAGATCGTGTACCACCACGGCCTGTAGACAGTACTGGCAAGGCAGCGCCACGGCCAGCCACACCACGCACAGGGCGGTCAAGACGAGCTTCTTTGGGAAACTGAAATCGAGCGGATAATAGATCACCATGAGCATGAGGGGGGTCACGAACATGAGCACAAGCCCCATGAGCAGCATGGACTGGGTATAGCGGGTCAAGACATAAGGAAAGGGAGCAAGCACCGGTGTAAACGCAAGCGCCCCGATGAGCACTACGATGGCGAGCGTAAAGAGCGCGAGCGCCAAGGGTAGATAACGGCGGCGCAAGAGATAGCCTGTCAAAAGCGCCAGGGCCGCGAGTATCATAACCACAGGCCAGGCGGCAGGCCCCGGGCCTGCCGCCGCCAGACGTGGCACCGCGATCGCGAGCACCATGTGCCAGGGCAGGGTATAGGGCTTGGTGACCACCGCCACGGCGGGCGTAAGCGCGCCGCACAAAAGACGCTCGACGGCGTTCCAAAATGGCACTATGACGCGCGGCATCGCGGCGAGCACGGCGAGCGCCGCTACCGGCCCAAGAAGGAGGGAGATCCGCAGCTGCCAATGCTCATGTGGCATGATCCGCAAGCCACGATGAGCCAGAATGGTGCCGCCCCGCCAGCCGGCCCGGCGGGCCGCCTCCTGGATGTCGCCGGTCTTTTCAGAAATGATAGAAGACACCGATCGCTCCTCCCGTCTGCTGGTAATAGGGACTCGTGAAGCGCTCCAGATAGACGTCCGTGCCAAAATGGCGCCCCAGCCACTGACGCCAGGTGAAGGCCAGGGTATGGCTATGGAAATCCACGAGGGCGAGCTGCGGACCGATCGGCAGATAGGCCTCGGCCCCCCAACCATAACGCACCGTGGCCTCCATATGTCCACTGTGCTGGTAGCCTGCGGCCACGAAACTGCGCTGCGCGAGGACCGCACCCGGGTCACTGAAGGTCCAGCCGTGACCCGCCATGGCGACCCAACGATCCGGCAGATAGCCGGTAACATTGAACCAGTAACCGTGGTCACGATGGCCATCGCGAAAGGCAATCCCTGTATAGCCCGCGGTCGCAACCAGACGCTTATCGGGCCAAGCCTTATACGAGAGGCTCGCGTCGATGCGCTGGCTCGGGACTACATCGGAGTTGGTGCTGGCGGCGAGGCTCGCATATCCGTACCAGCGAGATGTGAACGTCTGGGTGACCCCGAAAACGCCATAGTTTTCTTCATAACCAAAAATCCGTCCGTGGTCGGCCTCCCAGTTCCAGATCGTGTCGGATCCTTCCCCGAAGACCCCGCGCGCGTAGATACCCTCGAAATGGCCATAGCCCTGGGTCAGGGCATAAAAGGATCCACCGGCGCCCACCCACCCATGGGCATACGCGACCAAGGGCGCAATCATGAGGCCGGCGGCGGCCAGTGCCGTATGCCATATCCGCCTCATGAGGCCGCCCTTCGACCGCGCGCGGGACGTGTCTGCAGGAATCTCGCGAGCACGGTCGCGATCCGCTGGCCGGCTGTGCCGTCACCGAACGGCGACTGGGCCGGACGCATGGCCTCCCATTTGTCGGGCGCGTGGTAGAGACGGGAGATCTCGGTCACGAGGCGACGCGCGTCTGCCCCAATCAAGTGGCCGGCCCCGCAGTGCACGACCTCGGGTCGCTCGGTCTGACGCCGAGCAATGAGGACCGGGACCCGCGCCGTCACGGCCTCTTCCTGTAACCCCCCAGAGTCGGTCACGACCAGCCAGGCGTCCCGTAAGGCTTGCAGCATGTCGGGATAGCTGAGCGGGGCCGCGATATGAAGACGGCCGCGCACATGGGCCGGCGCCTGGCGCGCAATCGCGTCAACCGCGCCGGCCACCTCGGGATTGGGGTGTCGTAGCCAGAGGACTTCGACATCCGGGAACCGCTCGATCACCTGACACAGGCCCGCGCCAATCGCCGCGATCCCAGCGCCCCAGTTTTCGCGACGGTGGGCCGTGACGAGGATGCGGCGGACCGCCGGGGCCGCCGCGGCGGTGCCGGCGGCCAGGCGCCGATAACCGAACAAGGCCGCATCCACGACCGTATTGCCAGTCATGGTGATCGCTTTCAAGGGTACGCCCTCCTTACGCAGGCAGGCGACGGCAAGCGGCGTAGGCGCGAAATGCCAGGCGGCCAGCCGCGTTATCAGTTGGCGATTGACCTCCTCCGGAAAAGGTTCGCCCGGGTCCCCGGAGCGCAGACCGGCTTCGATGTGGGCCACCGGGATGCGATGGTAGAAACCGAGCAGGGCGCCGGCCAGGGCCGTTGTGGTATCGCCCTGCACGACCAGTATCGCGGGCCGTAGCTGCGCCACAATCGGATCGAGGCCGGCGAGCAGGCGCGCCGTGAGATCGGCGAGCTGCGGACCCCGTGGGCCGAGATCGATGCTCGCGGCAGGCGCGAGCTCGAAAAAGCGATAGAGCTCGGAGATACCGTCGGCATGCTGCCCGCTGTGTACGACCGACGACGCGCATCGCGCCTGGGCCAGGGCATGAACGACGCTCGCTGTCTTTATGATGTCCGGCCGGGTCCCGGTGATCAGCATTACCGGAGCCGGCGACCGCACGGGCGCTGCAGGGGCCCTACGGGGCACCTGCGCCATCCCTTCCCCCACCGCTTGATACGACATGACGCAAACCTGGATCGCTCGTTAACCATCGATGCCGTCCGCCTCGCCGGGCGAATCGGCCCCCTCCCCCATGACCTGACGATGCTAGAGACCTTTCAAGGTCCCCAGGATGGCGCCCAGCTGTGCCGCGGAAAACCCGCCGGCATTACCGAAGCCCACGTTCAGACTCATCTGATTCAAAACGGTATTGGCGCTCGATAGCACCTGGGCACTCTGCCCCAGACCTTGGGTGCCTAGTGTCTGTTGAATCAGGCCTTGGCCAGGAACCGCGATGGCGATCGTAACGCCGCTTGGGTTGAAGGCGACTTGGCCCTCGCCGCCTGCGGTGGCAACCGAGATGTCGCGCGGACCGTTGGTGTGACCCGAGGTCCCGGTCGCTCCGGCGCCGAGGTTAATCACGGCGGTATTTTTGATGACATTGTCGTTGCCAGTGGTCTGTATACCTTGGCCTATGCCATCGACCCCGGCAATGGGGTTACCCGTAATAGTGCCAGCGGAAGGACCTTGCGGGCTGCCGCGGCCGCCGGTTTCATGGGCAAAGCTGCCAACCGTAAGCGCGGGACGGCCGTCGCCCTGGATACCGAGATTGACATTGGTACCAACGGTAAGCCCCGAGCCATTGGCCTGCGTCCAGCGGCTTACGAGTTCGAGACCGAAGTAGACGACACCGTCGGTCGCCACGTAGCGGCCGCGCAAGGTAGCGAGCGTGCGGGCCGACAGGGGCGTTGCGCCCATCACCGCCCCTACATCGCGGCTCGTCAAGGTCCCCGCCTGCGCCACCGCGACCGCGCACGCCACCCCGAGAACCGTGATCACGGTCAGATACCTGCTCCCGCTCGCCGTCCTTACACCCATGACCATACCTCTATTCGACAATCGTTAGAAATCGGTAGCGGGAATAAAACCGAATTCCCGCAAATTCCGCGTCTCGCTGCGTTCCATGGCCGCCAACAGACCATGGACGCGCACGGCCTTTAGGTGGGCCCGCAAAGGCGTGGCCTTGTCATAATGCGGACCCATGACGATGAACACGACATCGTCCCAATCCTTTATGAATGTCCCCACGGCCATGCTGCGGTTCCCAAACTCGGGATCCGCGAGAAAGGCGCGGCCCGCGACCACGCCCTTTAACACGACGAAGTGTTCGTAACCCTTGATGTTCAGGAGCACGACCACAGGCACGCGTAGGCTCGGCAAGAGCGTCGGCGATATCTTGTAGCCAGCCCCGTGCAGACCCAGGCGCGCGAGATAGCGCGCCATGTCCAGCATCGAGAACCCCTTCTGCTTTACGACTTTGCGATTACTGACCTTCAGCATCCCCACGATCACCTGATCTTCGGACAGACGGCGTCCGTAGGCGAAATCAAGGATGGTCGCGATGGCCGCCGCCCCGCAGCTGTAATCGGTGCGCTGGCGCACTACGCCGCGGAACTCAAGTCCGCGAATACTGGTGACATGCCGCATGATGGGCACGCCGCCGAAACCGTTGAACACGACCGTTCCCGCGCGCGCCAAACCCGGCATAAGCACGAGGGCCAGCAGCGATAACCCCAGGCGGTACGGCATGTCGTCTTCCTCTTTGGTTAAGAAAAGCGGGCGGGGGCGAACCCCCGCCCGCCACCATAACGCCTAGTCGGCGTCCGCGATCGTCAGGGTGTTGCGCTGCATATTGGCAGCCCCCGCCGCGACGTTTAGCCCGATGTCGCCCGAAGCGTTCTGCAGGACGTTGTTGGAGACCTCCGCCGTGTTGGTCACAGGCACGGTGACCGAGTTGTCGGAGTCCATGTCGCCGCCCGTATAGAAGCTGACTGGCTGATCCGTGGCGATGGCGCCCAACGATACCTGCGAGACCTCGGTCGACGCGCTGGCATTGCTGCCCGCTTGGTTGAAGGCGTAGGCCAGATCATTGCTCTGCATGTTCTGGACGCCGGCCGCCACGTTCGCCCCGATCTTGCCGGCGGCGTTTTGCAGCACGTCATTGGCAACGCTCGCGCTGTTCGTGGAACCGATGTTCGCGGCCATGGAGTAGGGTCCCGATAGCTGACGCCCGGTAATGCTGGCCACCGCCGGCCCACCGGTGTTGTCACCGTCCATGTCGCCGGTACCGGTACCATCACCAAAGGCAAGCGCCGTATTGTTGGCCTGTACGTTCTGCACGCCGGAGGCCACGTTTACGCCGATGTTGCCGGAGGCATTCTGCAGGACCTTGTCGGACAGCGAGGCCCGCATAACACCGCTCACACTAAACGCGACCGACGGCAGCCACTCGAGGCTCATATTGCTCGCCTGGTTGTCGGCGATGCCGGCCGTCGCGGTCGTGGTGCTGTTTACAGCGCCAGCGGCCGTGGCTATGGCCAGATTATTGGCCTGCCCGTTCCATTGACCGGCGGCGGCGTTGACCCCGATATTGCCGGAGGCGTTCTGCAGGACATGGTCGTTCAGGTAGGCGTGGTCGTTGCCGTAGGCGGTAAGCGACAAAAGCGCGGCATCCCCATCGAAACCCTCGGTCCCCTGATCGTTGTCGATCACAGACGTGGCGCTCTGGCCTGCGTGGTTAAACGCATAGCCCACGTTATTGGCCTGCATATTGTCGGCGCCGGCTGCGACGTTGGCCGCGATATTGCCGGAGGCGTTCTGCAGGACGCCATTGGTGAGAAAGGCGTCATCGTCGCCCCCGAGGCTCAAAGAACCGCCCAAGGGTCCGACGGCCTGGGCGTTGCCCACCGTGGTCGTGGCTGCGCCCGCCGATTCGGTCGTAAGACCGGTCGCCATCGCAACCCCGTTGGACTGCATGTTCTGCGTGCCGGCAGCGGCGTTTACGCCGATGTTGCCGGAGGCGTTCTGCAGGACGTGGTTTGCGAGGCTCGCGTCGTTGTCGGAACCCATGTTGAGACTACCGGCTAGGGCGCCTGCCGACTGGGCGTTGTTCACCGCAGCCACGCTTGCGCCGCTCGTGACGGTGGGCGAGAAGGGATACACGGCATTAGCGGTGGCGACCGAGAGGCCGTTGTGCTGCATGTTCTGCACACCGGCTGCGACGTTGACCCCGATATTGCCGGAGGCGTTCTGCAGGACGTGGTTTGACAAGGTCGCGTCGTTGTCGGCCGCGATTGTCAAGGCACCGATCAATCCGGCCATCTGCATGCTGGCCGCGCCGGCGTAGGCGGTCACGCCGCCATTGTTGTAGGCGACCGCAAGCGCGTTACCCTGCATGTTCTGATCGCCCGCGGCGACGTTTACGCCGATATTGCCGGAGGCATCCTGTAGGACGTGGTTTGAAAGCGAGG
The DNA here is from genome assembly GCA_021816625.1 of Pseudomonadota bacterium. Classification (GTDB taxonomy): domain Bacteria; phylum Pseudomonadota; class Gammaproteobacteria; order Acidiferrobacterales; family Acidiferrobacteraceae; genus Acidiferrobacter. Next base: position 86,265 of record JAKAXM010000004.1, on the reverse strand, counting down.
CGCTGTCGTTATCGCCTTCGGTGCCCGCGAGGCCCAAGGGGCCCATCCCCTGGAGGCTCGTCGCGGTGGCATCGGCCACGCCGCCTGGCAGCACCCCATTGCTATGGGTCAGGGCGGTGCTGTTCACCTGCATGTTGGCGCTGCCGGAGGCCACGTTTACGCCGATGTTGCCGGAGGCGTTCTGCAGGACGTTGTCGGCGGCGCTTGCGGTGTTGGTGACGCCTTCGGAGAGGCTCAGGGCGAAGGCATTGCCCCACTGCATGCTCGCGACGCTTGCGACGTCGCTCGTATGACGGGTCAGGGAGCCGTTGGTGTAGGCGATATCGGTGTTGTTGCCCTGCATGTTGCCGCTACCGGCACCGATGTTCACGCCTATGTTGCCCTTAGCGTTTTGCAGGACGTTATTGCTGACGGTAGCGCTATTGACCGTGCCCTGAGCAAAGTCAATGGACCCGCCGGCCATTTGACTGCTGTTTGCATTCGCGGTTGCAACACCGGTCGTCTTGGCCACGACCACGGGGGCCGCGAGCGCCATGCCGACGGCTACCACGATGGTGCGGAGTTTCCGTTGAATTGCCATACACCTCTCCTTTTCAAGTTAAAAAACGGCTGCTAAAGCCAGCCTTCTTGCACCCCTACGGACGTATGCCCGCAGATATGTTTACGGTGACGCTATTGCTCAAGGTATTTCCGGAACCGGCCGCCTGCGTCACTTGGGCGATCCCCGTGACGCCCTTGAGCGCCTCCTGGGATACCGTCACGCTACGTGAAGCACCCGCCGATCCCGACCTTACCTGGGTGTGATTTACCGCCCGGATGGGCGGCGCGATCCTGGTCAGCGCACTAAGACTCAAAGGACGCAGGGAGCGGGCGAGCGTCATGCTATTGGCCTCGGCGTTGTTACTCCCAGCCGCCTGATTGATATCCAGGATGCCGGCAAAACGGGCGAAGGCCTGACCGCCGATCACGGCGCTGTCAGCGGCGAGTCCCGCGACCGTGCCGGTGAGGTGCTGGTGGACCGATGCGACCGCCGCGCCTCCCTGGGCGATGGCGTCGGCGTTGGCCTGCACGTTGCCATGGCCGGATGCCTCGTTGATCGTGGCCAAGCCCCGACCTCCGCTCAAAGTGGCGCCCGCAAGGATCGCGGCGTTGTGCGCGACGGCGGGGGGGCGTGCAAGCCCCTTGGCACCCGCGAGTACGGGGACCGTAAGTCCGATCACAAAGAGCAGGGCCGTTTTCATAATCAGGTCCATCGTGATGTGGCGTCCCGGGCATACTGCCCTTCGTGCGCCTCGGGCATGCCCATTAACAAAAACCATGCCAATAGGGCTCGTGACTCGTTAAGCCCTTGAAAGGGATGGGTTCGCTCGGTATCGGCACATCACGCGGAAGGCCCCAAACGGCCGCGACTGTAAGGCCGCACCCAGGAAAATCCCGGGGTGGCCGACGGCCGGGGTTCGACCGTCTCATATCCGTGACAGGGGGGCGCCGGCACTGCCGGCGCTTAGAAGGGGTTTCTATTTTTCGTAAGGTGTTTAGAGTGAGCGCGTCCTGTATCGTTATAGTTACAGGACGCAAGATGGCGGCGTTTTAAACGGTGCCCTCTCCCACCTCGGCTAGGACCGGCGCGTGATCCGAGGGGCGGGACGCCGCGCGGGGTGTGCGATCGACGCCCGCGCGGATCAGACGCGGGGCGAGCACGCGACTCAAGAGGATGTGATCGATCCGTAGGCCCTGGTCGCGGCGGAAGGCCGCGGCCCGATAATCCCACCAGGTATAGCCGTGTTCGGCACCCGGCAGTTCGCCTAGGGCGTCGGCAAACCCCTCGGTGAGCAGCGCACGAAACGCCTCGCGCTCCGGCTCGCTCACCAATACCGAACCAACCCAGGCCACCGGATCATAGACGTCACGATCGGCGGGCGCGATATTGAAGTCCCCGGCGAGGACGAGCTCGGGGCCCTCGGCAAGCCATAGGGCGGCCTGGGCCTTCAAGGCCCGCAGCCAGTCGAGTTTGTAAGGGTACCGGGGGGAATCGAGGGCCGTGCCGTTGGGGACATAGAGACTGGCTATCCTCACGCCCCGGTAGCGCGCCGACAGGGCCCGACACTGCTCATCGGCAAAGCCCTGGAGCCCGCAGCTGACATCCGATAGGGGGCCGCGCGCGGCGATGGCCACGCCGTTATAGCTGCGCTGGCCATGAAAAACGACCTGATAGCCGAGCGCCGCAAAGGCCTCCTGCGGAAAGTCGCGGTCTTGCACCTTGGTCTCCTGCAGGCACAAGACATCCGGCGCAACCCGCCGCAGCCATTCCTCGACCTGCGGTAGACGCACCCGCAGCGAATTCACGTTCCAGGTGGCGACCTTCAAGACGGCCTCGTGTCCCGCAGGACCGGCCCCGGAGCCTCGATCGGCACGTCTAGTGCGAGGGGCTAGATAGATAACCTGCGGCCGTCAACTCCTCGCGCAAGACCGAGGGGACGAAACCCACAAGGGCATGGTGTCCGACCATGATCGTGGGAACGGTGGTACTACCTGTTTTCTCCTTCATCGCCCGCAATGCCGATTGATTGCGACTTACGTCGATGGCGTGAAACGGTACCTTGCGCCCGCGTAGATAAGCGCTGGCCTGCCGGCACGGCTGGCAGTGCGGTGCCTTGTAGAGCACGACCGGGTGCAGGGCGCTCAAGGCCGCCCGCAGTGCGCCGGGATGCGGATGACCGCCCAGGTGCATCACCTGCACATGGCCGGCCGAGGCCGGCGGCGGGGTATTTTGGTAGGTGACCGAGCCGTTGGGGGCCACCCAACGGTAGAGAGTCGCCGCCTGCACGCCCGCCGCCACGAGGAGCGCCCCCATGAAAACCAGCCATCGATTCATACTGTCCCCTCCGTCTCGTAGAGTCCACTTTGTTTGAGCAGCGCGTCTATGGACGGCGCGCGGCCGCGGAACTTCTCGAACAGCTCGCGGGGATCGGCTTCGCCGCCCCGCTCGAGAATATTGTGCAGAAAGGACAGTCCCGTGGTGCGGTCAAAGACACCATGTTCCGCAAACGGGCCGAAGGCGTCGGCCGATAGCACCTCGGCCCACTTATAACTGTAGTAACCCGCGGCATAGCCGCCAGCGAATATATGCGTAAAACTATTCTCGAACCGATTGAAGGCCGGCGGCTTCATGACCGCCACCTCATCGCGCACCGACTCGAGGAGCGCGTGCACAGACCCCTGGGCCGGATCAAAGTCGCTGTGCAGACGAATATCAAACAGCGCGAACTCCACCTGTCTTAGCATCTGCAGGGCCGCCTGAAAGGTGCGCGCCGAACGCAGCCGCCCAAAAAGCTCATCCGGAACGGGCGCGCCGGTCTCGTAGTGGGCACCGATCAGGTCGATCACCTCGCGTTCCCAGCAGAAGTTTTCCATGAACTGGCTCGGCAGTTCCACTGCATCCCAGGGGACGCCGTTGATCCCGGCGACTGCCGGCTCGTCGACCCGCGTCAGCATGTGATGGAGCCCATGACCGAACTCATGGAACAGGGTCTCGACCTCGTCATGCCGCAATAAAGCGGGATGGTCGGGCCCCGGGGACGAGAAATTGCATGTGAGATAAGCGACCGGCAAACGCACACCGGCAGCCGTCACCGCGCGCACGCAACACTCATCCATCCAGGCCCCGCCCCGCTTGCGCTCACGCGCATATAAGTCGAGGTAAAACTGGGCACGGACACGACCGTCCGTATCGGCAATTTCATAAAACAGCACGTCGGGATGCCATGTCTCCACATCCGTGCGGGCCGCGATACGCACGTCATAGAGCCGCTCGGTCAGCTTGAAAAGGCCATGCAGGACGCGCGGGACCGGGAAATAGGGTCGCAGATCCTCTTCGGAAAACTGAAAACGTCGCTCTTTGAGCCGCTCACTATAGTAGGCGGTATCCCAGGCCTCGAGACTTACTCCGTCGCGGTCGGCTTCGATGCGCAGGTCGGCCAACTCGCGCAAGGCCGCGGGCCGGCTACGTCGCGCGAGGTCTTGCAGAAAGGCCTGAACCTCGGCTCCGTCCCGCGCCATCTTGGTTGCAAGCGAATAATCCGCGTAATGAGGGAAGCCGAGCAAGTGCGCCGACTCCTGGCGCAGGGCGAGGATCTCCTGGGTCAGGGCCGTGTTGTCGTGGTGCGGATCGGACTGTGCGGCGCGCGTGACATAGGCCTCGTACAGGGTGCGCCGCAGGGCGCGGTCACGGGCATAGGTCATGACCGGGATATAGCTGGGCGCCTGGAGAGTGAAGAGGTAGCCGTCGCGACCCTGCTTTTGGGCGTGGCTGCGGGCCGCAGCCAACACCGAGGGCGGTATGCCCTCAAGCCGCGTCTCATCGGTGATGACGAGGCTATAGGCATCCGTGGCATCCAACACATTCTGCTCGAACCGGCTCGTGAGCTCCGAGAGCTTCTCCTGAATCGCTTTGAACCGCGCCTTGGGTCCGGCGGGAAGCGCGACGCCGGCCAGACGCATGTCGCGCAGGGCATTGGTGACCACCTTCTGCCGGGCGCGGCTCAGGCGCGGGAACGCGGGACCCTCGGCCACCGCGCTATAGGCGCGATAGATACGTTCGTCCTGGGCGTAGCTCGTATGGTAATCCGTAAGCCGCGCAAGCCCTGCGTTATAGGCCTCGCGCAGGGGGGCGCTGTCGGCAACGGCGTTGAGATGCGCGATCGGGGACCAGAAACGGCGCAGCTCGACCTCGGCCTGCTCGAGCGGCCCCACGACATCGTCCCAGTCACTCCCGGGCGGCTGCGCAAGATGCGCCTCCACGATCGCCTTGCTGCGCGCGAGCATGGTATCGAGCGCCGGGCGGATGGCGTCCGGCTCGATATGCGCAAAACGGGGCAGGCCATCCAAGGCCAACAAGGGGTTATCGTGCGCCATCGCCGCTCCTTTGGTATCGGGACCCTACTCTAGCATGACTGGCGCGGCCCCCAAATCCTGGACCGCGGACCCGGGCAGGAGTGCCCCGACTAGCTAGGCCGTGGACCGCAACTGGGCGAGCACAGGGGCCGTGGGCGGCCGCACCCCCTGCCAAATAAAAAAGGATTCGGCCGCCTGTTCGACCAACATGCCCAGGCCGTCGACCGTTTGCCGGGCCCCCTGGGCGCGCGCGTGCGCGAGAAAGGCCTGCGCCGCCGGCCCATAGACCAGATCGTAGACGACAGCCCCCGCGAAGGCCTCGGCCGGCAACGCCGGCAGATCCCCGGCGAGACCGGCGGCGGTGGCGTTGATGACGAGGTCATAGGGACCAGCAGCGGCCCCTTCCGCGCCCAGATAGACCCGTTCGTCGTCTAGGACTGCGACCAGACGCTTCGCGCGCGCCGGCGTACGGTTGACGACGGCCAGCACGGCCAGGCCCTCGTCTAGCAAGGGGCCGGCGATACCCCAGGCGGCCCCGCCGGCGCCGAGCAGCAGCACTCGGGCGCCGGCGAGAACGAGGCCCTGATTGACCGTGAGGTCGCGTATGAGACCCACGCCATCGGTGTTGTCGCCTGCCAGGGTGTCGCCCTCATAGTACAAGGTGTTCACGGCCTGCGCCCGGCGGGCGCGGTCCGTTACGCGTTGGGCCAACGAAAAGGCCTCGCCCTTCAAGGGAACCGTCACATTGGCCCCGCGCCCCCCGTCCCTTACGAAAGCGGCAAAGGCCGTGGCGAGCCCAAGCGGGCGCACCTCGCGCCGCTCGTAAGAAACCGGGCGCCCTACGAGATCCCCAAAGGCGCAATGGATGCGCGGCGAGAGGCTATGGCTGACGGGGTAACCCATGACGGCGAATCGATTCATGACGCGAGTAGATAACTCAGAAATACCGTGTAGAGCAGACCGCCGGCGAGCATGTGTACGGGGTGGATCTCGCGATGGCAGGCGACACGGCTCCGCAACAAGCCCGCCCCCGCGAGCGTGATGGTCATGGTGGCTAGCAGCAAGGCCGTCGGACGCCACGGCGTCAGTGTCAGTCCAAGCGCCGGCAAGAGGCTCCCCTGAAAGACGAGCGCACCCGTGATATTGCCAAACGCCAGCGTATCCTGGCGGCGCGTGATCCAGAGCACGCTATTGATCTTTTCGGGTAGCTCGGTCGCGATCGGAACTATGACAAGCGACAGCGCAAGCAAAGGGATGGCCAGCTGTTGACCGAGCCGCTCCACCCCCACCACGAAGCCTTGCGCGCCCGCGAGTATGGCGATCAAACCCAGGAGGAGCTGCCAGTAGCGCAGGCCCGGCAGACGGGCCAAGACCATACGCGCCAGATGCAGCGGACCCTTGGCCAGGGTCTCGTGGCCCGCCGCCACGAGCCCCGCGGAGGCCCGTACGGTGACCAGCACATAGCCGAAATAGCCCGCCACGAGACCTGCAGCGAGCAGCTGACGCGGGAGCCCGCGCGGGAAAAAAAGGCCCGCGAGCGAGAACGCGAACAGTCCGAGAAACCAGTTCAGATCGCGGCGTAGGCCGCTGCGCTCCGGGCGCAGGGCCGCCGAGAACCCGCGGCTGCGGGCCGCAGCAAGCCCCATGACGCCAAGCGTCAGGGTCGACAGCATGAGGGGGGCGCCCAGGACCGCGCCGACCGCCACGCGCGCGCCCGGCCCCTGGTGCCAGGACGCAAGGACGGGGACGGCCGTCTCGGGCAGCGCCGTGCCCACCGCGGCGAGCAATGAGCCGGTTACGCCCTCCGATACCCCAAACGCCGCGCCGACGTGCTCGATGGCGTTGGTAAAGAGCTCAGCGCCGGCTAGGATCACGGGCAAGGCCACCGCAAGGATGACGACTGCAATCATCCCGAGCGGCCCTCAGTGCGGGCCGTCCAACACCTTCTCCATCCCCGGCGGCATGGTCTCCGCGAAGGAACCGCGCGTACTAATCCCGGCCAGCCAGCGCGCGAGTCGCGGATGCCGTTCTCGCCAGGGATGCGGATAGCGAAAATCTATATATTCGAGCGCCAGAGCGAGCCCTAGATCCGCCAAACTGAAGCGGTCGGCGACGAGGTAGGCGCGGCCCTTGTCTGCCTTATCGGCCCACGCAAGTGAGCGCGCGATCTTTTCCTCCTGACGCGCGATCAGGGCCTGCGACTTCTGTTCGGCGGGGCGCCGGTCCTCGAGGAGACGGGCGACGGTCGCGTCGACGATCCCCGACCCCAAGGTATTCCAGAGTAGCACAGGCAGCCGTTCGGGCTGCCCCGTAGCCGGGATGAGGCGCTCGGGGGTCAGGCCATCGATGTACTCGAGGATCAAGGCCGAATCGAAGAATACGCGACCCTCGTCGGTCTCCAGCACCGGCACCTTCCCCAAAGGATTCAGATCGGCAATATGGTTACCGGGATCGGCCGGCGCCTCCTGTACCCACTCGAAGCGGAGATTCTTTTCCCGCAGGGCAATGCGCACCTTGCGCACATAAGGCGATGTCGCGTGACCGTAGAGTTTCACAATGACCTCCCGAGATAAGCGGCGACAAGGCCCGCAAAGACGCTGCCGCCAAACCAGTTATTGTTGAGAAAGGCATGAAAACAGTCCAGCGGCCGGCGTGCATATAGCAGGCGCTGCTCATAGAGGGCGAAACCCGCGGCGAGCCCCAAGCCCGCGTCGTAGAGACGGCCGAGGCCGGCCATGACACCGACCCCATACAAAAGCCCCAGCGCCACGATATGGCTGCCGGCGACCATGACCCGGTCCCAGTCACCAAACAGGATGGCGGTGGATTTCACGCCGATCTTTAGATCATCGTCACGATCGGCCATGGCATAAGCGGTGTCATAGGCAATCGTCCAGAAGATATTGGCCGCGAGCAGCACCCAGGCCGTAGCCGGGACGTGATCGGTCTCGGCGGCAAAGGCCATGGGGATACCCCATCCGAAGGCGAGACCCAAATAGACCTGCGGTAAATGGGTGAAGCGCTTGAAAAACGGATAGGAGGCCGCGAGGACCACGGCGACGACCGCGAGTTCGATAGTGAAAGCATTGAGCCAGAAAGCGAGTCCGGCCGCGAGCAGACACAGCACCACAAAAAGCCCCAAGGCCTCGCGCGCCGTGACCTCACCTACCGCGAGCGGACGCGTCTTGGTGCGCCATACATGGGGATCCACCTCGCGATCGGCGTAATCATTGATGACGCAGCCCGCCGAGCGCATGAGCAAAACGCCGGCCACGAACACTGCGACCAGCACCGGCCGCGGATGCCCGGCACTTGCGATCCAAAGGGCCCATAGCGTCGGCCACAATAGCAGTAGGCTGCCGATCGGGCGATGCAGGCGCATGAGCCGCAGGTAGGCAGAAAATCGGTCAAACCGTAGGACGGAGAGCGTCTCCATGTCCCGTGCACCTCCTGTCATAGTGGACAATGCGGCGCCATCCGAGATACTCACCGGCCCGCGAACGTTGCGGCATTGTAGCGCATGGGGTCGGGGGCCGCCCTCCCCGCATCCGCCCCCAGGTCCCAGGGTAGCAGCGTCACCGGACTTGGGTCACGCCTGCGCCAAGGCATGGCGCTCGCGTAGCCAGCGACGCCGGAGGCCGGCAAGACAGGCCCCATCCCCTTGGGCAAGCTGCGCCGCGCTCTGCGCGACCTGGGGCAGCAAGGCCTCGTCGCGGAGCAAATCCGCTACCCGGAATCCCGGTAGCCCCGTCTGGCGGGCCCCGAAGATCTCGCCCGTGCCCCGCAGTTCCAGGTCACGACGCGCAATCAGGAAACCATCGTCTGTGGCACGCAGACAGGCGATGCGCTCGCGCGCGAGATCACCAAGCGGCGGCTTGTAGAGCAGGACGCAATGCCCAGGCAGACCGCCCCGGCCGATGCGTCCGCGCAGCTGGTGCAGTTGCGCAAGACCCAGGCGCTCGGCATTCTCGATCACGAGCAGGCGGGCGTCCGGAACGTCGACCCCCACCTCGATCACGGTCGTGGCTACCAGGACCTGCGTCGCTCCCCGCGCAAAGTCTTCCATGACGCGCTCCTTGTCCGACGCCTTCAGACGACCATGAATGAGGCCGACGGTCACCCCGCGTAGCGCCTGCGCGAGCTCCGCATGGAGGGCCAAAGCGGCCTTCAGGTCCGACTCGCCCTCCGCGATCAGCGGACACACCCAGTAGGCCTTGGCGCCAGCCCGGCAGGCCTCGTACACCCGCGCCACCACCTCGGCGCGACGACCCTCGGCGAGCGCCGTCGTCGTAACGGGGGCCCGCCCGGGGGGCCGTTCCGCGAGGATCGAGACATCGAGGTCGGCGTACACGCTCTGCGCCAGGGTGCGCGGGATCGGAGTGGCGCTCATCGCGAGCAGGTGGGCCTGGCGGCGCCCCGTCTGTCCCTTGGCACTCAAGGCCTGGCGCTCCTGCACGCCAAAGCGGTGCTGCTCATCGATGACAACGAGTCCTAGCCGCGCAAAACGCACGCTGTCCTGAAACAAGGCCTGGGTCCCGACCACGAGCGCGCCGCGCCCATCGGCGATCTGGGCGCGCGCCTGCGCCCGGGCCGTGGAGCGCATGAGGCCGACGGGCTCGATACCGAGGGGCATAAACCAAGCGCTGAAGGTCTCCAGGTGCTGGCGGGCCAGGAGCTCGGTCGGTGCCATCACCGCGGCCTGGTAGCCCGCCTCGATGACAATCAAAGCGGCGGCCGCGGCGACCAGGGTCTTGCCCGAACCCACGTCACCCTGCAACAGGCGGCGCATCGGCCGTCCGCGCGCGAGATCGGCGCGGATCTCCGCTATGACCTTCTGTTGCGCGGCCGTGGGGGCAAACGGCAATCCCTGCAGGAAGGCCGCGAGCAGTTGTCCCGATCCCCGGCAGGGTGCCGCCCCGGCGCGTCCCAGGCCGCGGCGCAAGGTCAGGAGATGGGCGTGATGGGTTGCAAGCTCTTCGAAGGCCAGCCGTGCGCGGGCACCAGCCAGATCAGAGCCGGGCGGTGGGCCGTGCAAGAGCTGCAAGGCGTCAGCGAGTGGCGGACCGGGTGGCGCAGATCCTGCCGGCAGATAATCGATGAGCGCAGGCATGACCCCGGCAAGCGCTGCGCGGATGACACGCCGCAGCGCTCGCGGATTGAGCCCTGCGGTGGCCGGATAGACCGGCGTCAATGTCGCCTCGCACAAAGACCCTTCGGCAGCACGGCGATACTCGGGGTGCACCATCTCGAGACCCGCAGCGCCCGCGCGCAACTCGCCAAAGGCCATAATCTGATCGCCGGGGACAAAATGACGCCGCTGGATCTCACTGAAATGGAAGAACCGTAGTCCGAAACGCCTGCCTGAATCGGTCATCTCCACGAACAGGGAGGGCCGGCCGCGGCGGGTAACGGCGACCGCCAAGACCTCGCCCTGCACCACGACCGGCTGACCCACACCCGCCTCTCGTACCAGCCGCACGCGCGTGCGGTCCTCATAGCGCGCGGGCAGATGAAAAACGAGATCGCCCAGGGTATAAAGCCCCAGGCGCGCGAGCTTCTTCGCAAAGGCAGGCCCGACGCCCGGGAGCATGGTTACCGGCTGCTCCCAGACGGGGAGCGCAACAGAATCAGGCGAGGTCGAGGATGACATCCATTTCGACTTTCGCGCCGCGGGGGAGCGCCGCGACCCCGATGGCCGAGCGCGCTGGGAAAGGTGGCTCAAATCGTTCGGCCATCACCTCATTTACCAAAGGGAAGTGGGCGAGATCGGTCAGAAAGACCGATAGCTTAACGATCCGCCGGAAGTCCCCGCCGGCTGCGGCGATCACGGCCTCGAGGTTGGCGAAGACCTGCACGATCTGCGCGCGCGGGTCTTCCGACACGAGCGTCATGGTGCGCGGGTCAAGCGGGATCTGGCCCGACACGAACACGAGCGAGCCGGACTGCACGGCCTGCGAGTAGGTGCCGATGGCGCGCGGCGCGCGGTCGGTCTCGATGACGCGGAAAGACATGGTTACCCTCGTTTACGGTTGATACGGACCACCGCCTCCTGGGAGCGGATGCGGCGCATGATGCGCGCGAGATGGGCGCGATTGTGGACCTCGATCACAAAATCCATGGCGGTGTCCTGACCGTCGCGTTCATCGATAGATACCGTATCGATGTTGGCGTCCATCTCCGACATAGCCGCCGCGACCGTGGCCAATACGCCGCGGCGATTCTTCACCTCGACGCGAATGGCGACCGGCCATGCGCCCTCGATGCCGCTCTCCCACTGGATATCTATCCATTTCTCGGGGTGTTTGCGGTACTCCGCCACGTTGGGGCAGTCCTCGGTGTGGACCGTGATCCCCCGCCCCGCCGTCAGGAAACCCAACACAGGGTCCCCTGGTATCGGCCGGCAACAGCGGGCGTAATTGACCACCGCGCCCTCAGTGCCCCGAATGGCGATCGTACCGGGGGCCCGGGAGGGGACGAGCGACGGGGCCGGGACATCCGGAAGCAACTGCCGGGCAACCACCGCGGCGATCCGCGTGCCGAGCCCGATATCGGCGAGCACGTCATCCCAGGATTTCATCTTGAGGGTGGCGAGCAGGGCGGCACGGGCCTCCTCGGACACCGGGCCGCTGTGACCCAGTGATTGCAAGGCCTTGGCCAAAAAACGGTCGCCTAGGCTTATAGCCTCGTCGCGGCGCAGGTTTTTCAGATAATTGCGGATATGGGCGCGGGCCTTGCCGGTCACGACCGAGTTTAGCCAGGAGGGGTGCGGCGCGCTATAGGCCGAGGTAATGACCTCGACATGATCCCCGTTACGCAAGACCGTGCGCATCGGGACTAGCTGATGATTGATCCGCGCCCCGGCGCAGCGTTTACCGATATCGGTGTGGACCTCGTAGGCAAAATCGATCACGGTCGCGCCGCGCGGCAACTTCTTGATGTCCCCGTTGGGGGTAAACACATAGACCTCGTCGGGGAAGAGGTCGATCTTTAGATGTTCGAGAAACTCTTGCGGGTTACCGGCCTGCTGCTGGGTCTCCATCAGACCCTGCAGCCATTGCAGGGCGCGCTTTTGCATACCCACATCACCGGTCTTGTACAGCCAGTGGGCGGCGACCCCATTTTCCGCGACGCGATGCATGTCCTCGGTGCGGATCTGGATCTCGATCAATACTCCAAACGGTCCGAACACGACGGTGTGCAACGATTGATAACCATTGGTCTTCGGTATCGCGATGTAATCTTTGAAGCGTCCCGGTATGGGCTTATAGAGATTGTGGATGACGCCCAGGGCCCGGTAACAGGTGTCGACCTTATCCACCACGATGCGAAACGCAAGCAGGTCGTAGACCTGTTCGAACGACAGGCCCTTTTGCCGCATCTTGCTATAGATGCCATAGAGGTTCTTCTCGCGTCCAGACACATCGCCCGCAAGACCTTCGCGCTGCAGTTGCTCGACGATGGCCGCGCAGACCTTGTCGACCAAGGCCTTGCGGTTGCCATGCCGTTTGCGCACGGCCTCCTGCAGGATACGGTAACGCAGCGGGTAGAGGATCGCAAAGGACAGGTCCTCGAGTTCAACAGACCAGTTGTGGAGACCCAGGCGATTGGCGATCGGGGCATAGATATCGAGCGTCTCGCGGGCAATGGCCCGCTGCCGGACCGGCGACAGGACGCGGATGGTGCGCATGTTGTGGAGGCGGTCGGCGAGCTTTATGAGCACGACGCGGATGTCGCGCGCCATGGCAAGCAACATCTTGCGGAAGTTTTCGGCCTGCTCTTCTTCCTTGTTCTCGAACTCGATCTGGCCGATCTTGCTCACACCATCGACGAGCTCGGCCGCCTCCGGGCCGAACTGGGCGATGATCTCATCCTTGCGCCGCCCCGTATCCTCGATGACGTCATGGAGGATGGCCGCGCTGAGACAGGTCGCATCGAGGCGCAGACTGGCCAGCAGCCGGGCGACTTCGAGGGGGTGATAGATGTAGGGCTCGCCGCTGCGCCGGCACTGGCCTTCATGCGCCTCGGCGCCGAACAGGTAGGCGCGATAAATCATCGCGATCTCCTCGCGCCCGAGATAGGTCTCGAGCACGGCAAGGAGATCGCTTACATGAAACGAAACGGCCGCCTGGCCTGCCCCTTCAGGGGCTGGGAGCTGGGCTTGTGTCGCCACCTGCTCCGATGGAGAGAACGGCGTCATCGTCGGCCTCCAGTCCCGTCTCTGGATTGTCGTCTAAGATGGCGTTCGTCACATAACCTTCGGCGATTTCGCGGAGCGCCAAGACCGTCGGCTTATCGTTCTCACGAGGCACGCACGGTTCGGCTCCCGAGGCGAGCTGCCGAGCGCGGCGGGCCGCCACCAGAACCAGCTGAAACCGGTTCTCGACATGCGCAAGACAATCCTCAACGGTGATACGAGCCATACACTGTTCCTCTGGGTCAAGATAGGAAGTCTAGCAAATCCGCTCAAGCGCCGGTAGGCGTGAAGATCGCGGGATCGCAGCGCACCGGCCGGCGCACCCGCCCTTCGGCAATCAAGGTCTTTAAATCGGCCAGCGCCTCGGCAAATTCATCGTTCACCACCACGTGATCGAATTCCCCGGCATGCGCGATCTCGGCGCGGGCCTTACCCATGCGCGCGGCGATGACCGACTCGTCATCCTGACCGCGATCGCGTAGCCGCTGCTCCAGGGCCGCGAGCGACGGGGGCAGAATAAAGATGGACAGGGCCTGCGGCCACAAGGCCTTGATGCGGCGCGCCCCCTGCCAGTCGATATCGAGGAGGACGTGACGGCCTTGGGCCATGAGCGTCTCGACGGCCAGCCGCGTGGTACCGTAGCGGTTACCGAACACGCAGGCATGCTCGAGAAAGGCCTGTTCAGCGACCAGCCGGTCGAAGGCCGCCTGATCGACGAAGTGATAATGGACACCGTCCTGCTCCCCAGGGCGCGGCGGCCGCGTGGTATGCGACACCGAGATCCCGAAACGCGGATCGGCGGCCAGGGCCTTGGCAAGGCTGCTTTTCCCGGCACCGCTCGGGGCGGAGAGAATGACCAAACGCGACTCGTTATTCGACATTTTGCACCTGCTCGCGCATGTGTTCGATCAGCACCTTGAGATCCACGGCCATGCTCGCCTGCGCCGCCGTAATGACCTTCGCGCCGGCCGTATTGGCCTCCCGATTGAGCTCCTGGAGCAAAAAATCGAGGCGCCGACCAACCGGGCCTTTGCCGGCCAAGACCGCACGGGCCTCGGCGATATGCACCCCCAAGCGGTCGATCTCCTCTTCGATATCGCCGCGCTGCGCCCACGAGACCAGTTCTTGTGTGAGGCGCGCCGGATCAGCCTCCACCCCGGAGGCGGCGATGCGGGCACGCAACCGCTCGACGGCGGTGGTCGCAGCCGTCCCGGCGGCCGCCCGCAACGTAGGCAGGACCGCGGCCATGCAGTCGAGCTTCTCGCGCAGGACCTCCGCAAGCCGCGCGCCCTCGCGCCCCCGGTGTGCGAGTAGCGCGGTCAAGGCCTGCACGCATACCGCCAACACGGCGTCCTCGAGATCCGGGGGGCCGGCGGCCACGACGGCGCCCGGCCAGGCCAAGATGTCGGCGACCCGCACGGGGCCAAGCGGAGGTTCGTGCCGGGCATGGGTGGCGCGGATCTCGGCGTCGATACGCACGAGCTCGGCTACAAGCCCCCGATCCCATGTAAGCCCCATCCCGACCGGCGCCGCGTTCCAGCTGACATGGCAATCGATCTTGCCGCGCGCAAGCCCGGCCGCAAGGCGGGCACGGACCACGGACTCGAGCGCGCCGAGGCCCGCGGGCAAGCGAACGGCCATTTCCAGATAACGGTGATTTACGGACCGCAGCTCGCACACGAGTTCGCCGCCGGCCACAGGCAGCTGCGCCCGGGCAAAACCTGTCATGCTCTTAACAGGGTCGGTCATGGCGGCCATACTAACCGAAATACTTCGCCAGTCGATATAGGGGAACAGGCCGCCACCGAGCGACGGACTATCGCGCCATACCCCGCCGTGTGTCTGGTTTTCGGGAGGTTTTCAGCTATTGTTGAGGGCACATGCGCAAGAAGCCGACACATCTAGCCCCGGGATTCGTCCTGAAGGGCTACCGGATCGAGAAGACCCTGGGGGGCGGCGGATTCAGTTCCGTCTATCTCGCGACCGAACTCGCAAGCGAGACGCCGGTGGTCATCAAGGAATTCCTGCCCGTAACACAGGCCTACCGCACCCCCGAGGGCCGGGTCGAACCCCTCTCGGAGGAGACGGCGCCGCTCTTTGCCTCGGGCATCAAGCGCTTCTTCGACGAGGCCGCGGCGCTCGCCAAGCTCCACCACCCCAACATCGTCCAAGTCACGAACTTCTTCCGCGCCCACAACACCGCGTATATGGTCATGCACTACGAGGTGGGCCGGGACCTGCGGTGGTATATAAAGCGTCACCCGGGGGGGCTTAGCGAAAAATTCCTACGGACCGTCTTCCCACCCCTACTGGTCGGTCTGGACGAGCTCCATCGCCACGGGCTGCTGCACCTCGACATCAAGCCCGCCAACATCCTCCTGCGCCCCGGGGGTAATCCGCTCCTGCTCGATTTTGGGGCCGCGCAAAGGACCCAGGAGCGCCCGGCGGGCATGCGTACACTCACGGCCGGTTTCGCGCCGCTCGAGCAACACGTCAAAGGCCATATCGGCCCCTGGACCGACCTGTACGCCATAGGGGCCTCTATGTGGGCCTGCCTGAGCGGCCGGGCCCCTCCGCCGGCCACGGCGCGCGCCGTCAAAGACCATTTCAAGGGGGCACGGCGGCGCTACGGCCGCCAGTACTCGGCCCAACTTCTGGACGCGATAGACTGGTGCATGGAGATGGACCAGCTCGAAAGGCCCCAAAACGTGGGGCAGCTGCTCGCCTTCCTGAGCGAGAAGCCGCGGGACGTGGGCGAGGGCCGCGGCGCGGTGCCGCGCTGGTTCGAAAAATGGCCCTGGCTCCGGTTGAAGCGCCTTTAAAAATCGGCGACCCGGGCTTGGGGTGGGGGGACACACATGAAATACACATGCGCACAGGGCTCGCGCCAAGGAGGTCGGGCCCATAACGAAGACCGGGTCGCAGTCGCCGAACGCGACGGCGCGGTCCTGATGGCGCTGGGCGATGGACTCGGAGGGCACAAGGGCGGCGAGGTCGCATCGGCGACCTTTTGCCGGGTGGCCACCCAGGCCTTCCGAGCCGTGCGCACGACCCGCATCCTGGATCCGTCCAATTTCGTGGCGCTCATCATGTTTCAGGCCCACCACGCATTGCGGGAACTCGGCAAACGTCTGGGCCCGTCGGTCGAGCCGCGGACCACGGGTGTCTTATGCCTCGTGCAGGACGGCTGCGCCTACTGGGGTCATATCGGCGATAGCCGCCTCTACCATTTCCGCGACCGGAAACTGCTTACGCGCACCCAGGATGATACGACGATCGACGTATTCCGCACGCGCGGCATCCTAAGCGAGGCAGAATCGCTCGCCCACCCCGACAAGAGCCGGCTGCTGGCCTGTCTCGGCGGCCGCTCTGATCCGACCGTGAGCCTAAGTGCCGAAACCCCCCTTAAGACCGGGGATACCCTGCTGCTCTGCAGCGATGGGGTTTGGGAGGCCTTGCCGCCGGCCCGCATCGCATCCCTGCTCGCCGATCCCGTCTTGGAAAACGGGGTCGCCGACCTATTGCTCGCCGCCGAGACCCGGCGCGCACAGGCCGCCGACAACATCAGCGGGGCCGCCCTGCGCTGGGAAGACCGGGCGGGGGTGGCCCTCGGACTAGCCCCAGGACCCCGCCGCCTCGACGCCAAGGGGTTTTGGGAGGACGGGCGCAAGCTCATAGTCGAACGCAAGGTCAGGGCGCTTACCGCCGCCTCCAAAAAGGATCCGCAGGACATCTAAGAAGCCGGGGCTTGCCGTGAGCGGCGCGCGCTTCTCTGCTAGACTACGGCCCCTCCCCCCTACTTTAGGATTGCAAAGGACGCCCTCATGAGACCAAGCGGACGGAGCGCCGACAGCCTGCGCGCCATCACGATAACCCGTAAGTTCACGCGCTATGCGGAGGGCTCGGTATTGATCGAATTCGGGGCCACCCGGGTATTGTGCACGGCCAGCATAGAGGAGCGGGTGCCCCCTTTCCTCAAAGGCCGGGGCCAAGGGTGGGTCACCGCCGAGTACGGTATGTTGCCACGCGCGACCGGCCAACGCACGCAACGGGAGGCGGCGCGCGGCAAGCAGGATGGGCGCACCGTCGAGATCCAACGCTTGATCGGCCGGTCGCTGCGGGCGGCCGTGGACCTGAAGGCGCTCGGCGAACGCACCATAACCATAGACTGCGACGTCCTACAGGCCGACGGCGGGACGCGAACGGCCGCGATCACAGGCGGCTATGTGGCACTGGCCGATGCGGTGGGCCTGCTGCGTTCGCGCAAACTCGTGAAGGAAGACCCTCTGCGTCGGCAGATCGCCTCGGTCTCGGTCGGCATTTATAACGGGACCCCGGTGCTGGACCTTGACTACAGCGAAGACTCGAATGCCGAAACCGACATGAATGTCGTCATGGACAGCAACGGCGGCTTCGTGGAACTCCAAGGCACGGCCGAGCGCGGCAGCTTTCCCTTCGAGGCCATGCTGGCCATGACCGAGCTCGCCCGTGCCGGCATCCAGCAGCTATTGGAAGCGCAACGCCAGGCCCTGGCGCAAGACCTATGAGGGTCGTATGCGCCACCCATAACAGCGGGAAGCTCCGCGAGTTTGCAGGGGCGCTCGGCGAGCAGGGCGTAACCCTGGTGGCCCAAGATAGTCTCGGGATCGGGCCGGCTTGCGAGGATGGCCTGACGTTCGTCGAAAACGCCCTCCTAAAGGCCCGCCACGCGGCGGCTATAAGCGGGCTGCCCGCGCTCGCCGACGACTCGGGGCTCGAGGTCGATGCCCTCGGCGGCCGTCCCGGTATCCATTCGGCACGGTTTGCTGGCGACGGGGCCGACGATAGCCGCAATCGTGAGGCCTTGCTGGCCGCGCTCGCCGACACCCCGGAAGACCGCCGCCAGGCGCGATTTTACTGCGTGCTCGTGTTCCTGCGCCATGCGCATGATCCCCGCCCGCTCATCGCCGAAGGGATCTGGGAGGGCCGCATCCTCATGAGCGCTCAAGGCGACGGAGGCTTTGGGTACGATCCCCTCTTTTACGTCCCGACCCACCGCTGCTCGGCGGCAGTCCTCGATCCCGAGGAAAAGCGCCGGATCAGTCACCGCGGCCAGGCCCTGCGCGCCCTGACTCGGGCCTTCGAACGGCACGTCTGACATGCAGCCGGCCCCATTACCCCCGCTGAGTCTCTATATCCACATCCCGTGGTGCGTGGTGAAATGCCCTTACTGTGACTTTCACTCGCTGCCTCAGCGCGGGCCCCTGCCGGAGGCCGCCTATGTGGCGGCGGTGCTCGCAGACCTCGACGCCGCCCAGGCCACCATACAAGACCGCACAATCGGCAGCGTATTTTTTGGCGGTGGTACGCCCAGTCTCTTTTCCGGGGCCGCCGTCGCCTCCTTGCTCGCCGGGGTAGCCGGCCGCGTGCGGCTCGCCGCCGACGCGGAGATCACCCTTGAGGCCAACCCGGGCACGGTCGAGGCGGCGCGCTTCCAGGCCTTTCGCGAGGCGGGGGTCAACCGGCTCTCGCTGGGGGTACAGAGCCTGCACGATGCCGCCTTGAAGGCGTTGGGGCGCATCCATGATGCACGCGCGGGATGGGCGGCCATGGAGGCCGCGGCCGCGGCGGGCTTTGCCTCCTTCAATGTCGATATCATGTACGGTCTGCCCGGCCAGACCCCTGACGCGGCGCGGACCGATATGGAAGGAGTGCTCGCCGTGCACCCGCCCCACCTATCCTTATATGAGCTCACGATCGAAGCCCACACCGCTTTTGCCCATAATCCCCCGGCCCTACCGGAAGAAGATATGCGCCTTGCCATCGAGGAACAGGTAACGCAGATCGCGGCCGGCGCCGGTTACGAGCGCTACGAGGTCTCGGCCTACGCGCGCCCCGGACAGCAGGCCCGCCATAATCTCAACTATTGGCGCTTCGGCGATTACCTAGGGCTCGGCGCAGGCGCCCACAGCAAGCTTACAGATGCCGCCGGCACCGTGGTACGAGAGGTCCGCATGCAAGATCCGCAGCGCTACCTCACGGCCACCGATAGGGTCGCCACACGGCGTGTGCTCGCGCGGACCGACCTGATCTTTGAGTTTCTTCTCAATAACCTGCGCTTGACGCGGGGTTTTGACGAAGGACTCCTGCGCGCGCGTACCGGCCAGGGCCTAACGGATCTGCAGGCCTTGTGGCGCGAGCCGGTGCGGCGCGGCCTGCTCGCCTGGGACGCAGACGGGGTGCGCGCCACCGCCCTCGGGCGGCGTTTCCTCGACTCGCTACTAGCCGATATCCTAGACAACCTAGAGGGCCGCAAAGACCGGCCCGCGCGGGCCCGCTGATGCTCTGGATCAAAGCCTTCCACATCGTCTTCGTGATCACCTGGTTTGCGGGTCTTTTTTATCTGCCGCGACTATTTGTCTACCACAGCACGACCGAGGATCCGGCCGGGCTCGCTCGTTTCGTGGTCATGGAACGGCGGCTCTACCGGTTCACGACACCGAGCGCCATCCTCGCCGTGAGCCTGGGGCTGTGGTTATGGTGGGGTTTTGGCTTCCGGGGGCTCTGGATTGATATCAAAGCGGGCTTAGTAGCGCTGCTGATCGCCTACCACATCTATCTCGGATACCTGTGCCGGGAACTGGCGCGCGGACAAAAACGCAGCGCCACCTTCTACCGTGTCATAAACGAGATCCCCGTCCTGATTTTGATCGCGATCGTCATTCTGGTGGTCGTTAAACCGTTCTAGGGCAGGGCCCTCACGATCCGGCCTGGCATATAGTCGGCGCCCTGGACCCCATGGGCGCCAGGCGCCAAGACGCGGCGCACGTCCACGGCCCCCGGGCCGCTCCGGGGCGTGGCGCCCAAATCCAGGATGGTGCGCTCAGGGCAGGGGGTGTTGTCAGCGTTCAAGGCAAGAGCCACGGTCGGGCGCAGATAGCGGCGCGGGTTCACGGCGATGACCACACCGATAGCGCCGTTCGTCAACTCCACCACGCTGCCTATGGGGTAGGTGCCCAGACACTGTATGAACTGATCGACCAAGCCTGCGTGATAGCCCTTGTCGCGCATGGCGTACAGCGTCCCCAAGGCTTCGTACGGGGACCTGCCTTGGCGGTAGGCCCGATCACTCGTCATCGCGTCATAGCTATCCACAATGGCGCCGATGAGCCCAAAAAGTCCAATGCGGTCACCGGCCAGGCCGCGGGCGTAACCACCCCCCGTGTAGCGTTCGTGATGACAGGCGGCGACCTCTATAGCAGCGACCGGGATACGCGATGCCGCCTCCAAGATCTTGACGCCCGCCGGCACGTGGGTCTTTATGAGTTCGAATTCAGGGTCGGTCAGGGGCTCGGGTTTGTCCAGCAATTCGCCGGGGACCTTGAGCTTGCCAATATCATGAAGCAGCGCCCCGACACCCAGGACATGGAGCTCCGACACCGCGAGGTCCAAATGGCGGCCGAGGACCAGGGCCAGAATCGCCACACGGATGCTATGCAGGGCCGTATAGACGTGCTGCTCACGGAGTTGCGTAAACCAGATCAGCGCGTCGGGATTGCGAATGACGCTTGCCACCATGTCCGCAACCAAGGCCTGAAGGCGTTCCACGTCGATCGGGCGACCCAAACGGACATCGTCGTGCAGGGTATAGACGAACTCGCGGGCCTGGGTTTCGAGGACGCGGGCGACCGCGATCTCTTCGGCGAGGGGGGCTGCATTCTCATAGCGGGGGGATGTGCGCCGGACGGTCCGCGAGGCCGCCAGGATCCCGGCATCGTGGGTGTCGCCGTCTACCGAAACGCGCGGCTCGCGAGTCCGGCGGCCGGTCTGGGTCGCCCCGGCGCGTTCGCCGCTCCGGAGGCGCTGGCCGACCGGCCGGGGCGCCAGGCCCGGATCGGCCGTCTCACTGACGTAGACATAGCGGCACAAGCGCTGCAATTCCCGGATCTGCTCATCCGTGCGTACCTCAAATCCTTGGAACAGAAAGGGTGTCTCGGTCCATGGCCGATCCAGGTCGACCACATACATCCCCTTTTCGATGTCCTGGACTCGCACCGGCTTTGCCATGGGTCCTCGTCACCCCTAATCAATGGCACCCTGGTCCCTGGCCGTAACGCTCCCCGAAACCACAAGGGTACCCCACAGGGCCTGCTGCCCCCAACTTTTCGGCAGGGCCCTGCCCGACCTCCGGACACGCCCCCTAGCAAGCGGCCCGCAGGCTAGGCCCGGACGAGGCAAAGCGCCGCGCGAATCGTTACACTGCGGCCGTAAGGCAGGGGCGCCGCACGTCCCCATGCTTTATTAAGTAAAACATTATTTGCTAATATATCACGGCGCGCGACGTTACGGCACAGGGAGGGCGCATGCGACAATATGGAACGTTGACCACGGCCGCCGGCTTCGATCTCCGCCCCAGTCGGGGACACGGGGCTACCGTTAGGCGCCACGCCGGCCCGAGCCGGGCAGCGGGTGGCTCGCATGAGGCGTACCCATTAACGCCGGCGCGGGCGGCGGCCTGCGCACTGGGTTTCATATTGTGCCTGGGGGCCGCGCAGGGCCGGACCTTTACCTTGCGTGAGGCCGTGGCCTTTGCCTTGAAACACAGCAGCCAGACCGCCATAGCCCGGGCACAGGAAGCGCGGGCGCGCGCGCAGCTTAAGCTCACCAACAGCGCCTGGCAGCCGGCGATCGGCGTAAGTTACGGCTATCTCTTTAGTAACAATCCCCTGGAGGCGTTGTCGGCGGAGCTGGAACGCCGCCAAGTTACGGCTACGGCCTTCGCCCCCAGCGCCTTGAATTATCCCGGCGTGACCCGCCTGGGCACGACGACCCTGTCGCTCGCCTGGCCGATCTACATGGGCGGGGCCCGCCATGATGCGACCAGGGCCGGCCGTTACGGGCGCCAAGCGGCGCAAGCGGCCGCGGCCCGCAACCGGCAGACGGTGATGGCCGGCGTGATCCAGGCCTACGAGGGTGTCATCATGGCCCGGGAGGCGGTGGCCGTGGCACGGCGCGCCGTCGCTGCCGCAGCCGGTCATGCCCGCACGGCCGCGAGCCTTTATGCCCAGGGCCGTATCGTCCATTCCGACGCCTTGACCGCCGACGTGAATCTGGGAGCCGACCAGGGCCTGCTGGCCCAAGCCCGTGGCGACGTGCGCATCGCGACCGATAATCTCGTGCTGGCCATGGGTGCAGGGCCGGGTGTCACGGTCGTCATACCACACCTGGCGTTTACGCGGGGTACCCTTCCCCGCCGACCCCTTTCCTATTACGTACAGCAAGCCTTGGACCACCGTCCCGACGTGAAGGCCTTGCAGGGCGAGATCAAGGCTGCCTATGCCCGCGCGCGGGCCGCGCGTGATCGCTCCTCGGTCCAGGTCCGGCTGATGGCCCAGACCCAATGGTTTAGTGAAACTCCCGGGATCCGGCATAACGCCTGGACGGTAGGTGCCGTCATCAGCAAGTCCCTCTACGACGGGGGCCGCAACCGGGACCACGCCGCGGTGCTCCTCGCCCAAGCCGCAACGCTCGCGGGCCGGCTCGCGGGCCTGCGCGCCCACATCCGCTACCAAGTGACACAGGCCTACGAAGACATGCAGAACGCCTTGACCCGCTATGACATTGCGCGCGCCACTGTTGGCCGTGCCCGGCGCGCCGTCGCGCTCACGCGCGTGCGCTACGGGGAAGGCCGGACCATCCTGCTCGACTTGCTGAATTCGGAACAGGGGCTCGTACAGGCCCGTGAAGCCCGGCTGGCCGCCCTCTACGCGCTCGCCGCCAACCGCGCCGCCCTGGCAGCGGCCTGCGGACAGTTGTCCCTCACGAGGCTTCCCGCCCTCAGGCCCGCCTCATGAGACTCACGCATTACTGGCCCGCGGCGGCCTTGCTGATCGTGACCGGCTGCCACGCCCAACCCCCGGCACCGGCACCCAAGGCCGTTCGGCCCGTGGTGAGCCGCCCGACGCTCACCCTTAACCGTCGCTTCGACCGGGACCGGGAGGGCGACGTCGTCATCCCGCGCGATGCCGTGGTCATCCGGGCCGGTCTACCGGGCGTCTTTGTGCTGAGCCGCCATGGTCGTGCCCGCTTCCGGCTCATCAAGCTCGGTGCCTTAAGCCCGGCGCGCGCGCAGATCCTGAGCGGACTGTCCGGCGACGAGACCTTGGTCTTAGGGCCATTTAACGGCATCTATGACGGCACCCCCATTCACGCCGGCCGCTAAGCGTACGAGAGGACATCATGGCAGCCCCTGATCCGCGCCCCGCAGAGCCCTTGAACATATCGGGCCGACTCACGCGCTATTTCGTCGAAAGCAAGATCACGGTACTCATTATCGTGGTGGCCATACTTGCGGGCCTCTTGGCCTTGAAACTCACCCCGCGCACGGAAAACCCGCAGATCGTCGTGCCGGCCGCCAACATCATCGTCATGAAACCCGGCGCTAATCCCCGCGAGGTCAAAAACCTCGTCGTCGATCCCCTGCAGGCCATATTGCGGGGCATGCGCGGGATTCACCACACCTATGGATTGGCCTTGGACTCCATGGGGGTCGTCACGGTCAAATTTCAGGTCGGCGAAAACCGCGTCGCCTCGCTGGTCCGCTTATACAACAAGATCATGAGCAATATGGACCGCATGCCGCCTGGGACCGAGCAGCCCATCATCCAGCCGCTTGATGTCAACGAGGTGCCGATCGTCACCATTTCGCTCGCGAGCACCCGCATGAGCGCCGTACAGTTACGCGCGATCGCCGTGGCGGTACTGCACCATCTCCGCCGCACGCCCGGCACCTCGCTCGCCTACCTTATCGGCGGCCAACGCCGCCAGATCAATGTGGTACTGCACCCTCGCCTCATGCGCCGCTATGACGTCACGATCAACGATATCCGTAGGATCGTGAAGGCCACCAACGTAGAGATACCATCTGGACACTTCACCAATCACAATCGCCGCGCCACTATCCATGCCGGCACCATGCTGCGCTCGGCGCGCGACGTGGGTCGCGTCGTGGTGAGTCTTTATGATCACCGACCGGTCTACTTGAGCGACGTGGCGACGGTGACCGATGGCGCCGGACGCATAAAAGCAGTTCATAGCATCGGCTTTGGCCCGGCCTACGCCCATCGGCGGCCCCGCAATATCGAGGTTCCCGAGGTCACGATAGCCATTGCCAAGCGCGCGGGCACCAATGCCGTGACCGTGGCCGACAATGTCCTGCGCCGCTTACAGGCCTTGCGCACAACGATCATCCCCCGCACTGTCCACGTCAATGTGACGCGCGACGATGGCGAGCGCGCCAATAGCGCGGTCAACACCCTGATCGAGCACCTTTTTATCGCCGTCGGAACCGTCGTTATTTTGCTCGTGCTGTTCCTGGGATGGCGGGCCGCGGCGATCGTCACCATCACCATACCGCTCATCCTCTTCGTTACCCTGGCCATAGATTATTTCGATGGTCAGACGATCAATCGCATCACTTTGTTTGCGCTGATCCTGTCCCTTGGTCTGCTGGTCGATGACTCGATCGTCGTTATCGAAAACATATTCCGGCACTACGCTCGAGCTGGCGCTGACCGCGTTCACGAGGCAATCGCAGCGGTCAACGAGATCGGGCGGCCTACCAATCTGGCGACCCTTTCCGTCATCGTCGCCTTCCTCCCTATGCTCTATGTGAGTGGCATGATGGGACCCTACATGGCCCCCATACCCAAAAACGTCCCCATCGCAATGCTGACCTCACTGTTCATCGCCTACACGGTCGCGCCCTGGGCGGCGCGCTTGTGGCTGAAGGGGCATGCGGGTGGACACGAACGGGGTCCTGGCATACTCCAGCGCGGCTACCGGCGCATCATGCGCGCCCTGTTGTCGCGGCCTTGGTTACGGCGCGGCTTCCTGCTCGGCCTTATCCTCGTGTTCGCCAGTGTGTTGGCGATGCCGGTGTTGCGGCTCGTGAATTTCAAGATGCTGCCCCGCAACAACAACAACAGCTTCGACATTACCGTGCGTACGCACGCGGGAAGCACCCTCGAAGATACCGACCGGATCATGGAAGCGCTTGGCAATATCGTCCGTCGGAATCGCTATGTGACGACGTATGACCTCTCGGCGGGGGCCATGGGGGCCATAAATTTCAGCGGGCTTTTGCGCGGCGAGTCCTTGAAACGCGGCCCCAATGTAGGCGAGATGCAGGTCCATCTCGTAAGGAAAAGCGAACGGGGAATATCTTCGATCGCCATCGTAAAGGAGTTGCGGCCGGCCATTACCCGACTTGCGGCGCGCACCGGGGCCATGATCAAGATCGTCCAGCATCCCCCCGGCCCGCCGGTACGCGCGACGGTCATGGCCGAGGTGTTCGGCCCCCATTACCGCAAGGTCCAGGCCATTGCCAACGACCTTCGTTACGGCCTCTTCGCCCATAGCCACCACCTCGCCGACGTCGACAGCACGGTCCCGCACAACTCCGTGCAGTACATTATTAAAGTCGACCGCACCAAGGCTGCTCTCGACGGAGTGAGCGCAGCTGCCGCGGCCATGACGCTCAAGGGATTCCTGTCGGGCATAAGTGACGGCACAGTCCACATCCCGCACGCCAAGGAACCCGTACCGATCCGGTTTCGCGTCCCGATCGCCGACCACGTGGGACCAAACGACCTTGGCAAGATCTTTGTAACGAACCCCGAGGGCCGCGAGATCCCGTTGTCAGCGATCGTGCGCGTCATACGGCGCCCCCTCCCTAAACCCATCTACCAAAAGGATGGGCGCGATGTGGAGTACGTGACGGCAGGACTTAGCAGTGGCAGCCCCGTCTACCCGGTGCTCCATATGTGGCAGTATCTAAAGCACCACAAAATAGATGGCGTTCACCTCAAGCAGGACTTCATGGAAGATCCGAGCAGCCAGCATTACGGGCTGCGCTGGAGCGGCGAGATGCGGCTTACCCTGAACGTGTTCCGGGATCTCGGATCGGCGTTCGGAGTAGCGATCCTGCTCATTTACATTATCCTGGTCGGATACTATCGTTCGTTCATGATCCCGATCATCGTCATGGGCTCGATCCCCCTTACCATAATCGGCGTCTTTCCAGGACACTTTGCGCTCGGCCAGTACTTTACGGCGACCTCTATGATCGGTGTCATAGCTCTCGCCGGGGTCGTGGTCCGCAATTCTTTGCTACTGATCGACTTCATCCTGGACTACCGGCGCGGTGGTCACTCGCTTACAGAGGCCGTCGTTGAGGCCGGCATGGTGCGACTGCGGCCCATCATGCTTACGGCGCTTGCCATTGTGCTCGGTACGGCGATCATGGTAATGGACCCGGTATTCGGCGGCCTTGCGATATCTCTCATCTTTGGGACGCTTGCCTCGACGATCCTCACGCTGTTTGTGATACCGCTTGGCTACTTTGCCTACGCCACCTTCTCGGAACGTAAGGGTAGCGCCCCGCGTCTCCACTGAACCTGGACGCGCGGCTGAAACGGGCGGCGATGGACCGGGATGCCCAAGGATCGTCGGTGGGCCTAGAGTCTCGGCGCCGGCTTGAACCTGTCAGCAAGGAGAGGTAATCAGACGCGCGATAGAGGCGCACTTGAGCCGCGCCTTCTGAGGGCGCGGGGGTTTTCGCAGGGTCGCCCAATATGGTAGGGCATACGGCCGCGCCTAGGCTCTTGCCCGCCTTATAGGGTCCAAGACCATTTGCAATCGCGTGGCGGCAAAGCGCCAACAAGCTCGGCGGCCCACCGGTTTTTGCCTGAGATAGGGGCGGTCACGGGGACGCCTCGAGAAAGCGAGGCGTACGAGGCCAAGGGGCGTAAGCCGTCTCAGCGGAGGACGTCTTGCATGAGGGACACTGGGGCCGGGCGATTGAATGGCAAACGCCCGGCGGGGCGGTCAGCCGGGGCTTATGGGCCTTTAGGCCGGGCCACAAACCACAAGACACGGACACGGCCTTCAGCGAGGTTCCAGCCGAGATTGGCGATCATCCCTGGGAGGTCGGGACCCATAAGGAGCCCCAAGCCCGGGGCGGCTTTCGGTGCGCTCGAGCGTGCAAGGGAGTATGCCCAGGCCTGAGCGGCGGTGGTTACCTCCGACGAAGCCGTTATGGTAAATCCCGCGGCATCTAGATGAACCGCGAAGGCTGCCGGGGTGAGGAGAAAACTCGACGCATCGGTACGCGCCCACGGTACGGGAAAGAGGGGCGGCCCGGCCGAGCCGGCGAAGACATCATAGCAGACGAGCGTGCCCTGGGGTTTTAGAACCCGGCGGAACTCCCCATAGAGCCGCCGCTTGTCGGAAATATTCATCGCGACATGGGCAGTCCAAAGGGCGTCGAAGGAAGCCGCATGAAAGGGCAGATCGGTTGCGTTGGCCTGGCAATAATACGTGCGGCCCGATAATCCGACGCGCGTCGACAGGGCCGCCGCCACGCGGCAATAGTCGGCGCACAGATCGAGGCCGGTGACGCGGCATCCAAATTCCTGGGCCAAATGCCGCGCGGGACCGCCGATACCACAACCGACGTCCAGCACATGCTGGCCTGCACCTAAACCGGCCGCGCGCGCAATCTCCCCGGTTGCCGCGCGCCCCCGGATGTGAAACTCATCGATCGGCGCCAGGTCCTCGCAACACAACATGCCGGGGTCGTGGCCGGCGGCCTTGAGTGCCTCGTCGATGCGCTCCATGAGGTCGCGGCGTCCATAGTGCCTTTGAACGATATCGGCAAGCCTTGGTGGTACGGTCATGGATCACCCTCCTACCCGTAAGCGGTCTAAGCGACCAAAGAACCGCGTGCTCCGTGCCTTCCGGAACACGGCGGCCCGCCGCGCTCGCCCTATCGGCTCAGCATCCCCTGCCCGCTTAGGCGCGCAGGCCCAGCCGTCGCCGCTGCCAGAGCGTATAGAGGGCCGGTATGACGAGCAGCGCCAGCAGGGCCGTACTGAACATGCCGCCCACGATAGGGGCCGCGATCCGCTTCATGACATCCGCGCCGGCCCCGTCACTGAACATGATGGGAAGGAGCCCGCCGACGACGAGCGTCATGGTCATGGTGAGCGGGCGCAGTCTCAGCATGGTCCCCTCGATCACCGCGCGTTGCAGGTCATGCCAGGTCTTTAGCGCACCGCTCATCTGGTGACGCTCGAGGGCCTGATCGAGATAGAGAAGCATAACTACCCCGAACTCCGCAGCGACCCCAGCCTGGGCGATGAATCCCACGGCTACGGCAACCGATAGCTTATAGCCCAAAGCGTACACGAGCCAAAATCCGCCTACGAGCGACAGAGGCAAGGTCGCTAAGATCATCCCTACCTCTACCCAGCGTCGGAAGGTAAAGTAAAGGAGCAGCGCGATCAATAAAATAACGGCCGGCACCACCACCTCCAGACGCCGTTGCGCCCGCTGCATGACCTTGTATTCGCCGACCCACGACAAGGTGTAACCGGGCGGCATAACCATACTATGGGCGATCGCCTCCTTGGCTCTTTGCACATAGCCGCTGGTGCTCGTCCCCGGGGAAAGATCGATATAGATCCAATTGTTGAGACGCCCATCGTCGCTTGTCAGCATCGGCGGCCCGCCTTCTATGCGAATCCTTGCCACCTGACCTAACGGTATCTGCGCGCCCCCGGGCGCCCCCACCCGGCCCGCCAGGAGCGCCGACAGCGATTGGCGCAGCCGGCGAGGAAAGCGCACCACGACAGGGAAACGTTTGAGCCCGGCGACGACGGTCGTAACCGCCTGCCCGCCCACTGCCGTCGCCACAAACCGGTTGACGGCCGCCACCGTGAGGCCGTAACGGGCCGCCTGCGCACGATTGGTGTGGATCACGATATAACGGCCACCCGTGACCCGCGAGGCATACGCCGATGCAGTCCCCGGCACCTTCTGGAGCGCAGCCTGGAGACGCCGGCCGAGGCGATTTAGTACCGCGAGATCTGGGCCCGCGATTTTGATGCCAAGCGGTGTCGTGAGTCCGGTCGTGACCATATCGACGCGATTCTTAATAGGCTGCGTCCATACGACGGATAGGCCGGGGATGTCGAGGCGCGCGGTCATTTCTTCTTGGAGACGGCGCTCGCTAAGGCCCGCCGGCCACATTCTGCGGGGCTGTAAGGTAACGGTCGTGTCAAACATGGAAAGGGGGGCCTGATCGGTGGCAGTCTGGGCGCGGCCGGCCTGGCCGAACACCGTCTTGACCTCGGGGAAGGTCTTTAGGATACGGTCCGTTTGCTGCAAGACCTGGGCGACTTCACCGATTGAGACCGCCGGATTTTGAAAGACCGGCATGTACAGCAAGGATCCTTCGTTTAGAGGCGGCATGAACTGCGACCCGAGCCTATGGAGGGGGTAGAGCAGGGTCAAGGCCAGCACGAAGGCGGCGGCCAATACGAGCCGCGGGGCCTTTAGGGCGAGATGAATCAGGGGCGCATAGAGTGCTGAAAAAAAGCGGTTCACAGGGTTTTTATGTTCCGCCGGTATGCGCCCGCGTATGAACCAGGCCATCAGTACCGGCACGATGGTTATGGAGATAATGGCGGCGGCCGCGACGGCATAGGTTTTGGTGAAGGCAAGGGGCGCAAAGAGCCGGCCCTCTTCCCCGCCGAGCGCAAAGATCGGTAGAAATGATAGGGCTATTATGAGAAGCGAGAAAAAAAGCGCGGGACCCACCTCAGCCGAAGCGGCGTGAGCGGCGATCCAGGGATCGGTGTCGGGAGCGCGCTCCATATGCTTGTGCATGTTCTCGACCATGACCACGACGGCATCCATCATGACGCCGACAGCGACGGCTATGCCCCCCAAGGACATGATATTGGCGGGTATGCCTTGGGCCCACATAAGCAAAAAGGCCGCCAACATCCCCAAGGGGAGCGCCACGATGGCAACGAGCGCAGAGCGTAGGCGCGAAAGGAACACAAGCGCGATGATCGCAACCGCGATGACCTCCTCTAACAGTTTACCGGCCAGGGTCTGAACGCTGCGGGCGATGAGCGGACCCTGACTATAGGTCGTGACGACATGCACCCCGGGTGGCAGCGAAGTCTCCAGGGCCTGCAATTTGCGCTTGATGCGCCGAATGACCCGATCGGCATTGCCGCCTTGGTCCATCATGACGATCCCGCCGACCACCGGGCCTTTGCCGTTTAATTCGGCGAGACCATTGGCAAGCTCGGGTCCGCGCTGAATGCGCGCGACGTCGTCCAGGGTAATAGGCAGGCCACCGCGGACGGCCACGCCCGTCTGAGCGAGATCCTTAAGCGAGTGAATGTAACCCGAGGTTCGCACGATGTAGCCCGTTTGGCCCATATCGATCACAGAGCCGCTGGTCTCGCCGTTGGCGGTCTTGATCGCGGTCTCGACCTGAGCCAGGGTGATCCCGTAGGCGAGCAGCTTCTGCGGGTTTACGATCACCTGGTATTCCGCCACCATGCCGCCGAGGGTCGCGACCTGGGCAACCCCCGGCACACTTTGCAAGGCATACTTCAACGACCAGTTCTGCAAGGTGGTGAGTTGCGCGAGATTACGGGTTCCCGAGGAATCGGTAAGCGCGTACTCGTAGATCCAATCCACGCCCGAGCTGTTGGGTCCAATCGCGGGCGTGATGCCGCGTGGCAATTGGGATTGGGCCTGGCTTAGGTATTGGAGAACGAGGTTACGGGCCTGGTAGATGCGCGTGCCGCTGCGAAACAGGACATAAACGTAAGAGTCCCCGAACATCGAATAGCCGCGTACGGCGATCTCCCCCGGAACCTCCTGAAGGGTCGCCTCCAGGGGGTAGGTGACCTGGTCCTGAACCACCTGCGGGGCCTGGCCGGGGAAACGTGTCTTGACGATGACCTCCGTAGGGGAGATATCCGGTAGCGCCTCCAACGGGATGTGCGTCACGGCGTAGAGGCCGCCCGCCAACAAGGCGAGCGCGCCGAGCATCACGAGGGAGGGATTGCCCATACACCAGCGCATGACGGCCCTGATCATGACCGCCCCCCCAGCGACCGCCGCGCCGCGGGCAACATCCGCGCCCGAACCGATTGGAACTGCGACTCGGAGTAAAGGAGAAACTGGGCGTCGTAAACGACCTTGGCGCCGGCCGCCAGACCCCGCTTGACCGTAACCCAGCCATCGCGGGCCGGCCCCAGGAGAACCTGCACGGGCAGAAAGTGGCCACGCGGACGCGCGAGCATGACATAGTCGCCGCCGTGCGCCCGCAATACCGCGCTTGTGGGAATGGCGAGCGCGCGCCGGGGGTGCGTAAGGACCGTCGCGTCGGCGTACAGGCCGGGGCGTAACATCCCGCCATGGGTGGCGATGCTCAGACGCGCCGTGACCGTGCGGCTGGCAGCGTCCAGCGTGGGATAGATGAAACCGACGCGCCCAGTCCACGAGCGCCCCGGATAGGCCGGCACGGTGAGCTGCACGGGGTCGCCTACGCGCACCCACGGGAGCTGCGCACTATACAAAGCGACATTACACCAGACCCTATCGAGGTTGGCGATTTCCATGAAGTCATGGCGGTGCGATAGATAGCCACCCTGGCGGGTGGTCAATGCCGTGACCACGCCCGACACCGGGGCCACGACTGCGACATCACGTGCGGCGTGACCGCGGCGGGCAAGGGCGTCGATCGCGTTCGCGTCGAGTCCTAACAAGCGTAGCCGCGCTCGTGCGGCCGCCACTATGCGCCGGCCGCCCATGAGGCCCCGCGACTCGCGAGCGAGCAGATATTCCCGCTCGGCGGCGTATAGGGCCGGGGCATAGACCCAGGCGAGGACCTCGCCTCGCCGCACGGGATCGCCGACGGCCCGCACGGCGAGGTGCTCGACCCAGCCCGAGAAGTGCGGATTCACCGCATAGACCCGGTCTTGGTCGATCGCAACGGTGCCGACCGTATGCAGGGTCCGCCCCATACCCCGGTAGCGCGCCCGCACCCACCGCACCCCCAGACTCTGGCGCAAGCGGGGATCGATCGCGAGCCCCGCGGGGGCACGGCTTGCCATGCTGCTGGCCGGCGCATAGACCGGCGTATAACGCATACCCATGCTGTCCTTCATGGGGTGATCGGCGTGAATGGCGGGATTCATGGGATTCGCCCAATACAGGATCCGGGGCTTGGGCCGCGCCAGGACGGGGGCGGCCGCCCTATCCCGATGGGTCTCCGGGGATTTGAAATACCAAACCACGGCGCCGCCTGCGACCATGCCGGCCACGAGAAAAAAAACTGCGGTCCCTTTAGTTGTCATGGCCATGCCCCCGGACTCGTTCGGTCGTCAGATAATCGAGCGCGGCGGCGGCCACGCTCGCGTCCTTGCGATAACGCACCGACTGCAAGGTGTAGCGAAGGATGCGTTGCTGCGCGCGTAGAACCGCCGTCAAGGAGGCACGTCCGGCGCTATAGGCGGCGAGCGTGGCGGTAAACGCCGCCCGCGCGACAGGCAGGAGGACCCGGTCCGTGCGCGCCCGCTCCCGGGACTGCGCGGTGTATAGGGCATATTCGCTGTCGAACTGCCGCTTCAGGGCGAGATATCGGTCCTCGTAACGGTACTGAGCCATGAGCCGGCGCGCCCGCGCGGCATCGACGCCTTGATCCTGACGTTCTGCGGGGAAGATCGGCAAACTAAAGGAAAGGCCAACGGACAGCCAGTTGGGGCTACCCGGAAAGAAATCCTGGCCATAGTCCGCGCTTACGGTAACCGCTGGCCAATAAGCGCTCTTGGCAAGCGCGACACCCGCAGACCCGGCCCGCCACTGCGCCTGAGCCGCGCGTAGCGAAGGCTGATGGGAAAGTCGCAGACGCCCGCGCCGACGCGACGGTAGCGGCAAGACCGGCCAGCGCGGATCGAGCGGCGGCAACGTGGGGTCTGCGAGCAGGCGACGGATCTGAAATTGGGCCTGCGCGGCATCGGCCTTCAGATGATCCCACTGGTTGCGCAGCGCCCCGGCTGCGAGTTGCGCTCGCCATACGTCATACTGCGCGCCACGGCCGGTGCGGTAGCGCGCCTGTGCCGCGCGCAGCGTCGCGCGCGCGAGCTGACTCTCCGCGGCCACCGCGTTGCGGGTGGCACGGATGGATAAAGCCGCAAGCCAGGCCTTGCGCAATACGAAGACGAGCTCCGCACGCTTTTCGCGCCGCCCGTCCCGCGCCGCCTGGGCCTCATAGTCGGCGCGATGGCGCCGGGCCGTGCGGGCGCCCCAGGGAGGGAAGGACTGGCTCACGCCAAACTGAAGCATGCTCATCTGCTGTTGGCGGAGCGCAAGATTCGGCAAAGGGGCGTTCTCGATCCCCACCGACAGACGTGGATCGGGCAACTGGGCGACGGCGACCGCTTGGCTCGCCAACGCCGCGGCCTGCGCCGCCAGGGCCCGCAAACGCGGGTTGTCCCGCACCAACAAGTGCTGGGCCTCGGTGAGGGTCAAGACGGTAGTGGCCCAGGCAGGGCCGGCCGTAAGCGACACCGATAGCACCATGGCGAGGCCGACGGCCATCCGGCCGCAGGGGCGGGCCCGGCCCGTGGAGAGGGGTGGGGAACGGACAGGCTGGATCGCTACATACGGCGCATCCAGGGGATGCAATTCGACAGTGTGAGACACGGCGTTTCCTCGGCATGGACGATGTTCTGCAACAGACAGAAACGGAACGGACGCCGAGGAGGATTTAGATCAAAAAGTGGCCGAAGCGCAGATACGGGGGTGGACCCCGGCTGGGGTGGGTGACGACGAGGTGGCGGCCAATCACCAGCAAGATCACGGGTTGTGCCACCGCAAGCGAGCGACCCGCAACGGCCGGGATCGGGGCTACGGCCGTTAGGCGCGGTCCGACATGATGCCGGCATTGCAATCTTTGACAGGCACCGATGCCCCGGATACGCCCATGATGGCCCGTCATGGAAATGAGGCGCGGCATCATCCGGCAGGCGGCCGTCATATGCGCGCCCATGCGGTAAGCGGCCGCCTGTAAGGGCCAAAGCCCCATAAAGGCAAACCAGGCGGCCAGCAGAATCGGCGCAGGCCACGTGCGGTGTGACAGGACGGGCCGTTTTCGGGACGAAGGCATGGGCCGCACACTAGCGCCCATAAACCGGCCCTGTCAAGGACGACGGCCCGGGGCTCCGCCGGGCCCCGGCCGCCGGCCGATCGCCGCTAACGGCGCGTGAGCGAGAAATGCCGCAGCACACGATTGCCGAAGAGTTCCTGGAGGGCCGCAAAGAACAGGTGGCCACCCAGGTAGGCCCATACGAAATAAGACAACCATAAGTGCAAGGTGGCCAGTACCGTGAAGGAGGCATAGGCCGAGGAGTGGCCAAACAGTCCATAGCCGCCGGGTATGTCGATCCCCATAAGAAGACCGGTGGCTGCCATAGCCGAGACCGCGAGCAGGCCGATGCCATGGACAAAGCTCGACAAACCCACCCGATTACCATAACCGGGCAACTTCCCCTGGAAGAGCGCGAAGGTCTCCTGGACCACGAGGCGCAGCCCGCGGCGATTCCAGGGGAAGAATACCGAGAGGTCGCCGCGCGCCCAGGTCCACATCCAGTCGACGAGGATCACGAGCAGCGTGAGGAATCCAAGCACGCTATGAATGAGCAGCCACTGCGGGCGCGTGGCGCGTGACACGATAAGACCCGTCGAGAGTTCTGCCAAGACCGTTACCGCAAGCGCCGCATGCACGATGCGCGTGCCCTTATCCCAAGCCCGTGCGTCCATAACTATCTCCTTATTCTCTTATGTGTAGAGGGTCTTCGCCCCTGCGCCAACGGCTACCCACGCCGTGGCGTACGGGGCAAACCGTTACGGCTCACTATGGACGCGCTTTTGTTTTCTGTCAAAACGACGCAAGGGCACGTTTTACGCGGGGAAAAGACCGGATGGCGTCTGCCCTTCCTGTCAACAATGGTTGCTAAATGTATGGAAATATCGTGTAGTGGTTAGAACGCGGGTCGTATCCGGTACGGTGGTGATCAAAAAAGCGTGTAGGGATCGACGTCGATCGACCATCGGACCGCAGTGGATCCGGGTATCTCGCCCAGCGCCGGGACCCAGGACCTTAGCCAGGCCTGCAGAATGCCGCGGCGCTCGCTCGAGACCAGAAGCTGGGCGCGAAAATATCCGGCCCGGCGCGCCAGAACAGCCGGAATCACGCTCCCCAGCACGATCTCGGGATGGTCCCGCCCCAACTCCTTGGCCGCCTCAAGGAAGCGCGCCGGCAGGTCGGCCTGTTTGGCCTCGGCGCGCAGTAAGGCGCAATAGGCGTAGGGTGGGAAGCCGGTGGCACGCCGTTCCTGCAAGGCGACATCGGCGAAAGCCGCGTAGTCGAAACGGGCAAGCGGCGCCCAGATAGGGTGCTCAGGATGGTAGGTCTGGATCAGGACCTCCCCCATGCGAACCCCGCGGCCGGCGCGGCCGGCCACCTGCACAATCTGCGCAAAGAGCTGCTCATCGGCGCGAAAATCGCGGCCATGAAGGCCCTGATCGGCTTGCACGACACCGACAAGCGTCAAGTGGGGGAAATCATGGCCCTTGGCCAGCATCTGGGTTCCGACCAGGATGTCCACCTCGCGGTCATGAACCTTACGTAACCATTCGTCGAGGGCTATGCGGTTACCCACCGTGTCGCGGTCGATGCGCGCCACCCGCGCCGCCGGAAGGGCCGCGCGCAAGGCCTGTTCGACGCGCTCGGTGCCCTCGCCCACGCGCAACAGACGGGCATGACCACAGCGGGGACAGGCCGCAGGCAGGGGTCGCTCATGACCGCAATGATGACAGCGCAGGCGGGCCCGGCTGGCATGCACGGTAAGTCGCGCGTCACAACGGTCACAGGGCGCATGCCAGCGGCATTCGGGGCAGAAGAGTACCGGGGCGTAGCCGCGGCGATTGAGAAAGAGCAGGCTTTGCTCACCGCGTCCGAGGCGTGTCCGCAACGCCTCTACAAGCGGACCGGAGAGGCCGTCGCGGGCCGGTGTACGGGCAAGGTCCACGAAACGGACCGCCGGCAGGGTGCGGTCCGGACCGCGGGTGGGCAGGCTTAGCAGCCGATAGCGTCCTTCGCAGGCGTGGCGGTAGCTTTCGAGCGAAGGGGTTGCCGAACCCAAGACTATGGGCAGACCGCCGCGCTGGGCGCGCAGGACTGCGAGATCGCGGGCATGATAACGAAAGCCCTCTTGCTGCTTGAACGAGGCGTCGTGCTCCTCATCGACGATAATGAGTGCGAGACGCTGCATGGGGGCAAAGACGGCGGACCGCGTGCCGACCAGGACACCGAGCCGGCCGGCGGCCGCAGCGCTCCATACCCGGACCCGCTCGGCATCCGTACAGCCCGAATGCAGGACCCCGACGGTATCGCCGAAACGCGCCTGGAAGCGCCTCACAAGCTGCGGTGTAAGGCCGATCTCGGGCACCAGCACCAGCACTTGGCCGCCCGTGGCGCGGGCCTCGGCGGCGAGCTCGAGATAGACCTCGGTCTTACCGCTGCCGGTCACCCCGAACAACAGAAATGGGGCGAAGACCCCGGCTGCCGCGTGCACGGCCGCGCAGGCGGCGGCCTGTTCCGGGCGCAGCCGGACCGGCGGGGTCGGCGGGACCATCGAGACAGGCGGCGCTTCGCAACACTCGGCATGACCCGCGGTGAGCAGGGCACGCAGTGCGGGCGGCGCGCCGCGGCCCAAGGCCTTGATCTCGCTTGCGGTGAGGACGCCTGCGGCCTTGATCGCTTGCCATACCGCGCCCTTGCGCCGGGCCCGGGCGAAGGCCTCCTCGGGCAAGGCACGCCCTGCGGCCGTGAGCCGGTAGGCCTGCGGCGCGGCCGCCGGCTGACGGCCCCGCTTCAGGCCACCCGGAAGGGCTGCGAACAACACCTCACCCAGCGGGTGGTGATAATAGTCGGCTGCAAATCGCAGGAGGGTCAACTGGTCGGGCGTCAGCAGGGGGCGTTCATCGATGACGGCGAGGACGCGGCGCAATGCCCCCGGCAGGGGCGCCACGGCCGGGGCCTCGATCACGACCCCAGTCAAAATGCGCCGCCCGAAGGGCACGCGAACCCGCACCCCCACCGGCGGTGCGCTGTCGCACTCATAATCGAAGCCCTGATGCAGAGGCAGCGGCAGACTGACACGAATAGCGACGATGAGCTTCCTTCCTCCCGAGCGACCCCGGTACTCCAAAGTCTCTTGCGGATCTTACGCTAAGCGGCTGGTGGAAAACGCAATTCTGCGTTACCCACAAACTCTGTGGATAACTGTGTTGAAAACCGCGGGGAGGACCTCCGCCTTTGGCCTTATTGCTCGCTCCGCCTTAAACTGATGAAAAAATAAGCGACCTAATAAATGCGTTGTATATCATGTAGTTATAATGACATTACAGACTGTAGGCGGGGACCGCCGGCGCGCTGTTCGCGGGGGCTTGACAGACGCGGGAAGTGTTAATAACCAGTTACGTACATCAGCAAAAACCGAAATAGCGACGCCTCAGAAGGCGGGCTTGTGGCCCCCTTAGGCGGGACGCTGAAACGCATGAACGGTATCGATACACAGACCCACGCGCGCCGGATCCACGTCCGGCAGGACCCCATGGCCCAAATTAAAGACGTGACCCGTGCCCCCCCCGAAATCACGCAACACCGCCTCCGTTTCAGCCCGGAGCCGGTCCGGTGACGCATAGAGGGCCAGGGGGTCGAGATTGCCTTGCAGGGCGACCCGGCCGCCCAGGGTCGCCCGCGCGGAGGCAAGCGACACCGTCCAGTCCACGCCAAGGGCATCGCAACCCGTTTCGGCGAGGGCCCCAAGCCAGCTGCCGCCCCCCTTGGTAAAGACGATCACTGGTACGGGCGTACCGTCCTGACTGCGCTTCAAACCTGCCACGATGGCCGCCATCGGATCCCGTGAATAGCGCAGGAAGTGATGAGCCGCGAGGCTTCCGCCCCAGGTATCGAAGATCATGACCGCCTGCGCCCCGGCCTCGATCTGCGCATTCAGATAATCGGTAATGGCGCGCACCAGCACGGACAACAAGGCCGATAGGGTCATCGGGTCATCAAACAACATGCCTTTGATACGCCGGAAGTCGCTGCTCCCCTGCCCTTCGACCATATAGGTCGCAAGCGTCCAGGGGGAGCCTGCGAAACCGATCAGCGGGCAGAGGCCGGCGAGCTCCCGACGTACGAGGCGCACCGTGTCCGGAACATAGCGCAGGCCCTTCAGGGGATCCGGCACCGGAAGGCTTGCGACGTCGTGGGCGTTGCGGATCGGCCGTTCGAAGCGGGGGCCCTCCCCCTCCAGGAAGGACAGACCAAGTCCCATGGCGTCTGGTATCGTCAGGATATCGGAAAAAAGGATGGCGGCGTCCAGCGCAAAGCGCCGCACAGGCTGCAAGGTGACCTCGCACGCGAGCTCCGGGGTCTGGCACATCGTGAGGAACGACCCGGCCTGGGCACGCAGGGCGCGGTACTCGGGGAGATAGCGTCCCGCCTGGCGCATGAGCCAGACCGGCGTCACATCGACAGGCATGCGCATAAGCGCCCGAAGTAAACGGTTGCTGCGGTCAGGCGCCGCGTCGAGGGCGCTCATATCTCGAGGTAGTCCAGGATGCCTTCCGCCGCCTGCCGCCCCTCGTAGACGGCGGTCACGACGAGATCCGATCCCCGCACCGCATCGCCGCCGGCAAAGACATGGGGGTACGTGGTTTGATGGCGATAGGGTCCGGCCTCCGGCGCCTTGATGCGCCCGGTCGCATCGGTCTCGATGCCAAATTGCGCAAGCCATGCCGGAGGGCTCGGCCTAAACCCGAAGGCGATGATCACGGCATCCGCCGGTATCACCTGTTCCGTACCGGGGACCGGCTGCGGCACGCGCCGGCCCCGCGCATCGGGCTCTCCCAGGCGCGTCTCGACCACCCTCACCCCCTCCACGCGATCCCGGCCCAGGATCTCGATCGGGGCGCGGTTCCATACGAACTGGACCCCTTCTTCCTTGGCGTTGGCGACCTCACGCCGCGAGCCCGGCATGTTCGCTTCATCACGCCGATAGACGCAAGTCACTTGGGTCGCACCCTGGCGAATCGCCGTACGGTTGCAATCCATTCCGGTATCGCCGCCGCCGAGCACCACCACGCGCTGCCCCCGCAGGTCGGCGTAGGGTGCCTCGCCCTCGGGGAGTCCCAGCTCCTTGCGCGTTACGGCGGTGAGATAAGGCAGCGCCTTATGGACGCCCGGGAGGCCTTCGCCCGGGAAACCGCCCTCAAGGTAGGTATAGGCCCCGACGCCGACAAATACCGCGTCGTAATCGCGCACGAGGTCTGCGAAGGAGACGTCCTCGCCCACCCGGGTATTCAGGACAAACTCGATGCCCATGCCCTCAAACAAGGATCGGCGCACGCGCACCACCTCCTTGTCGAGCTTGAAACCCGGGATCCCGAAGGTCAGAAGGCCGCCTATCTCGGGGTTACGATCGTACACCACCGCCTGCACCCCATTACGCGCCAGGACATCGGCACAGGACAGGCCCGCGGGCCCCGCGCCGACCACGGCCACCCTACGGCCAGTCGGACGCACCGTGCTCATATCCGGCCGCCAACCCTGCGCATAGGCCTCGGTAAATATATATTTCTCGATCGCGCCGATCGTCACGGCCCCAAAACCATCGTTCAGGGTGCACGCACCCTCGCATAAGCGGTCCTGCGGGCACACCCGCCCACAGATCTCGGGCAGGCTATTGGTGCGGTGCGAAAGTTCGGCGGCCTCGAAGAGGTTGCCCTCGGCGATGAGCTTCAACCAGTTGGGAATATAGTTGTGGACGGGACAACGCCACTCGCAGTAGGGGTTCCCGCAACCCAAACAGCGGCCCGCCTGAGCAGCGGCACCTTTCGGATCAAAGGCCCCGTAGATCTCCCGGAAATCGCGCAGCCGCACAACCACGTCCTTCTTCTCGGGTTCGCGCCGCTCCTGATCTAGGAACTGAAATACGTCAGCCATCAGTTGCTCTCCACCAGCAGGGTCTCGAGGCGCACGGCCTTAGGCTTTACCAACCACATGCGTGCCGCGACCTCCGACCAATCGGTCAGCAGACCCTGGGCGTAGGCGCTTTGCGTCAAGGCCACATACTCGCTTATGCGCTCACGCACGAACACCTGATAACTCTCCATGGACTCGCCGGTGATACGGTGGATGTCGATCAACTCATGGTTGTAGCGATCGACAAAATGGCCGCTCTTGTCATAGACAAAGGCGAAACCCCCCGTCATCCCGGCCCCGAAATTGAGACCGGTCTCGCCTAGGACGATGACGCAGCCGCCGGTCATATACTCGCAACCATGGTCGCCTACACCCTCGACGATGGCATAGGCCCCGCCGTTACGAACGGCAAAGCGCTCGCCCGCGAGCCCGCTCGCATAAAGCTTCCCGCCGGTTGCGCCATAGAGGCAGGTATTGCCGATGATGGCGGCCTTGTCGCTTGCAAAGCGTGACTCACGCGGCGGATAGACCACGATGCGACCGCCAGCCATACCCTTACCGACATAATCGTTGGCATCGCCCTCGAGTTCGATATTGAGACCCGGGGCATTGAAGGCCCCGAGACTCTGGCCCGCCGAGCCCGCGAGACGCAACGTAATGGTACCCTCGGCAAGGCCCTTGGCGCCGAAGCGCCGGGCGATCTCGCCTGACAGCCGCGCGCCGATGGAGCGGTGCACGTTGCGGATCGGGTAAGCGAGGACCGCCGGCTCGCGGGTCGCGAGCGCATGAAAGGCGTCCTTCATGATCCGTTCGGCCAGTTCGCCCTTATCAAACGGCGGATTACGCTCGGTCAGGCAATGCTGGGGCATGCCCTGGTCGACACCGGCCCCGGATATGATGTCGCCGAGGCGCAAGGCCTTTTGGCGTGCCGTGAGCCCCGGGATCGCCACGAGCAGGTCCGTACGCCCGACGATATCGGCTAGGCTTGCGACACCGAGGAACGCCAGATACTCGCGCACTTCCTCGGCTATGAACCGGAAATAATTCATGACCATCTCTGGCAGGCCGCGAAAATGCTGAGCGCGCAGACGATTATCCTGGGTGGCGATACCGGTCGCGCAGTTATTGAGATGGCATATTCTCAGGTATTTACAACCCAAGGCCACCATGGGACCGGTACCGAAACCGAAACTTTCCGCCCCCAGTATCGCCGCCTTGACGACATCGAGACCGGTCTTTAGCCCGCCGTCGGTCTGCAAGATGACCTTGTCCCGCAAGCCATTGGCACGCAGCGTCTGGTGGGCTTCGCTCAGTCCGAGTTCCCAGGGGGTGCCGGCGTACTTGACCGAGGTCAGAGGGCTTGCGCCCGTGCCGCCATCATAACCCGAGATCGTGATATGGTCGGCGTAGGCCTTGGCAACCCCCGCCGCGATCGTGCCCACGCCCGGACCCGACACGAGCTTGACGGAGACCCGTGCCGTCGGGTTCACCTGCTTTAGATCGAATATGAGCTGCGCCAGATCCTCGATCGAGTAAATGTCGTGATGCGGGGGCGGCGAGATCAGCGCGACCCCGGGCTTGGAACAGCGCAAACGAGCAATAGTCTCGTTGACCTTATGGCCGGGGAGCTGCCCCCCCTCACCGGGCTTTGCGCCCTGCGCGATCTTGATCTGCAGCACATCGGCATGGACGAGATAGTGTGGGGTCACACCAAAGCGTCCGGAGGCGATCTGCTTGATCTTTGACGTCTTGATCGTCCCATATCGCGCCGGGTCCTCCCCGCCTTCGCCCGAGTTCGATCGTCCACCCAGGGTGTTCATGGCGACCGCCAAGGCCTCGTGCGCCTCCGGAGACAAGGCACCCAGACTCATGCCGGCGGAATCGAAGCGCTTGAAGAGTGCCGTCGCTGCTTCCACGTCCCGCACGGGGATTGCGGGCCGGTCGGGGCGCAATGCAAAAAGATCGCGAATCATGGCCGGCGGCCGCTCGTTCACGAGCCGTGAGTAACGCTTATAGTCCTCATAGTCGCCCGACTGCACCGCCTCCTGGAGGGTGCGCACCACATCCGGGTTATAGGCATGATACTCGCCGCCGTGGATGTACTTAAGCAGGCCGCCCTGC
This sequence comes from Pseudomonadota bacterium, assembly GCA_021816625.1. Taxonomy (GTDB): domain Bacteria; phylum Pseudomonadota; class Gammaproteobacteria; order Acidiferrobacterales; family Acidiferrobacteraceae; genus Acidiferrobacter. Next base: position 44,149 of record JAKAXM010000004.1, on the reverse strand, counting down.
CGGATCGGCTTGCGCGGGGCAAAGGCCTCACGCGCCAAGGTCTCGGTGTCGGCCGCGAAGTCTGCAAAGCCACTGCCCCCGATGCGGCTCACGGTCCCCGCAAAGCACAGGTCGACGACCTCGCCTGCAAGCCCTATGGCCTCGAAGAGCTGCGCCCCTCGGTAGCTGGCGATGGTCGATATGCCCATCTTGGACATGATCTTCAAAAGGCCCTTATTGATGCCCTTGCGATAGTTCTTGACCGCCTGGGCCTCGTCCTTAGCGGCAAGCTCGCGCGTCCGTATGAGATCGCCGATCACGCGATAGGCGAGATAAGGGAACACGGCGGTCGCGCCATAGCCGATTAAGCAGGCGAAGTGGTGGGGATCACGGGCCGTGGCGGTCTCGACTACGATGTTGGCGTTGCAGCGCAGACCCGCCGCAACCAGGGCGTGATGGACTGCGCCCACCGCAAAGAGGGCGTGCACCGGCAGCCGGTCCTTGCTGATGTCGCGATCGGAAAGCAGCACTATGACATGCCCGTCGCGGACTGCGGTGACGGCCTGCGCGGCGACCTGCCGCACCGCCTGGGCAAGCGTACCCGTCCGCGGATCGTACTGGAGACTCAGCCGTACGAGCCGGTATTGCGGATCGTTTTGCGTGCACAACGTGGCGAACTTACACCGACTCAAGACCGGCGAATGAACCTCGAGGCGCGCCGCATGTTCGGCGGTCTCCTCAAAGAGATTGCGCTCTGGCCCGAAACTCGTGTTGAGGGACATGACGATCGCCTCGCGCAGCGGGTCGATCGGCGGATTGGTCACCTGCGCGAACTGCTGGCGAAAGTAATCGTAAAGCTGGCGCACTCCCGTCGAGAGCACTGCCATGGGCGTGTCGTCGCCCATCGACCCTGTCGCCTCCTGGCCGTCCTCCGCGAGGACTCGGATCACTTGATCGCGTTCCTCGAAGGTCACCTGGAAGAGCTTCTGGTAGACCGCCAGATCCCAAGCATCGCCGGGGCTTGAGGGAACTGTGGCCCCGGGCACGCCTTCGAGGTGCTTGGTGTGGGCATCTAGCCACATGCGGTAGGGCTTGCGTTGAGCAAGGCGGGCATCGATATCGGCAGGCAGCAGCAAGGCGCCGGTTTCGGTATCCACCGAAAGCAGTTCGCCAGGCCGCAGGCGCCCCTTGGCGACGACGTCGCTCGGCGCATAACCATGGACGCCGGTCTCGGAGGCGATCGTTATGTGGCGGTCCCGGGTCACGACCCACCGCGCCGGCCGCAGACCGTTTCGATCCATGAGGCAAGAGGCGTAGCGCCCATCCGTGAACACGATACCGGCCGGGCCATCCCAAGGCTCCATGTGCATGGCATGGAACTCGTAGAACGCCCGCAGATCCGGGTCCATGTTGGGGATGTTTTGCCAGGCCGGCGGGATCAGTAGCCGGGCTGCTCGGAAGTAATCGGCGCCGCCTGCGATCAAGGCCTCGAGCATGTTGTCGAGCGCCATGGAATCAGAGCCCGATTGGGACACGAGGGGGCGGACATCACTTAGGTCGATGCGGGGCGAAGACAAGGTGTAACTGCGCGCCAGCGCCCACGAGCGGTTGCCCTGAATCGTGTTGATCTCGCCATTGTGGGCGAGATAGCGGAAGGGCTGGGCAAGGCGCCACTGCGGCCAGGTGTTGGTCGAGAAGCGCTGATGGAAAAGACAGATGGAGGAAGCGAAATCATCGGCCTTAAGGTCTGGGTAAAACACGGGCAGATAGGCGGGCATGACCAAGCCCTTGTACGACAGGAGCCGGGTCGAAAGGGTTGCCACATAGAAATCGGGGTCCGTGTCCAGGAGCCGTTTCTCGCACCGGCGGTGCACGAGATAGAGCTTGGCGTCGGCGAGGCCGGCATCGGTTTCGGGGTTGTCCACAAAGATCTGCTCGATGCGGGGCAGGGTCTGACGGGCCTCGCGACCAAGCGCCTGGACGTCCGTGGGCACGACGCGAAAGCCGCGCACCGCAAAGCCCTCGCGTGCGCATTCCTCGCGCAAGACCTGACGGGCGACCTCCGCCTGGGATGCGTCGGGCGACAGAAACAGCATGCCCACGGCAAACCGGGCACCGAGCTCGATACCCTGTTCGGCGGCGACGCGGCGCAGGAAGGCATCCGGCATCTTGAGCAGCAGGCCGCAGCCATCACCACTCTTGCCATCCGCAGCGACTGCACCCCGATGGGTCAGGCAGGCGAGCGAACCCATGGCCGTCTGCACGATCCACGGGCTCGGTACCCCATCGAGATGTGCTATAAGGCCAAATCCGCAGGAGTCTTTCTCAAAATCAGGCCGGTAGAGGCCCGTCGGCTGTCGCGATTGCGTCACTGGAGTGGGTCGGTGGAAACCGTCGCAAAAAGGCTTATGAGTATACTTCCCCGCCATGAGGTATTCAACGAAGGGGCGGACGCCGGTGAGGTGGAGGCAAACAGCCAGCCCAGACGAGGTGGCCGTACGGGCAACCGGTCCTGGCGCCCGGCTGTGGCCGGCCGCCTAGGTCTCGCCGCCTAGGTCTCCAAGACCGCGTGCAAGGCCTCGGCGGGAACAGCGTCCGTGATAAAGGCCGTGCCGAGCGCCTTCAGCAATACGAAGCGCACGCGGCCCGCGGCGGCCTTTTTGTCCACGGCCATGAGCTCCAGGTAACGTGCGCGGGTGATGGAAGGGGGCGCGACCGGCAAGCCCGCGCGCGCGACAAGGGCCGTGAGCCGCTCGGCGTCTGCCTCGCTAAGCCAACCGAGACGTACGGACAGGCGCGCGGCCTGGAGCATACCGACGCCGACCGCCTCGCCGTGCAGCCAGTGACCGTAGCCCACGGCGGTCTCTATGGCGTGTCCGAAGGTGTGGCCAAAGTTGAGTAGCGCGCGCACTCCGGCCTCTCTCTCATCGGCGCCCACGATACGCGCCTTGTTTTGACAGGATGTCGTGATGGCATAATCGAGGGCCGCCTCGTCGCGCGCGCGCAGTTCATCCATGTGCGCCTCGAGCCACTCGAAAAACGCGGCATCGCCGATCGCCCCATACTTGATGACCTCGGCTAGGCCTGCGGAGAGTTCACGGTCCGGCAGGGTCGCAAGGGTCATGGTGTCGATGACGACCGCCCGCGGTTGATAAAAACATCCGATCATATTCTTGCCCAGGACGTGATTGACGCCCGTCTTCCCCCCCACCGAGGAATCCACTTGGGCAAGCAGGGTGGTGGGTATTTGGACGAAGGGCACGCCCCGCTGATAGACGGCGGCCGCAAAACCCGTGATGTCGCCCACCACCCCACCCCCCAGCGCAAAGAGCGTGGTGGCCCGGTCGCAACGGGCCCGTAGCAGATCCCCCACGATCCGATCAATGGTGGCGAGGGTCTTTTGGGTCTCGCCGTCTGGCAAGACAATGACCGTGACCCGCGCGTGCGCAAGCGCCGCGGTCAGGCGGTCGAGGTAGAGCGGGGCGACCCGCTCATTGGTGACGATGGCAGCGTTCCCGGCGGCCACCGTCCCCGCGAGCAGCGCCGGATCGCGTAAGAGGCCGGCGCCGATGTGGATCGGATAACCCCCCTGCGGGAGATCAAGCATCATGGTCGACACGGCTCACCCTCTTCAATCCACAGACAATAAGCCGCGCGGCCATGGCCGGCGAGCGACGGTCGGTGTCAATGATCAGATCGGCCACCTCGCGATAAAGTGGCTCACGCTCGCGGAGCAGGGCCTCGACGCGGGCCTGCGGATCGACTGTTTGCAGCAAGGGGCGGTGGCGATCCCGGCGTACGCGCTCCCACAAGGTGGCGCCGTCTGCGTGCAGATAGACGGTCTTGCCATGCGCCTTGAGCAGGGCGCGGTTGGCGGGAGCGAGTATGGCGCCCCCGCCGGTGGCCACCACGACGCGACTGCGCTCCGCGAGATCCTGAAGTACGAGACTCTCCCACCGCCGGAAGCCGGCCTCGCCCTCCACGGCAAAAATGAGCGAGACGCTAGCCCCTGTGCGACGTTCGATCTCGTGGTCGGTGTCGCAGAACTCGCGGCCGAGACGGTCCGCGAGACAGCGGCCGATGGTCGACTTGCCCGCACCCATCGGACCTACCAGGAAAATCCGCCCATCCTCCGCCCTCATGCGGGCGTTATGCCAGCATGAGGGCGAGAAATCAACCCGATTGCAGCGACAGCGACGGTGCGAGGATGCGCGGCGTAAGGAAGATGAGCAGCTCCGAACGGGTGTTGTTCACGGAGGTATTGCGGAACAGGTAACCGAGGATCGGGATGTCTCCCAGGAACGGGACCTTAGTCACCGTACGCAAACGGCTGTTTTGGTAGATACCGCCGATCACGACGGTCTGGCCGTTATTGACCAGCACCTGCGTCTTCAGGCTCTTTTCATCGAGCGTGCCTTGGACGGCATTGGCAAAGCTATTGTCCGTGACCTTGACGTCCATGATGATGCGATTGTCAGGGGTGATCTGGGGGGTAACGGACAGCCCGAGCACCGCCTGCTGGAGCATGCTCTGACCAAAGCCCAGATTGAAGAACTGCTCTTCGCCTTGCTTGATGTCGGCCTTGCGATCGTTGGCCGTAATGAGGCGCGGGCTCGAGATTACCTTGCCCTTGTTCTCGGCCTGCAGGGCCGAAAGCTCCAAGTTCAATAGGTTGTTGTTGGCAAGCTTTGCGACCGTCAAGGCGAAGGTCGCGGGAAGCGAGCTGCCGACACCCACCGAGGGCAGGTTCACGTTGAACGCGCCAAGGCTCGTGTTCGACAAGGTGCCGGCTGTGGTCGCCGGCATCCCGGCCGTGCCCGAACCCGCACACTGGGCAGCCGGACAGGTCGTGAACGACGTCGAGGGCGTGCTGTAGGCATAGTTGAGCCCGAGCTGAGCCCCGAGGCTCTTATTGAAGCCGTTATTCGCCTCGACGAGGCGGGCCTCAATCAGGACCTGCCGGACCGGCCGGTCGAGCTTGGCGATCAGGCGGCGGATGGCGCGCACGCGCTGCGGCGTGTCCTGAATAATCAAGGAGTTGGTGCGCTTGTCCACGGTCACCTGGCCACGCTTGGACAACAACGAGGTCGTTTCCGTCGTCTGCTTGCTATAGCTGACCGAACTGAACGGCATGGTGCTATTCCCGGAACTGCCCACCGTACGCGTGGACTTCAAGAGCGCCGCGATGTCCGACGCCTTTGCGTAGTTCATGCGGATCAGCACGGTTTCCAAGGGCTCCAGGGTGCGCGCCTGGGCGCGGGCCTTCAGGCGGGCCTGCAACTGTTTGGCCATCTGGGCCGCCGGCGCCACCAAGATGATATTGCCCTTGCGCTCCATGCCCAGATCCTTGGTGCGCAAGATCAGGTGCAGGGCCTGCTTCCATGGCACATCGTGGAGTTCCAGGGTCAAGCTGCCATGGACGGCGTTGCTCGTGACGAAATTGAGGCCGCTGAAATTCGCCAGCACCTGCAAAGCGGCGCGCACGCCGATATGCTGGAAGTTGAGCGATATCTTGCGGCTCGCATATTTATTCTTTTTACGTTCAAGTATGCGGTAGGCGCGATGCGATACCGGCGTGACCCGCAACAGGAAGGTGCGCTGGGCCTGGAAGCCCATCTGCGTGTAATGGCCATAGGTGTGCAGGACCATGCGCGTATTACGCCCATCCTGGAAGGTCTGGATGGTATCGATCGGGGTCGCGAAATCCGTGACCACGAGCTTGCGCTGTTCGGCCCGCGGTACCGCGGTATCGTGAAAGGTGAGGATGATGTGGTGACCGTGGTTATGCACGCTTACCGCGACATTCGAACTCGAGAGGTGGACCTGGACCTTGCCGGCGCCATTGCGCCCGCGATGAAAGCTGATCCGCCGCAACCGGTAACGGGGACGATGGCCGGGACCAGGCGGCAAGACCGTGACCTTCGGCGTCGCCATCTGGGCCGAGGCGATGGTGGTGTTGGCACTTGCAATGACGACGTCGATGGCATGCGGCCGGACGTAGGCGCGGTAGGTAGCCGGGTTTACGAGCCGGATCACGACCCGTGTCGTGCCGTTGGCCTCCACGGCGTTTACGGTCTGCACGTCACCGGCGCCGACCCGCAATTCGTCCTGGGGTGCCCGGATGACCGTCTTCGGCAGATCGAGGACCACCATCGCAGGTTTCGTAAGTACGAAGGCCGAGGGCGCAACAGGGCGTTGCGCGGTCACGAGATGGAGTTCGATGCGGTTACCGGGGAACGCGAAATAGCTAAGCTTCGTCAAGACGTTCGGGCCCGCGGCCGGACCGGTGGACACAGGGGCTGGGGCCTTTACCGCCTTGACGGCCGCAACGGCCGGCGCCTGCGCGCTGCCCTGTATCCCGGTGAAGACGGCCTCGTAACCGTAGGCGGCGCCAAGGAGCCGCATATGGCCTTTTTTGGTGAGCAACACGTCTACATCCACGCCCTTGCCATGATCGGCAAGGTAGGGGTAGACGCCCTTCACGTCACCAGAACCGCGGAGATCCTTGACGGCGGCACCGAGCTTCGTGTGCGGGAGGTGGATACGCAGAAGCCGGCCATGATGCCGGGATTCGGCGCGCGCATGCCGCGCCCCCTTGACGGCCAATTTAAGGACCGGACTTCCCGCCCGCGTACTCCAGGAAAGCCCCGTGAGCGTGGCGGCCCCGGCGGTGGCAGACGCGATCAGCGCGAAGGCCACGGCGGCGAGCTTTATTCTAATCATGGCAAGGGCTCCCTATTACTTGATGTCTAAGGTCACGGGCTGCTTTACCCAGCCAGTGGGACCTGCAACGGTTTCCACAAGATGAATCTTGTGCGGCGTGATGCGCACAATCTTCCCATAATGCTCGCCCATGTAGGTGCCCACGGTGACCCGCCGTATCGACCGATCGGGCGTCGTGACCAGGGCCCACAGCTGATGGCCGATAGAAAGCGTCCCCACCATGCGCAAGGCGTCCAACGGATAGTGTTGGAGGGGTCCTTTGGGAAGATGGCTATCCGGGTTGGGGCCACGCCCTGGCATGCGCATCGCAAAGGGCTCAAACGGATCCATGAAATGATGCATATTGAAGGTCACGATCTGCGGCGCCGGGATCTTCGGTACGGGCTTTACGGGTGGCCGGTAACCGGCATCGGCCGTCGCCACGAACTGTTGCAGACGCGTCATGCCGGAGTCTCCCGAACACCCCGCGAGGAGCGCGCATACCGCCGCCAAGAGATAGGTTCGCGTCATCATTTCTTTACGTACCGATGTTTTAAGTAGCGGTAGGTTTTAGCCGTGACCGACATCGACAGATAGTTCGCCTTTTTCTCGACGACCTTGACGTTGCCGAGCGTAACGATGCGCGGCAACGCGGCAATGTCTCCCACGAAGTGGCCGAGTTGCGCATAGGTCCCGCCGACGGTGAGCGCGATCGGCAGCTCTGCATAAAAGTCCTTGGGCACCTCTTTCTCAGGCTTAAAGAGTTCGAACTCCAAACCACTGCTCTTGCCGGCCTGCGTCACCTCGGTCACGAACTCGGGCATATGGGTCGTATTGGGCAGTTCCTGGAGAAGCCCCCCGAACAAAACCTTCATTTTTTTCATCTGCTGCTGGTAGGCGGGCAGTTGCGCCGCCTCCATCTTTTGTTGCACGAACTGCTGTTTGAGCGCCGCCTCCTGGGCCCGTAGCGCCTCGTAGGTCTGGATCTGGCCACGGATGAAAAAGAAATAGCCGAGCACCAGCAACAGCACGCAGGAGGCCCCTACCCCGACGACCTTGACGGAATAGGGGGAAGCGGCCAGGTTATTGAGATCGATGGCCTTCAGATCTTCGATCGTCTGTCGGAAGTCCACGGTCATCTCCTTCCCCGAGGCGGCGTCGTGAGGGGCGCCATACCCTTGCCCTGCGCCGTCAAGGTAAAATAGCTCAAGCGCCCCGCCCCGACCTTCTTTACCGTTATGACGTCCAGAACGGGGTTCGTGAACCACGGGGACGCCGCCAGATTGCGCATGAACTCCGAGACCCGTTCATTGGACTGCGCCACCCCTGAGATCGTAAAGGCCTCCGCCTCCTGGCTGAGCGATGTCAGATAGACGCCGGGCGGGACGTCGCGGGCAAGGCTATTGAAGCTGTGCACGATCAACATCCGGTCGAGCTGCAGCTGCTGGATGACGTGCATGCGCGCCAGCAGGGCCGCGCGTGCCTTCTTGATGACGGCGATCTCATGAATCTTGGAGGCCATGAGACTAATCTGCTGCTGGAGATAGGCATTGCGGGCCTGCTGATCGGAAACAAAGCTCCCGAGTTGCATATGGATGTAAAAGAGCAGGACCAGAACGCCCACCCAGGCGATGCCCCCCTGACGCAGGAGCTGCTGATCGAGTTCCTTGCGGCGCTGCTCGCGCCACGGCAAAAGGTTAAGGCGCATCATGGGTCGAAACTCCGCAGCGCAAGCCCGCAACTGACCATGAGCGAGGGGGTCTCGTTCGCAAAAAGTTGCGGCTTCACCCGCGACGCCAAGGTCATGCCCGCGAACGGGTTGGCGATCACGGCGCGCGTGCCTACGCGAGTGGTCAAGAGTTTGTCGATGCCTGGTATCTGCGCGCAGCCGCCGGCCAGTAAGATGAGGTCGACCTTGTTGAACGGGCTAGACGAGTAGAAGAACTGGAGGGCCCGCATAACTTCCTGGCAAAGGGCCTCCAGGAACGGCCGCAAGACCTCGGATTCGTAGTTCTCGGGCAATCCGCCCTGCTTTTTGGCGAGCCCCGCTTCTTCGTAGGAAAGTCCGTAGCGACGCTGGATCTCCTCCGTCAGCTGGCGGCCCCCGAAGCTATGAGAGCGACTATAGGCCGAGCGGTTGTTGTGCATGACGTTTAAGGTCATGCTCGTGGCGCCGATATCGCAAATGGCGACCGTCTTCTCCATCCCGCCGCCGGCCATGTGCTCGGCGATCAGCGCATAGGCATTTTCCATGGCGTAGGTCTCGAGATCGACGATGATCGGCTGGTAGCCATGGGTTTGGATGACCGCTAGGTAGTCGTCGACGACTTCCTTGCGGCAGGCCGCGATCAGGACCTCGACCTCGCTGCCATTGTCCTCGGCGGGCCCCACCACCTGAAAATCGAGATTCACTTCGTTCAATGGGTAGGGGATGTAGTGCTCGGCTTCCATCTCGATCTGGCTTTGAAGCTCGGCCTCCGTCAAGGCCGCAGGCATCCGGATGGACTTGCAGATCGCCTGGCTTGCCGGCACCGACACGGCGACGTGCCGCGACTTGGTCCCGGAGCGCTTCATGGCCCGCTCCACCGTCGCACTCACCTGCTCGATATCGGCAATCGCCCGCTCCACGATCGCGTTCTGGGGCAAGGGCTCCACGGCATACCGCTCCACGCGGTATTGGTTCTGGACGCGGCTCAATTCCAGGACCTTGACCGAAGACGTGCTGATATCCAAACCGACGAGCGGCGGTTTTTTGCGGTTAAGAAGACCCAATTTCCTCCCTTTTTCCGGAACTTATGCCCGGTAGGTCGCTCTTTAGTTGAGCTGGAATGAACTATAGATCAGGGAATGGCGGTATGCCAAATACTTTGGCGCGCCCGCGTTTGCCTTTATACTGGGATACACCCTGCTGACCGAGACATTATGGCCTCTTCACCGACACCCGGCGCCTCCTTGAAGCGGCGGATCGCCTTTCGCTTGCTCCTGATCTTCTTTGGGCTGTTCGCGGCCGGGGTACTGGTAGCGGCGGTGACCGCGCTCGTGCTTACGCCCACCTTGCCGTCCGTGCACAACATTACACGTAAGCGCCTGAAGGCCCCGTTGCAGGTCCTGACCCGCCACGGCCAGCTCATTGCCCAATTTGGCAACGAAGAGCGTATGCCGGTGACCCTGAAGCAGGTGCCGCCGACGCTCGTGCAAGCGGTCCTCGCCGCCGAAGACAGCTCCTTTTATACGAACCCCGGCATCGACATCCTCGGCATAGCCCGTGCGGCCTGGGTCGACATCGTGACCGGCCGCAAGGCGCAGGGCGCGAGCACCATCACCATGCAGGTCGCCCGCAACTATTTTCTGAGCCCGCGCAAGACCTTCACGCGCAAGATCAAAGAGGTGCTGCTGTCATTCAAAATCGCCCGCGAACTGAGTAAAAACCAGATACTAACCCTTTATCTCAACAAAATATTTCTGGGTAACCACGCCTACGGGTTCGAGGCCGCCGCGCACATCTATTATGGCCGGGCCTTGAAAGACCTCACCCTGCCGCAACTGGCCATGCTGGCGGGCCTGCCGCAGGCCCCATCGGCCGACAATCCGATCGACCATCCGCACAATGCGCGGGCCCGGCGGCACTATGTATTGGGACGAATGCTGGCCTTGGGCGACATCACGCAGGCGCAGTACGCCAAGGCCGACGCCACACCCGTAGCCACCCGTGCCCACAGCATCCATTACCGTGTACGCGCGCCCTACGTCGCAGAGATGGTCCGCGAATTTATGGTTAAGCATTTCGGTAAAAAGAAGACTTACGACGGGGGTTACCGGGTCTACACCACCCTGGGCGCCGGGGAGCAAGTGGCAGCTGATCGCGCGGTACGCGACGGCCTGTTGGCCTACAACCGCCGCCATGGCTACTATGGGCCGACGGCCCAGGTCCCTGTCGCGGCCACGACCTCCGCGCATCAATTGAACCGCGACCTGCGCCATTACCGTACGGTGGGCGGCCTGATCCCCGGTGTCGTGGTGGCAGTCCATGGGCACTCCATCGCGGCCTACGATCTCGATCATCGCACCGTGAATGTCGGCTGGGCAGGACTGTCCTGGGCCGCTCCCTATATCAACGTCAATGCCGAAGGACCGGCGCCTACACGTGCCGCGGATATCCTGAAGGTCGGCGACGTGATCTATTTGCAGCCCGAAGCGGGGGGGCAGTTCGCGCTCGCCGAGATCCCCAAACCCTATGCGGCCTTGGTCTCGCTACGCCCAAGCGATGGATCGATAGCGGCCCTCGTGGGCGGCTTCGATTTCTATCAGGACAACTTCAACAACGTCACCCAGGCCTACCGGCAACCCGGATCCAGCTTCAAACCCTTCGTCTACTCCGCGGCGATCGCCAAAGGCTACACAGCGGCCAGCCTTTTCAGTGGGGCACCGATCGTGGCCTTGAGCGGCGCGCATGGCGAATTGTGGCGGCCGCACAACTTCTCCGAGCACTTCCGGGGCCTTACCCGCATGCGCGTGGGCTTGGCCCAATCCATCAACCTCGTGTCGATCCGCATCCTGCGCGCCATTGGCATCAGCTACGCGATCCACTACGCCACGCGGTTTGGCTTCAAGGCCTCGCAACTACCCCATAGTCTGTCGCTCGTGCTCGGCAGCGCGACTTTGACGCCCCTTGAAATGGCGCGGGGTTACACGGTGTTCGCCAATGGAGGCTTCCGGGTCCGGCCCTACTTTATCCGCAAAGTCGTGGATGAACACGGGAAGACTGTTTGGCGCGCCCATCCCCTGATCGTCCCGCCGCCCCTCGGCACGCCCGCGGCGGTCACCGGGACGCCCCGCTATGCGGTACAGGCCATAAGCCCGCAGAACGCGTTCATCATGACAAGCATGATGCAAAGCGTCATCCGCTCGGGCACCGGGCAACTCGCGCTCTCGCTAAAGCGCATCGATCTAGCCGGCAAGACCGGGACCTCCAATCACGAGCGCAATGCCTGGTTTTCAGGATTTAGCCCCTACCTCGAGACCACGACATGGATGGGCTTTCCCGTACCGAAATCCCTGGGGCATTACGAGGTTGGGGCGCACGCCGCCTTGCCGATGTGGGTACAGTATATGGGTGCGGTGCTCGCAGGAAGGCCGGATACCCCGTTCCCCGAGCCATCGGGTATCGTAACGGCCACCATAAATCGCGACACGGGCCTGATCTGTCAGCCAAGCAACCCCAAAGCCATGCGTGAATACTTTATTAAGGGAACGGTCCCGGGCAAGGCCACAACCGGCACCGGCGGGCCGCCGGTGCCCCTGCCCCCACAAAACGTCCGCAGCAGCGGGCTCTTTTGATCATGGGACGTCACACCCGCAGCGCCGCTACCCGCGGACGGGCGGGGGCCCTGGCGCGACAGAAGATCGTCGTCGAGGCCGCACGCATCATGGCCGAAGAAGGCGTGCGTGACTATCAGAGCGCGAAACGCAAGGCCGCACACCGTCTGAGCCTGCCGGAAGACAAAAATTGGCCCGGCAACGCCGAGATCGAGGCGGCCCTGAAGCAACACCTGGAGCTTTTCCAAAAGGACTGGCCGGAGACCCTGCGCACCTTACGGGCAAGCGCGGTGGAGGCAATGACCTTGCTCGCGGACTTCTCGCCGAAGCTCGTAGGCGAGGTTTTGAGCGGCGCCGTGAGCCGCTTTCCCGAGGTGCAGCTGCATCTGGCGGCATTGGCCCCAGAAGACGTGAGCCTCTTTCTCGATAGTCACAGGATCCCGTTCGACCTCGAAGACCGGCGTCTGCGCTACAACGACGACCGGATCGTGCCGGTCCCGGTCTTTCGCTTCGTAGCCGGGGACGTCCCGTTCGCCCTATATGTCCTGAGTCCCGAGGCGATCCGCGAACTGCCACTCTCCCCCATAGACGGCCGTCCCATGCATCGCGCGGGACAGCGCGAGGTGGAGCTCCTGTTGGCCTCGGGGCGCGCGTGAAGCGGCGCCACCGGCCCCCCGTTCTGCTAAGATGGCGACCCCTGTCGTGAGATCTTTGACGTGAAAAATACCATCGCCGACCTCGTAAAACATGCCGTGAAGACCCTGGTCGCGGCCGGCCGCCTCCCCGCAGGCCTGCCCGAGCCCGAGATCTCGCGATCCCGTCAAGAGGGACATGGTGACTTTTCGACGAACTTTGCGTTGGCGGCGGCCAAAGCCGCCGGCCGGCCGCCGCGGACCGTGGCCGCCGATCTCGCCGCGGCGATGGGCGGCTCGGACCTCATCGACCGGGTCGAATTGGCGGGACCGGGCTTTCTCAATTTCTTTCTCAAACCGCGCGCCTTCCAGCAAATCGTGCGCGATATCCTGGCGCAGGGGAACGATTACGGCAGGCAGACGCCCCGATCGCACAAGGTGCTGCTGGAGTTCGTATCGGCCAACCCGAACGGACCGCTCCATGTCGGTCACGGGCGGGGCGCCGCCTACGGCGATTCGCTTGGGCGGCTCCTGTCCTGGGCCGGCTACGAGGTCGTGCGTGAATATTATGTCAACGACGCCGGCCGGCAGATGGACATCCTGGCCCTGAGCGTCTGGGTCCGCTATATGCAAGTGCGCGGTCACGCGTTGGACGTGCCCGAGAACGGGTATCGCGGCGCCTATGTGGGCGCGATCGCGCGCACCCTCGCCGACGTCGCAGGCGCAGGCCTTGAGCGGGCGCCCCAGGACATCCTGGTCGCTCCCCCGGGCCTAGAGGCTGATGTGATCATGGATGTCCGCATCGAACGGCTCAAGGAGGCCCTGGGGGCCCACTATGAGACCCTCCATGGCCATGGCCTGAAGGCCATGCTTGCTGATATTCGTGACGACCTGGCGGATTTCGGCGTCCATTACGACCGGTGGTATTCCGAGCGCACGCTGATGCAAAGTGGTGCGGTCGAGCGAGCCATGGAGCGACTACGCGCAAGCGGCGACCTGTACGAAGATCAAGGGGCCCAGTGGTTCCGTGCGACCCGTTACGGGGACGAAAAGGATCGTGTCGTCGTGCGTGAAAACGGCGTGACCACCTACTTCGCCTCGGACATCGCCTATCATCTCGAGAAATGCGAACGCGGCTTCGACACCCTGATCGACGTCTGGGGAGCCGACCACCACGGCTATGTCCCCCGGGTCAAAGGGGCGCTGGCCGCGCTCGGCCATGACCCCGCACGCCTCGAGGTGCTGCTCGTGCAATTTGCGATCCTCTACCGCGCCGGCGTACGCGCTCAAATGTCGACGCGCAGCGGGGATTTCGTGACGCTACGGGAGCTGCGCGCAGAGGTCGGCAATGACGCGGCCCGGTTCTTCTATGTCCTGCGCAAGAGCGAACAACACATGGACTTCGACCTGGATCTCGCGAAGTCGCAGTCGAACGACAACCCTGTGTACTACGTCCAATACGCTCACGCGCGGGTTTGCAGCGTGTTCCGGCAGCTCGCTGAGCGCGGCCTGCCGGTCCCCGACTACACGACCGTGGACCTCGAGTGGCTCACGGCGCCCGAGGAGTGGGCGCTGCAAAAGGCTCTGGCGCGCTTTGTCGATGTCCTGACAGAAGCAGCCGAGGTGCGCGAACCGCACCAGATCGCCTACTACCTCCGGGACCTCGCAGCCCACCTTCATGCCTACTATAACGCCCACACCTTCCTCGGGGCCGAGGCGCCGCTGCGCGCCGCACGCCTCGCCTTGATCGCCGCCGCCCGTCAGGTTCTGGCCAACGGCCTCGCGATCCTGGGTGTAAGCGCCCCCGAGAGCATGTAGATGGTCGCGCGCCGCCGAAACGCCCCCGCGGCCGGCCAGGGTCGCATCTACCTCATTGCCGGCATCGCGGTCCTGGTGGGGCTCGGCGGGGGCCTGCTGATCGCCCGGCACACCACTCATGCCCCAAAACCGCCGGCAGTCGCTGCGCCCCCTGCGCGCCCGGCGGTACACGCGCCACCGCCTCTTCCTAAGGCACCCAAACCCCATGGGCCGGCGCCCGGTCTGCCGGCGGCGACCCAGTTTGATTTCTACACCATTCTGCCCGAAACGCACGGGAACACCGGCGGTTTACGGCGCTTCGCGCGCCCACCGACCCCCGCGCATGCGGCCGCGGCCAAGGCGCCGGCAGGTCAGCCGTCTGCGCCCGCGCACGTCATCGCGGGCGCCTTCGTCTTGCAGGCCGCGTCCTTCCCCGATGTTGCGGACGCCAATCGGCTGCGCGCCGAACTCGCGCTACGCGGCCTCGAGTCCTACATCGAAAAGGTCAGCATCTCGGGGCGGGGCACGTTCTACCGGGTGCGCCTAGGTCCCTTAGCCGAGGGCGCTGTCCCCCACGCCCAAGGCATACTGACCCGGCTCGGCCTGCGTCCCATACTTCTGCGCGAGGCGCGCGGCAACTGAACGGGCGAGCGCGGCCGCTCAGTCCGCGGGATACGCAGGCGGGCGTCGCGCCCCGATCATGGCAGTCCATGGATGACGGCAGGCCCACCCCGAGATCCGGCGGTCTCGGGCGTCGGCTAGAACGGGTAAGGCGCGCATGACTCGGGACAGGACCCGCGGCCATGGCCTCATGATCCCCATCGAAAAGACACGCAGCGCTTTGTTAGGGGCAGCGCGGCCCCCTACGCCGCCCCCTCGGGCGCGCGATCGCCTCACCGAGGTCCCGCCGGCGGCTGCCCTGGGCGCGAGCGGTCCTGGAGCGACTTGACAAGCCCCGTAAGGGGCGCCGAATGGCTGTCGTTATCCGGCCGATTGCGGGGATGAAGCAATTATTTTTCACCCAGATGAAAAATCAAATTGCATTAGCGGAAAAAGATGCCTATGATTCGCCCGATTCCACGGCACCGAAGGCGGCCGCCATTCTCTGTTAGCGATCCCATCGCTTTCAGGCCTAACGCTGACCGGGTGTGCACGGGAGCTACTTCAACGGGACTGCCGTAGACGAAGGTCTAGGAGTTCCTCGGTAACAGAATTGGAGGGCTTGCCCATGCGCTCACTTGGACATCAGATTGTGGCCGAGTTTTATGGATGCGATAAGGCGTTGTTGAACGACGTCGCATACATTCGGAACCACATGCTGGAGGCCGCCGTGAAATCCGGCGCCACTATTGTCACAGAGACGTTTCATCACTTTTCGCCGCACGGCGTATCTGGTGCGGTCATCATCGCGGAAAGCCACTTGGCCATTCATACTTGGCCCGAGTATGGTTATGCCGCTGTCGACCTCTTTACCTGTGGAGATTCCGTGTCCGCGGAAGTCGGCTTTAATCACCTGCGCGAGGCCTTGGTAGCGGGGCACGTGTCGACCATGGAAGTCCATCGTGGGCAGATCGATATGATGTCGATGGCCGACGAAAAACGGCCGGCCATGAAGCTTGTCGCGGGCTAAACCGCTCTCTATTCCAGGCGCATCATGATCATCAAGACCCCTACATCCCACACCTTCGTGACGGGTTCGAGCGAGGGCTATACGCCCTTGAATGCCTTTGACGGTGCCTTGTTGGCAGCCGGGATCGGCAACACGAACCTGGTCAAAATGTCGTCCATCGTGCCCCCGGGGACTCGCGAGGTGGCCATCGCGGAGCTCGTGCTTCCGCCAGGGGCCTTGGTGCCGGTGGCGTACGCGGCCATGGAGTCCGACATCCCGGGCTCCATGATCTGCGCGGCGGTGGCGGCGGCTTGGCCTACGGACCCGGCGAAACCCGGGCTCATCATGGAATATCACGCCCACGGGCATCGCGAAGACGCGGAATCGGTGGTGCGGAGGATGGCCGAAGAAGGCATGCGTAAGCGCGGCTGGGAGGTCAAAACCCTGAAATCGGTCGCGATCGATCATCGTGTCGAGAAGATAGGCGCGGCCTTCGCCGCCGTGGTCCTCTGGGATCTGTGATGGGCAAGGACGGTTGGTACACCGAGGAATGGGCCGGGCAAGGGTCTGCCCTTTCACTGCGCCTGAAAGACAAGGTGCATGACGAAAAATCGCCTTACCAACGCATAGAGATCTACGAAACCGAGACCTTCGGCACACTCATGACCCTAGATGGGCTCGTCATGGTGACCGATCGCGATAACTTCGTGTACCACGAAATGATGGCGCATGTGGCGCTTTTTAGCCACAAGGCGCCGCGTCGCGTGCTCATCATCGGCGGCGGCGATTGCGGGACCCTGCGGGAGGTCCTAAAACATGACGAAGTGGAGCACGTCGATCAGGTAGAGCTCGACGAACGCGTTACGAGGGTTGCGGAGCGCTTTTTCCCGGAGCTGTGCGTGGCGAACGATGATCCGCGCGCCCATCTGTATTTTCAAGACGGCATCCAATGGGTTAAGGACGCAGCGCCCGGCAGCTACGACATCATCATTGTCGACTCAACCGATCCCGTGGGCCCGGCGGCCGGCCTCTTTGGGGAGGCCTTCTACGCCGACTGCCATCGCGCGTTACGCCCCGAGGGCATCGTGGTCGGGCAGAGCGAATCGCCGCTCTTTCATACGGAACTCATCAAGGCCATGCACGCGGCCTTAAGGGCCACGGACTTCCTGGACGTGGCGACCGTGCATTTCCCCCAGTGCACCTACCCATCGGGCTGGTGGAGCGCCACGCTGGGGCGCAGGGACGCGACCCTGACGAGCTTTCGGGAAGACGACTGCCGGGAACGGTCCTTTGCGACCCGCTACTATAACGCCGGGATACATGAGGCGGCCTTCGCATCCCCTGAGTTTCTGTTCAAGGCCCTACTCTAGACCCTGCCGCCGGTCGCCCGGCGAGGGCCGCCGGTAGTACCCGGGTGAGTTCGGCACCGCGATATAGTGGGTATTAGCGCCTTCTAATTCCCAACATCTTGTTGATTCAGGTAAGCGGCTTGCAGTAGACTGGCCGCTCGCATTTTGCTTCTCGCAAGGAGACCTGACTCATGGATAACGCCCCGTCACCGCAGGCTTCTTCAGGCGCAACCGCAGCCGAAGGCGGCCTGCGCGTTATTCGCCGCAACGGACATGCAACCCGTTTTGACCATACCAAAATCGCGATTGCCCTGACCAAGGCCTTCCTGGCGACCGAGGGCAGCTCAGGCGCAGCCTCCACGCGCGTCCGGGAGATCGTGACCGAGCTCACAAACCAGGTGGTCGCGGCGGTAACGCGCCGGATGCCCGGCGGCGGGACTGTACATATCGAAGACATCCAGGATCAGGTCGAGCTCGCCCTGATGCGCAACGGCCACCACGAGACGGCGCGCCGTTACGTCCTGTACCGGGAACAGCGGGCGCAGGCACGCGCCCAGGAGCAGGCGGGGTCACAGGAACCGACGATAAACGTCCGGACCGCGGACGGCCGCACGCAGCCCCTCGACCGGGCGCGACTGCGCGCCGTCATCGATGAGGCCTGCGCGGGACTGCCGCAGGTGTCGGCCGAAACGGTGTTTCAAGCCCTGCTGCGTAACCTGTTCGATGGCGTAAACGAACTCGACGTCATGCAGTCGGCGATCTTGAGCGCCCGCGCCCTGGTCGAGACCGAGCCTGATTACACCTATGTCACGGCGCGGCTCTTGCTCGACGTCTTGCGCCGCGAGGTCCTGGGACGCGCGATGACCCACACCGAAATGCGCGCCGAATACCCGGGATATTTCGCGGGATTTATCCGCGAGGGCATCGAGGCCGAACTTCTCGACCCACGTCTGGCCGAATATGACTGTGCACGCCTAGGGGCGGCCTTGCAGGCCGACCGTGATCTCCAGTTCAGCTATCTCGGTCTCCAGACGCTCTATGACCGCTACTTCCTGCATCGCGAGGAGCGGCGCATCGAGCTGCCGCAGGCGTTCTGGATGCGTGTGGCCATGGGCCTTGCCCTAAACGAGGTGGATCGGGAAGATCGGGCCATAGAATTCTACGAGATCCTGTCGACCTTCGATTTCGTGTCGTCGACGCCAACGCTTTTCAATGCCGGGACCCTGCGATCCCAGCTCTCGTCTTGCTATCTCACCACGGTCTCCGACGACCTCGATGGCATCTATAGCGCGATCAAGGATAATGCCCTGCTCTCCAAGTATGCGGGCGGGCTCGGCAATGACTGGTCGCGGGTCCGGGCCCTCGGGGCACGCATCAAGGGAACGAACGGCAAGTCGCAGGGCGTCATCCCCTTTCTCAAGGTGGCCAACGATACCGCAGTGGCAGTGAACCAGGGCGGCCGTCGTAAGGGTGCGGTCTGCGCCTACCTCGAGACCTGGCACCTCGATATCGAGGAGTTCCTGGAGCTGCGCAAGAACACCGGGGATGACCGGCGCCGCACGCACGACATGAATACGGCGAACTGGATACCGGATCTATTCATGGAAAGGGTGCGGACGGGCAGCGAGTGGACGCTTTTCTCGCCTTCGGACACAGCCGACCTCCACGAGGTCTACGGTGCGGAATTCCGGGCCGCCTATGAGCGCCACGAGGAACGCGCGGCGCGCGGAGAATTGAAGCTATTCAAGAAGGTCCGCGCGCTTGATCTCTGGCGCAAAATGCTTTCGATGCTGTTCGAGACCGGGCATCCCTGGCTGACCTTCAAAGACCCATGCAACCTGCGCAGCCCTCAGCGCCACAAGGGGGTCGTGCACAGCTCCAACCTCTGCTGCATGACGGCCGACCAGAGGGTGGTCACCGATCGCGGGCTGCTTACCGTGGGCGAACTGTACGCCCTGGGAGGCAGGAACCGGGTGGTAGGGCTAGACGGCATCTACGAGGCGTCGGAGATGCTGTTGCCACGGCCGAATGCCCCGATCGTGCGCATAGAGACGGCCGAGGGCTTTAGCCATAAAGTAACGCCTGATCATAAGGTGTGGGTCATGGACCGCGGCTGGGTGGAGGCCCAGGATCTAAAGCCTGGGGACCGGCTCCTGACTCAGCAGCGCGAGGGGCTGTTTGGGCCCCAGCACAACCCCGAGATCGCCTTTGTAATAGGACTCATGACAGCCAGCAGCGCTTACGGCCGCCACCGCATGGTGACCGAGCTTCCGGCGGCGCGCTTCGCCTACATCGGCAAGGCCCGGATGGCCCAAGAGGCCCACGACGATCAAGAACTCTGGTCGCACGAGACCCATGATGACCGCGACCATACCCACCTCGGGATTCCCGATCTGATATGGAAAGGCGACAAGGAGACGGTTCTCGCCTACCTGCGCGGCCTCTACCAGGGCGGCCAAGGGGTGATCCAGAGCCTCACGATCGCGTCCTATGATCGCGTCTTCATCGAAAACCTGCAGATCGTCTGGGCGAATCTGGGCGTAGAGACGCATATCCAGAAGATCGAGAAGAGCTACTGGCGCCACCCGCTGCACCGCCTGATCATAGGCAGCGGCGAGGGGCGCGCGCTCGCGGCAAACATGCTGCAAGTCGCCATAAGCGGCGTAGCCGCAAGCCAGGGCGAGGGTCCGCACTTCAGCGCCACCCAGCGCCGTTACGCCACCTTCACCGGGCTTACGCCGCAACCCAACGAAGACGCCTACTGTCTGAGCGTCGATTCAGATACCCATGCCTGGACCGTAAACGGCCTCATCACCAAAAACACGGAGATTACGCTCAATACGTCCCCGAGCGAGATCGCGGTCTGCAACCTGGGATCCGTCAACCTCGCGGCGCATGTGGATGCCGGACTGGGCTTGAACCGGGAGAAATTGGGCCGTACCGTACGCACGGCGATGCGCATGCTCGACAATGTGATCGACATCAATTATTACTCAGTTCCCCAGGCGCGCGCCTCCAATCTGCGCCATCGGCCCGTGGGTCTTGGCCTCATGGGCTTCCAGGACGCACTCTACAAGCTGCGTCTACCCTACGCCTCCGAGGGCGCCGTAACGTTTGCCGACCATTCCATGGAGGCCATCAGCTATTACGCCATCATGGCCTCGGCGGAGCTTGCCCGCGAGCGGGGCGCCTACGCGAGTTACCAGGGCTCGCTCTGGAGCCGCGGGATACTGCCTATCGACAGCATCGCCTTCGTGGAAGAGGCGCGGGGCGGCAATCTGGCCATGGACCGGACGGCGCAAATGGATTGGACGCCCGTCCGCGAAGCGGTGGCCCGCTACGGCATGCGAAACTCCAACTGCCTGGCAATCGCCCCCACGGCGACGATCTCCAATATCGCCGGCGTCGCGCAAAGCATAGAGCCGACCTATCAGAACCTGTTTGTTAAGTCCAACCTCTCAGGCGAGTTTACGGTCTTGAACGAGCACCTCGTGCGCGACCTCAAGGAACGCGGGCTCTGGGACCCGGTCATGGTCAACGATCTCAAGTACTACAACGGCCGCGTGGGGGGTATAGAGCGCCTGCCGGAGGACCTACGGGCCTTGTATGCCACGGCCTTTGAGATCGAGCCCCGCTGGCTCATCGAGGCCGCCTCGCGGCGCCAGAAATGGATCGATCAGGCGCAGAGCCTGAACCTCTACATGGCGGAACCTTCGGGCCGCAAGCTGTCCGATATGTATATGTTGGCGTGGGAGAAAGGTCTGAAGACGACCTACTATCTACGCACCCTGGGGGCCACATCCGTCGAGAAATCGACCCTCAACGACGGCGCCTTGAACGCCGTCCGCGGACCGGTTGCCGAGGGCCCGAAGGCCTGCGCGGTCAACGATCCGCAGTGCGAGGCGTGCCAGTAAATTACGGAGGGAGACCATGCTGAACTTTGATAATGGACCGGCCACGGCCGGCTCTCACCACGGGGGCCTCACCGGGCTCGAAGAACTGAAGGTCGGCTCGGGGCGGGTGCAGGTCGACGATAAGCGCATCATAAATTGTCAGGCCGACGTCAATCAGCTTGTGCCCTTCAAGTACCAATGGGCCTGGCAGAAATACCTGGATGCCTGCGCGAATCACTGGATGCCGCAAGAGGTGAACATGTCGCGTGACATCGCGACGTGGAAGGACCCGAACGGGCTTACGCCGGACGAACGCACGATCATAAAGCGCAATCTCGGCTTTTTCGTGACGGCCGACTCGCTCGTGGCCAACAACCTTGTTCTGGCCATCTATCGGCACATCACGAATCCGGAGTGTCGACAATACCTACTGCGGCAGGCCTTCGAGGAGGCCCTGCATACGCATGCCTACCAACACATCGTGGAGAGCTTGGGTCTCGACCAGGGCGAGATCTTCAATATGTATCGCGAGGTATCGTGCATATCCGACAAGGATGTGTTCGAGCTCCAGTTTACGCGCGAGCTCATGAATGCCAACTTTGCGACGGGAACCGAGGAAAACGACCGGCGCTTTTTGCGCAACCTGATCGGCTACTACGTGATCATGGAAGGCATTTTCTTCTACGTCGGTTTCGTTCAGATGCTGTCCTTTGGCCGGCGTAACAAGATGGTGGGCGCAAGCGAGCAGTTCCAGTACATCCTGCGCGACGAATCCATGCACCTGAACTTCGGGATCGATCTTATAAACCAGATCAAGATCGAGAACCCGTCGCTCTGGACCGAGACCTTCCAGGACGAGATCGTGGACCTCATCAAGCAGGCGGTGAATCTCGAGTACCGCTACGCGGTGGACACAATGCCCCGCGGCGTGCTTGGGTTGAATGCCGCCATGTTCGACGATTACCTCAAGTTCATTGCCAACCGACGGTGCCAGCAGATCGGACTGCCCGTTCAGTATCCGGGCGCAACCAACCCGTTCCCGTGGATGAGTGAGGTGCTGGATCTCAAGAAGGAGAAGAACTTCTTCGAGACACGGGTCACCGAGTACCAGACCGGCGGTGCCCTGTCCTGGGATTAGGCCGAGCATTGGGGCGGGAAAAGCGCACATCTCTGACCAGGAGCGGATGCGGGATGCGCTTACGCTCCCCGCCCAATCCGGTCGGTAAACATATGCAGGGGTAATCCGGTCGGCGAGACAACCTCTTTCGCGCTGAAATACCCCCCATCGGCGTCGGGCTGATCAGCGGCATTCTTCGGCGGGTGCGTGACCGCGCGCGGCACACGTTTTCCGTCATCAAGGGGCGGCCTTTATCTTCCCCAAGACGGATGCCGCCCATACCAACGCTGTGCCTCACAGAAGCGAGGCCTTACGGCGGACACCCGCGCTGAGCCGCTGCAGGCGCTGACCCTGGGCCCGAACGTCGGGCAGTAGCGGGTTCCACTCGCCTGGCGGATGGCCGCTTGCCAGCATCTTTCGGGATACGCGGCAGGCGTCGTCGCAACTCTTGTAGGCGCGCTTGGTGCCCTCGTCATTGAGCCACGCGAACACGATCACCGTGCTCGGCGCATGGTAGCGGAAGAACAAACGGTGCTGCGGGAAAACCTGTGCCCGGACCCCCGCGCCTGTAATCGTCGCCAAGGGTGGCGGGCATGGCGCTCTCCGGGCCAGAGGGATCATGTTTGACAGGGTAATGCGGTCGCCTTGCCGTTTAAAGGCAGAAGCATTGCCCATGATCGTTGCCATGCTGTCGGCAGTTTCGCAGGGCCACGAACTACCCGTTTCCATATCGAATGCCGCGGGCAGGGCGGCCCCCTCCGACCAGGAGAACGTCCCCAAAAGCGGCCGATTGGAGCAACCCGGGGACTGGTTAAAAAAGGACAACTCTGGCTTAGGAATAGGGTTTCGGTCCGATTCCGCAGTGTGCCACCGGCTTGACCTAGCGCAAGGGGCAAATAGGAGGAGGCCCGTAGACTTTTAAGCGCTGCGGGTAGCTCGCGGATGGGCCGGATTCACCCTGGAGACGGCCCGACATTCGCTGCCTTCTCGTACCGGGAGATCTTCTGTATGCCGCCTTGCACCCCTGCTTTCGAGCATGAATCCGACCACAGCTGGCGCTACAGCCTGCTGACAGCCGCCCCCGGTCTCGATCTGCGCCACACAGGCCGTTACCCCTGGGCCGCACAGAAATACCGGGATGCCTGCGCCAACCACTGGATGCCGCAGGAAATCAGCATGGAGCGCGATATCGCCCTTTGGAAATCGGCCCACAGCCTTACCGATGACGAGCGGCGCATCGTCAAACGTAACCTCGGATTTTTTACTACCGCCGATTCGCTGGCGGCGAACAATATCGTCCTTGGCACCTACCGCCACATTCGCGCCCCCGAATGCCGTCAATACCTTCTGCGGCAGGCGTTCGAGGAGGCCATACACACCCACTCCTACCAATACATCGTCGAATCCCTGGGTCTAGACGAAGGCGAGATATTCAATGCCTATCGCGAAATACCCTCGATTCGCGACAAGGACGCCTTTTTGCTGCCCCATATCGAGATCTTGGCAGCACCACGGTTTACAACGGGTACGATTGCCGCGGACAGCGCCTTGCTGCGCTCGCTCATCGTCTTCGCCGCCATGATGGAAGGACTTTTTTTCTACGTGGGCTTCGCGCAGATCCTGGCTCTGGGCCGCCAAAACAAGATGGTAGGCACTGCTGAGCAGTACCAGTACATCCTGCGCGATGAGTCCATGCACTGCAATTTCGGAATAGATCTCATCAACCAGATCAAGATCGAAAACCCCAGCCTCTGGACGCCGGCCTTTCAGGCCGAGATCCTAAGCCTCATGCACACAGCCATAACACTCGAATGCGACTATGCCTCGGACACCATGCCGCGCGGCGTACTCGGGCTGAACGCGCGCCAGATGCACCAATACGTCGCCTACATCGCCAATCGCCGCTGCCAACAGCTCGGTCTGCCCGAACCAGAACCCAGCACGTCGAATCCCTTTCCTTGGATGAGCGAAATGCTGGATCTAAAAAAGGAAAAGAACTTCTTCGAGACTCGGGTGACGGAATATCGCAGTGGCGGGCTTGCCTGGGACTAGCGTTTACCCCGTCCTTCGGGCTCGAGGGTCACGGCAGGCAGCGGACCTTTGTGAGGATGTCCGGGCGCAGAGAATGCCGTAGCCTCAGGTCCTGCGGCGCGGGCCATGGCACGCCCCCGGTTGGCGCCCCGCCGATCATGATCACCAAGCCTTACCACCGGGGGCCCATTTAAGGAGAAAACGCATGTCACAATCCCCACTTCGCCGTGTCCTGAAGCGGACCATCCTGGGAGCCGTGCTCGCAGGCGCGTTACCGGCGGCCGCCTTCGCCCAAGGGGGCGGTTCGGACGCATCCCCTCAGGCGGGGACTGCAAGCAGCCACCCCATGACCAGCGAGTCCCATATGGCCGCCGGCCCCCAAACGACCGAGGCGAGCCACCCTACAGGCAGCATGGCTAAGCACGGTGGTAGCCCTTGGGTCAAATCGATTCAGGCAGCCTTGAATCGCAAAGAGCACGCGCACCTAGCGGTCGATGGCAAGATGGGCATCGAAACGCGCACAGCCCTGGAAAAGTTCCAGAAGGCCCACGGGCTCAAGCCGACGGGACGTCCCACCAAGGCGACACAGCAAGCCCTCGGTATGTGACGAGGGGCGCTTCAAGCCCAAGGGGAGGCCCAGACCCGCAATAAACCGGGTCGGCGGCCTCGCCCGCCGTCACCGCCCATCAGCGATCTCGCCCCGAGGTCGAGGCGCCGAGCGCGAAAGCGAACTACCCGTAAAACAGCCCCGACCCTTAAGCCGCGCCCCTCGCGGCGCTCTTTATGGCAAGCGCGCCTGTGAGTTGCCCGGGCCCGCGTTGTCGTGGCTGTGGTCTTTACCGAGCAGCATATAGATAGCCGGCACCACGAACAGGGAAAAAAGCGAGCCCAAGCTAAGACCCGTGAAGATGACAAGACCGAGCGCAAACCGTGCCGCAGCGCCAGGACCGGACGCGAGCAACAGCGGTAAAACGCCGACTACCATGGCGCCTGTCGTCATGAGGATCGGGCGCAGGCGGATCGAAGAGGCCTTTTCGACGGCCGCGCGCTTGCTCAAGCCCTCCTGGCGCTGGGCCTCGTTGGCAAACTGCACGATCAGGATGCCCTGCTTTGTGATAAGCCCGATCAGCGTGATGAGGCCCACCTCGGTATAGATATTGATGGTGCCAAGGCCCAGACTCAGAAAGATCAGGGCGCCGCTGATGGACATAGGCACCGTGACCATGACGATGAGTGGATCTCGAAAACTCTCGAACTGGGCGGCCAACAAAAGATAGATCAAGAGCACCGCCAGGAAGAACGTGACCAACAAGCCGGAGCGGGCATGCATGAACTGGCGTGACTCGCTTGCGTAGTTGATCGTAAAGCCCTGCGGAAAGATCTTGTGGGCCTGGACTCGCAGATAAGACAAGGCCTGTCCCATGGTGACGCCCGGCATGGGCACGGCCTGGATCGTGGCCGAATTTAGCTGATCGAATTGCGGCAAGAACTGGGGCTCCACTGCGGTCTTAAGGGAGACCACGGTTGACAAGGGCACCATGTGGCCGCCCGCCTGCAGATAGAAGCTCTTGAGCATACCGGCGTCGGCCCGGAAACGATCCGGGACCTGCGGTATGACCTCGTAGCTGCGACCCTCCAAATCGAAACGGTTGATGTAATTCCCGTTTAACAGCGGCTGCAGGTTATCTGCGATCGTCTGCATATTGAGGCCAAGAGCGGCGGCCATATTGCGCCGGATATGCAGTATGATCTGCGGATCGTCATAGCGCAGATCCTTGGCGACGTAGGCAAAAAGCCCGCTCCGCTGCGCGATACCGATGAGGTGATTGGCCACTTCGTTGATCTTTTTATAGCTGGCACTGCTCTGGATAACGAACTGTACGGGGGGGCCGCCAGCAGAACCTGGCAGCGAAGGCCGCTGAAACACGGCGAGCTGGAGACCCGCGATCCGCGCCATCTGCTTTTGCACGATGGGCTGAAGCTCCATGGTACTGATCGAGCGCTTGTTCCACGGCACGAGGTGCATGCCCGCCATCATCTGATTCGTACCGGCGCCGCTCGGCGAAAAACCCGTGATCATGAAACTCTTGTCGTAAACCTTTAGTTTCTCGAAATCATGGATGATCTGCAGGCCATAGGTGCGCAGATAGCGCGGGGTGGCGGTCGGGGGCGCAACGCCTGCGACAAAGATGATCCCTTGATCCTCTTGGGGCGCCAATTCCTGCTTTGTCGAGGTAAACAAGAAGTAAACGCTCGCGAACATGACCGCGGCGAATAGCCAGGTGACCGGTAGGTAATCGAGGCTTCCGTGCAAGATCTTATCGTAACGCACGCGCAGGCGCTCGAAGCGTTCGTCTATGAAGCGCGAAAGGCCGTGCGGCGGGTTTGCGCGTAGCACGCGCGCGCTCAGCATGGGGGACAGGGTCAGGGCCACGACCATGGATACCAGAACCGCCGCAACCAAGGTAAAAGCGAACTCCGAGAAGAGGCTGCCCGTGAGCCCTCCCATGAACCCGATCGGCGCGAACACGGCCACGAGCGTCGTCGACATGACGATAATCGGGGTCATGAGCTCGCGGCCCGACAGCACGGCGGCATCCAAGGGGCTGCGCCCCTCCTCGATATGCCTATGGATGTTCTCGACGACGACGATCGCATCATCAACAACAAGCCCGATGGCGAGCACGATGGCGAGCAGGGTCAGGAGATTGACAGTGAAGTGCATCATCCACATGAGCAGACCGCCACCGACGATCGACAGCGGGATCGCAATCGCGGGGATCAAGGCGGCGCGCAAGGAGCCCAAAAAGAGCAGGATCACGCAGATCACGACCACGAGCGTGATGCCGATGGTCGTCAGAATCTCGTGCAGGGCTGCGGTGATATACGTGCTCGCATCGTACGGAACCTTGGCGTGCAGCGCGGGAGGAAAGGAGGCTTTGAGCCGGTTGAGTTCCTTGCGCACGCCTTTGGCCACGGTGAGCGAATTGGCCGATGGGGTAGGCTGGATGCCGATATAGGCGGCCGTCGTGCCATCGAAAAACGCCTGCGTCGTATAGGCCTCGGCCCCCAGGGCGACCCGGGCCACATCCTTAAGGCGCACGAGGGTGGCCCCGTTGTGCGCGATGATCAGGTTACGGAAACCACGCACGGTCGACAGACTGGTGGTGGCACGAATGACCTCTCCCATACTGGCGTTGCGGGTACGGCCCACGGCGGAAATATAATTGTTGGCGGCCAGAGCGGCCGCGACCTGGGCAGGTTGCACGTGCAGGGCTGCCATCTTCACCGGGTTTAGCCAAACGCGCATGGCAAAGGTATTACCCGACCCGGTCCCCGCCGGCACGATCTGCGCCTGACTCACGCCCGGCACGGACACGAGGCTCGGCTGTACGACGCGCAGCAGGTAGTCGGTGATCTGCTGCTGGGTCATGTGATGGCTATAAAAAGCGATATACATAAGGTCGGTCGAATCGCCGACCGTCACGTTGATCACTGGCAGCTGGCTACCGGCCGGGAGCTTGTTGACGACCTGCTGAATCTTCGATTGGATGTTGGCTACGGCGGCGTTGGGACTGTAGTTCAGCTTCATGTACGCGGTAATCGTCGACACGCCCTCGGCACTGTTCGAGGTCATGTAATCGATGCCCGGAGCGGTCGCGATGACGCGTTCGAGCGGCGTAGTCAAAAAGCCCTGCACGGTTTGCGGGCTCGCGCCGGGATAGGCCGTCGTCACGACCACCGTCGTGTTGGTCATCTTCGGATATTGACGTACGGTCATTCCCACATAGGCGCGTACGCCCAGCAGGAAGATCACGAGACTCAAGGCCGTGGCGAGGACCGGACGGCGTATGAAAAAGTCGGTAAACGTCATGGCGGCGCCTTACGGCTGTAGTGCGTTATTGATGGCAACGGGCATTCCGTTACGCAGCTTCACCTGGCCTGCCGTAACGACGGTTTCGCCGGGCTTTAGCCCACTCGTCACCGCGACTAAGCCCTTGCGTTCGCTACCGACAGTCACCACGACTTGGTCGGCGATGAGGTGGGGGTGGCCCTTGATCGTGCGGTGACGCACGACAAATACGGTGTCCCCATAGGTGTTGTAGGCGATCGCGACGGCCGGTATCACCGTGACCTCATGGGCCTGCGTGCCGATCAGGCGGACGCGACCAAACATCCCCGGCCGCAAGGCGCCGCCCGGGTTGGGAACCACCCCCTGCACGAGGATATTACGGGTCGTCGTATTCACGGCAGCATCTATGGCATGGACGGTACCCGCAAAACGCCGGTGAGGGAAGGCATCGACACTTACCTCGACCTTCTGGCCGACGTGCACGCGAGGGACTTCGGCCTGCGGTACCGTAAAGTCGGCATAAAGGGCGTGCGCCGACTGCAGGTCCACGATCGGGGCCCCGGGGGCTAGGTACTGGCCAAGATTCACTTGGCGGATACCGAGCACGCCGCTAAAAGGGGCACGCAAGGCGAGCTCGTGAATGGCGGCTTGGTCACCTGCGACATGGGCCCTGGCGCCCTCATAGGTAGCAACGGCGGTATCGAGTTGCGCGCGGCTCGCGGCCTTTTGTCGGTAGAGCAGTCGCGTGCGGCGCAGGTTGGCGTAGGCAAGCCTCGTTTGCGCGCGGTCATAGGCAAGCTGGGCCAGCTGCGGCTGGTCATTGACCTGGACGAGCAAGGCCCCGGCGCGCACTCGCGCCCCGGAATGAAAATCGATGGCCGTGACGACGCCCGGCAGCTGGGCAGTCAAGGTGACGCCTTGGATGGCGCTGAGACTCCCGACACTGCGAATCCGGTCACGCCAGGCTACTCGTCTCACGGGCGCCGTCGCGACCGTCACGATCGGCAGGCCCCGGGCGGCCATCATCTCGTGGATCTTGTGATTCACGAATGCCTTCCAGCCGAAGATCCCGCCAAAGACCAGCGCGAGAATGATGACGACCAGAATCATGCGTTTCTTCATGGGGCGTTCCTTTGGGACGTAACGGTCGAGACGGACGAGGAATGGGCGGATCGCGACTTGGGCCGGGCGTCACTCGCTGTGAGCGGCCCACCGCCCAAGGCCGTGTAAAGGCCGACGGTGTCCAGGTAACGCTGGGCCTTGGCACGGACATAGGCGATGCGCGACTGGCTATAGAGCGCCTCGGTCGTGAGCAGGGACAGCGAGTCTATCGCACCGGCGCGATAACTTTCGCGGGCGAGCTTTAAGGCCTCGCGCGAGGCGTCATAGGCAGCCCGTTCATCGGCTAGCGATTGGGCATCGTGGTCCAGGGCCCGCAAGCTGCCTGCCACCTGCTGGAAGGCGCCCAACACGGTCTGCTCGTAGGTCGCGCGCGCGCCCGCATAAAGCTCGAGGGCCTCACGGCGCTGGGCACGTAAGGTCCCGCCATGGAAGAGCGGGGCAAGCAGGCTCGCCCCCACACTCCAAACGGTGCTGGCCGGGTTGAAGAAATGGCTAACGGTAAGGCTTTCCTGGCCGATGCTGCCGGTCAGCTGCACGATCGGATAGAACTGGGCATCGGCAAGCCCGATCTGAGCGTTTGCATAACGCAACTCATCGGTCGCCGCTCGGATGTCCGGGCGGCGGCGGGCCAGCACCGACGGGAGACTGACCGGGATATTGCGGGGCAGATGCCATTTCGACAACTGCAGGTGCAGCGGATGCCATTGCGCCGGAAAGCGTCCGATCAGGGTCGCGAGCGTGTAGCGTTCGAGGGCCAGTTGTTGCAAGAGCGCGGGCAAAGCGGCCCTGCTGGTCGCCAGCTGACTCTCTTGATTGACGACGGCCAGGTAGGGGACCGCCCCGGCATGATACTGGACCTCCGTGAGCTTCAAAAGCCGCGACTCGCTGGCGATGATGCGCCGGGTCGCGTCGATCTGGGCGCGATCACTGGCCGCCAGCACGGCGCTGGTCGCGACGTTACCGATCAAGGTGAGCTGCGCGGCCAGTAGCTGGTCGCGGGCGATGTCGGCCTGCGCGGAAGCCGAGTTATACAGTAAACGGTTGGCGCCAAAGACGTCGGGGTAATAGCTGACCGTCAAGCCGCCCGTGTACAGCGAATAGATGCTCGGCAGGTGCCCACCCCCGCCTCCGAAGTTCGGCGCCTTCGTCCGCACGGCCCCCAGATCGGCATTGACCTGCGGGTAAAAGATGCCCTCGTCGGCGGCCACCACGGCGCGTGCCTGGAGTAATTTGGCGCGGTCGGCCGCAAGCGTCGGGTTGACCCGTAAGGCGGCTGCGACCAGGGCATCGAGGGAGTGGGAACGGAAGCTCTGCCACCACCGCACCTTGGGCGAGATGCCGTAATGAAAGCGCTGCGCAAGGCCCGCCTCCCCGTGGACGGCGACCGTGTGGGACGGGGACGGCCGGTGCGTGTAACGGGTAACGGGCGGGGGTCCCGGTGCCTTGAAGCGGGGGCCGATCGCACACCCGCCGAGCGCCGCTGCAGCAAGCCCGAACACGATGCGCGCGATCTTAGGTGCGCGATAGCGACGCCGATCAACGTTCATGATGGTGCGACCCCTCGAAGCCAAGCCGATGAACCCTGCGCCGGTCGATCGGCGTGCGAGGGGCCATCCGCTAATGGGCTTATTATTAGCAAGCTAAATAGCTTACCTGTCCCGAATGCGCCGACGCAAGACCCGGCCCTGCACAGAGTACCCAAAAATTGCAGACGGCCGGCATCCCCTTTACTATCGCTTACAAACGCGAGGAAGCCACATGAAACCATACTTTTTGTGGGCTAGCAGTATGGCTTTTGCACCCGGAATCGCCTGACAATACCCGCTCCCCACGGATAGGAGAAGATTCCATGAAGCTCTTTTTTGCGCCGGGCGCATGCTCACTGGCCCCCCACATCCTCTTGGAGGAGACCGGTATCGCCCATACCCTGGAAAGGGTGGATCTCGGCACCCACAAGACCGAACACGGCGCGGACTATATGCATATCAACCCCAAGGGCTACGTTCCCGCGCTCGTGCTTGATAATGGCGAGCTGCTGACCGAGGTCGGGGTCGTACTCCAGTACATCAGTGACCAGAAGAAGGATCGGCAGCTCATGGCCGCCCCCGGCAGCCTCGAACGTTATCGGCAAATGGAGTGGCTGTCATTCATTTCAACCGAGATCCACAAGCAGTTCGGGCCTCTCTTCCGCCCCGATGCCGATGCCGCCACCCGGGAGCGGCAACTGACGATGATCGGGCGGCGCCTGGATTACGTCTCTGAGGCGCTCGGCCGCCACCCCTACATCGCCGGCCCCGCCTTCACGGCCGCCGATGCCTATCTCTTCACGGTTCTGGGGTGGGCCGATTACGTGAAGGTCGACCTCAAGCCATGGCCGCGTCTCGGTGAATACCGCAGCCGCATCCAGGGTCGGCCCGCCGTGCAGAAGGCCTTGAAGAGCGAAGGCCTTATCGCCTAGGCAGCTTGGCCCTTGACCCCGGGCGGCCGGTTGCGCCCGGGGTGTTTTCGCGGGCGCAAGCACCCTTCCCTTGCCCGGCCGGCCGGCCTATGATCCCCCTAGATCATAAGGGAGCCCGCCATGATCGAACCGGTTTTAAAGAAAACGCTAGTCCGTGACGAGACCTTTGCCGGTGTTACCTACCATATCGAAGGCGAGCTCGTTCCCGTCCTGCAGATCATTTTGAGCGACACCCCGGTCTTCTTCGAACACCACATCCTGCTGTGGAAGAGCGCGTCGACACGGATCGGTGCCAAGGCCGTGAAGGGCCTGCTGCGCCGCGCCATTAGCGGCATGCCGGTGCTTCTCACCTCGGCGCATGGTCCGGGGCGCGTGGCCGTGAGCCGCGACGGCACGGGCCAGATCGTGCCCATACACCTCCAGCCCGGACAGGCCATCGACGTGCGTGAACACCAATATCTGGCCGCCACCGAACAGGTGTCGTATTCGGTGACACGCATCAAAGGGATCATGAATTGGGTGTTCGGGGGCAACAGCATCATCGTCGATCAATTCCGAGCCGAGACTACCCCGGGCATTGTATGGGTCCACGGTTTCGGCAATGTCTTCGAGGTCGTGCTGGATGCCCATGAGTCGATCGATATCGAACCCGGAGGGTGGCTGTACAAGGACCCGACTGTGTCGATGAAGACTCAGACGCAGAACCTGAGCGCCGGTCTCTTTGGTAGCGCGGGGTCGTTTTTCTGGAACCGGATGACCGGTCCTGGGCGCGTCGGTATCCAATCCCTCTACATCCCGACACTCGCGGTGGAGGCGTAAAGGACGACGTGTCAAAGGACGGGGTGCGCGCCTTGTCGCTTGCGGCGGCTGGGCTTTTCCTGCTCTATCCCCTGTGGGGGCTATTTGTCCCTGTGGGACGCTGGGACTGGGCCCATGCGGGGGCCCCCGGTGCCCTGGCGACCTCGCTTGGCCTGACCGGCGTGGCGCTTGTCATCGTGGTCGCGGTCGGCACCCCGCTCGCCTTTTCCCTACGCACCGCGCCACGGCCCCTACGCACACTCTTCGAGGCGATCGTGCTCCTATCGGTGCTGATGCCGCCCTTGGCCCTCGGCCTGCTGCTGGCACTGGCATTCGGCCCCCGTTCGGCGGTGGGCGCAGCCCTCCTGCGCCTAGGTATCCCCACGAGCAATAGCAGTACCGCCTTTGTCGTGACGCAGGTCTACGCGAGCCTGGGTTACTACCTACTGGGCGCGACTGCCGCCTTCGATGCCGTCCCGCAGGCGCTCGAACAAAGTGCCGCCTTGCTCGGCGCGCCGCCCGCCCAGGTGTTTTGGCATATTACCTTACCGCTCGCGCGTCTGGGCCTGGGGGCCGCGGCAAGCCTCGCTTGGGTGCGTGCGCTCGGCGAGTTCGGCGCCATCATGGTGACCGCCTATTACCCGCACGGCATCCCCGTCGAACTCTGGGTCGACCTTCAGGATCAGGGGCTGCCGACGGTCTTGCCTCTGCTACTCATCTTTCTTTTGTGCGCGCTGCCCGTGCCGTGGTTGCTGCGACTAGTCGCGCGATCTCGCGGTTATGCTTGACTGCCGCCTCGAAAAGCAACGACGCGACTACCGCGTCGTGATAGAGCTTGCGACAGAACGCGCGCGGGTAGCGCTCTTTGGGCCCTCGGGAAGCGGTAAGAGCACGGTGCTCGCGTGCCTAGCCGGGCTCGCCGTTCCCGACGGCGGCTACATCCGATGGCAAGGCGAGCGATGGTTTCCGCCCGCCCTGCCGCTCCATCGCCGCGCACTTGGCTACCTATCGCAACACGAGACCCTATTCCCGCATCTATCGGTCGCCGACAACGTGCTGTTTGCGCTGAGAGACAAACGCCAGGGGGCCAACGGGCCGTGGGTCAGCGAGCTGCGGGAGCGCCTGCACCTAGACCCTCTATGGCACAGCCGGCCGCACCAATTGTCCGGCGGCCAGGCCCGCCGCGTGGCCCTCGCCCGGACGCTTGCCCGGCAACCGGGGCTCGTGCTCTTGGACGAACCCTTCACGGGACTCGATCGGCCCCTCGTGCGCGAATTGACGAACACCCTGAAGACGTGGCAGGAACGCCTGGGTTTTACCCTGATCGCCGTGGATCACGACCCGCTCATGCTCCAAGACCTGTGCCCGACCGTAATCGCCATGGATGAGGGCCGCGTGATCCAGCAAGGCTCGTGGACCGACCTCCGCCACGCGCCGGCCAACGACCGTTTACGCGCCCTCCTCGACCTACCGGTCTGAGGGGTCTCGATCAGGGACACCGGGCACCAGCATCGGCAGCGGACACGCAAAGACCCGATCCAGATCCGGCTCCGACTTGCGCGCCTCTTGGCGCTTGTGTAAGTTGGGATGCGAGGCCGAGGTCTTCGGCCAGGCCTGCCCACGGCCCCCCAACACCCTCGCTTTTTAGGAAACCGGCAACCATGACTGCATTCGTACCGATAACTATCGCGGTGCTCACCGTCTCGGATACGCGGACGCTTGCGACCGACACCTCGGGTCAGGCCTTGGTAGACCAGCTCACAGCAGCCGGCCACATCCTCGGCGACCGCGCGCTGGTAGCCGACGACCGCTACATCCTGCGGGCCGTCGTCGCCCAATGGATCGCCGACCCGAAGATCCAGGCCGTGATCACCACGGGCGGCACGGGGCTCACCGGACGCGACATTACGCCCGAGGCCTTGCGACCGCTTTTCGACAAGGAGGTGGAGGGCTTCGGGGAACTCTTTCGGGCCGTCTCCTACGAGGAGATCGGGACCTCGACCCTGCAATCGCGGGCACTCGCGGGACTTGCGAATGGGACGGTGATCTTTTGCCTACCAGGCTCCACGGGCGCCTGCCGCACGGCCTGGACCAAGATCTTGGAACCGCAGCTCGACCGCCGCCACAAACCGTGCAATTTCGTTGAACTTTTGCCCCGATTCACAGAGGGGGCGCCATGAAGCACGGCGGCGCCCCGCTTTTGTTGCTAGAAGAGGCCCTGGCGGAGATGCGCCGTCAGGCGACCCCGGTGCGCGAGTGCGAGCAGACCGGGCTTGCCGAGGGTCTTGGGCGGGTCTTGGGGGCAGACTTGCAAAGCCCCGTAACCGTACCGGGTTTCGATAACAGCGCTATGGATGGCTACGCGTTTCGGGCCGCCGATGTGACCGCGGGCGTGGAGACATTGCCGGTGCGTCTGCGGGTCGCGGCCGGTGATCCGCCGGGGGTGCTGGCCCCCGGGACGGCCTGTCGGATCTTCACGGGGGCACCCCTACCTTCGGGCGCTGACACCGTCGTGATCCAGGAACAGTGCGGCGTACGCGACGACCAGGTCGTGCTTCCCGCCCACTGGACGCCGGGCGCGCATATCCGCCGCGCAGGCGAAGACATCGAGGCTGGCGCCGTCATTTTGCGCCGCGGCCAACGCCTTGACCCGCCGGCCGTGGGTCTCGCGGCGTCCTGCGGGTTTACGAGGGTCACCGTCGTGCGCCGGCTGCGCGTGGCCGTACTCTCGACAGGGGATGAATTGCGCCCGGCCGGGGGCGCCGCGCTGCGGCCTGGGCAGATCTATGACAGTAATCGTCCGATGTTGCAGGCGCTGCTCGCGCGGCTTGGATGCGAGCTCCGCGACGCCGGGCACTTGGGCGACGACCGGGAGGCGACCCGTACGGCACTGCGCGCGGCGGCAAGCACGGCCGATGTGATCGTCACGACCGGCGGCGTATCGGTCGGCGAGGAAGACCATGTGAAGGCGGCGGTCGAGGCGGAAGGCAGCCTGTCGCTATGGAGGGTGGCAATCAAGCCAGGCAAGCCGATTGCCTTCGGCCGCATCGGCGCAAGTTACTTCATGGGGCTGCCCGGAAACCCGGTCTCGGCCTTCGTAACCTTCCTGCTCTTCGTGCAGCCCTTTTTGCGCGCCCTACAAGGCGAGCCGGCGCAACCATGGGGCACCTACCCGGTGCGCGCCGCCTTTACCCGGCTTAAGCCCGACAATCGGCGCGAATTTCTCCGGGCACGGTTAGATATGAGACCCGATGGCAGCCTGTGGGCCGAGGCCCATGCGCGGCAGAGCTCCGGCGTCCTGTCGTCAGTGGTCTGGGCGCACGGTCTCGTCGATATCCCGGCCGGCCGGACCGTGGCCGAAGGGGATACCGTATCATTCATACCCTTCGGGGGGCTCGCCCCCTAGGGCCGTCGGGGCGCACAGGTCGGCCGGGGTATTGCAATTGGCCACCTCCGCGGCGGTCAACATGAGCCAGGCACAAGGGGCATCGCCATACCAATCCTGGGCACGCCGGCCGCCGGCCTGCCAATAGGCCTCGAGGCGCCCCGCGAGTGTGGCGTCGGCGAGACATATGAGCGGCTCAGGGCCCGCCGGACTACGCGCCACGACGACACCCGCGGCCTGACGCAGGGCCCACAGGCGCGGGACCAGATCCCTGGGCAGGCAGGGGGTATCGACGGGCACGGAAAGGAGCCAGGGCTCACGGGCCTGCCGGAAGCCCGCGCGTAGACCCGCCAGCGGCCCCGGATAGCCCGGCGTATCGTCGCCTACGACCTCGACGCCCAACGCTCGATAGCGATCCTGGGAACGATTGGCGCTGACCAGGATCTGCGGGAGCCGGGCTAGGCGCCGCAGGGCGTGCGCAATCAGTGGCGTGCCCGCCCACAAAAGAAAACCCTTGTCCTGTCCGCCCATGCGGCGGCCGGCGCCGCCGGCGAGGACAAGCCCTGTAATCGGCAGCGCCTGCTCAGTCACGCAAGCCGCGCCTCCCACCTTTGGAATCGGCCTTCATAGTCGCAAACTGCCCGCTGCGGGACAAGGTGAGGCGGTCTACTAGGCACAGAGCAAGGCGGCGATCTCGGGACGGCATGATCCGCACTCGGTACCCGCCCCGCACACCTGACCAACCGCGGCCACGGTCTTCGCCCCTGCCTCCCGGCAGTCCCGTATGGTCTGCTCAGACACGCCACGGCACTGGCAGATCAGCCGACCGGGGGCTGGGATGGCCGTCAGGGGCACGACCGGCGCCACCAGCTGGTGGCGCCAGGCGCCCACCGCGGTCCCCGTCACCAGCAGGTCACCCAGCCAGGGGCCAGTGGCGTCATCCCCGAAAACGGCGATCCCCCACAAACGTTCATCGCGGATGAGTATGCGCTTTACGATGCCGCGGCTGTCCTCATAGCCGACGACCTCGCCTGCATCCAAGGCAAACATCTCATGCAATCGCTTGATCCAGAGGTCGGGTGGGCGCGTGGCGCGCGCGAAGCGCAGCACGAGCGCCTCACCAAACAGGGATTCTTGGCGATACAAGGCCCCGTACTCCAGTTCCGGGAGTAAACCCTGGGCGGCCTCCCAGAGGCCCGGCTCTAGGCGCCGGACCACTCGCCCCCGCCAGGGCAAGGAAGCCTTGCTGAGGGCGACCGCCACATGTTTCAACTCAGGTTGTTGCGAGACAGGGTCCCGGGCCGCGGCCTCGGTCAGGACGTTCGGCGCGCCGTGGGCGCTGAAACGGGCCCCGAAGTGCATGGGCAGGAAGACGGTGGCCACCGGCACATCGGCGTCGGGATGGGCAGGCACGGTCAGGGCACCGCGGCGGCCCGTGACCGTGACGAGGTCTCCATCGGCAAGACCAAGCCGCGCGGCGTCGTCCGGGTTTAAGGAGAGGGTGGCCTCGGGGCTATGGGCAAAAAGACCGGCGACTCGTCCCGTGCGGCTCATGGTATGCCACTGATCCCGCAGGCGACCGGTCGTCAGATGCCAGGGATAGGAGGCGGATAGGGGTTCGGCTAGCGGCTCGTGGGGCATAGCCGCGAGCCGCGCCCGGCCATCGGGGGTCGCAAAGATACCGTCACAATAAAGGCGTTTGTGGCCCGCCTGCGCACCCTCCGGGTAGGGCCACTGCCCGCCGCCGGCCGCGAGGTGCTCCCAGCTGAGCCCCGTGATATCGAGGTCGCGGCCCTTGGTGGTGGCGCGGTACTCCTCGAAGACGGCGCGGGGCGCCTCATACGCAAAGAGTCGGCGTGCACGGGCGGCATGGGACTCACCTGGGAGGCGGGGCCCGCCCAGGGCGTCCTGGGCGACCCCCAGGGCCCAAGCGAAATCGCGAAAGATCTGCCAATCGGGACGGCTCTGTCCGGCAGGCGGCAACGCCTGGCCCATGAGACTGAGGCGCCGCTCGGAATTGGTGACCACAGCGCTGCGCTCCCCAAAGGTCGCAGCCGGCAGGAGCAGGTCTGCGAAGGCTGTGGTCTCGGTCGGATAGAAGGCCTCTTGGACGACAACATAGTCGGCCGCCGCGAGCGCGGCCTGGACGAGCCCTGTCTCAGGCAGACTCACCACGGGGTTCGTGCAGGCGATCCAGATGGCCTTCACGCGCCCCTCGGCAAGCGCCGAGAACAAGGGGACCGCAGTGAGCCCGGGCCGGGGATTGAGGGCCGGCACGCCCCAGAGTCGCGCAATCTCCTCACGGTCGGCGGCGTTACTCACCTCACGGTGACCCGGCAACAGCTGCGGCATACCGCCCACCTCGCGGCCGCCCATGGCGTTGGGCTGGCCCGTGAGACTGAAGGGACCGGCCCCCGGCCGGCCGATCTGCCCGGTCAATAAATGGAGGT
The DNA here is from genome assembly GCA_021816625.1 of Pseudomonadota bacterium. Classification (GTDB taxonomy): domain Bacteria; phylum Pseudomonadota; class Gammaproteobacteria; order Acidiferrobacterales; family Acidiferrobacteraceae; genus Acidiferrobacter. The sequence goes on along the minus strand of JAKAXM010000004.1, from coordinate 5,658 downwards.
TGATTAGGGCGCGATTCTTGTCGGTGCCGCGGTGCGATTGATTGAGGCCCTGACACCATAACGAGGTGACGGCACGCGCGCCGCCGAACACCGCCGCTGCCCTCTCCAAGTCCTCGACCGATATCCCGCAGAGGGCCGCGACTCGGTTGGGCGGATAATCGTAGAGCCGCTCGCGCAGGGCCTCGAAGCCTTCGGTGTGGGCGCGTACATAGGCCCGGTCGATACGGCCGTCGCGCATCAAGATATGTGCGATCCCATGGAAAAGCGCGACGTCGGTACCGGGGGTCAGAGCGATATGGAGATCGCTCGCGCAGGCGGTCGCGGTGCGCCGCGGATCCACGGTGATGACATAAGGACCACCGCCCCTGGCGCGCGCCGCCTCGATGCGCCGAAACAGAACGGGGTGGGCAAACGCCGGATTGGCCCCGGCGATCAAGATCACGTCGGCGAGCTCGAGGTCTTCGTAGCAGCCGGGCACGGAATCTTGGCCCAGGCTGGCCTTGTATCCGCTGACCGCCGAGGCCATGCATAGGCGCGAGTTGGTGTCGATGTGGTTGGTCCCGATCAGACCCTTGGCCAACTTGTTGACGACATAGTAGTCCTCGGTACTCAACTGCCCCGATACATAGAAGGCGCAGGCCTCGGGGCCATGCGTGGCGATGATGTGGGCAAAGCGCGCGGCCGCCTCGGAGAGCGCCTGATCCCAGGACACGGCAGCGGGGGCTACCGTGCGTGCGGCACGGCGCAAAGGCTTGAGCAAGCGCCCTTCATGCGAAGCCATGGTGGCGGCCAGCGTACGGCCCTTGGTGCACAGCGCGCCGAAGTTGGCAGGATGCGTGGGGTCGCCGCGCACCGCCAGTGCCCGCTCGCCGTCGTGCTCGATAATGACGCCGCAGCCGGTACCGCAATACGGGCATACGGAGCGGGTTTCCTCACGAATCGACACGGCCGCGACCCCGTCATCCATGTCCTAACCCTCAGTAGTGATAAGACAGAAACACCCAACCGGCTTGGGTATTCACGGCGTAATGATCGGCCCGGTAGTTGGCGTACTGAACCCCGGCGCTCAGGCCTGGCCGCACCGGATAAAGGAGCGAGAGGTCGTATTCATGGCCATAGCGCAAGGCCGTGTGCGCGGCCGCGAACCGATAATAGCGGGCCATGAGGTGGGTCCCAAAAAACCGTGTGCCGACGGTCACATAGGAACTCCTGAGGCCGGCAGGCGGGGTCACCAGAAAGACCTCGGCCCAGCCATTGAAGGCGTGCTTGGTCGCAAGCGGGGTCTGAAAGCCATAGGTGCCGGCGGCATTGCTACCCATCACGGCGTAGTCGGCGCGGATGAAGGCCGGACCCAATCCCAGGCCGCCCCCGGCGTGATAGTAACGCGCCTCGATCAGGGGACTGCCGCCCGCCTCGGGCCATTGGCGCGCGTAATCCGCCGTATAGAGAAGCCGCAGATCCGGGGCCACGGGCGCCTGCCCCGCGAACCGTATACCCGCCGTCTCGCTATTGCAGACCCCAGGGTCCCCGGCCAACCCGCAGCTCGCCGCACCCGGTATGATCGTATGCGCGCGGTTTTCGTAGGTGTAGCTATAGACCGAGACCGCGGTCTTTGGCGCCAGCTGATAGCGGACGTTGACTAACCCGACCCGGACCGGCACGAGCGCGTCGAGGATATCCTTAAGGCGCCAGCTATAGGCCCCGTAGAGGGTGAGGCCGCGGATGCTTTGATTCTTAGCGCTCACGGCATCAAAGGTCTGCATGTTCTGGCGGAAACCCGCATTACCGACGAAACGGCCGTTGTTTAGGATGATGATCTGCCGGCCGGCGCGAAGCGTAGTGGCGGGCAGGCCGCGGAAGCTTACATAGGCCTGATTGACGTTCGTCGCGGCCGGGTCCGCTATGACAGGATAACGCGTCTCCTGATTCAAAAGGCTGTTGTAGTGAGACACGAGACTCGCCACATTGATGAGCTGAAGCATCACGCGCAGACGGTCGTAAGATGCCGTCTCATAACCAAACAGAGTCCGCAAGGTCAGCGCCTGCGCCCTATCCTTGCCTGGTTGCGTAACCGTCTCATAACGAGGTCGCAATGAGAAATCCACATTTCCATGGGTCAATGCGTACCCTAAATCATGGGCTGCCGCCATTCGCAAAAAGCCCATGAGCAAAGCAACCGCACCCACTGTACGTCCGCTACGCATAACGCCAACTCCCCCCTGTCTACTGAAAAATATTACGCAAATGCTGGGTTGTACCCCCTACGGGGATCACTGGCCCCCTAATCACCCTCGATCGCCATCTCCTGAGAGGTGCGTTCGGATGCCATCCGGACATGAGTCGCGTGACGTATCCAGGCATCAGCGCGGGCCTGTACCACGAGAGCGGCGACAATGGCGAGGCTTGCGAAGATCGCGAATCCGCCGCGATAGCTCATGGTTTGCTGTTTCGCAATCCCGAGGATCACGGGAATATAGAAGCCCCCGATGCCGCCCGCCGCTCCGATCAAACCGGTCATGAGGCCGCGGCGATCCGGCCAGCGCATAGGCACGATCTGAAAGGCCGCGCCATTGCCGACCCCAAAACAGACATACAACAAGAACAGGGCTACGACCCCCGGCAGGCGCGCGGGTGCCGCGAAGGCGAACAGGAGATCGACGAGGGCGATACCGGAAAGGGCGTAGCGCAACGCCCGCGGGCCCGTGAAGCGGTCGGCGAGCAGTCCACCGAGTGGACGAATCGTGGCCCCCGTGAAGGCCAAGGCTGCCATGAGGAGGCCGGCATCGATCTTCGGGATGTGGTAGAGGGCTATCAAAAGTACGGCGATGTAGGCCGACATGCCGACGAAGCCGCCGAAGGTTATGGCGTAAATCAGGAAAAACGCCCAGCTATCAAATTGACGCAAGACCTTGCGCTGGGCGGCCGGTAAGAGGGTCACGACAAAGCCGATGCCGAGTAGAGGGAGAAGCAGGATCGCCGGATGGCCCGTGACGCCAAACCAGCCGTTTAGGATGCCAAGGACGAGCAAACCCAGTAAGGCTGCGGTCGCCGCGAAGGCGGCCAGACCGCGAGCCACGGAGCCGGCCTTGGGGGCGTAATCACGGCCCCAAGCGGCCATCACCAAAGCCGCCATCGCGAGCAAGGGTAGGACGGCCGCAATAGCCAAGGGCCATCCGTAGGCACGTGCAAGCGGCGGAAAGAGCACGCCGTCCAGGACGGCCCCGATATTGCCGGCGGCCGCGAGCCCGAGCACAAGCCCTTGCACTTGCGGGGCGTAACCGCTGCCTGCCATAGGCAGGGCGACCGCAAAACTAGCGCCCCCGACCCCCAAGAGGACGCCCAGCAGAGACAGCAAGGCGAGCGACGGTGCAAACGGTTGGGTCAATAGATAAAGCGGGGGGAGCGCCGACAGGAATATCCCCATGAAGGCGATCTTGCGGCCATCCCAGGCCTGGTAGAGCTGGCCGAGAGGCACGCGCAACAAGGCACCACTCAAGACTGGGGTCGCCACCAGGAAGCCCATGGCGGCAGGCGGCAGGTGGAGCTGCGGACCTATGTAGGGCGCAAGCGGACCAAAGAGCAGCCAGACCGTAAAACCGGTATCGAAGTAAAGGAAGCTCGCGCAGAGCGAGCGGAGGTCGCCACTTTGCAGTTGATCGAGAACCCTGGACATACTGTCTCCCGCGTCATGTTATGTTCTCGGCCATAAGCAATTTCCGTGCACAGGCACGGGCTTGCGAAAAACGCGACAAATCGGGGAAAACAGGGGGCTTGGCCGGCGCTGTCTGGTCCGATACGGGGCAGGGCGCGCGGTTATGGTGCGCGGGAACGACCGGACTGTCCCCCTGCGGCCCGTGGGGGTATACTGACGCCCCAATCAGGTACGTGAAGGAATCCGCCTGCATGGCCGCCGTGACACCGACCGAAAACCCACCCCTCGAGATCAAGCCCGAGATCGCGAGGGAGATCGTGAGGCTTAAGATCGCGATACTCATCGACGTCCGCCAACCCTTCGAACTCGATCTGGAGGGACGGGTGGATGACGCCGAGACCATTCCGCTCTTCGACCTAAAAAAGGTCCTGGGTCATACCCTGACGGCCGAAGAGCAGGAAATCCTCGACTGCGACCTGCCGACCGCCAAGGACGCCCGGATCTTCCTGTCGATCATCAACAAACATCACTATCAGCAGGGCAACGTCTTGCTGTGCCTATGTAATTCCGGCAAGCGCAGCCTCCACGCGGCCCAGCTCTTGAGGTCTATGGGTTATGAGCGGGCCTATTCGGTCACGGGCGGGATACGGGCGTGGCGGGAGCTAGACTAAATGAAAGGGGGTGACCGGTGGGGAGACCGCTATAGGCCTCGCCACCGGGACAAGGCCTGCCATCAGGGCTTGGGCGGGGCGACCGGATGCTGGGCAAGCACCCAAGCGGCCATCTGTTCGGCCTGGGCGAGACTTAGCTGGGGATGAGGAATCATGGGTATGCCGCCCGTCCACGGATTCCAACGGCCGGTGCCGCCGGAGATGATCTTGTGGGCGAGCTTCACCTCGGCGCCTGGCTTATGGGCAAAGACGTACGCGATCCAACTATAGGCAGGACCCACCACCTTGTGGTTCACGGCGTGACAACCAAAGCAGCCCGCGCTCGTCATCGCCGCACGGGTTTGCGGATTTCCGTTGGCGAACGCCAAGACCGGCGCGCTGCATGCCGCCGCCAAGACCGCCATCCTCATGATCCTCTTCATTGCGTACCTCCCATCAACCACGGTTAAGTCCGATCAGGCTCGTCTATTATCAAACACTAACATATGGCGTGCTCCATGCGAACCACCCCTTTGGGGATATTGATCAATCAATGGATCATGAGCGCGCGTTCGGCGGCCTGCACCCGCCGCAAGCGCCAGCCTATGGCGATCATGCGTTCGTGGACATGATGGGCATGATAGGGCATGCCTTGCGCCAGGAACTGCCGCCGACGCATCCGCAGGCGCCAGATCTGCTGCTTCAGATAGTGGGCACGGCGCTCCAACTGACGCAGACGCACGCGCGCAGGTAGCGGGGCCCGGGGCGGGGCGCTAATGGGACCGCTTCCGGGCGGCGGCACCAAGGCAGTCCCTGGTCCGGGCGGCGGTGGCGGCAGCGAATCGGCCATAGCTCCGGGGCACGGCAGCACGGTAAGCCAGGCGCCAAGAAGCGCGATCACGACGGCACGCATGGGACGTCCTCACTATGTTGGGGATAAGGGCCGCCCTTAGTATATAACGAGTCGCGAGCCGGCGCGCGGCGCCCTGAGACAGGGGACCCGGGGACGATCGATGAGCGGGCGCGCCGGGGTCCTGTGAAGTTTGCGGACCGAGTCCCCTTTGCGTCCCGGCCGACCGGCTCGGCAGCACGGTCGCGCGCGCATGGGGCGGTTCGTTTGCGTTTTGAGGCGGCTCGCTCAAACCCTAAAGTCCTGAGGCGGAGCACGGGCCTTAGACTCAGCGTTCTGCGTCCCAAACAGGTTATGGACTTCCGCCCGCCAGCCGCACCATCGGGTAGGGGGCAGGGTTACCCCTGTCGCCCTCCCACACCACCGGACGTGCGGTTCCGCATCCGGCGGTTCATTGAACACGCTGGAGTCGTCGCGTCGTATCGAGCAGCGACACCAGACCTAAA